>JBDKVA010000049.1:0-11918 GCA_039679375.1 Clostridiaceae bacterium
ACCCATACGACACCTCCTATGATTTATTGCCTTGCGATTGTCAGTCGCTTGCAATTATATCATAGGAGTCTTTGTTCAGAGCTTAAGCCTTTTTACCCACCAGCAGAGCTGGTGGTTGTCTATGCAATTTAATTGTGAAGGTTGCTCCGTAAAGCAACCTTCACATAACGAGACAAAATATCACCTCTGTCTATTATCCGGATGACTATTTCACGCCTAATGCCGCTCTTGCATCTGTCCACTTTTTATTGTATTTGGCTAATACCGCATCGATATCGCCGGTGATCATGACTTCCTGTATCAGATCGCCAAAGCCTCCGTTCATTTGTGCCTTATTGATAATATCATTATAATTCTGAGTCGCACCAGGCGCGTCAAAATAAACAGGTTTCAAATCCATAAACTCGCTAAGCTGAGGTGTGTTTGATTTTACACCGGCAACTGAAGGTAAAGTACCGCACAAATCGTTGTATACGCTTTCCTCCAGCAGGAATTTTATAAAAGCCTTTGCAGTATCGGGATATTTTGTGTCCTTGTTGATTCCTAAGCCCATAGACGGACTTCTTGTGGAATAGGTTTTCCCGCTGTTATCGACAGGCAGCGGACAGAAGCCCACGTCTTCCGGAGAATTATTGGTTAATGCAGATATGCCGAAATTTGCCTGCATTAAAAAGCCTACCTTATCCATTTGAAGTCTCAGCACATCCCAGTCTGAAGATGCGGCATTGTCATCAAAATAGCCTTTATCCTTCAGCATTTTTACGAATGCCAGCATTTTTCCAATCGGATTATCCTTCGTGAACGGTGTATCCGTATTAGCATACTGATTATAATAATCGTCTCCGGTTTTTGTTTCGTAAACATTTCTTACCGTTCCCCAGTTGGACATCGCCCACAGGGTTTTGGCCATGCATCCTATAGGTATGATGCCTTTTGCTTTCAGCTTGTCAAAATCCGCAAACAATTCATCCAGTGTCTTAGGAGGCGATGTTACACCTACTGATTTTAAAGTTGTTTTACTATAAAGCAAACCGGTTACATTAACTCCGTCTGCATACCCGTATATATGGTCGCCGGATTTATAGCGATCATAGTTGCTTATAGTATCCTTCGTATACAATTCATCTATCGGCAGCAGAAAATCGGGATATTGCGCTTGTGTCATAACGGACCCTGCTACGAACAGGACATCAGGCGCCGCATTTGCTGCCAGTCTTGTCTTCTCGGCACTGCCCCAGTCTTTAATTACTTCAAAAGTTGCTTCCGCCTGCGGATATTTTGCATGAAAAGCGCTTGCTATCTTATTCAAATCTTCAACCTGGTCCACTCTGTTATTAATCACTGTAATCTTGCCTTCTATAACTTTTTCCGAAGGCTTCTGTGCCGTTTCTTCCTTTGCGGTCGTGGAACCCTCCGAAGTTTTTACCGTTGTTTCCGTCTGTGACGTTTCCTTGTTATCCGTCGCAGTTTTACCGCCGCATCCGACTGTAACCGATAATAACATCACTGCAATCACAATAATTGAAATAAACCTTTTCACAAATACTCCCCCTTATAAATATAATAATTTTGCCCATGAAAACTGTCATTTTGAGTTATTCCAGCTGCGGATTCATAAATGCTTAAATAGAAATGACCTTTTAACATTCCTCCTTCTCATGACATAATCACTCATTCAGCCTTTTCACCGATTTTCTTATCATTAGCTTGGTTTTGAGAGTCATATCGGCAACTTCCTGAGTACCGCTTTTTTGCATCATATTTATCAGCATACGGCACGCTTCCCTGCCGACATCATATATAGGCTGACGTACCGTAGTAAGCGGCGGATTGATGTTCTCGGCAAAGCTCAGATCGTCAAACCCGACAATCGAAATATCCTCAGGTATTTTTACACCCTTTTCCTGCAATATCCTCATAATCCTTAAGGCCTCCTGATCGCTGGCAATGAATAGAGCCGTAGGCCTCTCCCGGTCTGCAAAAGCTTTATCCAGAGAATAGCCTAAATCAGTGTCGCTTAACGTAAGCGAATATTGTATTTCCTCGGGATATTTGGAAAGGCCGGCTTCCTGCAGCGCCTTTTCTCCCCCGTCGTTTCTCATGATATGATCAAGATATTTTATACTCGGATTAATAAACATGATTTTTTTATGTCCACAGTCAATCAAATATTTTACGGCTTCATAGCCGCCGGTAAAATTATCTGCCTGCACACACCCTACGGGATAGCCCTCAAATTTTTGCGAAATTGAAACAACAGGGAATTTTTCTGCCAGGCCGGCAACATAATTGTCGTCGACAGTTAACAGAGCAAATATGCCTCCGCTGATTTTCCTCTGTCTGCAGAACTTCAGAAACTCCCCCGGTTTCTTTGGCAGCCTGCCTGTGTTAATAATAGTGATCCCAAAGTCATAATCATACGCTATATCGCCAACGCCAAACAGAATTGATGAAAAATACGGGTTTGATAAATGGGTTTCCCTGCCGGCAGGAAAAAAGACAGCTAATGTATCCATAACCGTTGCAGAAACCTTAGGCTTGAAATTGTTACTTTCAATAATTTCAAAGACCTTTCTCCTTGTATCCTCACTTATCTCATCTCTGCCGTTTATTACCTTGGATACGGTTGCAACGGATACGCCTGCTAATTCCGCGATTTTGTAAATGTTCATAAGTACCCTCTCCATGGATTATATTTGGTTTGCAAGTTAACTAAACATATAATTAACTTTACGAAACTGTTTCGTAATAATTATATTCTATGTTTTTTTATAAAATCCTTCTTTTTTAGAAAAAAATTATAAAATATTTTTATAAAGAAACAATTCCAAAGGTTTATCGAAAATTTTATACCAGATATAGGCATAGTATTGTGGAGCAACTAAAATAAACGGCAGTTTCCTGCCTTTTATATGAACAAGCATGGGTTATTTTTTTTATCAAATTTATCGGGATATAAATATCCCATCTTTGTCTTTTGTATAAGAGCCATTTCTGCCTGAGTCGAGTCCAAACGGCTATACTGTGTAATTATTTCGCTGCTGCTGTTCACCATTAAAGCATTGCATCCCTTAATATAATCGGATTCCGCATTGATCGCCAGAGAATGGCCATAACATCATCTGGTCTATCCTCACAGGGTATATTAGGCAAGGAGTTACCTTTTATAATTTGTGTGCTTTCCATAAATTAGCCTCCCAAAATGTTTTGTTAGTTATTTTTTGACCCTTAACTTGCAGTTTAAGTGTCTTCATTTTCACTATTAAAAACAATATTTAACCTTGCAAAAAGTAATTTCCCATCAGCTATTTTAAGTTAAACATGAAATACACCTGTGGTGTATTTCATGAGGGCCTTACATGATTAAGGCCCTCATGAATTAATTTTTTAAGTACTAGTTATCTACCTGTAGGTGTAGCGCTCATCTCATTCGAGTAAGCACTGTTTCCTTCCAAACTGAAGGAAATCTGGTCGAAATTCACACTTCCCGTATCGGAATTATTCGAGTTATATTTAGTCACTTCGAACTGGAAAAAGTCAACCAACTGCAAATCAGTAAGGTAATCCGTCAAACTGCCGAAGCTGCTCCACGGAAGAAAATACTGATTCCAACCGTCATAATTCAAAACTATTTCAGGGCCGTTGTAATAGAATATCCTTGTTTGCCCTCCATAAGCAGTTTGTATTATCGGTCTCACTTTGTAGCCTGTATTATTCCCTTTTACCCAGAACTTGACACCATCAGAATCAGAGGCATCTATGCTGCCGGCTGAATCTTTTCTGACCCATGTATACACTGTCCCGTCGGAGCCTTGCGGATAGCTTATATCAAATTCAGAACTTGTAGCCGATACTGCAGCCGTTGTTGTGTTAATAACGAACCCGGTGGATTTAGATGTATTTCTGGTCCAGTCTGTGATAACTCCTGACTCAAAATCATCAATATCCGCATACTCAGGTAAAGCTGCAACTGCAAAGTAATAAGTCATGCCATTGGTAAGCCCTGTAAAATCGTAACTGTACACCGATCCTGTTACACTGACAGCTGCCGTATCATATGATCCTGAGGCTGTTCCTGCATAAGCTATATAACCTCCTGCTCCTGCTGAAGGGTTCCAGCTTATGCTAACATGTCCGTCTCCCGCTACTGCCGATTGCAGTACAGGCGCTACAACCTGAGGTATGGCGCTCACCTCATTCGAATAAGTACTTTCGCTTCCCGCACTCACCGCCTTAACTGCAAAGTAATATGTCGACCCGTTGGTAAGCCCGGTAAAATCGCAACTGTATACCGAGCCCGCTACGCTGGCAGTTGCTGTATTATATGAGCCCGGAGCCGTTCCTGCATAAACTGTATAACCTCCTGCTCCTGCTACAGGGTTCCAGCTTAGACTTACATGTCTGTTTCCCGCTACTGCTGTGTCAATTACAGGTGCCGCAATCTGGGGTGTGGCGCTCACCTCATTTGAATAAGCGGTATCACCTCTCGGATGGACTGCCTTTACTGCAAAGTAATATGCCGTTCCGTTGGTAAGCTCTGTAACATCATAACTGTATGCCGGGCCTGTAACCGTTGCTACAGGTGATGTGTAAGAATTGGAAGCTGTGCTTGCATATATTTTGTATTCGGTAGAATCGGTCACTTCACTCCAGGTTATATTTACATGCCCGTCTCCTGCTACTGCCGATTGTAGGACAGGCGCTGCAACCGGAGGTGTGGCGCTTGCCTCTTTCGAGTAAACACTGTTCCCTCCCGAGCTGAAGAAAATTTGATCAAAATTAACGCTTCCCGTATCGGGGTTACTTGAGTTATACTTATCCACCTGGATTTGGAAGAAGTCTACCGACTGCAGATCAGTAAGATAATTCGGCAAATTGCCGAAGCTGCTCCAAGGAAGAAAATACTGCTTCCAGCCGTCAAAATTCAAAACAATTTCGGGAGCCCCTCCGCCGTAATAGAACAGCCTTGTTTGGCTGTCATAGTTGGTTTGTATTATGGGTTTCAACTTGTAGCCTGTATTATTCCCTTTTACCCAGAACCTTACCCCATCACAATCGGAGGCATCTATGCTGGTACTTGGGTCTTTTCTGACCCATGTATAAGCTGTCCCGTCCGAGCCTGAAGGATAGTTAATATCGAACCTTGAGCTTGCGTATGACGATACGGTCGTTGTTAAATCTATGTTAAAGCCGGTGGATTTTGTCGTATTTCTGGTCCAGTCTGTGATAGCACCGGATTCAAAATCATCAATATCCAAATACTCGAATAAAGTAGAATCCGTATCATACACTTCTCTGGTAACTGTTCCGTCTGTTTCCCTTATATACGCCTTACTTCCGTCATAGTAAAATTCCCCGTATTTTTTAGCATAGTTCGTCCTATTATGGCTGGTAAGATAGTAGTCCGTATAGGTGTGGACATTGTCATTGATAGTAATCTGCAAGCCTGACGCTTCGGTATTTGACAGTGTACTCCCGTTTTGTGTAACATTAAGCCTTGATACCGCTACGCTTGGCGACATACCGGTAATCCCGGGTACCATCACCGTATCAAAAGCAGTATTCCCTTTAATACCGGTCTTTTTGTATGTTATATACGGTGCGCTTTCATACCTTGAAGTATTATACGATATCCATACGTAATCTGTAGCCACATCGCTTATACTGTCCGGGTCTGCAGGAACAACAGTGATATTAGGCCTATCGCTGCCAATAAACGTTATATTATCCACATTTATTGTCCCTGTTGAACTGCCACCGTTCTTTGAGACTCTTAATTCAAGGGTTTTTACTACCGGTGCTCCCATTACTGTAGTCATATCCTTTTCCAGCTTGAAATCCGACCACGGAATATACACATAAGTCCAATCCGTGCCTGCTAACGATATTTCAGGAGATATATAGCTGTTCATCAGCAGTTTTAATTTATTTGTCGTATTTCCGTTTCCTTTCAGCCTGAGGGAAATCCCGTCATACAGTTCATTATTTCCGTAATAAATATCTCCGGCATTTACAATGCTCGCCTGTGTGTTTTCTCCGCTGATATCATAGTCTATCTTCATGGAATAATCGCCTTCAAACTTATTGCTTCCGTCAAGGCTTATTGCGGCATTTGTTGGTGTCCAGCCTTCAAGTTCCATTACTACGGAGCTTTTCTCCTGATAATAATCGAAAAAGCCTGCCTTATCTATATATACGGCCGGATTATTATTTGTACTGGTACTGCCTTTATCAAAATGGAACTCCATATAATTTAAATATTTGGCATCTGAGGCGGTCATTATGGTATTGGGGTCGGATTCCTTATAGAAGTTCCTCCACGGGAAATAGTAAACCCGCCAGTCTCCATAACTCATAATATATGTGCCGTCTGAAGTATATGGATATGTACCGGTTGAAGCATATTTGCTGGTCAAACGGAATAGTCCGGTACTTGTAGAAACATATGCATAGAATTTATCTTTTGTAGAATTGCCTTTAACTGCAACCATCACGCCTGCCAGCTTTGAGGCGTCATAATTCTGAACTTTTCTCACATAATCGGATGGAGTAGAGTCGGAATAAGAACATGTAAGCTTTAAGCTTTTTGAGCCCTGGTAAAATTGGGTTGTATCTATAGCAATAGTTCCTTGACCCGCGCTCCAGCCAGCTATGCTTTCATCCTCAAAATCATTGATGGTTTTTGACTCAAAGTTTGCAACATCATAATTGTCATAAAATCTTATTTTATCAAAATATACCATTCCTGTGCCGCTCCCGTAGATATGAAAATCAACAGCGGTAATATTCGAAGCGTCGTTAGGCCCCATTTTCCTGGTCTGATCGCTCTCCTTGCAGAACAATTTCCACGGTAAATAGAACTCTTTCCATCCGGAATAATTCAGGCTGATTCCTTCCGAATAAAGCCAGTTTCCGCTGGAAGTTAAAAAATACGGTTTAACAGTATTGGATGAAGAATCACCCTTCAGATAGAAAACAATTCCTCCCATATGCTGTGCATTATAGCTGTAAGTCTTTTTAAACCACGTATAGCCTAATGCCAAATCATAATCAACTTTTAAGCCCCTTAGACCTTCATACTTTTCATCGGCTGTATTTGTTATTGTGCAATAACCGGGTTTCGTAGAATAATCAGCGAGCGAGTTGATTTCAAAATTATCTATATAATTATTTACTTCAACAGCCTTGGTAGCAGCGTCTATATGTATAGCCGACGGTGCAAAATGGAATTTCTGTTCATAATCATGGGTTCCACTTATAGTCGGAGTTATAATATCATTCATAATAAAATAATCGGGTTTTGCAAAGTATATTTTTCGCTCTAGTTGATAAGGCGCAGCTGTATCTCCTGCTGTACTGGTAAGTGCAGTATAATCTACTTTTGAATCAATGTAATCATAGTCCGTATCATTTACCCATGAATTTTCTACAGGAGTCACATGATAAGGGTTTTCATATGTATCCATCGTTATAGTGTTATGAGACGCTGATCTCCTGAAAAAATTATCATAATAATCAAAATCGCTGTAATTCCCTCTTCCCGGGTCAAGTATGATTGGAAAACCGTTGGAAGTTACATCGATATTCATTTGATCATGATGCCAGTGTCCATAATTATATGGAGCGCCGTCAAAATACAACGAATTACCTCCATCCCTCCACTGTGTCCTCATGGCATAATATCTTGCATCATCCAGTCTCGTAGAGGTAAAGTCAGGGGAAGTCGCGGTCAGATTAGCCAGGTTGCTCCTGACTGATGCCGGTGTTGTCCAGAAATCGGTGGCGCTTACTACATTATTGCTTAAGTATTTGAAATCTCCTCTGCCAAATATGCCTGCTCCCAGAGCCATTAATGTTCTATCACTGTAAGAACATGCATCACAAAACATTGGTTCATATCCATTGGACCTCATCATTTTCATAACAACCTCAAACATTAAATCCAATTTATCCGAATATGTTTGCGAAAAGGTATCCGAATTCATTTCGCCCAGTGTTTTTGCCCTGCGAAGTAAATCAATCATCGACTCATGATAATTGAAAGTCAATTCGTTATGAAAGCCATCATCTCCGATATCATTAGCCATGTGCTGTTCGAGATAATACTTTGAAACCGATTTCCAATTCGCCGCATTCAAAAATTCCGGAAACATCACGGAAATAGAATAGAGCCCGTAACATTCAAAAATTTGCCAATTGCTATCTATGTATGCTGCCTCAAAATTGTATAAAGACTCAGCATTATCAAACAATGACTGCAAAAACAGGTAATTGTCTTCCGCAGTAAAGCTTGATGAGTTCAGAAAGAATGCATACGCCGAGTTATAGTTATCCAACCTCATTCCTATTTCGATACTCCTCCATAAGTTACCGGTCGGTGTCCATTTACCCGAAAAATTATTTATGGCATATGGCGGTGGTGAATCTTCTATAAAATCCCTTAAGCATGCTGTAAATTCTGTGACATACGACTCATCGGGAGTATTAAGAAAGCTGTTCCAAAAAGCTTTTCCCTGGTCCAGCCACCATCCCATCCGGGGTAGCATTAATCCAAAGACTCCTGTACCCTGGTACCAGTCTATATCATTATCGCCATCAGGGTCCAGCTGCCTGTGGTCACCCTCAAAATTAAAGTCATAATCTTTTGCCTTATCAGCAGATAAAATTACATTGTCAATAGCTTCAGGATAGTTTGAAACAAACTCATTCATTATGCTGGTTTTATCAGCCCAGTTAAAGAAATAAGTCACATTGGTTCTGTTTCTCATATACGAAAGCAAGGATTCTTTTGCAGACTCATAATCACAATTATCGACATAGGATTTTACAGTGCTGAGACCAGGCAGATTTAGGTTCAGGTTTGTAAAAATATCTGATTTTTGCGTAAACAGTGCCGAATCAACATATATACTAGATGAGGCAGTTCCCTGTTTTATTATATTGAAGCTTACCTTGTCAATCTGCTCCAGGTCAGTGCTCGTGGGCATAACATAAGAATCCCTGTATAATCGCTTCCAGAAAAATACATATTGTTCCCACCCTGAGAAATTTATTGTTACAGGTCTTGTTTCAAAGGTATAGTCTCCGTTTGTTGTATGAATAGAGGCAGATAATGTATTTCCCGAGTTATCACCTTTGATCCACACAGACACGCCGTTAAATTCCTTAACATCGACTATGGAGCTGAAAGTCTTTGTTACTGCAGATTTTGTCCCATTTGGTTGGGTCCCGAAATCATATGTGCACTTCATAGACTTTGAACCCTCATAGTAATTGCCTGCACCTGTTTCGCTGCCGGCCGTCGTGTATGTATCTCCGCTCCAATAATCAATTCCGCCTTCAAAATCATCCACTCTGTCATCTACAAATTTTATGTCATCCAAATACACAGTACCAGATGTAGCAGCAGCTGTTTGATAAACATCCACAACATCAAAGCGGAATTCTGTTACTTGAGCCATATTGGAAGCAGTAGCAACCTGTGCAGTATCGTTTCTATTTCTGAAATATGACCATGGCAAGAAAACCCTCTTCCAATCATTTTTGCCAAGACTAAGTTTTTCAGTATCCCAATAATAGTACTGTGTACCTATTTTCGAAGTTATTCTTACTGTATAATACTGTGTTGTATTAGGTCCCTTTATTCTGAATGAAACGCCCTGACAAGAGCTTGCATTCACACTATTCATGGCTTTTTTGGCATATGCAGTTATATCTTTAATGTTTACATAATCCAATTGCAGACTATATGCGCCTTCATATGCAGTCGTTGACGTTTGCATATTGGAAAAATAGGCATTCTTAGTCCAGCCTGATAAAGTACCGGTAGGAAAATCATCAACTACCATTAAATTGGAAGCAGCAAACGCAACATTCGCCAGAGGTGATAATAAAGTAAAAACCAGTGCAAACACGAGAGCTTTACTTAATATTCGAATAAATCTCCCTTTCATTTCTATACCACCTTTCAATATACAACCTTTTTTACTTTAAAAAATTACAAGCAGGCACAAAGATATTAACTGCCTTTGTGCCCGCCCGATTATAATAATACTGTTTATAAATTATTTGCCATTTGCCGCTTTCCATGCTTCATACTGTTTCCGGACCTCAGTCATAACATTGTCCAGTCCTGCCTTTACGCACCTTTCTTTTCCTTTTGCAAGGTAATCATCGACATCAGAAGCCGTGCCTGTCTCCAGTACCGGTTTTATTTCATCAATAATAGCCTGTATCTGACTGACCTCCTGCTTCACAGGCTCCGTATCAAAATTGAAGCCAAGAAGCGGTGATATAGTTGAAGAATCATTGTACTTTTTCATCTTATCAAGAGCTTCCTGCGTGTTCAAATTTGACGGCCATTGGTCAAACAGGCTTCCAATCCACGGGTGATATACCATCCAGGTCATATCTGCGTTCGTTTTTACTGTAGGGTTATCAGTACCTGCCCCCGAAACAACTGTGTAATCCTGCCCTTTAATACCATAGCAGACGGTATTAAAGAACTTCTTGTCGGAATAGAGCAGGTCGACAAGCATCATTGCCCTGTCAGGATTCTTTGACGTTTTACTTATTGCAGTAGTTGATCCCTGTACTGTATTAGTACTGACTAATCCTTGCTTATACAACGATTCATAGCATGGAAAGCCGTAGACTGTAGTTGCCTTTGAACCATCTTCGCTGTATGCTCCGGGACTTGGCATTACAGCATATTTCCCGGATTTGCCTTCTGCCGCATAATCTGTTTTTGTTGCTGCATCCTTAGCTATGTAACCCTTCTTGTAAAAATCGCTTAATGTCTTAAACTGATCGATCCTATCCTGTATATCAAAGAAAGTTATAAACTTACTATCTTTGATATTATATCCTATGAACCCGTTTACCTTATCAATACCTTCCTCAGTTAAGCCGGGTGTACTCTTTGCAGTCGCACATAAAGGAGTAATCCCATTCTCATTTTTCTTTATTATTTCAAGATACGGTTCGAGCTCCTTTAATGTATGAACGTTTTTGTAATCAAAGTTGTATTTATCGACCAGATCCCTCTTGTATGAGAACGAAGATGTTGAAGCATAAGTGGTCGGATTGGGTATAGCATACACTTTTCCGTTAAACGTTGTTGCAGACCAATATTTACTTTCAACCTTTGCCGATACATGCTGGCCGTATTGGGCAAGAAGATCATCCAACGGGAGATAGAATCCCTTTGCAACATTTATTGGCAGCTTATTGGTCCAGCTGGTAGCCATCGTCAGGTCATACGGGTCTCCTGCAGCCGACATAACTCTCAGCTTATCATCATAGTTGCCCCAATCGATAAAATTAAACGTAAGCTTTACATTTAATTTTTCCTTGAGCTGCTTATTAACCTCCGCCATAACATTATCCTGATTTTTCTCAGGGCTGATTGGCGGTGGAAGATACCATGTGAGTTCAGCATAATCAAGCTTGGGAGCTTCATGTGTGGATGCGCTCGCAGTTGATTCGGATATGGTTGATGTTCCGGCAGTCGTTGTCTCTGCGGCTTTTGGGGCAGATGATCCGCAGCCTGTGAGCATCATTGCAAAAATAAAGATGACACTCAGCAGAAGACATAATGATTTCAGAGTTTTACTCTTGTACATTCAGATGTACCTCCTTTAATATGATTTTATTATCTACGGGTCTTGCAAAAATTGCAAACTCCCGGTATGACCTATTCCTTGATCGACCCCATGGTAAGACCTTTTACGAAATATTTCTGAAAGAAAGGAAATACGAAAACCATGGGACCGGCAGCAAGTACACACATCGCCATTCGCGCCGAAAATGTCGGAATTTCTATTTGATCCATGTGCATAATTGTTTTAGCATCTTCACTGTTTATAAAATCCAGGTTTTTCATTACTCGAATAAGCAGATATTGAAGTGTAAAAAGA
>JBDKVA010000050.1:0-22529 GCA_039679375.1 Clostridiaceae bacterium
TTCCGGAAAGCCTTAAACACCGGGGTTTGTCTGCTTTTTTTAAAGCCGGCTTCACAAAAATGTTTCCTGCCGGCATTCGCTTTATGCATTGCCCAACGGGTCATATTAGACCCTGTTTTGTAAAACCGGAAGATGAATCCAACCGTAATGCACGCCAATAAGTGGCAAATGTAAATGAAGATCCCCAGCCGGGGAGAACCATACATGCCCGTACCGACTGCGCCGATGATAAAAAGCGGGCCGGAGTTGTTCGTGAAGGCAAGAAGCCGTTCTGCTTCCACCTTGTCAAGTTCACCATTGTTTTTCAGGTCGCAGGTTATTTTCGCTCCTACGGGATAGCCGGACAGGATGCCCATTACAAGAGCAAAGGAGCCGCATCCGGGCACATTGAACAAAGGCCTCATGACAGGCTCCAGCAGTAAGCCGGATGCCCGTATGAAGCCTGATGAATTCATGATCTCTGCTGCTGCAAAGAAAGGGAAAAGGGAAGGCACTACAACGCCTGCCCAGAGCCTCATGCCGTCAAGCGCCGACTTTACAGCCGCATCGGACAGCAGTATCAGGCAGAGGATAAAAAGAAGGCATAACGCCGGAACCGAGAGCAGTTTGATATAAATGACCTTTGAGGGCTGCACCAGAATAAATATTGCAGCTAATGCAACAAGCAGCATCGTAATGATAAAGGCTATTTGAGATCATCTCTTTTTCCAGCGCTACACTAAAAAGTCTATTGTGAAACAGTGAAAATATACCTTAAGCATCGTTAAAAAATAACTTCCGCTAATCTTTTTTATGGGGAACTACACTAACCGCTCCATTCCCTATAAAAGAAGCGGAAGTAATTTTTTAGCCGAGCCTTAATTTACTTCAACCAGCCAATTAAACTCATCCTTCAGTTCACCGCTTTGTATACCGGTGATCGTCTCATATAGCCTTGCTGACAGGTCGCCTATTTTCCCTCCGGTAACTTCGATAATATGACCGTCCCAGTTTAGTTCGCCAATGGGTGAGATGACTGCAGCCGTTCCGGTTCCAAAGGCTTCCGCCAGATTCCCTGCGGCATGCGCATCATATAATTCACGTACAGGCAGCTTTCTTTCGGAAACCTTGACGCCCCAATGCTTTAAAATGCGAATCACTGAATCCCTGGTGATCCCCGGGAGAATACTCCCGTCGAGGGAAGGAGTTATGACTTCGTCACCGATTTTGAAGAATACATTCATGGAGCCGACTTCTTCAATATATTTTCTTTCGACGCCATCCAGCCACAATACCTGCACATAACCTTTTTCGTGCGCTATTTCCTGTGCTTTAAGGCTGGCGGCATAATTTGCCGGCGTTTTGGCAAAACCGGTTCCGCCTCTGACGGCGCGTACATATTCATTCTCGATCAGGATTTTAACAGGGTTGATCCCTGTAGGATAATACGCCCCGCTTGGTGAAAGAATGACGATAAATTTGTATGTGTTGGATGATCTTACTCCAAGATACGGGTCGGTGGAAATGATAAACGGGCGCACATACAGGGAGGTGCCGAATTCGGTCGGTATCCAGTCCCGGTCGATATGGACAAGCGTTTTTACAGCTTCTACTGCAAATTTCTCATCGATTGGAGGGATGGACATCCTTTGGTTTGAATTGTTTATTCTCTTCATATTCATATCCGGTCGGAAGAGATAAACCTTTCCGTTTTTGGATTTGTAGGCTTTCAGGCCTTCAAAGATCGCCTGCCCGTAATGGAATACCATCGTGGACGGATCCAGCTGCAATGGCCCGTAAGGTACTATTCTGGGGTCATGCCAGCCTTTTTCCATGTTATAATCCATAATGAACATATGATCGGTGAAATACTGACCAAATCCGAGCTTTGACTGGTCCGGCTTTTGCTTCGGGTTTTGTGTTTTTTGGATACTGATTTTCTGAGACATGAAATAATAACCTCCTCACTTTTTCGCTATATTAATTGAATGAAATTAATTTGTCATTCAATATATAAAAGTGAAATAATGTTTTTTTCTATTATGCAACTATTTTAACAAAAAATCCAGCATTTATTTTGACATGTCTTATTGATAAATTTAATGAATGCTACTTTTAAACTGGCACAATTTATTTAATTTTGCTATGATTATTAGAGCCATAGATATGGAAATAATAAGGACAACAGAATTTGTGGAGGTATGGATGATTGAGAAATTTTACCCCTCTTATGCTGTAGACAGCATTACCGATATTACTGCAGAGATTTTGGATGCAAACGGCATAAAAGGTCTTATACTGGATATCGACAATACACTGGTGCCAAATCATGTAGCGGATGCGGACGATAGAGCTGTCAACTGGATCGAAGGTATAAAGGCCGGAGGATTTAAGGTATGTATCGTATCCAATGCGTCAAGAAAAAGAGTGGTGCAATTCAACGACAGATTGAAGCTTTATGCTGTCCACAGGGCGCTCAAGCCAGGTTCACGGGCATTTAACAAGGCCGGCCGCATGATGGATTTCAAAAATAAAAATATCGCCGTGATCGGAGATCAAATCTTTACAGATATTTTCGGAGGGAACCGGATAGGCATGTTTACCATACTGGTTAAGCCGATCGACCTGCGTGAGGGCAGGATTGTCAGGTTTAAACGCATTCTTGAAAAAAAGATATTGAAAAAATATGCGAAAAGACAGAAATAATAAAATATTTGAGTGATGGATTGTTATATTAGAGGATTTTATATATTATTTGGAGAACTAATGTAAATTAAATATTAAATATAGAATACAGGTGGGGTATGGCTTTTGTATATGCATCCGTTTTTATTTTTGGACTTGTAATGGGCTCATTTGTTAATGTGCTGATTTACCGCATACCGTTGGGCAGATCCATTGTAACACCGCCGTCATCCTGTACAGGCTGCGGTAAAAGACTTACGGCGGTTGATCTTGTACCAGTTTTCAGCTTTGTTTTCCTGAAAGGCCGATGCAGGCATTGCGGTGCTTCCATTTCAATCCGATATCCGCTTGTTGAGTTGCTCACGGCTGTCATTTATATTGTCTTATTCAATAAATTTGGTTTATCCATACCTTTTGCCGCATATGCCTTTCTAATGATCATTCTGATTGCCGTATTCTTCATTGACATCGACCACAGGATCATACCGGATGAGCTGGTGATAGCAGGTATCACAGGCGGCAGTCTGCTGTTTGTTTACAATATATTCCTCCCTTTGACAGAAGTTTTCGGAAACGGCAAGTGGTGGACGCCGGCAGCAGGTTTCTTTTCAGGGTCAGGTCTGCTGCTGCTGGTAGCCGTACTTGGATCATTGCTGTACCGGACGGATGATGCGATGGGGATGGGGGATGTCAAGCTGATGGCTCCGATCGGGCTGTTCCTTGGCTGGAAGCTTTGCCTTACTGCGCTTTTCATATCAGTACTACTGGCAGGTGTTTCAAGCATGGTACTGATTTTGCTGCGCAAAAAAAACAGGAAGGATACGATACCATTCGGGCCTTTTATCGTAGCAGGGACATTTATAACAATCATGTGGGGATGGGGCATATTATCCTGGATGCAGGGATAATGAGCTTTTTACAGTGCAATCATAATATTGTATAAAATATGTTAAAATATAAATGATGATATGGGTCAAAGGGGGAAAATGATATGCCACAGATCAAAAATTATATGGAAGAAATCGTATTTAACCAGATGAAGGAGGTATTGACGGATATCAACATGTGCACCTGCGAAAAATGCCTTATGGATATTGCAGCAATTGCACTGAATGATTTACCTCCAAAGTACATCGTTACAGAAAAGGGCGAACTTTACTCGAAGATCAATACACTTGGCCAGCAGTTTGAGGTAAATGTCGTAGCGGCGATTACGAAAGCCGCTGTTCTTGTAAAGAGAAGGCCAAGGCATGAAGAATAACACACGATAAATACAAGGAGAACATCATATGGCGGATATTTATATAAAAAGGCTGCAGAACCTTCGCAATAAAATGAAATCGATCAATACGGAAGCCGTCCTGATCACTAAACGGGAGAACTACATGTACATGTCGGGCTTTACCGGAACCTCTGCCGTTTTATTTATAACAGAATCAAAAGCTGTGCTGCTGACCGATTTCCGGTATGTAGAGCAGGCGGCGGTACAGGCGCCGGAATATGAAGTTATTCAATTTATGGGTAGCTTTGCAGGTGAATTGAACAGTCTGATAGAAAAGGAAGGAATTAAAAAGCTTTCATTTGAAGACAATCATCTGACATTTGCCGAGTATGGCGAATATCGTGAAAAAATCAAAGTCAGTGAATTTGAACCGCTCGGCAAGGTAGTTGAGGAATTGAGGAGAGTAAAGGACGAATCCGAGATCGCGCGGATAAAAAAGGCTGTCCGCATAGCCGATGATGTTTTCACTCATATTCTGGACTTTATAAAGCCTGGGGTGGCAGAAGTGGAGCTGGCGGCAGAGATGGAATATTTCATGAAGCGCCAGGGAGCAGTGGGTCCCTCCTTTGAAACGATCGTAGCTTCCGGAAAGAGGGCATCGATGCCACATGGTGTTGCATCCGAAAAAAAGCTTGAAACAGGCGATGTTATCACGATGGATTATGGAGCCTTGTACAATGGTTATTGCTCTGATATTACAAGAACTGTTTTTCTTGGCAAGCCCGATGAAGAACTGGAACGGATATATAAAATAGTCCTTGACGCCCAATTGAAAGGGATTGCAGCAGTCAGGCGGGATTTAACAGGAAAAGAAGTGGATTCCGTTGCCAGGACGGCGATTACAGACGCCGGATTCGGAGATCATTTCGGGCATGGACTGGGGCATGGGGTCGGACTGGAGATACACGAAGAGCCAACTGTTTCTGTAAGAGGGAATATTGCACTGAAGGATGGCATGGTGGTAACGGTGGAACCGGGTATTTATGTTTCCGGGCTTGGCGGCGTCCGGATTGAAGATATGGTCGTAGTGAATGGCGAATCGCCTGATATACTTACGACAGCGCCAAAGGAAATGATCATAATATAGTATTATACGGCCTCATATGATTTATATAAGTTGCAAAAATGATTCATTATATCCAGCACGAGAAATTGAAAGTTTTTCTTGAAAAACATGAAGTTTTATTTTAATATTATCTATATTGAATGAACCAATTTTCTTAACGAATGGCTTTGCAAACAGCAATGATTTCTATGATGCTTGCAAAGTCAGGCACCTGGAAAATTTCGTTCAATAAAAATAGTGGCTGAAATATGATATAATTGTTAATTATTTTGGCAGATATATACTGTATGTTAATAAGCGGAGGGATTTTTAATGATAACAGCGGGAGAATTTAGAAATGGCGCGACATTCGAGCTTGACGGTCAGATCTTTCAGGTAGTGGAATTTCAGCATGTAAAACCGGGAAAGGGTGCTGCATTTGTCAGGACAAAGATGAGAAACATCATTACCGGCGCAACGGTTGAAAGAACGTTCAATCCTTCGGACAAAATGCCGAAGGCACACATTGAAAGGAAGGATATGCAGTATCTTTATAACGATGGAGATCTGTACTATTTTATGGATACGGAGTCTTTCGAGCAAATGCCCATAAGCAAGGAGACGATTGGTGATACCTTCAAATTTGTGAAGGAGAACATGATTGTGAAGATCCTGTCACATAAGGGAAACGTATTCGGTATAGAACCTCCTACATTTGTCGAGTTGGAGATCACAGAGACAGAACCGGGCTTCAAAGGCGATACGGCAACAGGTGCGACCAAGCCTGCCACTCTTGAAACAGGTGCAATTGTCAAAGTGCCGCTTTTCGTCAATCAGGGTGACATGATCCGTATCGATACCAGGACTGGTGAATATCTGGAACGTGCATAGGCAACTGAACTGTACGATTATAGGAAGTCTTTCGGGACAAGCATTATGAGGCGGATAAAATAAATCGGCAGAGGGAATATTACCAAGAGCGTATTTTGCTGTTGAAGCAAAGAGATGGAGGGTTTGTATGAATTATTTAAAAGAAAGAGTTGCCTATCTGAAGGGCCTTGCGGAAGGAATGCAAATTAGTGATGCTACAAACGAGGGAAAACTTCTCAAGGCTATTATAGACGTGCTTGATGATGTAGCACTTTCAGTAGATGACGTCGAAGAAGTGCAGGAAGAATTCAGCGAGCAACTCGATGAAATGGATGAGGATCTTGCCGATATCGAAAGTCTCATATATGGTGACGAGTGTGAATGTGACGAGTGTGAAGAGGATGTGGACGAGGACGAAGAGGAAGACGATGAAGATGAAGATGAAGATGACGGGGATGAAGAGGACGAAGATGATTCTGTTTCAGAATTTGAATGTCCTCATTGCGGCGAAACCATCGTTCTTGAAGACGCTTTTATGAAAAAGGATTCCATACTCTGCCCACATTGCCATAATGAAATCGAAATCGAATGGTCCTGCGATTGTGAAGAGTGTGCAGATAGTGAGGAAGACTCGGACAAGTGAAATAAAGCCTTAATGACCGAAGCTCTAACAAAAGTTATAAGTGGATTTTTGATGAGGCGGGTTCTTGGCAACGGGTAACCCGCTTTTTTTGAAGTGTGAGGTGTGATGTGTGAACTTCCAACCTCTCACTTCTGACTTCTATCTTCTAGTATGGGGTGTTGACATGTTAGCAGGAAAAACGATATTGAGGGAAATATGGGAATGGATAGTCGTGTTTGTATCAGCTTTTGTCCTTGTAATGATATTAAATACCACCGTCTTTGCTACAACACAGGTGCGGCAGACATCCATGCAGGATACCCTTCTTGAGGGACAGCATTTGTTTGTTGAAAAACTGAGCTTTTTGTTCGGTGAACCTTCCAGAGGCGATATCATTGTTTTTATAGAAAATCAATATCCTGCGGGTTATTTTGACAGGATAAAAATATTTCTCAAGGATGTATCCGAGATATTTAAACCCATTGAGAGCAAGACGAACATCCGCCTTGTCAAAAGGGTAATTGGCGTTCCCGGAGACAAAATCGATATCCGTGACGGAAAGGTTTACTTAAACGATAAAATATTAGATGAGCCCTATGTAAAGGGGGAGACCTTCCAACGGGAAGTATCGTTTCCTTTAACTGTACCGCAAGGCAAATATGTTGTTCTTGGAGATAACAGGGAAGTCAGCAAGGACAGCAGGACATTCGGTTTTATTGAGCGAAGCCAGATTGAGGGGAAAGCGGTATTCAGATTCTGGCCGTCGGACAGGATCGGCAAACTGAAGTAAAATGTTTATAACCGTAGTTGAAAAATTTTTCATTGCCGCTGTTGCTATAATTTTTTACTGTTCCTAATTTTACGGTGTTGACTTTAAGTTTACTACGCTCTATAATGAATTTGTTGATAAAAATCCACGATAAAAATTAGCAAGATAATGATTTTAGATTAAGGGGACGTCAATAATGGCAAACTCAGATGGTATTATTGTTAAATCAGTAGATCATGCCATCAGCATTCTTGAGTGCTTTAGCGGATCGTCTGCCGAACTTAAGCTTTCTGAGATTGTTGCGGAAATGCACTTGAGCAAAAGTACAGTTTATGGTTTAGTAAATACCCTGACCACGAAAGGCTTTCTGGAACAAAATCCTGATACCAGAGGCTACCGGCTGGGTATTAAACTTTATGAACTGGGTAGTCTGGTTCATAAACGCATGGATTTGCGCAACGATGCCAAGCCTTTTTGTGTGGAGCTTTCACAAAAATACAATGCCACGGTGCATTTGGCCTTCCACTATGAAAATGAGGTTGTGTATATTGACAAGGTTGATTCTCCAGGCTCAATAATTATATATTCCCAGATCGGTAAAAGAGCTCCAATGCATTGTACCGGCGTTGGGAAAGCGATAATGGCATATCTTCCTAAAATTGCAATAGATAATTACCTCGCAAAGAATCCGCTGCAGAAATTTACAGATTATACAATTACCAATCCGGATTTACTTATGAAAGAGTTGAAATTAACCCGCAAAAGAGGTTATGCTGTTGATAATGAAGAAATTGAGTTTGGATTGCGTTGTATAGCTGCACCCATATTCAGCCATAAGAATGTTCCTATAGCGGCAATTAGCATTTCAGCTCCGACTGCACGTCTGCCGGCGGAGGATATCCAAACAATTGCTTCCGATGTTCAGTTTTATGGGCAGCAGATTTCACAAAGACTTGGGTATAAAGTAAAAGAATAATAATATATTTACAGGAAATCTATTCGATTTCTTTATATTTTGGTAATAATTGCGAACGCAGTTCGTTAATTACGAACTGAACGGAATAAATATGTGAAATAGAAATGTATATCTATAAGAAATCTTTTTGATTTCTTATATTATGTCAAATAATGTGAACGCAGTTCGTGTATGCCGAACAAGGAGGGAAAAATGGAGGACATCCGGGATATTATTTTTAGAGATATTATTGACCGCGAATTTCGTGCTTTATTGATCCCTGAACGGGAAGGCTGTCTGTCAGGTGTTTCAGAGGCAGAAAAACAGGCAGAGGAAATTGGTATTAAACTAACTTTATTTGCTAAAGAAGGAGAAAGCGTCACTGAAGGGACGCCAGTTGGAGAGCTTACAGCTACACCAAAGAAAATAGCACTTTCTGAAGAAAAAATTATCGGTACCCTTTCAAAATTCTCTGGAATTGCAACTGCTGCAAGGAGGGCAGTAGCCTTAGCAAACGGAAAGATTCATATTGTATCAGGTTCATGGAAAAAGATGCCGCCTTCCATTAAAGACGGCGTTCGCAGGGCAATTGTCAGCGGCGGCGCTTCGTTCCGGATCTGTGACACGCCAATGATATATCTGGATAAAAATTATATCAGCATGTTAGGTTCAATACCCTTGGCTCTGGCTGCAGTGAAGGACTATACCGGATATACCAGGGTGATACAGATCAAAGGGAGACAGCTTTCAATAGAGAAGGAGACAGTACAGGCTTTGGAAAACGGATGTGGAATTCTTATGGTAGATACCGGAAGGCTTGATGATCTTGTATGCTGCTCTGAAATAGTGAAAAAGCTGGGCAAACGGAATGATGTGAAGATTGCTTTTGCCGGTGGAGTAAAGCTGGATAAAATTAAGGAGCTTGCAGCTTATGATATTGATATTCTTTGCATCGGCAAAGAGATTGTAGATGCTCCGCTGCTGGATATTAAGCTTGATGTTCAGGCAACGGTATTATAGCGGCGGCTATTATAACGGCGCAATGGATATGGAGGTCAAGATGGGCTTAAATTTATTGGAAAAGACTGAGTTATGGATCAACAACATCACATTAGACAACGTAAACCTGACAGAGCTGGCACAGACTGTTGCGGGGGTTCTCGGAATAGATAACAAAAAGGTTCTGGTGGTTGATGTACGTCCGAACCATATTACATTGGACATCCTTGAAAAAGACATTCCAACTGAAAATATAGTCGGAAAGGAAATAGAAATTAAAGATAAGCTTTCAAAACTAGAAGGGGTTCACATGACAGAGGATACCTATCTGCATTCCGACGGAATTCTCGGGCTGATCTGTCTTGAGGGAGAAAACCCCGCAGAGCTGGGTAACAAAGTGAACAGTATGGTGGAAGAAATGAAGGAGCGCATTGCCAAACGTGCAATCATTTTCCCTACCGGTTTTGAGCTTAGGGAAAAGCTGATTGAAGACACAAATACTCCATATTTGAAAGAGCTGCTGGAAGGTGAAGGTTATAAGGTGACTATTGGCGACATCTTAGAGGATGATGTTGATGATATGGAATTTAAGCTTTCGGAAGCGGTATCGCGCGCATATGGACTTATTATTACAACAGGCGGCGTAGGCGCTGAAGATAAAGATAAAACAGTGGAAAGCGTTCTGAAAATCGATACAAAGGCGGCAACCCCCTATATTGTAAAGTTTCAGCAGGGAACCGGGCGCCATGTAAAGGATGGTGTGCGCATTGCAGTCGGATCTGTCGGACCTTCCTTTTTGATTTCCCTGCCCGGTCCAAATGATGAAGTCAGGCTGGCAGCAGGGATTCTGGTTGAATGTCTTAAAAAAAACAGTCCTAAAGAAGTAATAGCTCAGAAAATTGCAGCAGTGCTGGCAGAAAAACTGATGCAAAAAGGATTTCACCATGAGCAGCATATGGCAAAAAATCATGAAAGTAAGGTGATATAATGATGAATTTTAAAGAAATTGCTGAGAGCCTTTGGAAAGCAGAAAAGGAACATGTTCAGATTGATAAAATTACGGACTTGTACCATGGGATGACAGTAGAAGACGCCTATGAAATCCAGCTTGAAAATGTTGCAAAAAAAATTGCAGCCGGTGAAAAAGTGATTGGCATGAAAATTGGCCTGACCAGTAAAGCAATGCAGAATCTTCTTAATGTCAGCGAACCTGATTATGGACATCTGACGAATAGAATGCTTCTGCTTGAGGGTGAAGTTTGCCGGATTAACGAGCTGATTCAGCCAAAAGTTGAAGGAGAATTGGCCTTTTGCCTGAAAAAGGCATTGCGTGGGCCTGGTATTACGATTGCTGATGTCTATAATGCAACTGATTGGGTAGTACCTTCGATTGAGATTGTAGACAGCAGAATTAAAGATTGGAAAATTACATTGGCGGACACGATCGCGGACAATGGTTCAAGCGCAAGATTTGTTTTAGGCAGTGGTATGACACCTATTGGCAATATTGATATGCGGCTGATTGGCATGACTTTGGAAAAGAACGGAGAGCTGGTCAACAGCGGAACTGGTGCGGAAGTTTGGGGAAATCCCGCGGCAGCAGTTGCCTGGCTGGCAAACAAGCTTTCTGAGTTTAATATTGAGCTCAAAGAAGGGAATATCGTGATGGCAGGTGCGGTGACTGCCGCACAGCCTGCCGGGAGCGGCGATAGTTTTACTGTCAGCTTCCATGGAATGGGTAGCGTATCGGTAAAATTCAAATGATTTGGAAAGGGAGAAAATATGGAAAAAGTCAAAGTAGGTATTATCGGACCTGGTAATATAGGAACTGATCTAATGTATAAGGTAATGAGAAGTAAAAATCTACAGATGCATTTGATGGCCGGCATTATTGAGTCGGAAGGTATTAAACGGGCTGCAGGCCTGGGCTTTAAAACTTCTATCAGAGGTGTCGACGCTGTTGCAGAGGACCCGGAGGTAAGGATTGTATTTGAAGCTACAAGTGCAAAAGCACACCTACATAATGCGCCGATTCTTAAAGCTGCAGGAAAGATCGTGATGGACATGACGCCGGCTGCCGTCGGTCCGTATGTTGTGCCCTGTGTGAACCTGAAGCATTTGGAGAATGTGGACAATTTCAATATGGTTACCTGCGGAGGACAAGCAACTATTCCAATTGCACACGCCATCAACCGGGCAGCGGATTCCGAATATACAGAGATCGTTTCATGCCTGTCGTCCAAAAGCGCCGGCCCCGGCACCCGTGCGAACATTGACGAGTTTACCGAAACTACCCGGAAAGCACTGGAGATTATCGGTGGTGCAGATAAAGGCAAAGCTATTATAATTTTGAACCCGGCTGAACCGCCGGTGATGATGACGAATACAATTTATTCACTTGTCAGAAACCCGGATGAAAAGAAGATTATTGAATCTGTTAATGAAATTGTTAAGGAAGTTCAGGAGTATGTACCCGGATATAAACTCAGGGTTCCTCCTGTAATTGATGGAAATAAGGTGACTGTTATTGTGCAGGTAGAGGGCGCGGGAGATTTCCTTCCGAAGTATTCAGGAAATCTTGATATTATCAATGCGGCAGCCATTGAAGTGGCTGAAAAAGTGGCAGCGGATATGCTGAAAAAGGAGGGCTAGGCACAATGGACAAGAGACAGATTCATATTGTTGATACAACACTTCGCGATGGAAGCCATGCGGTAAGTCACAGCTATACTGTTGAACAGGTTACCGCAATTGCAGGCGGATTGGATAAGACGGGTGTCAGCCTGATAGAGCTCAGCCATGGAGACGGCATTTCCGGTTCATCTATAAACTATGGGTTTTCAAAGACACCGGAGATGGAACTGCTCAAAGCGGCAAACAGGGTTGTAAAAAATGCAAAATTAACCGTTTTATTGCTCCCGGGCATCGGGACAATTGAAGATCTAAAAGAAGCGGCGAATTGCGGCGCAAAGGCGGTACGGGTTGCTACCCATGTAACCGAGGCGGATATCGCAATTCAACACATTAAGTATGCCAAGAGCATAGGTATGATGGCTGTCGGGTTTCTGATGATGACGCATATGGCGTCCCCCGAAAAAATTGCAGAGCAGGCTAAGATCTTTGCAGACAGCGGCGCCGATTATATCAACCTTGCAGATTCGGCAGGTTATATGGTGCCTGATGATGTACGCGCAAGGATCAGTCTGCTGAAATCATCCATTGATATTCCAATTGGTTTTCATTCACATAACAACCTGGGGCTTTCGATCGCAAACTCACTTGCGGCTGCAGAAGAGGGTGCAACTTATATAGATGCTACCTGCCGCGGTCTTGGCGCAGGTGCGGGGAACACTCAAAACGAGGTGTTATGCGCAGTGCTGAACCGTTTGGGATACGAGACCGGAGTTGATATTTACGGGCTCATGGATATCGCTCAGAACATTGTCGAACCGGTCATGCAGCGTCCGCAGGTTATAAATACCGCATCCCTTATGCTTGGCTATGCGGGAGTGTACTCCAGCTTTTTACTCCATACCTACAAGGCGGCAGAAAAATTTAACCTCAACCCCAGAGATATTCTGGTGGAACTTGGACGCCGCAAGATGGTAGGCGGACAAGAAGACATGATTGTTGACGTAGCTTATGAGCTTGCAACAAAAAACAAATAGTAAGAAAGGAGAGTTCTATCGCATGAAAAAAGTAACAATTATGGCCGAAGTTCAACCCGAAAAGTGCATTGGATGTAAAATTTGCGAGAAGGTTTGTCCTGTTCTGGCAATCAAAGTTACTGACAGGAAATCCAAAGTAGACCCGGCTAAATGCCGCGGCTGCGCAAATTGTGAGCAGAGATGCCCATCCTATGCGGTAAAAATGATCAAGCGCGAGGTTCCTTTGGAGATTGGCGTGGATGTTTCCAAATTTGATCCCAATCAGATCAGTAAAATTTGTGAAAAGGCCAATCTGAATCCGGAGCAGGTTCTTTGCTATTGTGTAGGCGTCAGAGCCGAGGAGGTAGCTGCAGCACTGTTAAGCGGTGCCAAAACACCAGAGGAGGTATCATCCATGACAGGCATGAGAACCGGCTGCAGCGTCGAGTGCATACAACCGCTGCTTAGAATGGTGGAGGCTGCAGGAAATAAGCTTGTTCCGAACAAGGACGGGTGGCAGTGGTACGGTACGACTGTTACAGCATGGAATCTCCCTGAAGAAGTTAAGAAAAAATATAACAGCAGAGGGTTCTATTTTGAAGAAGATAAAGAGTTGTTGGATCGGATCGTCCATAATAACAGGAAAGGAGTATGAACATGACAAGTCAGGAAATGATGCATAAGCCTATTAAGCCAATTTCTGCAAAGCCGTCGCAATACGGTATTGATCCGTCTATGGTCAAAATGCGTGTTTCTGAGATGCCGGGCATGGTTTCCCTTTTGCTTAAGGAACTATTCCCGGATCTGCCGGACGTGATCTTTCCGACAAAGCAGGGACCGGATGCTATTGTTAATGTCCGCAAGGCAGCGGAAGAAGCATTAATGAAGCTTGATATGAGCAAAATCAAGCCTGAGCATACCGTTAATGTTCTCGCATCCCATCATGGTTTTACGCTTTATGGCGGAGAACCTTACGCTGAGCTGCTCAAGGCAATCAAAGATGTTGTAGAAAAGAAAACAGGCTGTAAAAATATCAGGCTGCGTGCCGGAGTAGGAATGCGTTTCCGCGAAACAGAAGAGTATATAAAACGTTACGGCCTGGATACTTATTACAACGGTAAGGCAATCGGCGTGGCGCCTGTCGACGAAGGTATAGCTATTGAAACCGAGATCGGCACCCTCTACGGTATCAAAAAGATTTACGATGCGGATTGGATCATTCACGCGCACCATACCGATGTGCGCGAGGTTCACTTCCACAGGCAGGTGGACAAGGCAGTCAAACCCTTCGGCATGTCCTATGCCCGCTGTGAAACCAGAAGCACCTATCACCAGAATCTGGGCCCCCGTGCTGCAAACTTCACTGCAAGGGCAATATTTGAATCCAAGTTCGTACAAAGCAAGTTCGCATTTGCAGCATTTCTCAATGTAGGCCCCCATGGAATCATTGGCGTGGATGCAGACAGCAACCTTTATGCGCTGAATGACCGTGCTACCTTCATAGGATGCCAGCTTTACGGAAAGATAATGACTCTGTTCGGAGAAATTGACAAATGTATAGCAGTTTTGGATTTCCCGTGCCCTGTGCCTTATGTATTCTCCGCAGGCGTTATCTATGCGAATTTTACCGGCGCCAATACCGACCTTTATGATATGGATAATGCACTGCCGCCTTATACATGGTATACAGAGGCGTTTTACGGAAAGAACGGGCAGCCTCTTCTGGAAGATATTCCGCCGATGAACCCTGCGATTAAGATGTGCGTGCATAACTATGCATGGTTGGGATACCCGTCCGCGTTTTTCTCAAAGCATATTCCTACAGTGGTGGTTGGAAGGGAGCAAGCCGATTTGTTCGATACCGACCCGTTGAATATGCAATATATGGATTATGCTACCGTAATAAAAACAACTGAGGGTGCTATGAATTTCGCCTACAACGCAGCCGGAACAGATAAAGTTATTATCTTTGACGGCGCAATGGCAGGAATGAATGTCAGCGAATCATTGGCCAGACTGCTGATTGAGAAGGCGCCACAGGTCAGTGAAAGGGTTGACAAAGTTCTTCTTCCCAAATGGTTAAGGCAAAGAGGCGTTGATATTTCGATTCTTAAAAAATTAAAATAAAATATAAGGGGGTATTTTATGTTAAATTGTGAAAAGGGTCCCGGTATAAGATCCGGTATAGCGGATCTTCGCAGGTACACTACAACCAAGTCAATCACAGCAGGTTTTGTGGCGGCAGTTTTCGGATGCACAGGTCCGGCTCTTGTTGTAATCAGTGCGGCGCAAAACGCTGGCTATACGACGGAGCAGATAGTCTCATGGCTGTTTGGTATTTATGTATTCGGCGGTTTGATAAGCTTTATCATGGCACTTCATTACAAGATGCCGGTAGTCGGGGCGTATTCGATACCTGGTGCTTCCATGCTGGGTACGGCGCTGGTGGGATTTACGTTTAACGAAGCGGGCGGCGCCTTTATCCTGGCAGGTATTATTGTACTTCTGCTTGGAGTTACAGGGCTTATGGGCAAAGTTATGAAATTTCTTCCGCTTCCGATTGTTATGGGCATGATTGCAGGCGTTATGCTTCGGTTCGGCACCAGTATAATCACCTCCACCCAGAAAGCGCCGATTGTCGCTGGCGCAGCACTTGTCGGATTCTTTATAATACCGAAGCTTATTAAAAAGTTCCCCCCTGTTCTGGCTGCTCTTGTTTGCGGTGTTATCGCCCTGCTTGCAACCGGCGGATTTGTTATAGAAGCTTCCGCAGTTAAATATATTGCGCCGCAGCTCGTCATTCCGTCTTTTAATGTGGCTACTATCCTGTCTATTTCAGTTCCTTTGGCAGCTCTGGTTGTCGGCGCCGAAAATGCTCAGGCGATCGGTGTTCTGTATGCACAGGGCTATAAGCCTCCTGTAAACGCAATGACTGTTATAAGCGGCTTCGGCGGTATCGCAGCAGGCCTTGTCGGAGCTCACAACGCAAATATTGCCGGTCCGATGACCGCAATCTGTTCTTCTTCCGAAGCAGGCGACGATAAGAACGGACGTTATGCCGCTTCTTTCTGGAACGGTGTCTTTTTCGCAGGCTTTGGACTGGTAGCAAGTTTTGCAATGATATTTATAAAGGCAATTCCGTCAACACTGATCAGTGTCCTTGCAGGCGTCGCCATGATAAACGTACTGATCAACTCATTCCAGGATGCATTTAGTACCAAACGCTTTAAAATGGGTGCGTTCTTTGCTCTGATCATAGGTGTAAGCGGTATTACTGTTTTAAGTATCGGATCAGCTTTCTGGGCTCTTCTTGGCGGAGTTGTCATTTCGATGATTTGCGAGAAAAAAGATTTTAACGAAGCAGAGGCAAAGTAAGTAATATAAAAAGGTGGCTGCTTTTTTGGCAGCCGCCTTTTTATATTAAAAGAATTGAGGTGTATCACATTGATCGATATCGTTGCCAGCAGAATTACAGCACTTCAACAGGAACTTAAAAGTTTGGAACTGGACGCTGCTGTCATAATGGATAGAGAAAATCTCATTTATTTTGCAAATGTTGAGGATATAGAGGGCGGTTCGCTGATAATACCGGCAGAAGGCGAAGCAAAGCTCATATGCTTGTGGCTCGATGCACGGCATATACGTGATAAATCCGGTCTGGACGTAATCCCGTATTTTTTCCCGGAGGAAAATGTAAGCCAAAAAACAGCTGACCTTGTCGCAACAATGGGAATTTCAAAGCCCAGGGTTGGCTTTACACGCTATTTTATCAGCCTCAAGGACTACCAATGCTTGATGAATACTGTAACAGGTCTTGTGGTAGGCGACATTGCAGCAACCTGCTACAAATTGCGTTCGGTAAAAAGCGAACAGGAAATTTCGTATATTTCCAGGGCTTCGGGTTTTCTTTGCGAAGGTATGAAAGCAGCATACGATGCTGTTAAACCGGGTGTAAAAGAGACGGATATCCTGGCAGAGGCGGAATATGCCATGCGAAAAGCAGGATCTGAGGGCAGCTCATTCCGGATGCAGGTACTGAGGCATGACCGCCAGCAGTTAGTACATCCTTATGCCGGCGATTATGTGATCGATAACAATCAGCCGGTGGTAATCCATCTGGGAGCATCCTACAAGGGATATGCCGCCAAAATGTGCCGTACAGTATTTTTAGGAAGTGTGGAGGATGAGACAATAGCCATCTATAAACTGTTGATCGGGGCTCAGAAGATTGCGATAGACGCTCTGCGTCCCGGTATGACCTCAGCAGATGTTTATGACAGAGTATACAAGTTTATTCATGACCACGGCTATGCAAAAATGTTTATGGATCACATCGGTTATGGAGTTGGAATCCGTCAGTCAGAGTTTTATCCCATACTTGGTAAAGGACTTCCGCATGAACTGAAAGAAAATATGGTAGTGGACGTTCTTCTGCCTACTATTTATAAACCGCTTATCGGCGGACCTCGCATTACAGATACCGTACTCATCAAAAGGGACAGCTGCGTACGTCTTACGAATTTCAATACTGCACCTGTATTTAAGTGATTTGAATAACAGCCGTCTGTACGGATATCAAGTTTACTTAAAAAAATTAATTATAATAAAGAATCACAGGGTAACATACGAACCTGTGATTTTTTATTATAGTCATAAAAGTGGACAACGTCTAATAATTATAGTAATGGTCAGACAAATTCAAAAGGAAGTAATCCAAAAGGCAGTTTTACGGGGGATACATATGAGAACCAGTGCACAAATGAATGTGGGCCCAAAGGGTACAAGCAGCCTGGAGAAAGAGATATTGCCTATGCTGTCAAAAAGAATAGCGGAGGCAATTGAAAAAATAAGCCCCTCCAGCCTTGAGCCGCTTGAAGAAGTGAGGCTGAGAGCAGGCAAGCCTTTGATATTGCAGAACTATTTCAAAGAATGGTTTGTTAAAAATGACGGGACTCTGTCGGATAAGCCCATGGACTGTTTTATTGTCAAGCAGGAGGATATCCTGACGTCACTCGAACTCATGAGTGAAAATTCCATTTATGCCTATCTGGAGGAAATAAAAAACGGCTATATCACAATGAAAGGCGGACACAGGGTAGGCTTATCCGGGAGAGTTATTTCCGAGGGCAGTACAGTCCGGAACATAAAGGATATTGCAGGGCTCAATATCAGGATATCCAACCAGATATTCGGCTGTTCCGGAAGAGTGATAGGCTTTATTATCAAGAATGGAAATGATGTCTACAATACTCTGATCATATCGCCGCCTCAATGCGGTAAAACAACTATTTTAAGAGATATTGCAAGAGTATTGAGCGACGGTATACCGGAATGTTGCTTCAGTGGCATAAAGGTGGGCATTGTGGATGAACGTTCGGAAATTGCGGCGTGTCTGCACGGCATACCGCAGAACAATGTGGGGATCCGGACGGATGTGCTTGACGGCTGCCCCAAAAGTATAGGCATGCCAATGCTTGTTCGCTCCATGTCACCGAAAGTCATCATAACCGATGAAATAGGAAACGATGGAGACCGTGAGGCGATACACGGGGTGCTGAATGCCGGTGTCAGGATCATAGCATCAGCTCACGGATACAATATTTCCGAACTGAAAAGCCGTCGCGAGGTCCTTAAAATGATAGATGAAAAGGTTTTTGAAAGATATATCGTACTGGGCAATGCAAAAGGCCCTGGTACGCTGGTTGAGGTTATTGACGGTTTGAACATGAAGCATTTAACGGGAGCTGGTATGTATGCTGTTTAAACTTACGGGCAGTGTGATCGTGATTCTTTCATGTACCTTTCTGGGATTTGTACTGTCAAATGACTGTAAAAGAAGGCCACAGCAGCTCCGGGAGCTTCAGAGCCTGCTGCAGATGTTTGAAAACCAGATCACTTATCTTTCGGATGTAATATCGGAAGCTTTTGAGAGAATCAGCAGGGTTGGATGCAGCGAAACCTGTATTTTTTTTAGTAAAACCGTTGAAATTTTAAAGAAAGAAAGGGCAATCAGCGCTTCGGAGGCCTGGGAACTGGCAGTAAGGCAAAATATAAAAAAAACCTCGCTAAACATGGAAGATGAGGAAATCATTGCGGCATTCGGAAGGATGCTCGGGAGTTCTGACCTGGAAGGTCAGGTTAAAAATATCAGGCTTACGCTTGAACATCTGAAGCTCCAGGAAGAAAAGGCGGAGGAAAGCCGGAGGAGCAATGAAAAAATGTACAGAAGCCTGGGAATACTGGGAGGAATTGCTGTTGTAATCGTACTTCTGTAAAGAATCGGCGTCTTGCAGAATCGAGCAGGATGGAAATCAATTATTCCGCCCTTCCTGCTCGCCGCGCGAGCGCCGGTCGCTTGCTTCACTGTGGAATTCACTTCCACTGTGAAGCGCTTAAGCGACAAATTACATTTCGGCGCTCTGTGCATAAAAGGGAGAGGAGTAGGTACATTTTATGGGGGTTGATTTGATTTTCAGGATTGCTGCAATCGGAATACTTGTTGCCGTGCTTAACCAGCTGCTCATACGGTCAGGCCGGGAGGAACAGGCGATGATGACTACTCTCGCAGGTCTCATTGTCGTACTTCTCATTATTGTAAAGGAGATCGCAGTATTGTTTGATACAGTGAAGACCATATTCAAGCTGGAGTGATATGCAAACCTGCGGCGGCTCTTGAATCAGAAAACTTGAAGCCTTGAGGCAGTACGGGATCGTGGAAATGAAGACTTAAGGAGAGGATGAACGTGATGCAGCTGATACAGATCGTCGGTATTGGTATTATAGCGACCGTAATAATTATTATTCTACGGGTACAAAGGCCTGAGATTGCAGTGCAGGCAAGTATAGCCACCGGACTTGTCATATTTATGCTGCTGGCGTCAAAATTATCGGCTGTAATGGAGTTGTTGGACAATTATGCAGACAAGGCTGATATCAAACCGATTTATTTTACAACCGTCCTAAAGATAACCGGTATCGCTTACATAGCCGAGTTTGGAGCCGAAGTATGCAAGGATGCGGGTGAAAATGCCATTGCATCAAAAATAGAACTGGCAGGGAAAGTAACGATTGTCGTTCTGGCTGTACCCATTGTCACATCGCTATTGGATATCATCCTCAAAGTCATGCCGTAGTATTTGTGTTGGTATTCGGGAGGAAGCAATGAAAATGTTGCACAAAAGAAATCATACTATGTTTGTAAAATGGATCGTATGTATATCATTCATGATCATGGTATTATCGTGTGGATCCGCTTACGCACAGGATGAAGCAAAGCAGTCCAGCTCGCCCATGCAGCCTGATATGCTCGAAAGGCAGGCAAAAGCCGGCGGAATCGATAAAATTAAAGATGAAATCGAAAAACATACCGATGACGAAAGTATGGAATTACTGGAAGGCTATGATCCCGAAGAGATCATCAGCGGAATTTCGGAAGGAAACTTTAGTTTTAGTTTCAGCGGCTTCTTAAACAGACTGCTTCATTTTTTATTAAGGGAGTTCCAGCAAAACCTTGGACTTCTTCTGAAATTAGCTATTCTTATTATAATTTGCGCACTTTTCAAAAACATACAGTCCTCCTTTTTGAACGAAAATATAAGTGAAATTGCGTTTTTTGTCAGTTATATCATCATCATATCGATTTTGCTTGTAAGCTTTAGCACAACGGTGAAAATCGGTACGAACATCATTGATGAGATGATCGGATTCATGTATGCGACTCTTCCTGTGCTGATCACTCTTCTTGTGTCGGGAGGGAATATCACGACAGGGGGAATTTTCCAGCCGGTCATGCTGATGGCAGTAGAAGTGGTGGCGACGATTATCCGAAACGTTTTTATTCCTCTTATATTTCTTTCAACAGTCTTGACCATCGTAAACAATATTTCCGACAAGATACAGCTTACGAAGCTGGCTGCTTTCATGAAGCAGATAACTAACTGGGCGCTTGTAACGATCATGACGGTTTTTATACTGGTAGTCTCTCTGCAGGGCTCATTAGGAGCAGTGGTGGATGGCGTGACCAGTAAAGCGGCAAAATTTGCTATTGGCACCTTTATACCGGTCATTGGCAAGACGCTTTCGGATGCAGCCGATACCGTTATCGGATGTACGCTGCTGATAAAAAATGCTGCCGGCGTCGCCGCACTTTTGGGCATTGTTGTAATTTGCATTGTTCCGCTTTTGAAAATCATTTCACTGGTTGCTTTGTATAAAGCCGCCAGTGCTTTATTGGAGCCCATATCCGAAAAACGTATAACAAACTGTATCAATGATGTGGCGGGCTCCATGCTTCAGATATTCGCTGTTACCGCAGCGGTTGCTTTCATGTTCATGATATTGGTTACGGCTCTGATCAGTGCGGGAAACTTGAGCGCCATGCTGAGATAGAGGTGAGAGGCTAGAAGTGAGAGGCGGGAAGTGGGAAGTGAGAAGCGAGGGGTGAGAGGCGGATGATTGTATTTATAAAGCAGTGGGTGATGAATATTGTAACGCTCGTACTGTTCATTATCATGTTTGAAATGATTCTGCCCACAGGAAAGATGAAAAAATATATCAGGCTTGTTACCAGTACGATCATGGTCATTGTGATCATAGATCCTCTTGTCGGTTTGCTGGACAGGAATTTTGATTTTACAGCGGTACAAACCGTTAACAGTAATATGCTGGACAGGCTGCAGGTGGAAAAGGACAGCAAGGTGCTTGAAGATGAGCAGATGGAGCAAATTGTCGAGGTATACCGTAACAACATCATTGAACAGATGGAGCTTGAAGCTGAAGAGATTGAAGGCGTAAATAAGGCAAAGGCAGACATCATTTTTAATGAGGATTACAATTCCAAAGCTTTCGGCGAAATCAAACGGGCATACCTTGAAATCGAAACTTCGGAGGCCTCTCCGGCTGCTCAAAGCGAGGGTATCGCAGGTACGGTTGATCCTGTCTCCATAGAGCCGGTTGCTGCGGTAGAACATGTAAAGATAGAACAGAGCGCAAAACCCATACAAAGTGATGACTATTGTGATCCGCAGATTATCAGGATGCTGGAGGAAAAAATAGGGCAGGTATTCGGAGTTAAAAGTGAAAACATTATTATTTCGCAAATGAAGAGGTGATGGTATGGATATTATTAAGAGAATCAAGGATATGATTGATGGGCAAAGCAGAAAAAAGCTGATTGAGAATACGGCAATAGTCATTGTCATTGGAATTATTGTGATCATAGCGGGCGGGTCCATTTTTGGCGGAAACAAATCGAAAGAGCCCGGTAAAGCACAGCAAAATTCAGGCAGCGCAGGAGGATCTTCCCTGACGGCGGCATCTTCGGCGGATGATACGGAATTGAAGCTGAAGTCATTGCTGTCACAGATGCAGGGAGTCGGGAAGGTCGATGTAATGGTTACGTACTACACATCGAAAGAGGAGGTGCCCGCATATGACATAAAAAGGAACCAGAGCAGTACGGATGAAAAGGACAGTGAAGGTGGAACCAGGCGGGTCAGTGAGGAGGAATATGAAAGCACGCTAGCATATGAAGATTCTTCAAGCGGGGGGAAATCCCCGGTCATTTTGAAGGAGCTTGAACCGGAGGTGAAAGGAGTGCTGGTAGTAGCAGAGGGGGCTGACAGTGTAGTAGTAAGGGAGCGTGTTATCAACGCGGTTGCCGTGTTATTGGATGTTC
>JBDKVA010000051.1:0-3220 GCA_039679375.1 Clostridiaceae bacterium
CTTCCTGGGCACTATAGTATTTACAGTGTTCACAGTGTCCATATCCTACCCGCTTTCTGCTTGAAATTTTGTACACATCCTGTAAGGCTTAAGCCTTTATAAATATCCGGGAGCCGTTATGAATTTCATTTTGACTCCCGGACTTTTATCTTATGTTTTAGCCATTAATGTAATTAAATCAAATGTCGCTCTTATTTGTTCCAACGGTCATAAGCAGCCTGCTTGACCTTAAGGACGTCTTCTATTCCCATTTTCTGTATTGCCGCCACATATGCATCCCAGTTTGAAAACGGCTCGATTCCGGAAATGAATTTTGCGCGCATCTGATCAACATGTGAGTTGATGTCAGTAAGCTTATTTGCTATAAGCAAACTTTCCTCAGCGGTATAATGCATTATTTTATCGGGGAACGTGTCAACCGAATAAGGGACAAGATTTGTCATCATTCCTTTTTCGCGGGCATATGAATTGGGATTTTTGTTGTAGTATTTAAAATCGTAAACACCGTAAGGAACATTCCAAGCGTGTTTTAATCTCACATAACCCCATATAGCTTTAGTATAATCTTCCGGAACGATAAATTCATAAGTATTTGTTTCAGGATCAACCACATAGGCTTCGCCTTTTATGCCGGAATTAGCCGCAATTGCGTCAAGGCCTGTTCCGGGAGCAACCTCCTCTTTAGCGTAGCCAATATCCAGCACGCGAAGGATTTCCCTGGCATATTTGCTGTCCTTATTAATGCCCCCCGTAGATGTTGAAAGGTAGGCAAATGCAGGAACCTTTTGAGTAGAAGTATATTCCGATACTAAAGGCGCCAGGACATCCAGGTGTACCTTCCCGTCAGCAAAGTTTTCAGGCTTAAGTTGAGATGCATAAGTCATAAAAGCAGCAAGTCCGGACGCAACACGGGCTGAGGTAGTAGCAGAATCCATGGAGAATATCTCATTTTCCAGCAAGCCGTCGGCATAAAGCTTTCTCATGTACTCAAGACATCTTTTGTACTGCTCGGAGGTATAATTAAACACAACCTTACCGGTTCCGTCATCGGCAAAGCCGGGCTCAAGCGCGTCTCCGAATGCGGGGAACAAAAACCCTTCAACTTTCATAGCCAGATGACCTTTGGAATCCGGAACCAATGGCGCATACCCCTTTGTCAAGCCCGAATCCTTGATTGCCTTGAGCAGATTATAAAAATCGTCGACTGTTTTTGGCGCGCTCATACCAACTGATTCCATATAATCCGTACGGTAGAATATCTGGCATTCAGCGGCTGTAGTTCCAAGCCTGATTTGAGGGATTGTGTATACTTCTCCGTTCAGCTGGCGGATGATTTTCTCCGCCTGGGGCCATTCATTAAAGCGTGAGACCATGTGAGGCATGTATTCGTAGATCATTTTAGAAATATCCTGGAAATATCCGCCCTGCACGCCGTATAGATTTACCCGCTCACTTGTTAAGCTGCCTAGAAAGAAGTCTGGAAAATTATTTGCGGCAAAATAAAGATTTACCTTAGTCGCATCAGTATCGAGTATTTCCCAGTCAATATGTACATTTGTCAGCTCTTCGAGCTTCTTCCAATAAGACGTCTCGTCCGGATTGCCAATACTGGCTTTGCTTACCGAGTACATTGCCTTTACGGTGATTTTTTCATCAGCAACAGGATAGCCTACAGGATTAAAGTTTTCCTTTTTTGCTGTCGATGCTTGTGTCATGCTGTCGCTTTGACCGGGTGAAGCTGTTGAAGCGCTGTCATTATTACTGCTGCCCTGGCAGCCTGTGAATAGGGACATGATCATAACGGATGCCAGAATAAGTGCGAAAACCTTCCTTTTCATTTTCTTTACCTCCGATTTTTTTTAATCCTCTCGAAAAAACCGACGTCTTCGAGAAATATGTTTAAAGGCTCGAGTTTTTCTACTCCCCTTCAACATTCTCTTTATAATAAAATAGAATAGTACATCCATTTTGATGTTTTCTCCATAAAGCCGGCAGGCGCAGCAGGCCTGATCCACGCAATTGAACTCGATATGATTTAATTTAATTATATATTCGCGTCCGGCAGGCGCAACCGTAAAATTGATAAATGCGGGCGGTAAAAATGTACGGCCGGTCATTCTATTGCCTTTTTATGAAGGAGTTAACGTAGTTTGCTAGAAAAATACGGACTGTTTTAACAAAATTACAGCAAAATATAAGCATATTGCACAAAGTTACTGTTTATATCAACGCATTAATTAGATATAATTAATAGAGTGCATTGAAAGGATAGGGTCAAAAGTGTCGGCAAGAATTTTTTTTATAAAGCATAATTATTTATTTCGTTTTGTTTCAACGCTGTTACTTGCGCTTTACATACCGGGGCTTATTTTTGGCTTTGCGGTCATTCGCCGCTCATATAATGAGATGATCCGAAGGAATGAGGATTACTATAACAAGACCACTGCATCCTTCGTCACATATTTTGATGAACAGCTTAATATTCTGAGAAATCATGCCCTTAATATTTCAATTGACAGTACAAAAGCTAACAACGAAATTATAAAAGTGATTGAAAATTTCCATCCGTACTATTATTATACAGCATCAAATTCTTTAGCGGATTATAAAATAGGTTTGCCAAATATTTATGATATAGGCATTCATTTTGCTGGTACTGATTATATACTTACCTCAAAGTATAAGTATAATGTCAACGATTATTTTTTAATAGGTGAAGATGCACCAGATGAGCGGATAAGACAGGTTGTGGATTTTTTAAACGCGGACATCGGAAAAATAGTAATGCTGTCGACATTTCCTGACGGAGAAGATTACAAAAATACCACATTATTTATAGGAATACCGATTTTAATGAATATGCATCATAAAGCATTGGTTTTTTATATGATGAAATATGATTCAATTAACACCTCCTTTTTCAGTACCCAGAGTTCCTATCAACTCAGGTTGTGTATATTTAGTAATAACGGAAATCTTATATATACAAACAAAACTTCAAAAACCGGGTTACTAGAAAGCAAAGACTTCAAAGATTTCGTTACAAATTCCCACATTAATGAATCTATTTCAAAATATAGCAGTAATGATACTACTTACACCGTTTTCAAGGTCCGCGATGAGAACCTTGGAAAAGTATTTATATCTATAATTCCCCAGGATCAGGTCGAGGAAAGCTTTAGACAGTTTTTCTATATAATGAGGAACAATGCGATATTGA
>JBDKVA010000052.1:0-23660 GCA_039679375.1 Clostridiaceae bacterium
ATGATTGGAACTGCAGCAAATATGATGGTAGCTGTCTTCATTCCTTCACTATAAAGCTTGTTTTGAACCGAGCCGGGCAGATATGTTGCTGCTCTCTGATAATCTGTCAAAATGTCCATAAGAAGCAGCTGCAGCGGCCGTTTCCAGGCATCTTTTATAAAGAGCATGCCAAGATAAGCATCATTCCATCTTTCAACACCATAGTATAATGCAATTGTCACCAGAAGGGGAATTGAAAGAGGCATATGGATTCTAAAAAATATTACGATATCATTTGCACCTTCAAGCCGTGCAGACTCCTCCAATTCTACAGGTATTTTAGAAAAATAATCTTTCATAATAATCATATATCCCACGCCGACACCGGTAGGAAGAATCAGACTCCATAAACTATTTACCAGATTCAGCTTATTTATAAGAAGATAAAAAGGAACAAGCCCTCCGCCGAAATACATGGTAAATATTACGAACAGGTTTATAATCTTTAATCCCGGGTAGTTTTTATTCAAGCAGTAGGCCATAGTCGTTGTAAGATACAGCTGGTAGAAGGTTGCTGTCAATACTACAAATACTGTTACCGCAAAGGATCTCCACACATAAGCCGACGAAAATAAAACATTATAGGATATAAAGTCAGGATGTTTCGGGAATATCATGAAAGGGGCTTTTGCATATTCGAATTCCGATGCAATGGAAATCACGAATGTATTGTAAAATGGGTAAAAGACCAAAAACCCAAATAAACTGATTATAGTATAGTTTATTATATCGAACAGATTAAAGCTTAATTTTTTGTTATTCACTTGGCTCACCTCCCAGAACCCCTTTTTGCCCAAACCTGCGTGCAAGAAAGTTTGCACAAAGAAGCAGGATCATACCGGCAACTCCCCTAAAGAGACCGACTGCAGTAGTAAAAGAAAAGTCCACGCCTCTTTGAAAAGAGAGCCTGTATACATAAGTATCTATGATGTCGCCTGTGGAATAAACCGCCGGATTGTAAAAGAGAAGTACTTGCATAAAGTTACCTTGAGCCATGTACCCTATGGCCAAAATTAGTTGAAGGATCACCATGCTCTTCATACCGTTCCAGGTGATATACCTGATTTTATGAAATCTGTTGGCGCCATCTACTGTAGCAGCTTCATAAAGCTCCGGTGGTATCGTTGCAATTACTGCCAGATATATAATACTTGCCCATCCAACTTCCTTCCAGGCACCGCTGAACACCAGAAGATATCGAAAGATGCCAGGATTCATTAAAAAGTTGAATCTATCAAAGCCTAAAATCTCAAGTAAATTATTAATCGCTCCCTGATGGGCTAAAAGGTTGAAAGCCATACCTCCTACTACAACCCATGAAATAAAATGTGGTAAGGTCACTACTGTCTGAACTACCGTCTTGAATTTTTTATGAAGCAGCTCGTTCATAAGCACTGCAAGTATGATCGGTAGTGGGAAGGTCAGAATAACATTCAAAAACGAAATAATCATTGTATTTTTAAAAGCCCGCCAGAACTCAATTTCAGTTATTAAATCCCTAAAGTTCTGTAAACCTATAAATTTTCCACCGACAAATGATCCTGAATAGGAAAACTCCCTAAATGCAAGTTGTATACCGTAAATGGGCACATAATGAAAAATTATAAAAAATAAAACACTTGGCAAGATTAAAAGATAAATGTATCTTCCCTTGTATACTTTCTTGAAAAATTCTTTGGAGCTTGTTTTTGTTGATACTGGTTTATTTAATGCTGCAACAGCCTGCCTCATAATCTAATTTCTCCTTGATGAGCTGTGTTATCTTTTTAAATACATTATACTTGCTATGCATGACCGTATAAATGAAATAAGCTCAGTACTTTTTGTACTAAACTCATACTTGAGCTTCGACTTGCTCGATAGTTCAATATTACGCTCCGCTGCCAGGTATGGTAATTTCTTCGCCGGCAGCAGTTTTGACAAGCAGGTTTCTGATATTTCTTATATAACCGATTTCGTTTGAATATGATTCTCCACCTTTAATTACAGCATCCACTAATTCTTTTGCCAAAGCTGCATCTCTTTTTTCAATTATCTTAAACAACTCGACATCTTCTATTCCATCTCTCATAGCTTCCGCTCTGAGCGAACTTTTTACAGTCTTATTTACAGGATCAGGATATACCAAATAGCTATCTCCGTTCATATATCCGCCAGCCCATACATTCCAAGCCCAGTGCAATAGTGCATCAATCTTGTTTTGATAGCAATACCAATAAATCAGCTGGCTTGTATATGTCGGCTGACTGACAAACCTGTTTAGCCATGGCTCCGGAGGGTTAACACATATATAAAGGAATATATCTTTTCCAAGAGCCCGCTGGTCATCATAAAATACTTTATTGGCTTCATATAATCTTTCTTCCGGGCACCAGGCGGAGGCAATATTGCTATAACCCGTAAGATCCCCGTGCGCATCGGCATCCACTGTCTTCATCTTTTTCAATACATTCCCATCCTCATCCTTGATTACTGCCAGTTCAATGACCTTTTCCGTAAGGTACTTCCATTTAGCCCCGCCTTCCGGCGCGTAATATGGTTCATCAAAAATATGCTGATACCACACATCATATACCGTTTTACCTCCCGAATCGGGCAATTCGATTGAATCCAATGTTGCTGCCAGTTGAGGTAAATATTGTTCAAGCCACTTAAGTGTCTCTCCCCCCATAATATCCTTCCCTGTCCAGACAGTCTTCCCTGAACCGGGATCATACGCAAGCATTCCGCTCGCATTCCTGCCACCCGCATAATTTTGAGTTCCGTCCCAGTGAAATGCTAAATGCATACCTCCAAATTTTCTGAAACCTTTATCAATGTAAAACTGTATATATTCTTTGAACTTGCTCCAGTTAAATGTAACATTTCCATCTGAATCTACCGTGGTTCCTCCATCCAATAAAAGCTGAGGGGTATTTACAAACTGCATATTTTGCCTGGTTCTAATCATTTCGTCAGCAAAGTTACCAAGGATTTCCCACCATTCAGGTGAATATCGGGTAGGGTTTCCATAGTGCAGTTTCAGTGCATCCCACTGCGGCGAGAAAGAGTAGCCGATGTCGGAGCTCCAATTATATACTGTGAAATCACAGTCTTTAGTATCCGGTAGTACAACACCATATATGTCTACTGTTCCACTTATAGAAATAACTCCTTTATCTGTTGTAACCTTTACTTTTCCACTGAATTTGCCTGTAGCTGTGCCCTTGCCGGTTTTTGCCATAATAAAAACAGGCTGCGTCTTATTTGCCTCCACCGTCCTGGTTGTATCATTTGACAAGGGATCCGGCACTCCGCTATTGTATGGATAAAGTGTATCAGGGCCTGTAGTAATAACGGAATAATCCATTCTGGATGTCTCGTCTATATAGTCAACAAATCGGTATTCCCATTCTATATCGCCTGGGAAATTTTCAAATTTAACGTTTTGTATCTGAAAACCTTCCGTTGATCTTAAAGCTATTTGATAACACTCATATTCGTTTTTAGCCATTGTCAGGCCAAAGCTGCATTTAGCCGATGATGGCATTACATCAGAATCCTTTATCTTTTGAAGAGGATCAACCGTCCACATTTGGATCACAGGAGTACTATCTGTAATATTGATACTTAATGTCTGGTCATTTCCAGCACTAAATACAAATATCAATTCCATACTTCCTACTGCAAGAGTGCCCAAGTATTCCTTCTTGATGGTGACTGTACTCTCAGAAACCACATAATCGGTATCCTTAACCAATTCCGCTGTCCCGTCCGCAATTGATGCAAGCGTATTACCGTTAAGCGATATAGCTACTACAATATCCGCTTGATTATTCTTGTCGAAGCTCGCGTTTATCGGGTTGATGGTGGAGCTCTGATAATTTATTGTAAAAAATTCATCAAACATTACCCATTCTCCTTCGCCGGTTTTTTTTATAATTGTGATAAACAAAAACACTACGGTACACACGATAAGAATAAAAAATACTGCTTTTCTCAACACATTACTCACCTCATTAAAATATACAGTTACCGCCTTTCTAAGAAAACTCTCTTAATGCAAGTTGTGTACTGTAAATAGGTACATAATAAAAAAATTATACTTGAAATGAATGACCGTATAAATGAAATAAGCTCAGCACTTTTTGCACTAAACTCATATTGTACTGGAAGTCATGTATAGTGACACCAGCATTACATAAAATATCCGAACATTTTTATGTAAACAAGAATAATATATAAAAAAGAGTGTTTGATTGGAGGGAGCTTGATGAAACCGAATGAAATAATGCCTGAGGCATGTGAAAACGTATCGCCTGCCAGTAAGGAAAACATTGCCGGTACCGAAAAAGGCTTCGATATGTGTACAATGCAGTATTACTGCCCTCAGCCAATTATCGGTGCAAGGCTTGCACACGCTTATGTACCTTTCCAATTCCTGTGCTGCCTCTATCCTCCGGAAGTTGGCCTAAAAAAAGGCACCATATTCCCGGAACTTGCCAGAGCGTACGGAGAAGATCCTGAATATGTAATTGACGAATAGCCATTCCTGTACCCCAAAAAGGAGGTGTTTGTATGTATGACGCACAAGAAAAAATGATGAGGGATTTGATGGCGGTAGAATTTATGGCAGAGGATCTGCAGCTTTATTTGAATACACACCCATATGACAGCAAAGCCCTTATTATTTATATCAATACCGTGCAAAGAGCTAGAATTATAAGAGACAACTATGAGCGCATGTATGGGCCTATTACCGCATCAGCAAGCAATTCATTTCCCTGGCCGTGGATCAACAGCCCCTGGCCCTGGGAAGGCAGATAGATATGGCTTGATACGTGAAGTTGAATTTTTAATAAAGGAGGTTGTGTAAATGTGGGTTTACGAAAAAAAGCTGGAATATCCCATAAATATAAAGACATGTAATCCTAAAATGGCCAAATACGTGATTACACAATACGGCGGCCCGGATGGCGAGCTTGCCGCATCGCTCAGATACCTAAGCCAGCGGTTCAGTATGCCTACTGAAGTAGCAAAGGCTACCCTGAATGACATAGGTACAGAAGAACTTGCTCATCTTGAAATGGTCGGCTCGATCGTTTATCAGTTGACAAAGGATGTGCCTGCTAAAGTGCTTGAGAAAGAAGGACTTGGGGCTTATTATTCCGACCATGATCATGCGGTATATCCCGTCAGCGCTTCCGGTGCTCCTTTCACCGCAGCTTATATTCAATCAAAGGGCGATGTAATAGCGGATCTGACGGAAGACCTTGCAGCAGAACAAAAGGCTCGGGCAACGTATGAAAATCTGATCAATTTAAGTGACGATCCTGATGTGATCGATCCGCTCCGTTTCCTTAGGGAACGTGAAATAGTGCATTTCCAGCGTTTTGGAGAAGTGCTGAGACTAGTGCAGGATAAGTTTGCTGAAAAATCATTCTATATGAAAAAGCCGGATTGTATGAATAAAGAAAACGGCTCCGCAGTTAGTCCTGCCGCGGGGGGTAAAATGTAACATAAAGGGGACGCCTTGCAGCTAAAACCATACTGGAGGCTGTCCCCTGCTTATCGTTTTATTCCTCTCCCTGAACATATGTACAAAGAGCTGAAACAGCCTGATTTTCATCCTCCCCTTCCGCCGTGATGGTAATCACCGCGTCATGTATCACATTCAAGGAGAGCAGGCTGATGATACTTTTGGGATCAGCCCTTTTCCCATTATACAAAACCTCTATTTTAGAAGTGAACTTTTTTGCCATTTGTACAAACTTTGATGCAGGCCTTGCATGCAGCCCGCTTGAAAGGTTTACCCTGATTTCCTTTGTTGTCATATCATATCTCCTGATTTATTCGATTTTTACTGTATCCATTGCATATCTTATCTCTTCATCCGTTTTAAGCTCCAATACTTCTTCTGCCGACTTTCGGCAGATTTCATAGGATAAGCCGCTTATCAGTTTTCGCACCTTTAGTATGGCGGACGCACTCATGGAGAACTCATTCAATCCGATGCCAAGCAAAAGAGGTATCAGCTTTGTATCACTTGCCGCCTCGCCGCACATCCCGCAAGGGATATGATGCTTTGCAGCAGCACGGATGGTTGCAGCAATCAGGTTTAATACCGCCGGATGATATACCGTGGATATTTCAGACAATTTGGGATTTCCCCTGTCCGCTGCAAGAGTGTATTGTACCAGATCGTTCGTACCGATGGAAAAAAAGTCGACCTCGCTTGCAAAAGCCTCCGCCATTACTGCCACGGCCGGTATCTCCACCATGATCCCCACCGGAACGTTTGCTTTATATGGAATCCCCTCATGAGAAAGCTCCGCTTTGACCTCCTCAACTATTGCTTTTGCTTTACGTACTTCATTGAGCGAGGATATCATCGGGAACATGATCCTGCATTCTCCATACATGCTTGCCCTCAGGAGAGCCCGAAGCTGTGTCTTGAACAGGGACGGATTCTGAAGACAGATCCTTATTGCCCTGAAGCCAAGAAAGGGATTGTCTTCCTTAGTAAGTCCAAGTGCCGGAAGTTCCTTGTCACCGCCTGCGTCAAGCGTTCTGAATATGACCGGACGATCGCCCATGCTTTCCAGAATTCCCCGGTATGCCTCAAATTGCTCTTGCTCCGAAGGCAGCTCCTGCCTTTTCATATATAGGAATTCCGTACGTACCAGGCCGATGCCTTCCGCATCGTGGCTTGCAGCAAGGCGTGCGTCCTGCTCTGTTCCGACATTCGCCTCCAGCCTTACCTGACGGCCATCGCGTGTAATGGATGGCATGCCTGCATACCGGCGCAATTCACCGGTCTGTTTTTTGTATTCCTGCTGCAGCCGCATATAGTGCTCAATCTGTTCACGGTCCGGTTCTACAATAATTTCTCCGGTCTCTCCGTTAATAATCGCCATGTCGCCGTCATGAACATGTTCCATAAGCCCCTGTGTCCCTACGACAGCCGGGACCTCCATCGTACGCGACATGATTGCCGTATGGCTTGTGGGTCCGCCTATTTCCGTCAAGAGCCCTTCAACTATCGAAAGATCCATTCCTGCAGTATCGGACGGCGCCAGATCGTATGCCGCAACAATGCATTTTTCATTTCGTGCTGTGATTCCTTTCTTTTTCACACCAAGTATTTTTGCATTGACAGAATCACGCAAATCCTCGGCATCCGCAGCCCGTTCACGCATATATGCACTGTCCATGGAGCGGAACATATCCGCTATGCCATTTAACACAAATGCTACGGCAAAAGCTGCATTATCCTTTTCCTCACGAATTCTGAGGCAAACGGGCTTAATGAACCCTTCTTCATCTTCAAGGATTTCCTTGTGAGCGCTGAAAACCTCGGCAGCTTCATCGGCATGCTCATTGAGCATCTTTTTATATAATGCGTCGATATCCTCGACAGCGCTCCTTCGTGCAGCTTGAAACCGCTCTATTTCGGCATCCGGATCTTCGATCCTGTAATCCGGTATGGCAAGCTCGGATTTTTCGTACAGCCTTATGCGCCCAATACCTATGCCGGACGATACACCTTTCCCTTTAAGTATCATAGTTACCTCTTCCTTACTGCATCGGGTTTATTATGCCTTTCCTGCGCTTCCCAATACCTGCATGAAGTGCTTTGCCATATCACTGTATCCTTTTGACATGACCGGGAACAGATTATAGATCCTGTTACCTGCCATCCCATCCGTAACAGCCGCGTTATATGCGCTCCGGTACAAATCATTGACGATATTGACCTTGCTGATGCCGGCCCTGCAGGTCTTTGCCAGATTTTCATCCCCGGTGCCTGAACCCCCGTGAAGTGCTAAAGGAACATGAATTTTCTGCGCCAGTTCCTCCAGCAGATCAAATCTCAACTTTGGTTGACCTTTGTATACCCCGTGCGCCGTGCCGATTGCTACCGCCAGACAGTCAACACCTGTCTGCGCGACAAACCGGACTGCCTCCTCCGGGACAGTGAGCGCGGATGAGCCATCCACCGTGTAATTGTCTCCAAACCCTACATGTCCGAGCTCCGCCTCTACTTCCACATCCACTGCATGGGCAATCCTTACGATATCCCCGACCTGGGCGGCATTTTCATCGTAAGGAAGCTGGGAGCGGTCCGCCATAATGGTATTGAAGCCCGCCCGGATACCTGTTAAGGCCGAATCAAAGGTTGCTGTGTGATCCAGAACGGTTGCAACCGGAACGCTTGACCTGATAGACAGATCCGTAATCATCCTTCCGAAATAATTCATATCCCTGTTGCCCTTATCCATGCAAAGAATGATCAGCGGAGACCTCATTTCCTCAGCAGCGTCCATGCAGGCACGGAACGTCAGCTCATCGATCGCACCAAGCGCCGGTACACCGTACGCCCCCAGCTTTGCATGCCCTAAAATTTCCGACATTTTTACAAGCATAATGTTCTACCTCAAGCCTTCTAGAATTTTATTATGATGCGATAGGTATCCGGTTTGATTGCCGCCTCGAATGCCCTGTCAGCCTGTGTATATTCGAAAACGCCCGATATGAGCTTTTCCGGGTTGACAATATTTTTAGTCAATAATTTTACCGCTATATCGAATGAATGAACACTTGGACTGACAGCGCCTGTAATAACCGCTTCCGAATTATGGAGCCAGTTGGCGCTTACTTTTATCGGTTCATCCGGATGCTGCGAGCTGTACATGACACAGCGCCCCATTTTGCCCGTCATTTGCACCGCCTGTTCGGCTACTGCCGAAATCGGCGTTGTATTAAATACGACTTCGGCTCCTCTTCCATCTGTTAAATTCTTTATAGCCCGGACAGGGTCCGTTTGCATCGGATCAATCGCAATATCGCAGCCCAGTTCGTCTGCGAGCTTCCTGCGCTGCTCGTCCGGCTCGCTCATTATAGTCCTTGCACCTCTTAGTTTTGCACACATCAGATGAAGCATGCCCATAATGCCTCCGCCAATGATTACAACATCGTCGCCAAATTGCGGATTTCCCTTTTCAAAGCTATTCACTACGCATGCTACAGGCTCAGTCAATGTGGCTTTCTCAAGTGACATACCATCAGGCAGCAGCCAGACCTGTGAAGGATCCACAGTGACAAACTGCCCCAGACCGCCCAAACCTGAAACTCCCGGCTCGGTAACCAGCTGCCGGTTTGTTTCCACACAGAGGTTTTCCTGGCCATGGCGGCAATAGTAGCAAGTCCCGCATTTGTATATGATCCTTGCCGCAACCTTCGTGCCAATCCTGTATTTTTCCGGATTGACATTGCTGCCGATCTGCGCGATCTCTCCTGCGATTTCATGTCCGCCTACAAACGGCATGGACACTTTCGAAACATTTTTATATACTCTTTGCTCATAAGTGCATAGCGCACATGCTTTCATTTTTATAAGGATCTGTTCCGGCTTAGGTATTGGTTTTGTCATTTCGATTATTTCTATTTTTCTTTCTCCGGTCACAGCTACTGCTTTCATTTTTTCGCTCATATCAATACCCTTTCCACCTTTTTTAATACAATCCGGTACTATAGCGAAAACTTCATTGTTTTTTCGGCATTCCGCGCCTTGTATAAATAATCGCGAAAGCTTTAACGCGTTATTTATGCAAGGATATTTTATTGGTTTTCGCTATAGTACCAAATATGGTGCTGATATTGTCAGCACCATATTTAGTTGAAACAACTATAAAATAATGCCTTAGAAAATTCCGACCAGGCCGCCTATAATTGCAACTGCTACGATAAGCAGGATAACCTTGACTGAAGATACACCCTTCTTAAGCAGCCAATAACAGCCCATGGTCAATCCCAAAGCCAGCATACCCGGCATGATCTTATCGAACAGTTCAGTCTGCAGTACAAATATTTTGCCTTCAGCCTGTTCTATTTGAATAGCGGTTTTTACGGATACATAATTAGCAACCAGGCCGCCAATAACTGCATTACCGATAATTCCGGCTCCGGTGATCACTTTTTTAATGACGCCGTTTTCCATCATCTCAAGGATCTTCTCACTGCCCTTATTGTATCCGAGTTGCAATAGCCAATATCCAACACCGTAATATAATGCGAAGAATATGATTGAGTAGAGGATAGGTGCTATAACGTTGCCTTCAATAGCCAAACCGATGAAGAATACGATCAGCAGCGGTATGGCAACGCCCTGCCATAATGGGTCGCCGACACCGGCCAGAGGTCCCATTAATCCTGTCTTGATGGAAGTGAAAGCATCATCGTCCAGGTCCGCTCCCTTTTTCTTCTGCTCTTCCATTGCTGCAACAAGGCCAATAATAGCCGAACCGAATGCATTTTCGGTATTGATGAACTGTACGTGGCGCTTCATGGCCCTCTTTCTTTCTTCCGGATCGTCCTTGTACAATCTCTTGATTACCGATGACATGGAATGCAGGAAGCCGACGCCCTGCATACGTTCATAATTGTAGCACGACTGGAAATAATACATCCAGTTGAGCCAGGCAGTCATCAAATCTTTTTTTGTCAGCAAAGATTCACTCTTTTTAGCCGCAACTTTATTATTCACTACTTGACTAGGCATTCATTACACCTCCTTCTTTTCCTTTCAACTGCATATAAATAACCGTTATGCAAAGGGAAATGAGGCTCAGCGGTAATATGGAAACTCCAAAATAAGCAGCGAGCAGGAATCCCAGGAAGAAGAATATCCTTGCCTCTCCTTTGAAAATGGCTATGAGAGTCATACCGATTCCGACTGCCGGCAGCATACCGCCAATAATGCCAAGGATTCTTAGAACATTCCCGCCTAATGCATTGATTCCATCCTGTATATATGCGCCGCCGAAATAAGCCGCCAGGAAACATGGAATGAATGTCATTGCAAATACGACCAGCTGGGGAAGCAGGATATTTACAATCCAGACTTTTTCGGGTTTCCCCTCGTCTGCATATTTTTCTGCTATAGGTACAAATGCAGTGTTAATGGTCATATGTCCAACCCATACAATTGCGCCAAGAAGTCCAAGGGGAACTGCGATAGCCAGTGCAGCCTCCGCTTCAATACCTCCGGTAATTGCAAGTGCTGTACCCAATATTCCTGCTAAAGACATGTCGCTCGGCATCGATCCGCCTGCACTGATAAAACCGATGTACATAAGGTTGATTGTCGCACCGATTACCGTACCTGTCACTGGATCACCCAAAATCAGTCCTACAACGAATCCTCCTACCAACGGCCGGTACAATATTGCATAGTTGCCCATACCGCCGAAAGGCCACGGACTGTTTGACAAATAGTAACAAAGACCGATTAATATTGCTTGGAATACACTCATGTCTGACCTCCCCTATAAATATTTTTTTACATCCTCCGCTTTTTCACTGGGAACCAACTGGTATAGCATCGATACGCCTTTTCCCAGTATTCGCCTGATTGACTCTACCTCCTTTGGACTGGCAGAGACATTTTTATTAAACCTATTCCTCCCTTCTTTTGCACCCATTCCGCCAAGAATAACCTTATCAATCGAAATTCCGCCGTCGATCAATGCTTCCATGACCTCAGGCACTTTGGTCAGAATGATAATATATTCTCCAGCTGCTGGTGTTTCCTTTAGAAAATTGACCGCATTATCCATGGTCAATATATCTACGGAAATACCCGGCGGCGCTGCTGCTTTCAGCAATCTCTGCATAAAAGTATCCTTTGTCAAAAGATCATCGACAATAACGATCCTGTTGGCATTTGTCTGCTTTACCCATGCAGTTACAATCTGCCCATGGATAAGGCGGTCGTCAATCCTGGCCAATACAACATTCCTCATCAACTCATCTCCTCAAAGTATTTATTGACATCAATGACTGTATCCTTTGCCTTTTTAAGTACATCCCTGCATATCTCTTCCGCACTGCTGGAATCCCTGCTCATCAATATTTCCAGCAGGATCGGAAGATTGATTCCCGTAAGGTGATGGAAGGAATAGTGCTGCATTAATGAAACGACTGCATTGAAGGGGCTGCCCGAAAACATATCCGTCAATACAAGCACCTCTCCATTTTTTTGTGCTTCTTCAATAGCTTTTGATACTTCCTCCCTTAACTGGTCTACGCTATCTCCCAAATGCAATCCGAAAACGCAAATATGATCCTGTTCGCCGGCAATAAGCTGTGCGCTTTCGAGCATGGTTTTTGCATAATACCCATGAGATACCATAATGATTTCCATCAATGAAATGCCTCCATTTAGTTGTTCAAATGTTATAGCTTTTCCAAAATCAATCTTGCTGTGACACTATCGGTAACAAGTATGTTAAAAAAACCGTTCCGTGCTGCCGCAATGATGCCATCCACCTTTGCCGCCCCGCCTGCCAGGCATATTACCTTATTGATATCGCTGAGCCTTTGTATCGGGAATGAAACCTGTTCATAATCCGGTTTTAAGTTAAATACTGTTCCATCCGTATAGAAGAATTGCGATAATATATCTCCCAGGGTATTGGTGCTTGCTATAATTTCCTCATACTTCCGGGATAATTCGCTAAGGAGGAATTCACCAACTTTTGGAGGGACTCCGAGACCTATTATTGCTGCGTCAAGGTTATCCCAATACTGTTGTATTTTTATGTAACGTTCCTTTTCTACCTGTGCCAGCTCCGTATTGTTTTCCCTGATGGCAGGAATATTGGTATAGTAACTTTCCGCGCCGAATTTTTCGGCAAAGCGGTCAACAATCGTATTGATCTGAAGATACGGATTGTTTTCCCCTGAAATCCCTATGAGCGGCACAAATGTGATACCTTCACAATCATCGCAGTAAGAAAGCTGCAGTGAGGTTTGATACATTGTAAAACCCCACCCTATTCCAACATTTTTACAGTCCTGAAGCAATGCCGGAAGTTGTTTGGATGCAGCAGTCGCAATATTCATGGAATTTTTTTTGTTGATTTGCCTGGTTTCCGTCGGTGCAAGCGCAATGATCACATCTTTCAGCCTGAGTTTATCCTGCAGCATGCGCCTCGTCTTTGAAATGTGCAGTTCTTCCGGCAGTGCCACTCTTATGTCAACTATTCCCGACTCTCTTGCTTTCTCTAATAATCTTGAAATATGAGGTCTTGATATGTGCTCTTTTTGTGCAATTTCGTTTTGTGAGAGATTATCCTCGTAATAATATTTCGCTATTCGGTACAGCATCGTGTAATCTGTATTATCCTGCGTATGAACACCCCATTTCTTTTACGAATTGTACATGCGTTCAGCACATTTGTTCACCGATTACATGTACATTATAATATAGTAATTGATTAATGGTCAACCAATTTACAGACGAATGTACAAATGTACATTAAGTTTTATAATAATCTGGATACAGGTAATTAGGTAATTGTGTAAAAGTCGTTCTTTTATCTTGAATAAGAACTTATGTTCGTGTATAATACATCAGTATAAAGAGTAGTTTTAGCCGGTATATTACGGCAGATCGGCGGTAAGGATGGGTACTTACGAAATAACCAAAGAGCAGGCGCGCATATTCATGCTTTCCTACCACGCCCTTTCAGGCCGGGCACATCCAAAAGGGAAAGAAGCCATATTGGCCTATATCAGCCGGGTCGGCTGCATACAGTTCGATCCGCTGAATATTGTCGGACACAATCAGGAGCTTGTATTGCAGTCAAGAATTGACGGTTTCAAACCTTCCATGCTGCAGGAACTGCTTTATAAGGACCGGCTGCTTATGGACGGCTGGGATAAGCAGATGTCCATCTATCATACCGGCGATTGGCCGTATTTTAACCGCTATCGGGCAAACAACCTCGAGAGGCTTGGAAATAAAGAAAGGCCGGTAGTGCCCTATCTACCCCTTATACGAAAAGAAATAAAAGAGCGGGGTCCGCTTTCTTCAATAGAGCTTGAATTCGACCAGGCCGTCGACTGGCCCTGGGGACCGACGCGTGTATCCAGAGCCGCGCTGGAAAGTATGTATTTGTGGGGAGAATTGATCATCCACCATAAAGTAAATACCAGAAAGGTATATGATTTTGCGGAGCGGCACCTGCCTAAAGAGCTATTGGAGCTTCAGGACCCCAACGAAACCTTTGAACAATACCGGGATTGGCGTATTCTCCGGAGAATCGGCGGCATTGGCCTTTTATGGGCAAAAGCCGGCGACGCCTGGCTTGAAATACCGGAAACAGGGACTCCCCAGCGTATGGAAAGTATTCAAAGGCTGCTGGCATCCGGCAGGCTTGCCGAGGTGCGCGTTGAAGGAATAACAGCGCCGCTTTACATGAGAAGTGAGTTTCTGCCGCTGCTGCAGGAACCGGCCACCCCCTCATCTTCCCCAGGTGCACGCATTCTGGCTCCTCTTGACAATTTGCTCTGGGATCGCCGCCTTATAAAGGAACTGTTCAACTTCGATTACCGATGGGAGGTATATAAGCCGCAGCAGGAAAGGACTTACGGCTATTATGTGCTGCCCGTGATCTATGGCGATCGGTTTGTGGCACGTTTTGAACCCGGTTTTGACAAAAAGACCGGTACGTTTATGATCAAAAACTGGTGGTGGGAAAAAGATATTCAAAATACTAAGAATCAACCGTCAAAGGCCATGCAGCGGGAGTTGGCCAAGTGCTTCAGGCGTTTTGCAGCATACCTTAACGCAAAGAAAATCGTACCCGGTGAAAACCTGGAAAACACCGTCACAAGCTGGCTCAACAAAATTTAAATAGCATCTTTCAACATTTTTCATCAATTATCGCCCATAATTCAGAATGCAACTGCCAGTGCCCGCTATGAACTGCATAGCACTGCAGCTACATCAACTAATATGTCAATTTCTTTTGATGCGATTGATTATACTGTTTATTGCATAGGCTATAATGAATGACGCCAGTAATATTGCGCATAATATGAGTATATTCTTCCACTCTTCACTATTACAATTATTTTGAAATGCACTAATTGCAATAGCAATAACAGCAACCCCGAGTAAAATAGAAATAGATATTTTTGATTTTTCTTTAAACCTCTCTGTGCCAAAAAACAGAATATACAAGACAATCAAAAGCAGAAAATTTTCAGAACCAAACATAGCGGCTAGGAGGTAGTTTCCATAGAACAGTCCAAATATGCCCGTTGCCACAAAAATCGCCAATACAATCCTGCCAATTTTCTTCAAATTTTCATTTCCAAATAACAAGAATAGAATAATGCAGATGGTTAATACTTCTGTCATATGATATCACCCCATGTATATTATTTGTTATGCGGATCTGTTATTCTTCATGATAAATTTATTCTATGTCCAGCAAAAAACGAGGTAAGCCAAGAGCTTGCATAACACTGATTGTAACCTCATTTATTGAAGCTTGAATATCAATTTGTCCATTTTCATTATATACAGGCTGATGTGCATCTATCATCACCACAGAGCTTCCCAAATATTTCTTCAAATAATCTATACAAGGTTGAACCTTGTCAATATAGAACTGATACCTTCTTTCCAGGCTTTCTTCCGTATCATCCGACCTATTCCTGCCATATGCCCTGATTTTCATCTGCTCTTTTGTAATAGATAAATGGATTACTTTAATTATCGAAATCCGCAGATTATATAAGGTTTTCAACATATATTCCGCAGCAATTATAGTTCGAGGGTATCCATCCAAAATGAATATTCCTTCAAGAAACTCAGGAGAATTTACTAATAGCGCATCAAGAATTTTTACAGTCCATTCATCCGGAACAAGCAAACCTTTCTCAATACAGAATTCAAGCCAATTGAATTGAGAAATTAGTTTCGAACCCGTGCCAAAGTATTTTTGAACTTCTTCAATATACGCCTTTGCTTTTTGAACTATTTCAGGTCTGTTCATATTTTCATTAAATATTGACACATTATCACTGATTAGATAAATGGAAGATAACTGGTTTAGAAATTCCGGATTCTCTTTTGCTTTTTTAACAGTTCTTCTTAAAATATCACCCATAGATAGGTGCTTACTTTCAGGGATAGACAAAAATTTGCATAATGATTTAGCAACTTCTCCCTTCCCGCAGCTCGAAGGCCCTGTTAATAAAATAACACCATTGCCTTCAACCTTAACTTTTTCAACAATAATTTTAATATCACTTTTCAAAATATTTTGAATATAAATCACCCTGCTTTCATTAAGTACTCCTTCTTTATTTATATTCTTATTTTGTTTGTTGAAGGTAAGGCTTGAATAATATGATCTGCAGGTACGCCGAACACTGGAGAGTCACTGGAGAGCCTGTTGCAGATCATCCTGATATTTTTTTGCCGGTTCCAGTTCATTCGCCGACATCGGCTTGCTGAACAGAAAGCCTTGCACAATATCACATTTCTCTTTTTTTAAAAATTCGAGCTGTTCAGGTACTTCAACACCCTCTGCAGTTACGGTCAGTTCCATGTTATGAGCCAGCGCTATAAGTGCCTTTGCAATTTTCGCCTGGTTAACATTGGTTGTAATGTCATGTACAAAGGTTTTATCGATCTTTAAGTTATTGATAGGCAGCAGCTTCAGATAATTGAGCGAGGAATAACCCTTTCCGAAGTCGTCCAGAGAAACGCTGATCCCTATGTCCTTAATACTTTGCAGAACGGATATCGTATGCTCAAGATCCTGCATGGCTATGCTTTCAGTTATCTCCAGTTCCAGCCACTGCGCTTTTATACCCGTTTCTTCAATAATATTGTTTATCAATTCCACCAGGTTCAGCTGCTGAAACTGTCTTGCCGATAGGTTGACCGATATCTTCAGGTCGTCGAATCCCTCTTCATGCCAGCGGGCAAGTTGGGTACAGGCTGACCGCAGTACCCATTCGCCTATTACGTTAATGACCCCTATTTCTTCAGCAATAAATATGAAGGCATCCGGGGAAATCCAGCCTATATTAGGGCTTAGCCATCTGATAAGCGCCTCCATGCTGGTGATCCTCCCTGTTGACAATTCGACCTGCGGTTGGTAAAACAAGACAAATTCGTTTTTTTCAGTAGCCTTCCGCAAATAATTCTCTATTGCCAGCCTCTCCATCATGCGCGAATTAAGCTCCTGTGTAAAAATCTTGTAGTTGTTTTTACCTGTTTCCTTCGCCTTGTACATTGCGGCATCGGCATTTTTCATCAATTCTTGGAGGTCCAGGCCGTTATTGGGGTAAACCGATATGCCAATGCTGGCAGTTACATAGAATTCCCGCTCATCCAGGACCCAAGGTTCCTTGAACAATGCAAGCATTCTCTCTGCAAGCAGATTCACCTCATTTATATCCTTTACATTCGCCTGAAGGATGATAAACTCGTCTCCGCCAAGCCTTGCGATGGTATCGCTCCTTCTCATTTTCAGTTTAAGCTGCTCACCTACTCTGAACAGCAGTTCATCACCGAATGAATGCCCTATCGTATCGTTTATCGTCTTGAAATTGTCCAGATCTATGAAAAATACCGCCACCATCCAGCCCTTACGCTGGGCGTTTGCAGCTGCTATGATAAATCTGTCCGTCAGCAGCGCCCTGTTGGGCAACCCTGTCATAGAGTCATAGTAGGCCAGCTGGTGTATTTTTTCGTCGGATACTTTTTGCTCCGTAATATCGGTATTTGACCCTGCTACCCGGATAGGTATGCCGCTTCCATCCCATATTGCCATTCCTCTTGTACGGATCCATTTTATTCTGTCATCGGCTGTCCTTATTCTGTACTCAATCTGGAAATGTTTATCCTGTGGTTCAGTTATATACTTGTTAAAGCCTTTGACGAACCGGTCCATGTCCTCACGTAAAACAGTTCCAAACCATTTGTCGATCGTAATGGCTTCACTGTCATTATCAAAGCCCATGATCAGCCTGCAGCGCTTTGACATGAAGAGCTTGCCTTCCTTTCCGTCCCAATCCCATATGCCGTCATTGACGCCTTCGACTGCAAGACGGTAACGCTCCTCGCTGTGTCTTAGCTCAATGTCCCTTTTATTCAAGTCATCATACTGCTCCTTTAATTCCTCTTCCGTTGCCACTAATTCCTCATGTGTCTGTTCAAGCTCCCTGTAGCTTTCAGTAAGTTTTTGCTCCACACTCTTCCGTCCGGTAATATCAATGCCCATGACTACCATGTTTACGGATACACCCTGCGCATCCTTTACCGCATCCATATTCCAAAGTGTATAAATAGGCTTTTTGTTCCGCGCTGTTAAACATGCTTCATAATTTTCCAGCAATTTGTCCGCCATGATGCTGTCATAAATCCGCTTGCCCAGATCCGTACCCTCATTAAGGAATGGTATCTCAAAAACCTTTTTCCCTTTTGCTTCTTCAAGACTGTAGCCGGATATCTCCTGAGCGAACTTATTGAACATAACTACTTTACCGTCCAAGTCACAAACGATGATCATCGTCTTTATATTGGAAATAATATTTTTTGAGAAATCCTGTTCAAGCAGGAGCTTTTTTTTAAGATAATTTATATAGAAATGAAAGATTAGGGTAAATACAACCAGAATCAAAACGGCAGACAATATATAGGGTAAGCGGGATATGTCTTCTGCATCACTTGATGCAGCATAAACAGGCTTAACTTCCAAATGAAAGATGCAGGATACAATAACTGCATATAAAGCAGCCTTTGAAATTGATTTCATTATGCCCCCTTAACAACACACGCGGGTATACCCATCTTAATACTAATAATGATTATATATTTAAATGTATACTATTTTCAACAATACAAAAATATTTTTTTATATAATATTCCATAGTTCTGTATTATAAAGCCTATTTACCCTTAATCAGGCAGTTGCTTTTTATATTGTTCATTTGAAATCCTGTCCATATCGTCCACGATACCTTGCCTGTCCACTTCGTTTGTGTAATATTCTTCATAATCGTGATACCCGCCCATGTCCTGCGGACTGTCGGATGAGCCATACTTCATCAGGTCATTGATCTGATCGCTTCCTTCATGCTCATCATCCTCCCGCCTGTTCATGTACTTACGTCCAAACGGTGCGTCAAGCGAACGGCTTTTATCAACTCTAAATGTAAACTGGCGAGCCGGTACATTTTCCACATCATCCTCACAATTCAGGCAAAACCTAACATATGGCAGTGCTTCAAGGCGCGGCGCCGGGATTTCGGTTCCGCAGCGGGAACAGCTGCCGTACGTGCCATTATCGATCCTTGCAAGAGCGTCCCTGATGTCCTGTAATATGTTTTCTTCATGCACTCTCAGCGCATTGTTCATTTCCAGATGATAGAGCTCCGTTCCGAGCTCCGCCGGATGGTTATCATAATTCGACAATTCGGAGGGTGAGAATTTATTCTGCTCCGCATCATTATTTTCCTTCATCATATCGATCGTATGATCAATTTCGCCAAGCCTTTTTTCAAGCATGTCTTTATAGTGCTGCATTTCATTTCGTTCCATGTTGTTTACCTCCCTGTTTTTTGCAAATCTTCTACAATATCTACGATCTCACTTATATATTTCCCGATGACAGGCAAATTCCACCTTACGATCCATTGCATCAGATAAATGATCACAGCCGCCAGAAATGTAAACCCGACCGATATGCCAAAGCCTCTCGCAAGCCCTCCGATAAAATTTGGCAACAGCATTTTTCTGGGGTGTTCCAGATAATAGACATAATCCTTCAGTTTGGTTTTTTCCATATCCAGTGAGATCTGGTCCAATTTTTTATTTATTATTTTAAATTTTGCATTTCTGCCAAACATAATTAGGCCCACCTCTTGTTTTTCAACAGCTCATGCGCCCGTCCCGCCCGTCTGCATTTTCATAACGGCATGCCGCAAATTGAAAATATCCTTCTGAAGCGTTCCCGTCATATCTTCAAGCGTAAACTTCACCTTTTCGATTAATTGCCGTGCCGTCCGGGGATTATTCTCATATTCCTTCCTTTCTATTTCATTCAATAGGTCCCCCGCTATTTTGTAAAGTACCTCAAGATCACTTTGCAATTCCGTCTCAATTATTATAGCCACATTTGCCTCCGTGCCGGATATTATAATATATAGAGTACCTAAATTCACATCATTTTATGAGAGTTTTAATTAAGTCACAGCTTAAATTCTGACCTAACTGTATAAAAACCTTTCCCGTCAAAAAAAACTGCTTCTGTAAAACTTCTGTAAAGCAGTTTTTAATATACTATTACGAAAACGATAACTTCCGGCTTATCCTTTTAAAATAACATGTTGAAGCTGACTTCATATATTTTATGCCCGGCGCGTGAAATCGGCGGAGTAATCAAGATAATATTTTACAGCTTCGGGTGGAACATTCCACGGTATGTGATTTCCGATACACATCATATAACCGCCTGTCATCCTTGCCGTATCTGCCATTTCCAAAACCATTTTCTTTATCTCATTTCTGTCGTTACCTGATAGAACCCTGTTATCACCTTCACCTGCCAGGAAACAGTCCTTATGCTTTCGTGCAATTTTTTTATAATCCGTATAGGGTTCACTGATAATTCCTCTGGCTCCGCAAGCCATCACATCGTCCGCAAAGGCATCCATACAGCCGTCAGCCATAAATATGACCTCTTTCCCCGCATTTTTCAATATGCTCCAAAATTCTTCATAACGCGGGAATACATACTTATGCATCCAGTTCGGAGAGCAAACAGGACCTCTCGTTGTAACTATATCATCATGACACAAAACAAAATTTACAGGCAGTCTTGCAATTGCGCGAAAAACACGCCGGTTGATTTCTGCAAATTCATCCATGATACGTTCGAATCTTTCATCGAGGCAGCACTGAAGAAACAGCTCCCAACCAAATGTCAATAACGGCCACATAAACATGGTATTGTAAAAAACGGCTTTTGCAGCATCTCCTTCCGGTGCTTTAATGCCCCACTCCTGAGGGTAGCTTTTCCGGAGTCTCCGGTAGATTGTCTCTTCTGTTGAAAAATCCATATTCTCCACTACATGAGGCCAGGAAGAAAAATCGGGATTTTGAAGTGGGCTGAAAGAAAACACTTCTTCTTCTGATTTAAAAAAAGCCTCTCCGTGCTGCCATGTTTCAGTTTCACCATCACCCCATCGAACCGTATGCCTGTCGGTATCGGAACTCATTCCACCAGTACCCAGCTTGGGGCGTAATTTTGGTTCATCCGTATCAGGTATCGGGAGCTCCAATTGCGGGTATATTACAGCCATTTTAATTCTGCATAACCGCGGATGCTCATAATAGTCTATTCCCGTAAGATAACTCTCGGCATCCGGGTTGGACCAGTGTTCCCAATGCGGTACTTTCTTAGGGCGCATCCCCATAAGTGCAAGGTATTTATCGCTATAATTCATAAATTTCGTCATCCTTTATCCTTTTTTTACCGAAAGTAACTGAGGGAGGAATAAGCTTATTGCTTACTCCTCTCCTAAGCTATATAATCAACCCTATTGCAGACAATTGATTCTTGCTTATTTGTTGTAAATCCTGTAAATAACAACGGCTATTTCCGCTCTTGTGGTATATCCCCTGGGATTAATAAGCTTGCCGTCCCCGGTTATTATACCGTTTTTAACAAGCGTCGCTACGCTTGTCCTGGCGAAAGACGATATGGACGCGCTGTCCGTGTACGCTGACAGCTCTGATACATCGGCGCCGCTCTTTACCTTTCCTGCGATCTTCATTGCCCTTTCGGCTATTACCATCATATCTTCTCTTGTAATGTAAGCTTTCGGGTCGAATTTATTGTTTCCTACCCCTTCGGTGATTCCAAGCTTTTTTGCCGTGCCTACCGCATCGTAATAGTAATCGGAAGCTTTTACGTCGTCGAAGTTTGAGGTAAAGCTTGATTTAAACTCCAGGGTTCTCATCAGCAGGGTTACAAAATCAGCTCTGGTTATACTTGATCCGGGCGAATAGTTTGAAGCCGACGTACCTTCAATAATCCCTTTTGAAGCCAGCACTTCTATCTCTTTTTTAGCCCAGGAAACACCTTGTATGTCGGCAAATGTCTTCTTGACGAATGCTATCGCATATTTGCTCATATGTGTTGTTGTAAATGTTACTTTTCCTGTAGCTGTATCATATCTGCCGTTCGGCACAGCCACCGCATTACCCTGTCCGTCTATGTACCATACCGTAATATGTTCAGGATCTTTTAGCTCTTCCGCTGTGGGAGTATAGTCTATAGATACCGTTACAGGTGCGTCGGGGTTATTCCAATTAATTAACTTTTCACCTGCTCTTGCATTGAGTTCTATTACAGGCCTGTCTCCTATCTGCTTCCTTATATCCTCAGCCATGCCCGTCTTGTCCGCAAGGCCTATGGTAAGCTTGATATCCTCTCCGTTCCCGGGATCGCTGCTAAACATATTTCCCGGTGCGGCAATGGTTCCCAAAGGTGTCTCAATTTCAATTCTCGTGTTCCTTTCTTCGGATGAAAGCACGTTTGCAGGAAGCTGCATGGCGTATTTCTCAGCGCCTTTTACTTCGGGAATCTTAAGCACCACCGTCCTGATTCCCTCCGTTGCCTCTTTTGCCTGTTCGAGTGCCTTCTTCATCAGTTCACTGTCAACCGACGACAACGCCGTGCCGTTCCCTTCGTCCAGTATCGGTATTATTACAACCCTGGACGCGCCGTCATCCATTAATTCAACCTTTGGTTTGCTGGCATCCGGCTGATCTGCCTGTTCAGAGCCGCTATCTTCATCATCTCCGGCTTCACTGCGGTCCGTTACCTGGAAAGTCACTGCCGCTGTATCCGATCCTTTTCCCGCAATAACAGTATAGGTTCCGAAAGCTGTATCTGCAGGCAGGGTAAATGTATCATAAAAGCTTCCTCCATTCATTACATTCACATACAGAACCGTATTATTGGGTCTTAGCACCTTTACCGTTATCTCGTCCAACCCAGCGGTTCCGGATATAGTCACGCTATCGCCTTGATATCTGCCTGGGATGGCGTTGAGCGTAACTGAGCTGTCGGCAAATATATTTAATGGAAAGAGTACAGTTACTAATGCAATTATTGTTATGACGCATAATAATCGTTTCTTCACTTCTATCAATCCTCTTTCTTTTTCATTTATTATGGGGTACAGGACCCGGAAGATCCCGGATCCTGTATCCTTTGTTTATTCACCTGCTTATTAATCCAAGACTGCCGTTTCTGCGAGGTTTATAGGCACAGCCGTATCACTGTCAAAGCGGTCAAACACATATACCCTGACCAGGTAAGCGGTATTCTGAGGATCCGCCGCATTAAAGTAAGCTGTGAATGTCTCTGCCGATGCGATATCCTTTTCCACGGCAATGATGCTTACAGGCAAACTGCCCTTCATAAGCTGGAACACAACCACTTCCTTACCTGCATGCGTGTCCATCCCGTGTATGGGTTCAACATCTGCCGATGCCTTTATTCCCGCTGTCCTGTCCAGCTTTCCGGCAGATACGATGGTAAACTGTTTCAAGGTACAAGCCGCAATATCAATCTTGAGGGCGCCACTCACATTGCCCGCCGCATCCTTCACCTTAATGTAAATATCCATTACTCCCGCGCTTAAGCCTGCCGGGTTTGTAATTGTCGTTTCGCCCGTCCCGCAGACAGTACCCGCTCCACCTGTGACAATCTCAGGTTCTGTTACATCGTCGGCTACTACCGCGTAATAATATTGTCCCG
>JBDKVA010000053.1:0-8203 GCA_039679375.1 Clostridiaceae bacterium
CTGCGGCTTCCTTCAGATTCCGCCTCCCGACGGACACCCTTGCCGTTCAGCTAACACTTCCTACTACCAAGCGTGTAGCGGACTTTCACCGCCGAGTTATTGCCCATGCCGGGCGCACAAACAAAAAGGCCACGACTAATCCCGTGACCTTTTAAGACCAATATAGCTCAGATCGGCAGAGCACTCATTCTATACTCTTATCAATAGCAAAACGAAGAATTTTTTTAGAGGTATTCTTCGTAAATTCCTCATTTCTGATTTTGACCAATTTCACTGCTTTATAGGAAACCATCCTGCTGTTTACGTTTTTTATCTCACTCTCAAAGTATTCCTTTACATCTTCGATACCCTTTTCTTTTAACGCATCAAAGTCCGGGAAAATCTCAGCCACAATAACCTCTTTACTTTGCTGTGACCTGCTTTCGCCCGCATACACAACACATTCGTTCATACCGAAGATCCTTGAGATTTCAGTCTCGATTTCCTCTGGGTACACATTTTTACCGTTACTGAGGATAATCAGGTTTTTCAGCCTGCCGGTTATGTAAATCCAGCCTTCTTCGTCCAGCTTGCCATAGTCGCCCGTCTTAAAATAACCTTCTTCATCAAATGCAGCTGCTGTGGCTTCCGGGTTTTTATAGTAACCAAGCATGACATTCGGGCCTTTTACGCAGATCTCACCTTCGCCGTTTTCATCAGGGTCTTTGATCTTGACGAGTTCACCGATGATCGGCGTACCTACGCTGCCCTTTTTCTGATACTTGTTCCGGTTGCACGAAATCAGCGGAGAACATTCTGTGATACCGTAACCGTTCAGGATGGTAATACCGATAGCGTCAAAGGTGTCAATAATATCCTGGTTCAGGTTCGCGCCACCGCTGATGACCATTCCCAGCTTGCCTCCAAAGGATTCCAGTATACTCTTGAAAAGCACCCGGCGCAAATCGATGCCGCATTTGCGTAAACCATTACTGATTTTGATCATCCTGCGTAAAGTGTCTGCGCGTCCGCTCTTTTCCGCTCCAGACCAGATCTTTTTATACAGTGTTTCCACAAACAGCGGCACCAGTATCAAGTGAGTCGGCTGCTGTTCCTTCAATTCATTGGCTATGTGCTTAAGGCCGCTGGAAATATATATCTCAGAACCCTGCGAATAATGCCCGACAAAATTTACAGTAGAGCCGAAAGTGTGGTGCGGAGGCAGCACGTTCATGGTTTTTGGAGTGATGGCAAAGTTATACATGCCCTGCGTCATATCCGAGACAATGTTCTTCTGCGAAAGCATAACGCCTTTGCCTTTTCCCGTGGTGCCTGACGTAAAGACTATGGAAGCCAGGCGCTCAGGGTCGATTTTGTAGTCGAAGTAAGAATTATCGCCCTTCTCAAAGCATTCGCGCCCTTTGACCACAATATCAGAAATTTCAAGCACATTATCCATTTTCGCTTTGCTCATGCAGATACAGGTTTTCAGACTGGGAATTTTTTCTCTGATCGCTTCGATTTTAGCTTCAATGACTGTGCTGTAAAAAACGGATTCACATTCTGCCGTATTCAAAATACCCGCGATTTCATCTGCCGGAAGATCCTTATCAACCGGTACAACGACCGATCCAATGGACATAAGGGCAAAGTAGGAGCAAATCCACTCGTAGGAGCTTTCACCAATCAAGGCAATATGTTTGTCCCGGCATCCCATTGAAATCAGTTCCGTTCCCATGTGGCGGATATGGTCTCTTGCTTCTGTATAGGTAACTTTCACCGTCTCCTTGTCGTGCGGATCCTTTTTATAGGAAATCGCGACTCTGTCGGGGTACTTCTTTGCCACATTTTCCGTCATGATCCTGAAATTCTCAAAGATAGTCGTTTCATACAATGGATAGTTTTTACTTCCCATATTGATGACTCGCTCCTCCCATAATACGTTTACATTTTTGAAGCTTCGGTAATATTTATGCTTTCACAAGCACCTTCCATAACCAATTTCTGCAGGAACTGCATGGCTGTAGAATTAAAATAGTGTTGATAAAATTTATATTTGCAGCAACGATTATTATCCAATGTGGGCTACCGCCCACAACCCAACGAATGTACTTATTGCCGCGAATGTGTAACTATTTTCTTGTTTTTTTATTGCAATTTCGCGGCAATAATTTACTAAAAGTTGTGCAAGCATGAGATTATTTTAAATCTAAATAGATAGAATATCAATAACTAGAATATTTGAGGTTCCCCATTTTTAATAGGCTTATGGGCAGCACTCATTGATATCAAAGGATGGCAATTTCACTGCAATCATTGGAAAATGAGCACAGTGAGTCCATGCCAATACCTTAAAATCGATTTAAATAGGCATTTGATTTTATGTTACGCTTTTTCAATGCTTCCGGCAGGTCTTTTTGATATACCTGCAAGCTTTTTGAATGTACTATATGCGCCCAGAACGGCAAATATAAGGCCAAGTCCAAAGTCTTTCAGAAATCCCGCAGTGATTTCCGGATCGGTAAAAGGCAGTTCAAAGGTGATGCTGAGTGCTTCTTTAATGGTTAGGTCATATCCCTGATTTCGTAATTCTTTATAAAACGATAAATCCAATGTGACAAATTGAGCAAGAACAAGTGCTAAAATACTTGAAATGCCAATGATCCAAGGCGTCATACGGGTAATTTTGCCTTTCAAAAGGGTATATCCCTTTGCGGCGGCAGCAGAGATGGCAAACCCCGCAATGGAAGCAATGTAACCCAGCAAGCCTATGACGACCCATAATACAGAGCCCAGCAGAGCGCCGAGAATTGCACCCAGCATCCCTGCACCGTAATTGTTCTTCGTGCTTTCATGTTCCTGCATGGCTTGATTAATGCCGCTTGAGACGGATGTATAGCACGCTTCGCACATCGGCAGTATGATGCCATTATAACGTGCGAAGTCTTTGATACCTTCATTGCTGCAATTGTAACAGGAAGGTTTGGCCCCGATGCTTCGGAATTCTTCCGCAAGATGGCTCAGAACCTCCTCAATTTCTTCTGCCGACACCTGTCCGACGACTTTGGTTTTAGTGATCTTCAAAGATCCGTCTTTGTTTTCGTAGCTCCTGATTTCCTTCGCGGCCTTCATACCTTCCAGGAAAGCATCCAGTTTTTGTCCATCTTCAGGCTGATCACATGCCACAGATGTCAGGATGGTAAGGATATTATCTCCAGTGTACAGCCCAATGGTAAACTGATAACCGTTACATTCTCCCCATGCCTGCTTTTTATCAAATTTAAAATCATGCAGCTGTGCAAATCTTTCCAAATGATTCATCCTTGCACACTCCTATTATCTATATAATGTATACATAATAACATATAATTTGTATTCAAACAACAGAATCGCACAGTTTCACTCAATACCGCATGGCGTCAAAAAGAGATGTCAGCAGCACCCTGTCAGGATCCTGACTCAATTCCCATATTGCGCCTCCACCCAATGCCCTTGACTTTATATACTGCGCTTTTAAACCTATGGACCGGGCATTCTCGTAACTTATGAAGGTGGTACCGTTAAACAGCCAGGGAACCATTGATTCCGAATGGAAATACTGCACATAGCCGGGTGCATTCAGATATCCGGCTGCTATAGCAGCATAACTCAAGGATGACCCTCCTGAGAAGAGCTGATATAATCCGTTGTTTGAATTATTTACCATATTATATTTATACCCATAGAATGGAATTCCTACAACCATCTTCTCTGCCGGGATACCCGCCTTTAACCAGGCATTGACACCGGAATCGACACTCCATTTATATTGTGGAGAGACATCATTATTATTATAAAGCGGTGAATTGAAATCGGTATATCGGTCCCAGGTTCCATGAATATCGTATGTCATAATGTTTGCATAGTCCAGGTATTTATGAAGAATCCCCAATTCGATATTATCCACATACCAGCTGCCGGATCCGCCCGCTATTGTAAGCAAGTAGTGCCTGCCATCCGTTAGTCCCCTGATATCAAGCTTTTCTCGTATCTTTTGCAGTAAAAGGGTAAAATTATACTTGTCTTCAGGTCTTCTCACATTTGAACCCAGACCGCCGTTAACTGGATATTCCCAATCCAGGTCAATTCCATCAAAGCCATTTGTCACAATAAAATTTACGCAGCTATCCGCAAAGGCTGTCCTGGAAGCGTCTGTAAGAGCGACATCCGAGAATTTGCCGGACCATGTCCAGCCTCCGACGGAAATCAATGTTTTAAGGTCTGGGTTAACCCGCTTTAAAGCTTTCAATTTATCAAAGTTTGCGGGGTCTATATCCGGGTATCCCATAGCGATTTTCAGATCAGTACCGATATTTGCAAAGGCATAATTTATATGAGTCAGTTTTAGCGCATCAATCTTATCAGGAGTAAACCCTGAGTATGCAGACCATGCTGCATAATAACCGACAATCCTGCCTGATGCATCTGGTATGGGAGTAGGCGTAGGTGTAGGTGTGGGTGATGGTGTGGGAGTAGGCGTCGGCGTCGGTGATGGCGTTGGTGATGGCGTGGGTGTCGGCGTTGGTGTTGATGTTGGTGTAGGTGTTGGCGTCGTAGATTGCAAAGTTGTAACTTTAATCGTATTACTGGATCCCGAGATATTTCCAGCAGCATCTTTAGCCCTGACATAATATGAATATGCAGTAGCCGGTGTTAAACCGCTATTTGTAAACGATGTTGCGGCAGAACTTCCGATTAGTACATTATTTCTGTAAATATTATAAGTTTTAACACCTATATTATCCGTTGAAGTATTCCATTCAAGTGATACTGATTTATCTGCGATTAAGACAGCTCTCAAACCCGTGGGCGCCGTGGGGGAAATTTTATCTCGTTTTGCCGCATAGGAGGCGGAAGTGAACAAGCTTGCCAAAATCATTGTTGAAATCAGGAAAAACGTAATAAATGCTTTCCTCCTGAAGAAAGATTTCATCATATATTTGACCCCTTTTTCCCACATGCATTAAAAATAAGAAAAAATATCAATTAATACCGAATATTAGTTGCTAAATGTTAATATCAATGCTATTATGTTAACAGTAATTTTACTTTATGTCAACCGAGAATCGATTTGAAGAGGCCGTCAGGTTCGATACCGCAGGCGCACTCGCATAGGTAAAAGCAACCTTTAGGGCCGGACAGAGGCGGAGTATTGAATGCGGTAGCCCTTGCCGCGTTCTGAAACGACGGAAAGCCCGCTATCCTCGCCCAGTTTGCTACGGATACGTGAAATATGTTCCTTTACGGTGTGTGTGTCGCTGGCTATGTTCATGCCCCATACCTTTTTATACAGCTCAGAGGCGGGAACCGTTCGTTCCGGTTCACGCGCAAGGACAGCCAGCAGCGCGAATTCCTTCGGCTTGAGCAGAATATCCCGGCCGCAAAGCAGCGCGCGGTTGGAGGTGAAATCCAATTCCAGCCCGCCCAGGCGCAGGGGCGGTTCCTCCTGTCCGATCAGTTTGCCACGGCGCAAAAGCGCCTCCACTCTCAGAAGCAGCTCGTCCATGTCGTACGGCTTGGCAATGTAATCGTCCCCGCCGGCCCGCAACCCTGCGAACACATCCGCTTTCGTATTCAGCGCGCTTAAAAACAGGATGCGGATGCCGCTTTTTCCCCGCAGTTCCTCGCAGTAGCTCAGGCCGTTACCGTCAGGAAGCAGGATGTCGAGTATGATCAGATCGGGTGAAAGCTCCCCGGCGATCGCCCGGCCTTTCGACAGAGTATCGGCCGCAAGAACAACATAGCCAGTGAGCTCCAGGGCCGTGCGGTTGGCGTTTAATATGTCGCGGTCGTCCTCAACGATCAGTATAGTCGCTTTTTTCATTTTTATGACATTCCTTTCGTTATATTGTCCTCTCCCTCGCTGAGCGGAAGTGTAAAGCGGACGACGGTTCCTTTTCCTTTTTCGCTTTCAATCCATATCCTACCGCCGTGCTCCTCAACGATCTCTTTGCAGATGGGAAGCCCAAGGCCGGAACTGCCATCTCCGCTGACGCCGCGTTTGAATAGGTCTGGCAGCCGATCGGGATCAATCCCCTCGCCGCCGTCGGAAACCGAGAACGTCGCGAAACTTTCCGTACCCGCCTGAACAGCCAGCCGAATGGTTCCTTTCTTCGTGTGGCGGTTGGCGTTGATAATCAGGTTAATAAGCGTCTGAAAAATGCTTTCCGGGTTCACGCGCAGGGATATTTCCCCGGAATCCGCATTGACAATAAGCTTATTCTTATTCTCCTGGCAGATCGGGCCGCAGAAATCCGCCGCTCGCTTAAGCAGAATAACCGCCCTGATATCGGAAAGCGAAAGCTCCCGGTCCTTTTCCAATGCGACCTCCTTGAGCTGCTCGACCATGTCGGCCAGCCTGACGGCTTCGCGCTTAATGACTGCAAGATTATCAAGCGTCTTGTCGTCGACCGCTCCGCGCCGGATTTCCAGAGAAGTCAGCCCGGCGTAGCTCGACATGACCGTCAGCGGGGTACGCATTTCATGAGAAATATTCGCCAGGAAGTCGGATTTCAACCGGCTCATCCTGTCCAGCAGCAGATTGGTTTCCCGCATTTCCCGCTCGTGCTGCCGTGCCTTGTCAAGCTCGGTTTCGGTACGGGAAAACTGCAGAACAAGAGCTATCATGCTTGCAAAGATCAGGACAATCATACCGGCCTCGGACAGTCCGAGCGGAAAGCTGTACCCGCTGGAACGGTGAATTTGAATATCCAGGATCGACATGGAGATAAAAATTAGCGAGCCGGAGAGTATCAGCAAATGTTCCATATGCCGGTTATCTTTTTTGCGGATGACATTGTATACGAGCGCGGCCAATACATATATGCCGGTCACCGCCGAACATATCTGAAAGCAGAGCATAAATCTTGTGTATATCATTGGCGGCGTCAGAATAACCGCCGCGGCATACAACGCGCACACCGCCCCGTAAGCGCGTAAAACGGTTTTGCGCAGCGCGCCCTCGAATATGCAGTTGACGTACAGGAGAAACGACTGTGTCAGAATGATCAGCGCCAGATATTCAAGGCCGATGGAGTACCTCCAGGGGAGATTGGGGAATAACAGCATAATAGTCTTTTCGTTCACGATCAGCATGCGGAGCCCGATCGAAAAACAGGCCATGGAAAACCACAGGAAAGCATATCGTTTGTGAAAGAAGAAAAACATACCGAGGAAAAACAGGAAAGCCGTCAGTGTGCAGCCGAAAAGAATATGGATACGCTGCTGCGCGGCCGCGTACCGCTCGGTAATCATCTGCTGCGTACCCAGATACAGAGGTACGATCCCGCCATAATCATAGTGATTGAAGTTGGCGAACTGAAGGATGATTTCGACCTCCTCTGTATCGGGAGTAAAGTAGACGGTGTAGTGTTTTGTTATGGGCACCGTCGTCTCCGCCGTTTCGCCCGGAACTCCCACCGCCGGATATTCCTTCCCGTCAATGAACAGGCGCTGGGAATACATGGCGCTGTATGAACTTAATCCGTAAGTCTCTCCGGTGTCAGGCAGTTTGACCACGATGTGGTATGTTCCGTAATTTCCGGGATCGACCCGGCCGTTACTGCTGCCCAGGGCAACCGCTTCAGTTTTGACATTTCCGAGCTTGAAATCCCCTGGCATATAAAACGTGTCCCTGTAATACAAAAAGCTGGTATGCGGAATATAGGCGAGCTTTTCGTTGAAATTAAAATCCGATAAGTCGGCGTACCCGGGCAAGGCATCAGGCACCTCCTGCTCGACCCGGCTTGTAAGCACGGCAAACGATATAAGAACAAATAAAATAAGTATTAAAAACGCAGCCGCGCTGATGATGGCATGATTTTTTCGCATAGAAATACCTGCCTTTTATTTTAAACAGTGACAATTCGTAATTTCAGTTTATCATTATAATGAATATATAAAAGGTTGTCAAAATTTTAACTTTCGCCTCCCATTTTTCAACCAAATATATGATACAATTTCAATGTGTTTAATGCTACGGATTTTTCTCCTTATGCCTGGTAGTGAACAATACGAACTCTTATGCCGAATCGACCGGCGTGCCGTACTATTTCATAACAATCGAGTAGGAGGCGGCTAATCGCCGCCGACCTCTCACACCACCGTATGTGCGGTTCCGCGTACGGCGGTTCAATAGTTTAAATGCAGTGCCTCGTATTTCTCGGCTATGTCCACATAGCCGAGG
>JBDKVA010000054.1:0-12005 GCA_039679375.1 Clostridiaceae bacterium
AGATCCATTTTAAAATGGATATCCTGCTTGTCGCGAGCATCAACCGAACGTTTCGCAATGCTGATGTGTCCAATGCGGTCAGGCTCAATATGAAGCCTTTTTGCCACAATGTCCTCCAGCAATCTTATATCATACTCAAGAGGTATTTTCAAATCAGTTATGCTAATCATTATATCTCCTGTTTTGAATGAGCTATCTTTTCCTGATAGTTATATTATACACATTGTAATACCGGATATAAGAATAATAAACTGGAATATGTATTATGTATGTAGTGCTCCTATACCGCATACACCCAGTTAAAAGGGTCTGTAACTAAATTTAGTTACAGACCCTTTTAAGAAAAAATTATTAACGCACTATTTCTAATTCACTCCAACTCCTACAAACACCATACCGCAATATCCTTTCGATTCTGTTGTAAAAACATCCTGTATGCCTATACTGTAGAGTATTGCACCCTTTTGTTCACTGGTAGTCAAAGTAACTTTCGTCCCTGCCTCGTCTAAAACGGCAAGTGAAACAGACAGTGCAGTTTTTTTTCCGTACTTTTCGGCAATGACATAATTAGCAGGGTTCTCCATTACAGTTTTATCTACCGCTGAAGCAAATTTAATTTCGATAGTTGTTGCCGATATTGGTTTTACAGATAAAACCATAGAATTTTGTTTCGCCTCCGTATTTGTAGTTAATACAGGAACATTTGGCGGCACTTCCGGAGTTTCAGCTAAAGCTGTTGTTTTAGTATCTATTACAATAGCATTATCCTTTTCAACATATTCAAACACTATACCTATTTTATCACATATCGACCTGAACATAGCGGCTGGTAAATAGTTGTATCCCGGTTCCATATAGAGTAACGGTAATTTATCATCCTTTATTTCTGTACCGTCCATATAAAATTTCACAGTGGATGGTGTTAATGTATATTGCGCCGCTGTTGCACCTATAGCTGTAAACAATAAAGCTGCACACACGAAACCTAATATAAATCCTTTTTTCATGCTAAATAAACCGCCTTTCCTATTTTTTAAATTTTATATTCCATGTCTTGATTCATTATAACACGTATGTAATTATTGTCAAATTTTGGTCTGATTTTGTCAAGCAAATGCAGACAATTGCCTCGTACTCTCTGTAGTTTTTGTTCAAAAGCATTTTCAGCTTTTTCATACTTTTATATCTTCAAAAATGTTATGCTTATTTCATCTCGTGCTGAGGAATAAAGTAAGCTTTTGTTCCCTTCATTCCTAAACTTTCTCAGAGTATCCCGGTTCAACGGATGTCGTACACCGAGCGGAGCCTTAACTCCTTGGGATTGCCCTCCAGTATATCAACTGTGACGCTTCCGCCATTCATGTCAAAGTAATTGTCGCTCAGGATCAGGTCGCAGTCCGGCGAGGATATTTCAACACTCTTTGCAAATGCCGAGGCATGGACGGTGATCCTGCCGTTATTCATTTCGCATGTCAGGTGCGGATCCTTGAAGTGATAATGCTTGGGTGCGGTAAACAGTACAGTTCCGCTTGAAACACAGGTATTTTCCATTGTAAATTCATAACTGAAATAGTTATTCAGGAAATCCGTGCAATTGAAATCAAGCTTCTCACACCATTTGCTCTGGAGCGCCGGCACAGTCATAGGAATTTCTCCCGATTCCAGTACAATGCCGTCGTTATTGCGCAGGCACCACTTCGCCGTACCGGAGATCCCGTCCATCGTCTCGTTTGCAAGGCACAATCGGGCTGAGGTCTCAATAGGAGACGGCTCCGTTACTACAGCAATACGGTTTTCCGTCTCTCCTATTTCGAGGCAGGACAGCATGACCGGCGCAAAGAACCGTTTAGCAAAATAATGCAGCGCCTTCCACCTTCCGTAATAATCAATGGAAGCCCACGAAGCCACAGGCCATATATCATTCAACTGCCAGTAAATAGCGCCCATGCAGCGTCCGCGGTTGCGGCGCCAATGCTCGACGCCGTAGCGTATTGCCTCCGCCTGCAGCAGCTGGGATGCATAAAGCAGCGTATCCAGATCATTCGGATAAAGGTACGTCTGCGAGAGGTATTGTATGATTTTCCCATTGGCGCCTTCGTTGCGCTGGTGCATTTCCATGATACGCGAAAAAATATTCCGGTCTTCAGGCAATGTAAAGCTTTCTACTGTCTTCATGGACGGGAAAGCCTGAAAACCGAATTCCGAAGCATAGCGGAAGAAATATTTACGGTATTCCGCAAACGGTACTCCCTTGTGCCAGACCTCCCAGTAATGCACATCACCCCGGTCCGGGTCGTTGGGATTGTCGAAGCCCCCTCCTGAACTTGGGGACGCAGGCCAGTAAAAGGTTACCGGATCATTCTCCCTTAAAACTTCAGGAATGATGTGTTCAAACATACGAATATAGTCCGACCTGGTTTTATCCGTGCCCTGATACGCGTACTGCGCCTGGAACATTTCCATTTCGTTGTTCCCGCACCAAAGCCCAAGTGACGGATGGTGGCGGAGCCTTACTATATTATCGATAAATTCCGCGCGGATGTTTTTCTCAAATTCATAAGTCAGGCGGTAGTTTGCACAGGCAAACATAAAATCCTGCCATACAATAAGCCCAAGCTCATCGCAGGTATCATAAAAGAAATCGCCGGGATAATACCCGCCGCCCCATACGCGGACCGTATTGAAATTTGCAGCGACACACTGGTTCAGCAGCCTGCGTGTACGCTCCGGCGTAATGCGCGATAAAATATTGTCTTCGGGTATGTAATCCGCACCCATTGCAAAAATTCTGACCCCGTTCACGCAATGCGCAAAGCTTTCGCCCCATTGATCCTTTTCCCTTGCTATGGTCATCGTGCGAAGGCCGATCCGCTTGATCTGCGTATCTGCCGCAAGCCCGTTTTCCAAAAGCTCCGCCTTGACGGTATACAGAGGCTGTTCGCCATAACCGTGAGGCCACCAGAGCCTGGGATTTCTGACTTCTGTTTTCTCTCCGTTTTTCAGCACCGCCTTATATCCGCCCGGTCCGGTTATACCGATACGGACCTGCGCTGATTGTGTCTGCTTCACATTGACTGTCAGCAGCACCCGTCCATCCTCATGATGCTGTGTGATACACACATCCTCAATCCTTGAAGAGTCAACACCCAGAATGGATATATCCCTCCATATTCCGGCGTCCGGAAGCCTTGGGCCCCAATCCCAGCCAAACATGCAGTGTGCCTTCCTGATATGAGGAAAGCCCTGCATGGCATGCTGACTTCCGCCGATGTAGTCGTTCTCAAGCATTTCCTTAATATATTTGACAGGTGAATGAAAAAGTATCTTTATCTCATTTTCTTCTTTCTTTATTAAGGAGGTAATATTAAATTCCCAGATTCGGTGCATATTAAATGCGTTTCCCACCGGACTGCCATTCAGGTAAATATCGCAAATGGTATCAAGTCCATCGCAGCGGAGCAGGATCTCGCCGCATTTGAGCATTGCCCGGGGCAGCTTGAATTTTCGAAAGAAAGTATAATTACCGTCCATCAATTTCAACGCTTTTAATTCATTATCCCTGTAATAGGGATCTTCAATCTCACCGCTGTTCAAAAGGAATGAATATACGGAGCCGGGTATTGTCCCTTCCCGGATTTCACCGCTGGTATCGCTCATCTTCCAAGTACCGTTTAAAAGAACCTGTTGCATGTTATTCTCCTTAATCCTCAAAAACATTCTTTTCAATTTATAGAAAACCCACCGACATTTTATGATACCGGTGGGATGTTGCCAAATAGATAATAATATGTTACTTGTTTTGAAGCTTGTAAAGTATTTTAAATCCGTGTTCTTCGATTGATTTTTCAATTTCAGCGGTGTTGAGTGAATTAATGCCGATCACAACCGCGCTTTTGCCGTTTGCTCCGCGGTAAACCGCTACATGCGTAATGTTTGCGCCGAACTGTCCGATGATGCTTGTCAGGACCGACATGATGCCAGGCGCATCCTCCGCTTCAATTGTAAGGCGTGTTCCCGGTTCACGGAAGCCCAGCAGTTCAATAAAGGAATCAAATATGTCGCTTTCGGTAATGATCCCTACGAGCTTGTCATTGTCTACCACAGGCAGAATGCTGACATGATGATCTCTCATCAAAGTCGCCGCTTCTTCCAGAAGAGCGCCTGATGAAATAACGACAGGGTTTTTGGTCATGATCTGGCTGATTTTCGTCTTTGAAAGCAGATAGGTGATCTCACCCATACTGAAGGTAGTCGCTTTAGAAGGAGATGCGCGCAAAATATCATCCTTTGAAACGATTCCGACCAGTCTGCCGTTTTTCATTACCGGCAGGCGCCTCACTCCGTATTGTGCCATGATCTCATGAGCGTCCGGAATAGTTTGGTCATAAGAAATTACAAATGGATTTGCGGTCATTTTGTTTTTTACAAACATCGTTCTAACCTCCTAAATATGCTTTTTTAATATCGTCGCTCTGCATCAGTTCAGTTCCGCTGCCGGAAAGTACGATCGATCCCGTTTCCATAACATAGGCGTGTCCGGCTATCTGCAGAGCCATGCTTGCATTTTGCTCAACCAGCAGGATCGTAGTCCCGGCCTTGTTTATATCCTTAATTATACTAAAAATCTCCTGTACCAGCAAAGGTGCAAGACCCATGGACGGTTCATCCAGTAAAAGGATTTTAGGCCTGCTCATCAGCGCACGGCCAATTGCAAGCATCTGCTGCTCTCCTCCGGACAGGGTGCCGGCTGCCTGTTTCTTCCTGTCCGCCAGAATTGGAAATCGCTCGTAAACCATCCGCAGATCACTCGCGACCGCTGCTTTATCCTTTCGCTGAAAAGCGCCCAGCTCAAGGTTTTCCAGTACGGTCATGCTGGAAAATACGCGCCGCCCCTCGGGAGCATGCGAAATACCCATCTGTACCCTTTCCTGTGAAGCAGTGCCGGTAATATCGGCTCCATCCAGAAGGATCGTACCCCCGGTGGGTCTTTTCAAACCGGATATGGTCCGGAGGGTCGTCGTCTTACCGGCGCCGTTGGCTCCGATCAGCGTTACGATTTCACCGTCCCGGACTGTTATGGAAATCCCTTTGAGCGCCTGGATCACACCAAAATGTACTGCAATATTTTTTATCTCAAGCATCGCTGACATCCTCCCCCAAATAAGCTTCTATTACACGCTGATTCGACTTGATCTCATCAGGGGTCCCGTTTGCTATGATTATTCCATAATCCAGGACATAAATACGCTCGCAAATCTTCATGACCAGTGACATGTCATGCTCGATCAGCAGGATCGTCAATTTGAATTTCTCCCTGATCCATCCGATCGTTTCTGTCAGCTGTGCGGTCTCGGCCGGATTCATGCCCGCCGCCGGTTCGTCAAGCAGTAATAGGATGGGATTGGTCGCAAGAGCCCTTGCTATTTCCAGATGCCTCTGTTCACCATACGGAAGATTTCTGGCAAACTCATCCTTTTTATCCTCGAGTTTGAATATGCTTAGCAATTCCATGCTCTCCTCAATCAGCTTCTTTTCTTCCCGGCCATAGGACGGCAGGTGGAGAAAGCTCGACATCAGACCATAGCGTACATTCTTATGCATAGCGATCCGCACGTTGTCAAGTACGGTCAAATCCTTGAAAAGACGGATATTCTGAAATGTCCTTGCTAGCCCCGCTTTACAGATCGTATAGGGCTTTAAGCCCTGAAGGATTTTTTCGCTGCCGTCTCTCGAGAGGGTTATCGTACCGGAAGACGGTACATAAACTCCTGTCAGCAGATTGAAAACCGTTGTCTTGCCGGCGCCGTTCGGACCGATCAGACCGACCAGTTCACCTTGGTTAAGCTCGATATTAAGGTTTGAAACGGCTGTTAAGCCGCCAAAGGATTTAGTTAATTTCTTTACGCTTAGAATCGGCATCTTCTAAACCCTCCCTTTCCCGGACATAAATTGTCTGCCCAGCTTCTTGAATACAGCAAGCGAAATCTCCTTTGAGCCCATCAGTCCTTGCGGGCGGAAAATCATGATGATGATCAGTGCCAGCGAGTAGATGATCATGCGGGCCTCGGAAAAGGACTGAAGGATGGTGGAGATCAAAGCCAGCAAAATTGCGGCCAGGATCGAGCCTGAGACGCTGCCGAGGCCTCCGAGCACAACAATGACCAGCACGTCAACCGATTTTAAAAATCCGAACAGGTTCGGCTCCAGGAAATAAAAGTACGATGCGTAAACAGCTCCCGCAATCCCTGCGCAAAAAGCGCCGACGGTGAATGCGACCACCTTGTATTTTGTCGTATTGACACCCATGGCTTCCGCCGCGATTTCATCCTCGCGGATGGAAATACATGCCCGGCCGTGGGACGATTTCAAGAAGTTGGTGATCACCAGGATGGTCCCGACAGTGAAAATAAAGAGCCATCCCCAGTTGATAAACTGCGGGATGCCGTTCAGTCCCGCGGCGCCGTTGGTGACCTTTAGATTGAGGAAGATGATGCGGATAATTTCAGACATGCCCAGTGTCGCAATCGCCAGGTAGTCTCCCCTAAGGCGCAGTGTCGGAAGTCCGACAAGGCAGCCGACCAAAGCGGCGGCCAGCGCGCCGGCAAAGACACCCAGGATAAAACCTGTCATGGTGGGCATCCGCAGCGTAATAAAGGCGCATATGTAAGCGCCGATGGACATAAAGCCGGCATGCCCCAATGAAAATTGCCCGGTAAAGCCTGTAATCAGATTGAGGCTCACCGCCAGGATGATATTGATGCAAATCGTTGCCAGCGTATCCTGCAAATATGCGCTGATGATATTGGTTGAAATCAGAATTTGAATAACAACGAAGGTGAGTACTATGGATATTGCCTTTTTCATACCGCTGGACTCCAATAGTTTCTTCACTGTTTACACCTTCTCTCTTGTGTTTCTTCCAAGCAGTCCTGCAGGCTTCACGATCAGGATTAGGATCAGGATTGCAAATACGACCGCATCCCGGTACATGGAATTTCCATACCCTGATACAAGAACCTCTACGCTGCCTATAAAATATCCGCCTATCATTGCTCCCGGAATAATACCGATGCCTCCGAAAACGGCAGCAATAAATGCTTTCAAGCCAGGAATGACGCCCATCAGAGGATTGATGGAATTATAATATACGCCGACCAGGACGCCTGCCGCACCTGCCAGCGCAGACCCCAAGGCAAAAGTAAATGATATGGTGGTATTCACATTGATCCCCATGAGCTCCGCGGCGTCCTGATCCAGTGAAACCGCGCGCATCGCCTTGCCGATTTTTGTTTTTTTGACAATAAACTGAAGTATGATCATCAGAATAACTGTGGTGACAACAATGAGGATCTGCTGCATTGAAATCGTAATACCGCCTAATTTGAAGCTATTCGCCATCATTCCGGTCATTTGCGGATAAGTCCGGACCTTAGCCTTCACAATACCCATGGTACCATATTCCAAAAATAGCGATACTCCTATAGCAGTAATCAGTACTGCAATTCTCGTTGCGTTTCTCAACGGCTTGTAGGCTATTTTTTCTATCAGGACTCCCAGCAATGTGCAAAAAGCCATTGCGATTAATATGGACGGTATCAAACCTAGATGAAAATAAGTCATGCAAAAATATCCAATGTAAGCTCCGATCATATACACATCGCAATGTGCGAAATTAATCAGCTTTATAATTCCGTATACCATCGTATAACCAAGGGCAATCAAAGCATAAATACTGCCAAGTGATATACCGTTGATAATTTGCTGAAAAAATTGTTCCAAAAGTATCCCCCACTTTCAAGCATCACTTCCGTCCTGCTATATAAGGTGAACCGTTTTATACATGCATCATGTTCCACATATAACTATACCAAATAATCAGGAAGCAAGCATTAAAAAGTTCCAAAGATTTGTTATGCAAATGACCATTGATAAACACATATAAGTGGGGTCTTCAGAGGTCCCCACTTATATGCATGTCTTCCGTTATTTATGATTTTATGCGTTTCACAGACTATTTGCCGATTCTTTCGCTTGTAGCCTGGACGCCGTCTTTCAGTCCGATAACAACAATTGCTTTAACGGCGTTGTGATTTTGGTCTATGCTGAAAGAACCTGTGACTCCGACGAAATCCTTAGTTGCCTCGAGGGCATCCTTGACAGATTCGCCATTCAGCTTTTCAGCGCGGCCGATGCCGTCCGCAAGAAACTTTACAAGGTCGTATCCAAGGGCGTTAAAAGCATCGGGCTCTTTGTTGTATTTTGCCTTAAAATCCTTTATGAACTGTGCCACTGCAGGGTCCTTGTCAAGCGAAGAGTAGTGGTTTGAGAAGTAAACATCATTGAGCGCCTTCGCGCCGGCCAGATTAATCAGCTCGGGAGAATCAAACCCGTCTGCGCCCAAAATCGGGACGGTAATTCCCTGGGTGCGGGCTTGTTTGATGATAAGTCCGACTTCTTCATAATAGCCCGGAATAAAAATAGTATCAATATCCTTATTCTTAATGCTTGTAATAACAGCGTTAAAATCCGTATCGCCTTTCAGATATGCTTCCTGGGCGACAATAGCGCCGCCGCCTGCTTCAAAGGTTGTTTTAAAGCTTGCCGCCAGTCCCTTTGCATAATCGCTGGAGCTGTCCATGATAATAACAGCCTTCTTTTTGGAAAGGTTTTTAAGGGCATAGGTCGCCATTACTTCTCCCTGGTAGGAATCGCTGAAGCAGATACGGAAGGCGTATTCCTTAACGCCTGACGCGTCGACCGTAACATCATCTCCCGTAGCGGAGCCCGAAGCGACGGGTACCTTGTACTTTGCCGCGACAGGGATCGTCGCCTTAAATCTGCCGGTAGTGGCAGGACCAAGAACTGCGATAACCTTATCCTTTGTCATCAGCTTGGTGGCAAGGGTAGTGGCTTCGGCAGCTTCAGACTTGTTATCATACTTGACCGCCTCAATCTTCTTGCCGTTGATACCTCCTGCCGCGTTGATCTGTTCGATAGCCAGTTCAATACCTTCTACTGAGCTTTGTCCATAGGTTGCAACACCGCCGGACAACTCGTAGTTGATGCCGATCTTGATTTCATTGGCATTTGAAGCGGCTCCTCCGCAGCCGGATAAAACAGACAGCACCATGACGGCCATAAGCACAACATTAACTACTTTTTTCATTTTCACACTCTCCTTATTTTTATTTAATATTTATATAAAAGTATTTGCCTGTGTATCAATACAAAAAAAGTCTTGTCCCTATAAAGGCAAAACTCCATTATTTTGCATTGTATCGCTTATATTTATCCAACCGTAACTCAATAAACAATAAATCTGTATGTTGAATCTTACTTTCTCTGTTAGCTTTCCCAATTGATACAGCCTTTATTTTTTTCTAATTTTATATCTTCTATTTTCATTTGTCAAATAGTTTTTAGCCCTAGACACCACTGCTTTTTATGGTTTCTTGCTTTTTGCCCGCCGGTTTTTTATCGTTTTTTACTTTTCTGTTTTTTATGTAAATCCGGAGATGATTTTCTTCCATTCCTATACGAAAACAAACTGAACCATTATCATATAAATCACCGTACCGGCACCTATGCTCATAAGCGTATTTCTTTTCCACAGATGAATTGCAGCAACCGCGGCAATCGCAATAAATTCAGGCAGACCATACGGAAAAGATGCAACTCCGGTATTTTTCAGACAGTAAATGATCAGCATCCCGATGATCGCAAAGGGCAGAACACTTCCGAGATAAGTCACAAATTCCGGCGTATTTCTGTTAGCCGGGAACAGTATAAAGGGAACCGCTCTCAGCAAAAGGGTAGTTACGGCAATGATCACAATGATGATCACGGATTCACCGGAAGTAAGCGTCATGGCGAGCACCTCCGTTCTATCGGTTTTTTGAGGGCCGCCAGTGCAATTAAAATGATCAGCATGGAAGGCAGTATAAAGTCTTCCGCTCCAAATATCAACAGGCATAAAAGAGATCCGCATATCCCCGTAACGGCTGGAAGATGCTCCTTGTTGGATTTCCACTGATCCAGGAATATAACAACAAACAAAGCTGTCATGACAAAGTCGATTCCTTTAGTATTGATCGGGAATGCGGACCCAAGCATCCCTCCTATGGCGGAACCGGCTATCCAGTAGATCTGGTCAAGGAATGCAATCATAAAATAAAACAGGTTGCTGTCGATTCCGAAGGGCACATCTGCCGAGCATATTAATGAAAAGGTTTCATCGGTAAGAGAGAATATCATATAGGGCTTTTTCCTCCCCATTCCCTTAAACCTGTCCAGCATGGCCAGTCCATAAAAAAGATGCCTTGCATTGATGACCAGTGTCATGAAAAATGCAACGATTGGGTTGAAGCCGGAGGTAAGCAGGTTAATTGCGACAAATTGCATGGAACCCGCATAGATGCAAACGCTCATCAGTATAGCCCAACCAAAATGGTAACCCCTGCTGTACAGGAGGATCCCGAAAGCGATACCCAAAAACAGGTATCCGGTCATAACCGGTATCGTATATCGAAAAGCAGCCTTTAACGCTTTGAGTTTCATTTGATCATTCCCCGCACAAAATGACGTCTTTCCTATTATACTTGCTGTTTTTTGTGTAATCAAGCTGCATTTGGGAAAACACAAACATGCTTCTATTCCGATTGACGAAATGACGAGCTTCGGTTAATATAAATATGACAGGAGTGCAATATGAATTTTCGAATCAATTACAGGCTCAAAAAAATACTGATCTTCGCCGCAGTCGTGGTATCTGTGCTCGCAGGCGTTTTCCTTTCGTTCCGGTTAGCATATTTTCTTCTGCCGTTTCTGATTGCATTTGCGCTATCTTCTCTCATGGAGCCGATTATAAGGCAGATGGGGAAGCTGCATATCAAAAGAAAAATAGCCGCGCCTGTTGTGCTACTTATATTGCTTGCCATCATTGTTTTCCTGTTAATCATTATCCTGCTTAGATTGATCGAAGAGTTCAAATCACTGATCATATCCGCTCCGGGATTACTGTCAAGCGTCTATTCCCAGTTCGTAGAATGGACGGACAAAAGCACAAAGCTTTTTGAATGGCTGCCAAAGGAAATCACAGACAACCTCGGCAGTATCATATCCAATCTGTCATCTGCGATCACCAATCTCGGGACGACTGTTCTCAAGGGTGCATACACAACTGCAATATCCTTCCCCGAAGCACTGGTCTTTACAGTGATTACCGTAATGGCGACCTATTTCATGGCAAGCGACCGGGAAAAAATCTCTTCCGTCTTTCATCACCATCTGCCTGAAAGCTGGATCAAACGGATCCTCAGCATAAAAAAGGATATGTTCTCGGCGGTGTTCGGATACCTGCGCGCCGCATTGATCATCATGTCCATCACGTTCATAGAGTTGTTTATAGGCTTTAACATCATTGGCGTCAAATACCCACTGCTTCTCGCATTTCTCATCTCCATCATTGACGCTCTGCCGGTGCTTGGTACAGGTGGAGTCCTGATCCCATGGGCATTGTATTCCTTTGTTACGAATGACATCCGGATGGGCGTCTCATTAATTGTGCTCTATCTGATCGTCCTCGTAATACGGCAGATCATCGAGCCAAAGATCGTCGGACGCCAGATCGGCGTCTATCCCCTATTGACTCTGGCCGCAATGTATACGGGGCTTCAATTGATAGGCTTTGCAGGACTCATTCTGGGACCCATCACCTTTTTGCTGGTACGCAATATATTCATTGCGATCTACAAAGGCAGGACATTTAAGGATATTATAGGCTATTACCCGGAAGGTACTTCAAAGCCCGGAAACGCCTCAAAGCCTGAACACGCTTCACCGTCAGCGGGTACGGCAGGTGACGCCGCAGGTGATGCATCAATCGAGTAGGAGGCGGCTAATCGCCGCCGACCTCTCACACCACCGTATGTGCGGTTCCGCGTACGGCGGTTCAATAGTTTAAATGCAGTGCCTCGTATTTCTCGGCTATGTCCACATAGCCGAGG
>JBDKVA010000055.1:0-1962 GCA_039679375.1 Clostridiaceae bacterium
TTCTTTCTACGCTAATAATTTCACAAAAAGTAATCCGTATATAAAAAGCTGGGCTACCGGAGTCAAAACAGCTAAGAATATATCTTTTTCATACGGGGCAACTCTCAGGATAAAATTTTAAATTATATGAATATGAAAAGAAATATATACATATTGACAATTATTGTTTTTATCTGTATAGTCTCCTCCTGTCAGAAAATGTTCCAGGATTTCGTTGACAATAATCCTTACGATACAGGAATAAAAAGATTAAACATCACACTTGTATATCCTGAAGGTTTTGAAGAAGAGGCTAAAGCTGGCGCAGAAATTACTATTTTAAATCCAAGTAACGGGACAAAGTACAACCTTTTATCCGATGATGAAGGAAAAGCTACTATCAATCTTCAATACGGATTTTACAGCTTATCCATAACAGACAAAGGCACCCCTATTTCCGGTTCTATTCCTATATTTAACAAAAGCATTGACCAAATACGCATAGCAGATACTCTCAAAGGAGATCTCAACATCAATGTTGACCTGGTATTGTCCTATGCCGGACAGCTTGTAATCAAGGAGATTTATTACAGAGGATGTGCCAAACCGGATGGGAAGCCTTATGAATTTTATGATAAATATCTCATAATATACAATAACAGCGATGAGGTGGCATATCTTGACGGAGTCTGTTTCGGAGTCGTTGAACCTTTTTCTGCTCCGTCATCTCCTACTCCATGGAGCTACCTGAACAGTGAAGGACAAAGAGTAATAAGGGACACAATACCTATTATAGAGGCGGTATGGCAGTTTCCGGGAAATGGCAGCAACCATGCCTTGCAACCGGGGGAGGAAGCTGTTGTAGCCATCGCTGCAGCAATAAATCATACTATTCTTTATCCTAATTCAGTAAACCTGGATGTGCCCGGATACTGGGTATGTTATAACCAAATTTACACAAATGCAAATTACCACCCCTCTCCCGGGCCAAATCTTTCCGATCACTGGATGAATCTATTATGGAAGGGCAGTACACTAAAGGCTTATGGATTTTCAACGACCAGTCCTGCTCCGGTTTTATTCCGCATACAAGGAGTCGATGCACAGGCCTATGTAAATAATCCTGAGAACAGAAGCCGTAAGCCGGGAACTACTTCTGCAACTGAATATGTAATGATTCCAGCAGCCTGGATTTTAGACGGAGTCGAATGCCTGAACAGTGCTACTTTAAATAAAAGACTGCCGGCTTCTGTCGATGCTACATATTGCCTGATGACAGACGCTGAAAGGTACCTGTCAAAAACGGTACACAGAAAAACGGATCCTGTTGCCACACAAAAAGCAGGAGGAAGAGTAGTGTACATGGATACAAATAACTCTGCAAATGATTTTTACATACGAGATACGCAGTCAATTAAAGAATAGTATAAAACCATGATTATGAAATTCAAATATATTTTTCACATAATAACTGCTCTTGTTTTTTACTTGTTGATTTTTGTTATGCCGGTTACCGGGCAGGTAAAAATCCAGGATAAGTGTTTATATCACTTTGATGACCTTCAAAGAAAACAAACCTGGACAGAGAGTTATAATGCAGCGGGGTTGCATTTTATAGATTTCAAAAGTGCTTCTTATATAGAAGCTTATATGGGGAAAAATGATGGTTCATTTGTTAAATATTATGAATCTGACAATAGTATAAATTTTGGTCTCCGGACAGAATCCTATACCAAAATCAGGAATATAACCTACTACGGTAAACTTGATTACAATAAGTTTGTTGGGCAGAATATGACCTGGTCAGGTCTGATATATCCGGAAAGATACTTGTTGACTGTAGCAGACGATATTCCGGCAGAAAAAGCAAAAGAGAGTTATCTGATAAGCAGTGGCTTTTCAGCTCCTGTTGCAAAAAATCTCTTGTTCGGGTTTAAATTTAATTACGAAGTTGCAAATTTAGCAAAGAGAAAAGATTTAAGG
>JBDKVA010000056.1:0-3388 GCA_039679375.1 Clostridiaceae bacterium
GCTCAAGCCACCTGCCCGGGACTGGCGGGCCGCCAATATGTCCCTCTGCGGTGTTGCTCCAGGTGGGGTTTACATAGTCCGGCAAGTCGCCATGCCGCTGGTGAGCTCTTACCTCACCTTTCCACCCTTACGTAAAAGCAGAGACTAGAAACCAGACACCAGAAACCAGAACCTCATAAATCCGGCATTGTTTATCCCGTTTCCTATCTCAAACCTCTGCTCTCTAGCCTTTAGCTTCTTGCCTCTTCTCTCCAGCCTCTGCTGCTCTCTAGTCTCTGCTCTCTAGTCTCTAGTCTCTAGTCTCTAGTCTCTGTTCTCTGTTCTCTAGTCTCTAGTCTCTGCTCTTACGCGGTATATCTCTGTTGCACTTTCCTTGAAGTCGCCTTCACCGGGAGTTACCCGGCACCTTTGCCCTCTGGAGCCCGGACTTTCCTCAGGTATGGCCTTTCGGCACTATACCTGCGATTATCTGGCTTACTCAACACCCGTTACATTTTCTGTACCGGACTTATATGATAATCCATTCCTTGCAGTCTGTCAATAGGTTTTGAATGGATCTTCTTCCTTCTGAAAATAATGTACCTCAATATCCGCGAAATTATCCTTAAACGCCGTCGCAAGCGCCGGCAGAACGATTTTTTCCGTGTTAAAATGCCCCGCGTCAATGATGCATATGCCTGCTTCCATTGCATCAATGGCCGTATGGTATTTCAGATCACCTGTAACGAGTACGTCCGCTTTTACCTGGGTAACCGCATCAAGATCATCATCAAAGCTTCCACTGAATACCGCAACCTTATGGATCGCTTTATCTTCTTTACCCACTATTCTTACAAAAGGTACATCCAATGCCGCTTTTACCTGCTCTGCAAATTCCTTTAGGCCAAGTTCACACTCCAACAACCCTGTTTTGCCCGGTCCCTTTCCAAATGTTCCAAGCGCTTTCAACCCAAGTACATTCGCGAGGTGGGTATTGACACCCGAGACGGCAAAATCAAGGTTTGTATGGGCAGCGTAAACACTTACGCCGTTTTTGATCAGGGGATAAAGGAGATTCCCCTTGGGTTCCCCTTCTACCACTCTGTTCAGGCTCTTAAAAATCACAGGGTGATGAGTAATGATCATGTCTGCGTTATGGATCAGAGCTTCCTTCACAGAAGAAGTGGTAATGTCAAGGCATAACATGATCTTTTTCACAGCAGCTTCCCTGTTTCCAAGCAGTAAACCGACATTATCCCATTCTTCAGCCAGTTCACAGGGCGCTACTTGCTCCATAAATGCGATAATATCACGACAACGTATCATTTAAATTTCCTCCTTCAAATAATCATAAATCCTGTTCCGGATACCGATACAGGTGGCTGTGTCCATTTCCGGAGCAGCGGAGGCCTTCCGTTCCTTATCCGGATCGGACCTCCTCCTTCCCTCTATAATCACATCCAGCTCCCTCAATTTTTTCCCAAGATACTTCCGAAGTAAATCATCCTTGCCGTCAAACAGCTTCTCACCTACATAATACGCGAACTGATCTTTCTTTTCGGCTGATCCGGTCCATCTGGCGATGATCAGGCAGTAAATCTTGCCTGCATCCTCTGCCAGCGATTCTTCCACAATAGTATACCCATTTTCATAAAGCCATTTGCGTAAAGCATCGGGAGCGTTGTTTGGCTGGAGAAGCAGTAGTTTTGCCTTTTTGGCCTTTTCAGCCGAGTTAAAAAGAATATCTCTTATAAGATTACCGCCCATACCGGATATTACAACAACATCGCTCTCTTCCGGCAAAATTGGCTCAAGGCCGTTCCCTATCCTTGTCTCGATTTTTTCTTCAAGTCCATATCGTTTAATGTTTGCATTTGCCATTTTGAGAGGTCCTGCCCTTAAATCAACCGCAAGCGCCTTTCTGCAAATACCTTTTTCAGATGCATAAATAGGTATATAGGCATGATCTGTTCCCACATCAGTCAATATTTCACATTCCGGTATTTTTTCAGCAATCATTTTCAGCCTGCCGTTCAATTTCATTCTCTTCGCTCCGTTTAGTTTAATTAAAATCAAGGAAGCATAATATATAATTATATACCAAATAAAAAAAGAATGGAGCATCTGCAAATATGGGCCGAATTTATTCCGGAAAACCGGTCAAAGATACCGAAACCGCTGTCGAATCTCTTGTTTTCAGTTCGTTGATCAGCAAATCAAGCAGGAATTTGCGCAATCCTCCGGTGGAAATGACCATTACTTCGCATTTGCAGTCCGATCAGCAAATTGATACTATCGAAGCAAAAAAGCACCATTCTTTTGGATGATGCTTTTTCTGGTAATGGTGGGCCTTCAGGGACTCGAACCCCGGACCAACCGGTTATGAGCCGGTTGCTCTAACCAACTGAGCTAAAGGCCCTTATGGCTCCTCAAGTAGGACTCGAACCTACGACCCTGCGGTTAACAGCCGCATGCTCTACCGACTGAGCTATTGAGGAATGAAACAAATATTATTATACTTGCGCTTTTCAGGCTGGTCAAGAGAAATTTTAAGTATAATAAGCGTTCATCTTCGATTATCCCCTAAATCCTGTTTCAATCGCGTACTATTTACGTAAAGCGCCTTTTGTCATCCACCGCGTACTCTTCTTTTTCACTGGAGTTCTTTTTCCTCGATTAGAAGCTCCCTAAGTTTGGATGCATGCATTCCTTCATCTTCTGCAAATTTCTTGAAAACCTGCTTAATGCCCTCATCCTCCACCCTTTTGGATCCCATTTCAAAATCCCGCACAAGCTCCATAGAGTTTTCCCAGGCCCTTAATAATCTGTCGTAAGTAGTATATTCAATTTCCGGTAATTCACTTGATCCTATTATTTTATCCATATCGCACCTCCTCCAAGTTATTTTAACATGAGGCAGCATCATTTATGTCAGGAAAATTAAGCCTGAAAAGCCTCTGTTCTGCAAAGAGGTCTCTCTATAAGTTTTTGATATATTTTGTACTGCGTGCACTTCCGACTTTTTTAATAACGCCGTTTTTTACCATTGAAGCTAAAATAGCTTCCACAGTCGTCGGACTTATATCGGGGTGGATTGAGCAGATTTCATTTTTTGAAATTGGAAGCAGGCTGTTCAGTACCGCCGCTTCAATTCGTCCTCTTTTTGTTACCTTCTTGTCCTTTATGACAGCAAAACGCTTATCAAGCTCTTTGTAACATATCAGCAAGGCTTGCAAAAAGTTTTCGACGAAAGGGAAATACGAGTTTTTATTAAAATGCCATCCTTCAGACGATACTCTCAATGCTTCATAATACGCCCATTTTACCTTATTGATTTGTTCTTCGAAAGATATATACTTTCCGGCGTCAAATCCGCTTTTATACAGGAGCAGCAATGAAAACAATCTTG
>JBDKVA010000057.1:0-23253 GCA_039679375.1 Clostridiaceae bacterium
AAATGCTGCAGGATGATTAAAAGGCATCTTGAATTGGGCTGGGATGATACGTACGGAGGGATAATGCTTGCATTGGACATTGACGGAAAAAAGCCGGTTGCCTGGAACAGGAATGAATGCAAACCATGGTGGGCTCACGTAGAAGCGCTTGTCGCAACGGCCGCCGCATGGAAGCATACCGGCGAAGACTGGGCGCTTGAATGGCATAGGAAGGTTCACGATTATGCATTTGCACATTATCCCTCGCCATACGGGGAGTGGGTTCAATGGCTTGACAGGGAGGGGAATAAGGCTGAAAGCGCCGCGCTGCCTGTGAAGGACCCGTTTCACCTACCCAGGGGACTGATTGAATTGATCAATTTATTGGAGTAAAAATCGGATCTGCAGCTACTTAAAAATATGAGAGGAATTTGAGTATAAACTTAAGCCGCTAATGCAGCAGGACGGCTTAATATAGCGCGCCGTTTCTATCCAGTATTTCATGTAGCTTTTTCACGTCCACATCCCTGAACGCCCCGCCGTCTTTTACAGCAATTGCCGCGGCCGCTCCCGCTCCCTCGCCTATGCAGGCGCATATCGGCATGACCCTATAGGCCGAATGCGCTTCATGCGTCGAAGAAATTGGCCTTCCGGCCGCTATCAGGTTATCAATTCCCTTTGGTATCAGCGCCCTGTAAGGTATTGTATAGTAATCTTCGTATGGTATTTCCTTTATGATCGTGCCGGAACCGTCTGGATTATGTATATCGACAGGATATGTCCCTCGCGCTATCGAATCTTCAAATTTTATTGTTTTTAATAAATCGTCCTGTGTAATAGTATATTCGCCGACAATCCTTCTGCTTTCACGGACTCCTATCTGTGCGGCCGACATTAAAATTTGGGCATTTTCAAACCCGGGGATGTTTTCCTTCATAAACCGGAACAATTCATAGACCTGTTCACGGGCCTGAATTTCCGCTTCACTCAAATCCACGGCGTCAACGGCGCATTTCTTTATAATCCTTGTGGAATTAAAATGCAAAACATCGTCAACCATATGATCAAATACAAGAACATTTTCACGGGGATTACTTATTATGCCTTTTCTTTTGAACTCTTTATACTTTTCATTAATAGCTGTTCTGTCCGCTTCTTTATTGTATTTTATCCTGTCGACATTTGCGAGCCTGAAGCAGAGAGTCATGGGCTGGCAAAGATGATCCGCGTCTCTGCCGATTTTGAATTCACAGCCTGCCAACATGCTTAAATCGGCATCGCCTGTGGCGTCGATAAAGTATTTTGCGGAAAATTCCGTTACTCCCGATTTATTTGTTACTGCGATAGTCTCAATTTTATTTCCTATTCTTTTGGCGCCTGTTAAGAAGGAATGAAACATGACCTTTACATTATACTTTTTCATCATCCTGTCGAGGACAAGCTTTAAAATTTCCTCATTGAACGTCTGCCTGTTTGGATGCAAGCCGTCCAGCTCCGCCAGGTTTTCCAGCATTTCTCTGAAAATCCCCCTGTTGACCTCATCCTGCCGCGTAAATTCATGTTTGGCCTTCCGGACAGTGTATGGCATGAACGGATTCACGAGACCTGCCGTAGCCATTCCGCCAAGGAAGCCGTATCGTTCCGCAATAAGCACCCTGCAGCCTTCCCTTGCCGCCGCCGCGGCTGCCGCGACACCCGAAAGGCCCCCTCCGGCAACAATTATATCATAATTCCTGTCTGGCATTTTCCGTACCTCCTAAGAATTTGCTTCATGATAAAATTTTAATATATTCAGCATAGACATTCTAATACAAAATTGACTAAAACATTGAACAAAATTGACCTTTTTATTCGATTACACCAATAAATATGATATAATTTATATAAATAAGAGGAGATGTTCTTTATAGAGAATGAAAATAATTTTAAATTGCTTCAATCAGCAATTAAATGGCTCTCAAAGGATAAGAAATTTAATATCTGTATACACGATTTATCGGGAGTACTGCATGGCTCCGCGGCTCTTTCGCTTCCTGCAAGGGATATGATGCATAGCGTCAGCTACTGTGATCTGGCAAAAACCTCGCCCAGAGGTATGAGATATTGTCTTAAATGCAAATCCCTTTCCATCAGAAAAGCGTTAAAGCTCAGGAGACTATTCGTCGGGCAGTGCTATATGGGATTAACGGAAATCATAAAGCCTGTTCTTTTTCATGATAAACCGATATGCATCATTTATATCAGCAATTTTTTCCTGCAGGAAAAAAGGGAGCAAATGTTAAGGAGGATTGCGAAGAACTCCTCTAATACCGGAGTCAAAAGTGATAAGCTTATTAATATGCTGGAAGCTTCGCAGTTGATTTCGGGATCAACTCTTGATGAATATGCCGAGCTGGCGGAAATTTTGTCCGATATTATATTAAACTCTTTAAACGATTCGGCTAAAATCAAAAACAAATCCCTCTCTGCATCTCCTGTCTATACGAGCTCCAGCCATTGGGTCATTGAAGCGATGGAGAACTATGTAAATACATATTATAACAGGGAGATAAGATTATCCCAGCTGGCCAATCTCTATTTTTTAAATCCGCAGTATTTATGCAGGCTGTTTAAAAATAAAACGGGCGCAAATTTCTCCGGCTATGTAAACAAGGTAAGAATAGATCATGCGAGGCGGCTGCTGTCTGCTACCGGTGATGATATTACGGATATTTCGATGCAGGTAGGCTTCAATAATGTAACCTATTTCAACAGGCTTTTTAAAAAGCTTGTCGGGACGACGCCCGGCGAGTACCGGAGGATGCAGTAAATTTGTTCCTAACGGGTACTGAAGAAAATTATTTATAAAGAAGGATATTGTCCCAGGAATGTCGAATAACAATATTATACTGGTCAGACCACCCGGCCAATTACGGAGGCGATAAATGGATATAAACCCCATAAATATGAAGAGGATATACCAATCAATAATAGAACAGTTTATAGGACTTATCAAAGACGGGAAAGTCAAGGTAGGAGATAAACTTCCATCGGAGCGTACTCTTGCCGGGATGTTCAATGTCAGCAGGGCATCTATTCGTGAGGCTTTCAGCGCTATGGAAATAATCGGGCTGGTAGAAGCGCGGCCCGGAGACGGGTCATTTATTACGGATCTGAATATCGGGCCTTTCATAAACGCAATCGCACCGCTGTTTGTAAATAATAAAAACTTGGAAACGGACCTTCTTGACTTCAGAAAGCTTATAGAAACTGAAGCGGTAAAGCTGACTGCCGTTAAGCCGGATTGCGATTCTCCGGCCTTGCTCGGGCGGATTCTTGACAGTATGCGGGAGGCCGTGGAAGAAGATAATGTACAGCTTGGAGCAGAAGCTGATATTAAGTTTCATAAGACGATTTTTTCTCTTTGCGGGAATATAGTTCTTATGAAGGCGTCAGAGTGCATAGCCTGCTTTCTTGAAAGCTCGGTCAGGTTCAACAGAGCAAAAATCCTTCAGGAAGGCGATAATGCCAGGGTACTATACAATCAGCACAAGCAGATTTATGAAGCTATAAGGGATGAGGATCCTGAAAAAGCTGCCGTAATCATGGCAGAGCATCTTGATTTTGTACATAAGGTGACATAAATTAAGGAGAAGTGAGTATTATGCAGTATAAAAAGTTAACACAGGAAGATATCAATTTTCTTGCCGATACCTGTACACCTGACAGAGTTTATACAGGAAACGGTATTAATGAAGATTTTGCACATGATGAGATGCCGTTGTATGGCAAATTTATACCGGAGGCTGTTGTCGAGGCTGTCAGCGTTCAAGAAGTGTCGGCGGTTATGAAATACGCGTATGACAAGGCCATCCCGGTTACGCCGAGAGGTTCGGGAACAGGATTATGCGGCGGCGCTGTGGCTATTCATGGCGGAATCGTATTGTCGCTTGCCAAAATGAACAAAATTATTGAATTTGACGAAGAGAACCTGACCGTAACGGTTGAACCAGGGGTGCTTTTAATGGATCTGGCGAATGCCGCGGCTGAGCGTGATTTGCTGTATCCTCCCGATCCGGGGGAGAAGAGCGCTACCATAGGCGGGAACGTAATGACAAACGCAGGTGGTATGAGGGCGGTGAAATACGGTGTTACAAGGGACTATGTAATGGGTATGGAAGTTGTTCTGTCCGACGGGGAAATTATTAATTTAGGGGGGAAGATTGCAAAGAACAGCTCGGGATACAGCCTTAAGGATCTCATTATCGGATCGGAAGGAACTCTGGGTATCGTTACAAAACTGGTATTGAAGCTGATACCCGCGCCCGGGAAAGTGGTCAGTCTCCTGGTACCTTTTACCGACATTGAGCAATGTATTGACGCTGTTCCGAAAATAATAAAGTCCAAAGCTGTTCCTACTGCGGTGGAATTCATGCAGAAGGAGGTCATAGAGGCGGCGGAAAATTACCTTGGACAAAAATTCCCCGACAAATCATCAGATGATTACCTGCTTTTGACCTTCGACGGCAATTCAGAGGATGAGATTGAGCAGATATATGAAAACGCAGCGCAAACATGCCTGGACGCCGGAGCCGCAGACGTATTCATATCCGATACCGAGGAAAGGCAGAAAACCATATGGAGCGCCAGAGGCGCTTTCCTTGAGGCTATTAAAAGCTCCACGCCCGAAATAGACGAGTGCGATGTGGTGGTGCCTAAAAATATGGTCACCAGATTTGTTAAGTATGTAAAGACACTGGAGGAAAAATTTTGTGTGAGAATCAGAAGCTTTGGCCACGCAGGGGACGGAAATCTGCATGTATATGTATGCAGGGACGACCTGGAAGAGGATGTCTGGCGCGGGAGGCTGGATAAGATTATGCAGGCTATGTACCGCAAGGCATATGAACTTGGCGGGCAGGTTTCAGGCGAGCATGGTATAGGACACGCAAAAATTCCTTTTCTTAATGAATCTCTGGGAGAGAGGCCTATATCAATAATGAGATCCGTCAAGCATGTCTTTGACCCTAAAAATATTCTCAATCCCGGTAAGATATTCAAAAACGAATAGAGAAGGTAAAATATTGATTGCCGCAGGGGTACGCCGACCGGTTGATCATGGAGGCTATGGTTCAATTAATTTATATATTGGGATAAAGCTTTGACGGAGGAAGGCCTTTCGCTTTTTTCACAACTGTGCTGAAATATTTAGGATCGGAAAAGCCTGACTTTTCCGCCGCCTGCTCTACGGTATAGTAACCCGAGCGCAACAGCTCCTCTGCGTAAGAAATCCGCAGATTGCTGATATATTTTTGCGGAGTAATCGAAAAGTTATTTTTAAATAGTTTCCTGACGTATGTATCGCTCATCCCGGCCATTTCCGAAATACGGGCTATGGATAGCTCGCTGTCCGCAAAATGCTCGTGAATATATTCGATCACATATTTGAATTTATGCGATGATGTAAAAAGGCATCTTTCAATATGCTGCTTTTGCAGCTGCTCCATAGCTTTATAAAACAATGAAGCAGCCGCAAATTGGTAACCTGGCTGTTTGCTGTTCCAGGTCATATACATGGAATGAAATAAATTTTCAAATATATTTGCGTTTAACGGAGTAAAAACTTCCATTTCCTTCGGTATGTGCCCGTTTATATCAAAATGCACTACATATAAGTGCTCCGCTTCCGAGTTAAGCCCGTAGTTATAGTCCGCGGGAACAAAAGCAATATCCTCCTGATTGACATGGATAATTTTATTGTTGTGTATAAAGTCGGCATTTCCGGTTATACGGTATGACAACGCGTTAAATGGGCGCGGCTTTGCGTAGCGTTTGCCGGCGTCCCAGCTCAATTCCAAAACGGATAGGATTTTTACGGATATTACCGAATCTAAAAATACCATTAGGCCGCCTCCGCTTTTTATAGTATACCATTGGTATATATAAAAGTCGAGTTCGGAAAATTAAACCTTTTGTTCGGAAAATTGGGTTTAAAGCAATATGGCTTTTTGATACCTTATTGATATAGCAAGAAAAAACGGAGGTGTGAAAAGTGGCGATTAAGCACACGGCTGTAAGCTATTACGGCTTCAATTATGTCGAGCACGCCAAAAAGGATTTTGAGGAAATGAGAGATCACGGGTGTGACACGGTCGTTTTGGCAATCACTGAATTTGATATGGATTTCTGGTTCCCGAATATCAACAATATAATCAAAGCGGCTCGTGAAGCCGGATTGCGCGCTATTGCCGACACGTGGGGCATAGGCAAATATTTCGGCGGCGAACAGGTAAGCCTGTTTTTGCAGAATAATGTTCATCACAGGCAGGTTTCGGCATATACCGACGAGGTTCTTAACGCGGCTTGCTTTAATACCAACTCTTTCAGGGATTATTTCAAGCGCTTGTGCGTAAAGCTTGCAACCGATACTGAAATTGACGGCTTTTTCTGGGACGAACCGCATTACGCGTATCCCAAATCGTATGCCTCCATTACGGGCGGGGCGGGCGACGATTGGGCCTGCAGATGCCCGGAGTGCATGAAAAGGTTTGATGAGTATTACGGCTATGAAATGCCTAAGTTCATGAACGATGACGTTAAGCAGTTCAGATGGAGAGAAGCGCTCTTCACGCTTTCAGACACGTCGAAAACGTTAAAGGAGATCAATCCGAAGCTTGAGATAACGTGCTGCGTTCACGCGACAATGAACACCTATTACATTACCGAGCTGCGGGGCTATGATAACTGGGACATGGTAGGAGCCTGCCCGTACTTTGACGTGTTTTCAACGACGATAATCAACTGGGATTTGCCTGAGGCATTTTTCAGCGATATAACAGAGCGGACAGTCGCCATCGCCAAAAAATACGGCAAGGAATCGGAAAGATGGCTGATGGGATATAACAAGCGTCCGAAGGATTTCTCGCAGATCGATAAAATCGTAGACCTGTATGAAAGCCTGGGCGTAGACAGGCTGGCCTCCTGGACATACCGGGGCGGATACGGAACGTCGGTCGCGGCGGCCGACGCCCTTGAGCTATGGGATAACATAGGAAGAAACTATAAAAGAGTGTTGATGCCGGTAAAATCATGATGAACGCGCCTGTCTATGAAAGTATTGCGGCAGGCGGGGTTGTTCTGTTATGCGTTAATTTGCGAAGGAGGAGTATGAAACATGAAATCGGCGCCTGAGAGATCTCCGGTTAAGAAGATAAAAATAATAAAACCGGCATTCTGCCAAAAAGTCTACGACATAGCCGCGGAGGAATTCCAGAGGCTATATTGTGAGGTAACAGGAATAAAACCGCCCGTCGTGACGGAGGACGACCGCGAAAGCGATCTGGTTGTAATAGGCTCGGACGCTGTCAACAGCTTCAGCGCCGATTTAATATTCGAAAAGAAATTTGAGGGCTTTGATTTGCGTTATGGAACCGACGATTACAATATACGTTCCATGGGGCTTGGCGAACGCAGCATACTGCTGATTGCGGGGGGCAGGGGACGCTCCACTCTTTACGCGGTATACCATTTCTTTGAGAAAAGAGCGGGCTGCCGGTATTTCTGGGATGGCGACCGTATTCCAAATGCGGATTCTGTCAATATAGCGGGTTTAAATGTTTCCGAGAGTCCCCGGTTCGAATACAGGGGAGTGCGGTATTTCGCCCATCGAAGTCTGCACAGGTTTCAGGCGGAACACTGGAGCTATGAGGATTGGCGGCGTGAAATCGATTTGCTGCTGAAAAAGCGCTTGAATATGTTCATGCTCAGGATAGGCAATGACGATATATTCCAAAAGGCTTTTCCCGATGTCGTGGATTATCCTCTCAGCGACCGGAAGCTGCCGGAGGCGGTCGGCGGATACGACGACCGTACTTTGTTCTGGCCTCTCCAATACCGCGGCGAGCTGCGCAAAAAAATTCTTGATTACGCTTTTGAGCGAGACCTGATTCATCCTGAGGACTGCGGGACCATAACGCACTGGTATTCGCGGACGCCGATTCAGTTTTTGGAAAAGATGAAGCCGAAGCTCCTGTCGCAGCGCACCAAATATTACAATGAATCGACTGCTCTGGTATGGGATATACGGGACGACAGGAATCTTGAAAATTATTTCAAGCTGACCGAGGCTCATATAAAGGAGTATGGACGAAGCGGGCTGTTCCACACGATAGGTCTTGCCGAGCGCTCTTATTCTGACGACAGAGACGCGGAATTGAGGCTGAAGCTGTACGTCTACAGACGGATCGTGAATTATTTGAAGGAGCGCTGGCCGAATGCTCCGTTACTTATCGCAAGCTGGGATTTATGGATGTTTTATACTGCCGACGAGGTGAAAAAGCTGTTGTCTGAGCTTGACCCCGATCAGGCGATTCTATTTGATTATACTTCCGATACGGTTCGCGAATCCAATTTCACCAATTGGGGCGTTGTCGGGAAATTTCCGTGGATATTCGGCATATTTCACGCTTATGAACGCAACAGCGAGATCAGGGGAAACTATGATTTGACGGAGGAACGGCTTGCAATCGCAAAGGATGACAGCTTTTGCAAAGGACTTGTTTTCTGGCCGGAGATTTCGCACAGCGATACGTTCATGCTTGAATTTTTTGCGGAAAACGCGTGGGCGCCCCTTACGATGAGCATGGACGAACGAATCGGCAAATACTGCGTCAACCGTTATCAATCGGACTCCGGCGCTATGACGGAAGTGTGGAGCCGCTTTATGCCGATAGTGAAGCTCATATCCTGGAGTATGGAAAACACCGGCCGGAATGTTAATGAATGTTTTATTGATATATTTAGGTTCCCCCTGTGGGACGAAATGGATCCGTCGGCGTTTGAGCGCATCCTGGATAATGCGGCGAAAAATGTCGGGAACGCCGTAAATGTTCTTGAAACGCTTGCGTCGCTCGATAACATTACGAAGGATAAATTCCTGCGCCGCGATGTTTTCGATATAGCCCGCACGATCTGCGGAAGATACCTGAACCTCGGAATCGCGCTGATACAGAAGCTCGTATGCCAATGGCGGAACAGCATGGATACGGCCGGAGCTGTTTTCAAGGCATGCGGCGGCTGCACCAGGCTTATGGAGCTTTTGGCGGAGCTGCTTTCGTGACATGACGATAATTCCCTGTACGAGTCCCTTTGTGAGCTGAAGCGTGTTCACGAGGTGAATCCCGTCTTTGAGGGGACTCTCAAAAATAACGCTTCGAATAATTATTGCAGGTCTTATATCTATGAAAACGCCCGCTTTTTATATCTGCCCGAAATGAAGCTGATGTTCGATTTTCTGGAGCGTAATATAAACGAAGGCAACCGTGAAAATCTTCTTTACATGGACGAATATATGAAGAAGGCTGAAAAAAACAAGGAACTGTACGACGGCATCCCGCTTTCGGAAATGGCGTACAGGACGCCGCGGCCGGTTGGCGGGATTTTATGCGATATTTCAAAAGAAATCGGGTGGCTGGAGTTTAAAAGAGGGTATCAAAGATGATTGCTCAGCTTTATTATAAAGAACTGACAAATGTGCTTGAGAAGATAAACGGCACGCAGACCTCTAAAATTTTGAACGCCGCCGGTATGGTGTCGGACACCATAATGAAGGACGGTATAATATACATATTCGGCTGCGGCCATTCTCATCTGATAGCTCTCGATTCCTTTTACCGAGCCGGCGGGCTTGCAAATGTCAGCGCAATGCTGGATACCGACCTGATGCTTCATAACGGCGCAGCAAAGAGCAGTGTTATGGAGAAAGTGAGCGGGATCGCCGCAGCTGTTTTTCAGCGGTATTGCGTGACGGAAAACGATATTTTGATTATTGTTTCGACATCGGGGAAAAACGCCGTGCCGGTTGAAATGGCGCAGTGCGCTTCAAACAAAGGAATAAAAACAATAGGAATCGTATCGTCCGATTACTTTAACGACACGCCGCTGCATGAAAGCGGCAGGCTTTTGTATCGTTCAGTTGATGTTTATATTGATAATTGTGTTCCACATGGCGACGCAACGGTGCAAATTGCAGGCTGCGGCGCTAAAATGGGCAGCGTGTCGACTGCCGCAAGCTCATTCATCGTTCAGTCCGTTATTTTGGAGGCGTCGGCGAAAAGCGCGGCAAAGGGCAAGCTGCTGCCCGTATATATGAGCGGAAACGTCGAGGGCGGAGCTGAGTTCAACAGAAAATTAATTGAGCAGTATCTTCCAAGAATCAAGCATTTGTGAGGGGATTTATGGTAAAGATTGCGGTAATCGGAATCTGCGGGAAATCCGTATTCATGCGGGTGGATCATTTTCATCATATGGGAGAAACGCTGATTGCGGATTCAATATTTGAAGAAATGGGCGGAAAGGGATTTAATCAGGCGATTGCCGCAGCCAGGATGGGCGCCGGCGTTTCTTTACTTGCCGCGGTGGGCGGTGATATGACCGGAGAAAAGTGCGGAGAAATTCTGGCTGAGAATAATGTAAAGGCCTGTCTCGCGATGAAGAAAGGAAAAAGCTCCGCAATTGCGTACATTTTAACCGACCGTTCCGGGGAAAACCAGGTAACCGAGTATCAGAGCGCTGAATTATGCGAAGAGGACGTAGCGCAATTTGAGGAAGAAATTGCCGGCAGCGATATTTTGCTCATCCAGCAGGAGGTTCCCAAAGGCGTGAACAGAATGGCCGTTGAAATAGCAAACAGCTACCGCGTCAAGGTTATACTCAACCCGGCGCCTCCGAGAGCGGTTGACGATTTTTTGGCGGCGTCCGTTTTTATGGTTACTCCTAACCGGCAGGAAGCGACGGCAATCGACTGCAAAAGATTTAAAAATTATATTATAACCCTTGGAAGCGACGGCTGCTGCGTTAACGGCAATATAAAAATCCCCCCCATCGACGTGCGGCCCATAGATACCACGGGAGCCGGCGATACTTTCAACGGCGTGCTTGCCGTATGCATCGCCGAGGGCATGGCGCTTGAAGAGGCGGCAAGATATGCGGTAACGGCGTCGGGAATAAGCGTTTCAAAGAAAAATGTAATTAACGCGATACCATATAGGAATGAAATTGAAAGGAGAATGAAAAATGAATGATTTTGGTTACTTTGAAAAACTGACGGATAATTTCAGAAAGATAAATGATACGCAGGAGGAGAACATTAAAGCGGCAGCAAGGCTTATGACCGGCGCGATAGCTAATGATAGGCTGATTAATGTTTACGGCGGCGGCGGCCACACTACTCTTTGCATGGGAGAAATGTTTTTCAGGGCGGGAGGACTCTCAAATATCAATCCTGTTATGGAGACCGGCTTGTCTGTGTTCAATCAGGCGTTGAAGTATCTTGAGCTTGAAAGGACCGTGAACTACGGAAGCGCCATAATGAAGTATTATGATCTTAAGAAAGACGACGTACTGATTATTTTTCACAATATCGGAATTAATCCCGCAACAATTGACGCCGCGGAAGAGGCAAAGAAAAACGGAGTAAAGATCATAGCGGTATCAAGCTCCGCATGGCAGGAGGGAATGCCGAAGGATCATTTTATCCGTCACCCCAACAAAAGGAACCTTTTTGACTATGCCGACGTCTGCATCGAGGATTTCAATCCCGTGGGGGATGCCGTCGTCAATATCCCCGGACTTGATACGCCTATTGCCCCGGTGTCAAATATTATCGACTTCTACATAGCGCACCTGCTTGAGATCGAAACCGTGCGGCAGTGTATAGAACGCGGGATAATGCCTCCCGTATGGTCAAGCGCCAATGCTCCGGGCGGCGATGAAAAGAATGCGACTTATCTTGAAAAATACAAATCCAGGATTAAAATGCTGTGATAAAGGAGTGGAGATACGATGAATCTGCAAGAGGGATTGGAGTTTTTGCTGAAAAAATACAAGGTTGAAAAGGAAGCGGTAATAACCGGCGGCGCCGGCGTAAAAATCGACGGCGAGGAAGTCGCGCTGCTGCCCTGGCGGAATGAAAGGCGGTTTGTGGAGCTGAAAAATCTGGTGAATGACGGGACGCTGGCGGGTATAAGCGTTATTCGAGTCTGCCGGATTGATGAAAAGGGGACGGAATTGAACAGCATTATTTACCGCGAGCTTGACCTGTGCGAATGGCTTGTCGGAAGCGAGGCCGCGGAGATTATGACATTTAAAAATAACAGCGCGGCAAATATCGTCGTCAGGCTGAAAAACGGCGTCGTTTGCACCATTGAAGCCGCTGCGGCTTTACCTTCGTGCGCCTCTCCCGTCGACAAGCATGAGATCATTTCCCGGCGCGGGATTGCCTGCGACAGGGTAGTGGATACGCAAGTGCCGCAGCAATCCATCTATGTTTATGCGGATACGGAGAATCCCAAAACATATCTGGATGTTGATTTTGAGCTCTTCGGACTTGAAGCCGGCGGCGTCGCCCTGGTACGTCAGGCCTTTGACGCCGCGCGGAGCGTCGAACTGTCGAAGGAGCTTGGCGCGTGCGCAAAAAGGCTTGACAGATTAGTCGCGTTATCCGACAAATCCGCATCGGAAGTATGCAATATAAAGCTGGAGGTATAGAGATATGAAACCGTTAAAAATAGCTATGATGTCAATGACCCATGGCCATACGAGAAAATATTATCAGGTATTGATGGAAAACCCCAAATTGGACTGGGTCGCTGTTTCAACTGCCAATGAAGAGGTAAAGCGGGTATTTTTAAATAAGGTTAAGGGTATTCCATGCTATGACAGCGAAACGCAGATGCTTGACGAGCATCCGGAAATTGAAGCGGTTGTGCTGGCAAGCGAAAACAGCGAGCACCTGCGCCAAATGAAGCTGTGCGCGGAAAGGGGAATTCACATCCTTTCTATGAAAATTCCTACGTTTGATATGAAGGAATACGACGAAATGCTCAGTATTATTGAAAAAAACAAAGTAGTTTGCCAGGTAGAGCTTGAGCTGCACTATAATCCTGTCGTAAAAAGGCTGAAAGAGCTTGCGGGGGCGGAGCAGATCGGCAAAATGCTTTCTTTCCAGGCGACAAACATTACATTATCGCCGGTATGGGCGTTCCCATGGCAGGGTGTGCCTGAAAAGAGCTACGGCAAACGGGTTTCCATAAAAAGCGGCGATCATCGGTTCCGCGGCGGCGCTCTTTGCGACCATCCCCATATATTCGATATGATAAGGGAAATAACAAACAGCGAATTTGACACTATTTTCGCCCAGGTCGCGCCGAATATCCGTCCCGATCTTGAGGTAGAGGATATGCTTACGGTAACGGGAAAAATGAAAAACGGGATTATATTCTCACTGGATCCGTCCTGGTCAAAAATGGAGGAACGGATAAAGGTGCCCGGACCGGGGTGGGAGGTGTTCCCGAAGCGTATGGAGGTCAATATTATTATAAACGGCGAAAGTGGCGCGATCATAACCGATTGCTTCGGCCCCAATGTATACCACAACGGAGCGCCTAATGACCGGTATACCGTCAGATATACGTATTTTGACGAATGGGTCGGTCTCATTGACGAGTTTGTAGACAACATTAGAAGTAATAAATTGCCGAAAATCAATCTTAACAGGCACAGAAAAACTATTGAAGCAATGAACGCCTGTTATGAGAGCATACAAAGCGGAATGCCGGTAAAATTATAGAGGAGGAGCACAGATGAATATTTTTCCGTCGCCCTGTAAAATAGAAAAGGGGCAGGGCGCTTTCTCTTTTGAAAACGAGGTCGTCCTGTCGGTAAGCGATTCTGTAAAAAACCCGGATGCGCCACGGCTTTTTTGCGAGCTGTGGAATCAGTTTACCGCCGGAATCGGCACACTTAAAATACAGAGAGTCAAAACGGCAAAAAATACCGCATACTTGACGAAAAACGGCGACTGCCGTTTCCAGGATAAGCAAACCGATTTTAATTATGAAATTCACGCCGAGGAACAGGGCATCCTCATTTTATATCAGGAGGAACACGGACTGATTCATGCGTTTTCTACTTTGCTTCAAATGATTCAGTTTGAAAGCATAGAAGGAGAATGCGGAAGATTTTGCATTCCCTGCTGTGGAATTTACGACCGTCCCGCCGTTCAATTCAGGGGAATCCATCTTTGCGTTTTTCCGGAAACTACGCGGGACTTCTTGAAAAAAGCGGTCCGCCTTGCGGGACTTGCAAAATACTCACATATCATTATAGAATTCTGGGGGACGCTTAAATTTGACGCGCTTCCGGAGCTTGCCTGGGAAAGCGCTTATACAAAGGCGGAAATCAAGCCGATTATCGATGACGCGCATGGGTTCGGTATGGAAGTTATCCCCATGTTTAATCATTTGGGGCATGCGACACAGTCAAGGGTCAAATACGGCAGGCATGTGGTCCTGGATCAAAATCCGAAATTGCAGCTGCTGTTCGAACCGGACGGGTGGACCTGGTGTTTAAGCAACCCTTCCGCATTAAAGCTGCTTAGAAGCATACGGAGGGAGCTTGTCGAGCTTTGCGGTCCGGGAAGGTACTTTCACCTCGGATGCGACGAGGCATATTCCTTTGCGACCTGTCCATTATGCAGCCGGAAAAACAGTAACGAGTTACTGCTGAATTATCTCAACGGACTTGCTGAAGAACTGAAGGAGCAGGGAAGAATTCCGATAATCTGGGGGGACGCCCTCCTTGACCATGACGCGTGGGACAGCCCATATATCGCGACAAGCAGAAGCGATCAAAGGACCCATGTGATCCTGGATAAGCTTGATAAAAGCATTATAATCAACGATTGGCAGTATAACATTTACGGCGGCGAATGCAAAACATTTGAACATTTTAAGGAAAAAGGCTTTCGGGTTTTGGTTTCGCCGTGGCTCAAAATTGATAATATGAAAGCTCTTACCGGCACGGCGATAAATAAAGGGCTTCACGGCGTTTTACTGACTACGTGGCACGCCCTCCACGAGCATATTGATTCGATCCTGTATTCCGCGTCAATAATGTGGGAGGGTAAAAGCGACGTGAGCGGCAGGAGTACAAGGCAGCTTGATATGAGCCGTACATTTACCGCCGCTTATCAAAGAAAGCTGTGCCCTGTAAACGGCGATTACAAAAAGGCAGGCTGGCGCGGCAGAGAACTGGATGACGGTATATGAAGGACTGGCTAAAAAAGATTTCTTTGTTTAATCCATTATAGAAAAGCACCGTAAAACGCGCTTGCATCCCCGGTGTCAATCTGCTACAATAAGAAAAACGTTACAAATCAACACAAAAAGTAACGGAATAACGTCGCAAAAACACGTCTATAATATAAGAAAAACGTTACGGATTGTACTGGAGCGGGAGGTAAACGCATGCACTCGCAGAATGATAAAATCCGTATCAAGGATATCTTTGACCGTATTCCTGCGGAGCTCAATACTCAAAACCGCCGTTTCAAGCTTTCAGATATTAGTAAGACAGCACGCATGGAACGTTACGAGAGCAGTTTTATCTGGCTTGCGGACGCAGGGGTCGCCTTGCCCTGCTATAACGTTACGGAACCCAAAGCTCCTCTGCGCCTGAACGAACAGAGCAGTCTGTTTCGTCTGTATATGTGCGATACAGGCTTGCTCTGCGCCGCAAGCATGGAGAACGTGCAGTTTGACGTCTTAGGTGGCGACCTGACGGTCAATATGGGCGGCATTCTGGAAAACACTTTTGCACAGCTACTTCGCGCAAATGGCTTTGAATTACGGTATATGAACAGGAAAAGTCCCGGCGAAATCGACTTTGTCCTCCAGCAAGGTAAAACCGTCGTTCCTGTCGAAGTGAAATCAGGCAGCGGCTATAAAAACCATGCTGCGCTTAATAATGTCCTGAGAGTTCCGGAATGGGATATAGGCAGGGCATACGTTTTTTGCATGGGAAACGTAATGGTGCGTGATAAGATTACGTATCTTCCATGGTATATGGTCATGTTTTTCAAGCAGGAACGGTTGCCGGAGCATCTGATTGTCGATGTAGATTTAAAGGGAATGTAAAGGTTACAGGAGAAGGTTTTATACTTTATTGCCCAGATCCAGCTGGGTATATGCTGTTTGTGATATTGGAAGCATTATTAAAAATTTGCCTTCTCCGGTGACAGGTGATTATGGACGGTCGGTGGTCCGCGCAACAAAAGCAGTGTATGAATCAAGTGAAAATAACAGCGCTGCTATCCGACTATGAAACTTTTAAGCAGATATTGTCTGCCATATTCAAGACATGGTACAATATGTCTCAAAAGAATTAAAATAACATGGAATTGTAAATAGGTAAGTGCAAGGTAATAATGAATAATAAACTTGGGGGATTGCCATGACATCCATAGAGAGACTTGCCGCGGTGAGCCGCGGTGAAAAGGCTGACGGGATACCTTTCCTGCCGACCATACTCGAGCATAGTGCAAAGCTTCTGGGTAAAACACCGAGCGAAGCGGCTGTAGATGCCCAAATCCTTGAAGCGGCTCATATTGCAGCGTATAACAAGTATGGACATGACTCGCTGACGATAGGGATTGATGTTTATAACATTGAGGCGGAAGCTTTGGGTTGTACCATCCGGTATCATACCGACAACTCCATACCAGGGGTAATAAGCCATCCGATGGCAGAGCACTTTGATGCCGGGTCAATATTTTTTTCCGAGGATATGGGGAGGATAGGGCTGGTTCTGGAAGCTGCAGCCAGAGTCGAAAAGAATGTCGGCAGCGAAGTAAATACAAGCATAGGGATATGCGGACCTTTTTCAGTTGCTGTAGAGCTGTACGGATATGAAAATGTTATAGAAGATATTGTCGATGACGGGAGCAGGGTAAGGGAACTGCTGAATGCAGTCCTGGAATTTCAGAAAAGCTATTGCAACAGCATAATAAAACGGGGGCTGGGAATTACAGTATTCGAGTCCTGGGCTACGCCTCCCCTTATATCACCTGCTGTCTATGCTGAATATGTCATGCCCTATGAGCGTGAATTGATAAGGCATATGAAAAAAAACGACGCGGCTTCAGCCCCCCTTGTAATAGGAGGCGATACCTCGCTGATTGTGGACAGCATTATAGATACCGGTACTACTCTTCTTGTTGCGGATTTTGATGCAGATCTTGCAGCCTATGTAAGGAAAGCAGAAAAAAATGGGTTGCTGCTCAGGGGGAATATAGATCCTAAGCTGGTAGAGATGGGACCGGCAGATGAGATTATAAATTGTGTGGATAAAATTCTTCAAAAAGTTCAGGGGTATCCGCGGTTTGTTCTAGGAACTGGTGTGATTCCTTATAGTACGCCGCCTGAAAATATACTTTTAATAAAAAATTATCTGGAAAAAGTAAGTGAGACTTTAACACGGGTGCACAAAGCCTTATAGAAGCGTTACTAATAGTAAATATTTGAGGACAGGAAATGTTAAGTCTGAATTAAAAATGTTTCTTTACAATAAAGATATCTTATATTATAAATGATACAGTTTATTATCGATATTTCTGCTCCTGAAAAATAGAACGGAGGCTCTTATGAAGTGGCATCGCAAAAAATATATTGAACTTATGACTTTCGAAATACCGGAACGGCAGATGTTTGTTGAGCTATTCGGACTGCTTGCAGGTCTGGAAAAGGAGTGGCTTGATCAGGGTGCGTCCGAAGATGAGATAAGCCTGAAGGCTTTTGATTTTGATTATGTAGATGCGGTAAGCTGCGGAGGAAGTACGGGAATCCACGGAGGAATAACTCCGTGCATTATTGAAGAAACAGAAGATTATATCTTTCAAATTGATTCATACGGAAGAAAAACCAAGCTCTGCAAGGGACGCGCTACTATCCCGCTGCCTATGGACTACCCTGTATGCGATATGGACAGCTGGATGAAAATAAAGCATTGGTTTGAGTTCAAAGAAGACCGGATAAATTGGGATAAAGCAGAGGCTGCAGGAAGGGCTCAAACGGAAGGCGCCGTCATCAGAGCGGGTATACCCGGGGGGTTTGACCTGCCCAGACAGTTAATGGGGGAAGAGCAGGTGTGCTACTGCTATTATGACCAGCCGGAGTTGATGGAGGATATACTTAATACGATAGGAGATACAGCCTTAAAGGTTCTTGACAGAATTAGCGACAAGGTATCCATAGATGAATTGAATGTTCACGAAGATATGGCTGGGAAATCAGGTCCTTTGATAGGCCCAAATCTGATACTGCAATATATAAAGCCATATTATAGAAAAATATGGGATATGCTTTCGTCAAAAGGGACAAAGCTTTTCAGTCAGGACAGCGACGGAAACATGAATAAGGTTATTGATGCATTTCTGGATTGCGGAATAAATATCATGTATCCGGCAGAGCCGGCGGCAAGTATGGATATTGTGGAGCTTAGAAAAAAATACGGAAAACGTCTGGCCTTCAAGGGCGGTATTGACAAGCATGTGCTAAGACAGGGCAGGAAAGCAATCAGAAGGGAGCTTGAGTATAAGCTGCAGCCTTTAATGCAGCAAGGCGGAACGGTCTTCAGTTTGGATCACAGGATAACTAACGGTACTCCAATTGAAGATTATAGATATTATGTCAATACAGCGCGAGAGATATTAGGCTTGCCGGCCATAAATGCCGGTTGCAAATAAAATGATCACTCTGCCATGCTTTATTCATAAGCAAACAGCTGTTGAGGGTGCAGAAAGAGGCCAGGAGAAGAAACCTATGGTAAAAGCATTGTTTATATCTAAAGAAAGTAAAAGAAAAATGATTGAAAGAGTCTATTCACAGAAAAGTATAGACAGGATAAAAGAATATGCTGTTATATACCCCGAGCCTGTAGAAAAGGAAAATATAGAGGAACACAAAGAGTATCTGAAGGATGCGGAGGTCATATTTGCTACATGGGGTATGCAGGAATTATCGGAGGAGGAAATCGGACAATACCTTCCAAAGCTAAAAGCGGTATTCTACGCAGCAGGAAGTGTCCAATACTTTGCCAGACCGTTTCTGAACAGGGGAATAACCGTAATAAGCGCCTGGGCCGCAAATGCGGTGCCGGTTGCGGAGTATACATTGGCTCAAATCCTGCTGGCAAACAAGGGCTTTTTCCAGAATACCCTCATCACAAAAAGAGATCATTATTCAGCAAGAAAATATTCGGAAACCTTTCCCGGAAATTATTCGGCTAAAGTGGGAATCCTCGGAGCAGGCATGATCGGGACAAAGGTCATAGAGCTTTTAAAGCCTTTCAACATCGAAGCGCTGGTGTACGATCCTTTCCTTTCAGATGAAAGAGCGGAGAAGCTGGGAGTGAGGAAATGTACCCTGAATGAAGTTTTCTCACAATGCCAGACTATTTCGAACCATATCGCAAACCTCCCAGCGACAGTTGGGATATTAAACAGGGAGCATTTCGGCATTATGCTGCCGAATGCCACGTTCATAAACACAGGACGCGGAGCCCAGGTGGTGGAGAAGGACTTGATTGAGGCGTTGAATGCAGAGCCGACAAGGACGGCTGTTCTGGACGTAACTGATCCTGAGCCGCCGCAGGAAGGCAGCGGGCTGCTTGAAATGGAGAATGTAATCCGCACCTCCCACATAGCCGGCGGCAGTATTGGAAGGGAAGTAGAACGAATGGGCGTCTGTATAGCTGAAGAATTCGTCAGTTATATGGAGGGCAGGGAATTGAAATACAACGTGACGCTGAAAATGCTGGAAACTATGGCATAATGCACAGTTCGTGGGACACTTTCATATTTGCTTCACTGTAAAATGGGTCTGTTTAAGATAAATGAAGAAAAAGTTGATTTATATGCTGTTTGTGATATTATTAAGGCAAAAAAATTAATGGATGGTAATAAATTGGAAAAATACTTAAACAGGAGGCAGAATTATGAATATAGCATTTGCAGGATTCCGTCACGGTCATATTTTTGAGCTTTACAAAATGGCTGAAAAAAACCCGGAACTGAACATTGCAGCAGCATGGGAAGAAGATAGGGAAACAATGAATGCCGCTGAAAAAAAACACGGTGTAAAGTTTACACATAAAACATATGAGGAGCTTCTTGCCGATAAAAGCATCGATATAGTCGCCATTGGAAATTACTATGGAATTCGCGGTAATATGGCTGTCAAGGCGCTTAGTTCCGGCAAGCATGTAATTGCGGACAAGCCTTTGTGCACATCATTGGAAGAATTGGATGAAATAGCGTGTCTTGCAGAAAAGACGGGGCTTAAAGTCGGATGCATGCTGACCATGCGGTATGAAAGCCGGATCAATGCCGTAAGAGAGTTTGTTCAAAGCGGAAAGCTGGGCGAAATACATAATATTTATTTTGGAGGACAGCATCCTTTATTATATGGAACAAGGCCTTCATGGTACTTTGAGGAAGGAAAACACGGCGGCGTGATAAATGATATCGGAATCCACGGCATTGATATTGCCAGATTTGTCTGTGGATTGCGCCCTTCCGTAATTTTGTCCGCAAGATGCTGGAATGCCTATGCCAGGGAGGAAAAGCGATTTTTGGACAGCGGACAGTTTATGCTTGAAATGGATAACGGCGCAGGCTTGATTGCCGATATTTCTTATGCCGTACCCAACAGCATCGGATTTTCATTTCCCCATTACTGGGAATACCACATTTGGGGAAGTAAAGGCATGGTTAGATTTTCAATTAACTCGGAAGCCATTTATGCTTATATTGACGGTGAATCAAGTGGAATAATCATCCCCGAGATTAAAGTTGATACGGATTGTTTAACAGACTTTATTAATGAAATTAACGGGAAAGCGGATATACGCCTTTCCACAAAGGAAGTCCTGCAATCGTCAAGAGATACCTTGCTCATACAAAAACATGCGTTTGAAAAACAGGCTTGCTGCTCCCGCCGAAATGTTGATTGATATACCTACTTGACGGGACGGGACATTACCCTGAAGCTTCTGGGTGATACTCCCGTTTCTTTTTTAAATGATTTGTTGAAATATGCCAGATCATTAAAGCCGCATTCGAAGCATATTTCAGTAATTGATTTTGTGCTATTTCTCAGTAAATCAATTACACTATTCATCCTTAATGAATTTATATACTCAATCACTGTTTTACCGGTTATTTGTTTAAATATATAACAAAAATATGTCTGTGACATCATTGCTATTTTACTCATGTCTTCTATATAGATTTTTTTCGCATAGTTGATGTTGATAAAATCTACAGCCCTATTTACTGATTCCCGGTATTTTTCAATAATATCGCCATTCTCTGCATCATCATTTTTATCATACTCCCGTGCGATTATTGCCAGCAGCTTTAGCAAATCGGCTTTAATATTGATTTCATAGTATTTTTGCTCATTTTCATATTCGTGATGCATACTTTCCATCAATTCTTCAACTTTTGTCTGAACCTTACCAGACAAGTGAAGCCGTGGCCTTACCTTTTCAGTTGATACAAGGAATGGTTCTATATATGTAAAATCAAATAAGGATACCCATTTTCCATAGTTAGGTATGTTTTCACTTATAAATGATGTAAGAAACTCACAGCCGATTATTTTAACACCGTTTTCATCGATCCCACGGATTTGATGGTTTACAAATGGCGGTAAAACAAAAATATCTCCTCTGGTCAATAATATTGAACTGTTATTTATTATATGCTCACAAGAACCACTCAGAACATACCAAATCTGCATATAGTCGTGAGTATGCTCAACGGTACTGCCGATACTTTTCGAATATACTTTATAGGGAATTGTCCTGTGAAATGTTTCTTTGGCGAGATTAATTTTCGGCATTTTGTAAACGCTCTTTTCCGTTAGCCTATTTATTATAGATTATTATATCTGCACCACAAGCATCTCCATTGTATTTTATTTTACCAGCATTTGCAAGTCCATAACAAAGAGATATTTGTTGAATAACACAAGTTTTATTTTACATAGTCAGTTTTTTTTATTTTTTGTAAGTTTTAAAATGGATTCATATGAATACTCAATACAAGCATATAAGGAGTTGGTTGTGTGAGTCAGATAAGAGTTGCGATTTTAGGTCAGGGAAGAAGCGGCAGAAATATTCATGGGAAGCATCTTTCAACTGTAAAAGATAAGTTCAAAATTGTCGCTGTAGTGGATCCTATTGAGGAAAGAAGAATAAGAGCGCAGAAGGAATATGATTGTGAGGCATATGATCATCACAGTTTGCTTTTTGGCAGAAAGGATATTGATTTAATTATCAACGCAACGCCAAGCTATTTACATATACCGATAACTATGGAATTTCTTGAAAGAGGGTTTAATGTGCTTTGTGAAAAGCCTCTTGCACGCAGAGCGAGCGATGTGGACAGGCTGATAGAGGCTTCCGTAAAAAGCGGAAAACTGTTTGCCATTTACCAGCAGTCCAGATTTGCGCCGTATTTCAGAAAAGTAAAGGAAATAGCGGATTCCGGTGATTTGGGCAGGATAGTGCAAATCAGTATAGCATTTAACGGCTTTGCAAGAAGATGGGACTGGCAATGCATACAGGATTATAACGGCGGCAACCTTCTTAATACCGGCCCTCACCCGCTTGATCAGGCCCTCAGGTTTCTAAACTACGACGGTATGCCAAATGTAATGTGCCGGATGGACAGGGCAAATACATACGGGGATGCCGAGGATTATGTAAAAATAATACTTACGGCGCCGGACAGGCCATTGATTGATATTGAAATATCTTCATGCTGTGCTTATAAGAATTTCACCTATAATGTGCAGGGGACAAATGGCGGACTTCAAGGTTCAATGGAGCATATTGACTGGAAATACTTCAAACCTGCAGAAGCGCCGCAGCAAAAGCTCATAAGCACACCGCTTGCAAAAGAAGACGGAACGCCCACATATTGCCAGGAAAAACTGACCTGGTATGAAAACAGCTGGGATGTGCCTGAGGAATCCAAAGAACTGTTTGCGACCATTTCGGCGAGGTTTTATAATATGCTGTACAGAACGATGACGGAGGGTGCTCCGCTTGAAATAACACCTCAGCAGGTAAGGCAGCAGATAGCCGTAATTGAGGAGTGCCACAGGCAAAACCCACTGTCAAAAAAATATTAGTAACTTATTACCGCGAAACTACAATAAAAAACAAGAAAATAGTTTCACATTCGCGGCAATAAGTACATTCGTTGGGTTGTGGGCGGTAGCCCACATTGGTATTGGGGTATAATATTGAATTCTAATTTTAAAAGGAGAAAAGTTTAATGAATCCGATTATCATGCATATCAACTATTGTGAATTAACCGGCGGTAAATTTGGTAAAAGTGTGGATGATGTTTGCAGGAAGGCGGCCGAGTGGGGCTATGACGGGATTGA
>JBDKVA010000058.1:0-15285 GCA_039679375.1 Clostridiaceae bacterium
AATTTTCTGGTGGAAATAACGAGAAGGACACACCCGTTCCCATACCGAACACGGAAGTTAAGCTTCTCAGTGCCCAAGATACTTGGCTGGTAACGGCCCGGGAAAATAGGTCTTCGCCAGATTTATATTCCTCAATAGCTCAGTCGGTAGAGCATGCGGCTGTTAACCGCAGGGTCGTAGGTTCGAGTCCTACTTGAGGAGCCAACAAAAACAGGAAATCATTTGATTTCCTGTTTTTGTTATAAAAAATCAAATTTTAAAATTTAATTTTCTTTAAGAATTTATACTATGTTTTATGATATGATAAAAAACAGGTGATAAAAATGCAAACTAATAAATACCTATAATAAAATTGGCAGGTATACATAAAATAATATTACACACAAATGAAGAATTTAGGGGGGCTTTACGTTAATGAAGACATTCAATCCAATGAAAGTATTAGTGGTAATTCTGGCAGGCATGCTAATGTTGGCAGGCTGCAACAGTGCCAAATTAGCACAGTCCGCTCCGGATGTGGAAAACCAACTGTCAAACGGACAAATACCGGCTACTGAAGGTAATTCTAAAATTGAGGGAACTGTGCAGATCAGTAACAATATTTCACCGGAAAAAACTGCACTGCCCGAACAGGGATCAACAACCGGACCGGAACAGCAGGCTGCAGCCGGTGAAGATAAAAAAGAAAATACCGTACCTGTGGTAAAAGCGCTTTACCTGACAGGCTGGACTGCCGGAAGTACAACAAGAGTCGATCATTTTGTCGAGCTTGCAAATAATACGGAAATCAATTCATACGTTATCGATATAAAAGATGATGATGGTTTTGTAGGATATGAATCCCAGGTTCCTGAAGTTAAGGCAAACGGAACATGGAAAAAGAAGTATAATCCTGAAAAAGTATTAAAATCATTTCATGATAATAATATATATATCATCGGAAGGCTGGTGGCCTTTAAAGATCCGGTCTATTCGATCAAGAGGCCCGATCTGGCTATAAAGAACACCAGCGGAGGACTATGGAAGGATGATAAGAAAAAGAGCTGGCTGAATCCATACAATAAAGATAATTGGGCATATCTTGTCAGTATTGCAAAAGAGGCTGTTGAACTGGGCTTTGATGAGATACAGTTTGACTATGTCCGTTTTCCAAGCGATGGGAAGAAGAATATGGACTTTTCAGGTGTCGATAAGGAAAAATATCAGGCAATAAATGATTTCCTTGCATATGCCGCTTCTGAAATCCCGGATGTTCCAATATCTGCTGATGTATTCGGTATCATATTCGAGAGTCCGGCTGACACGGAAAAAATTGGTCAGTATTTGGAACAGGTCGGCAAGGGCATCGATTATATCTCTCCCATGGTGTATCCATCGCATTATGCGTATGGCCAGATCGTCAACAAGATTACATTTCCGGCTCCTGACCTGGACCCCTATGGTGTAGTTTACAATACATTGGCTAAAGGGAGGGACCGTCTATCACAGGTTGCTGATTACAAGGCTGATATCCGGCCTTATTTGCAGGACTTTACAGCCTCCTGGCTTCGACCTAAAAACGGGCAGAAAATGTATCAGGAATATGGAACCGAGGAGGTAAAGGAACAGATCAAGGCAGTTTACGATGCCGGCTATAAGGAATGGATATTATGGGATCCTTCAAATACGTACCATGAGGATGCTTTTTTAAAGGAATAGCACAGGATGTTTCCTGTATTTTGCCCAAATAGACAGTGAGTCTTTCAGATAATATTTGTCGTATCAGATAATGGCTTCTTTGATCAGAAGCCATTTCTGATATGGGGAGCATGCTAAAAGGCATGTGTCCAAAAATCGAGCGGGGCTCGAAGCTCTTGAGATTTTTCATGTAAAAAATAGGATGAAGCATATCTCTTTTACCTTTTCAATAGGACCTATTTACTATTTAAATTTCCCTGTTTCATATTGACTTGCACTTGAAAAGTGATACAATATACTGTGCCAGGAAAAATAATCTATACTAAATATTGTGATTCAATTCAAGGAGGCTCGTAATATGAATCTCTCCGAAAATGCAGTGAAGGTTCTTGAAAAGAGGTATCTGACGAAAGACGAAACTGGTAAGCTTCTTGAAAATCCCGAGGGTATGTTTAAAAGGGTAGCCAAAGCGGTTGCAGCAGCAGACGCGCCGCACGCAACAGCTTCAGAGCTGAAATCGATCGAAAAGGAATTTTTCGATACGATGGCAAATCTTGAGTTTTTACCAAATTCACCTACATTGATGAATGCCGGAAGGCCTCTTGGACAATTGAGCGCCTGTTTTGTTCTGCCGATTGAGGATACGATGGAAGGCATCTTTGATTCCATCAAGAATGCGGCGCTGATACATAAAAGCGGCGGAGGCACAGGCTTCAGCTTTTCCCGGCTCAGGGCCAAAGGGTCCAGTGTTAATTCTACAGGTGGAATTGCCAGTGGTCCGATAAGCTTTATGAAAGTATTTAATGCTGCTACGGAAGCAGTAAAGCAGGGTGGTACGAGAAGAGGCGCCAACATGGGCATCCTCAGAGTGGATCATCCCGATATACGCGAGTTTATAACCTGCAAACAGGATAATAAGGATATTACCAACTTTAATATAAGTGTTGCAATTACCGAAGGATTTATGGTTGCTGCCGAAAAAGGCCTTATGTATGATCTGATAGACCCTAAAACCAAGAAAGCGGTAAAACAGGAAAACGCGAGAGAGATATTCGACCTGATCGTCAATAATGCCTGGAATAATGGGGAGCCCGGTATTATATTCCTTGACAGGCTGAACAAGGATAATGTTACGCCGGAATTAGGCGAGATCGAGAGCACCAACCCTTGCATTACAGGTGATACATGGATACTGACTCCGGAAGGGCCGAAACAGGTTCTGGAAGTATTAGGCGATGAAACAGAGCTTGCGCTAAATGGAAAATTTAATAAGACAGAAAAAACCGGATTTTTCAAAACAGGTACAAAAGAAGTAATTAAAATATCTACGGACCGTGGTTATGAGTTGACTCTTACGAAGGATCATCTGGTAAGAGTAGCTTCGGAAGTGTCCCGGTTCAACATATGTGAAGAGTGGAAGGCAGCCGGCGAATTGAAACCAGGCGACAAAGTCATACTTTCCAATAATCGGGGACTTGTATGGGAAGGTAAAGACGGCTATAACGAAGGGTATTTGCTGGGACTGCTTTTGGGGGATGGCACGCTGAAAAGAGATGGCGGCATCATCAGCATATGGGGCAGCAACGAGGATGCACAGGCACTGATGCAGGCTGCCGGGGATGCCGCTTATACATTAGACCACCGTGGAGATTTTGCGGGGTTTCAGACAATTATAGGAAGCAGAAATGAGAACAGGCTACGTTTAGCTGCCTTGAGAGATCTGGCTGGAAAATACGGCATCTATCCTGGTCACAAAAAAATATCTCCTGAAATTGAGAAGTCAGGATATGACTTTCATAGAGGCTTTATCCGGGGTATGTTCGATACAGATGGTACGGTTACAGGTTCACAGGAAAAAAGTTTATCTGTTCGATTATGGCAAAGTGATGCAGGCTGCCTGAAAGTTGTCCAGAGAATGCTGCACAGGATGGGTATCGCATCCACCATTTATTTGAACCGCAAGCCGGAGGAAATGAAGGAAATGCCCGATGGTAAGGGCGGCTATAAAGTTTATAATACAAAATCCGGACATGAACTGGTGATAACCAATGACAATCTGTTTGTTTTTTCAGAGAAAATAGGCTTTAGCAGTACAAAAAAACAAAAACGACTGGAAGAAGCGCTTGCCTTATATAAGCGGGCTTTAAACAGAGAGCGCTTTGTAGCGGAAATTACACAAAGTATGGAGCTTGGCGAACGTGATGTTTACGATGTTCAGGTGCCTGGAATTAACGCGTTTGATGCCAATTGCATATATGTTCACAACTGCGGTGAGCAACCGCTGCTTCCGTTTGAAGCCTGCAACCTTGGCTCCGTAAATTTGAGTATTATGACAAAAACCAGCGGCGGCAAAACGGATGTGGATTATGATAGACTAGGCAAAGTAGTTAAGAGAGCAGTGCATTTCCTTGATAATGTAATTGAAGTAAACCAATACCCGCTGCCCCAGATCGATGAAATGACCAGAGGCACCAGAAAAATAGGCCTCGGCGTTATGGGGTGGGCAGACATGCTCTGTAAGCTCGGGATTGCATACAATTCGAAAAAAGCGATCAACCTTGCGGAAAAAGTGATGCATTTTATTCAGGACGAAGCAAGGAAGGCGTCAATAGAACTAGCAGAGAAAAAAGGTGTGTTCCCGTTCTTTGAAAAGAGCATTTACAAGGATCTGGGTGTCAGGGTCCGCAATGCCACCACCACGACAATAGCACCAACAGGTACGCTTAGTATTATTGCAGGCTGTTCCAGCGGTATTGAGCCCATATTTGCCATATCATATATCAGGAATGTGATGGATAATGATGAACTGGTCGAAGTAAACCCGATATTCAAGGAAATTTCAACAAAAGAAGGTTTTTACTCCGATGATTTGATGAAACGTATTGCCAGGAAGGGCTCGATAAGTGATTTCCCGGAGATACCCACACAGGTGAAGGAAGTATTTGTTACGGCGCATGATATTTCACCGGAATATCATGTGAAAATGCAGGCTTCCTTTCAGAAATATACGGACAACGCTGTTTCCAAGACTGTCAACCTCGGTCACGATGCTACCAGAGATGATGTCAGGGCTGTATTTGAACTGGCTTACAGGACTTATTGCAAGGGAGTTACCATATACAGGGACGGAAGCCGTGACATGCAGGTATTGAATATAGGCGGGGTAAAAGGTAAGGAAGAGGGAAGCGGAGATGCCGAATCCGGAACTGCGCAAGCTGCCGCCGGCGACCAAAGGATATCGCCCAGGCCTAGGCCCGATATCACTACAGGTTTCACAGAGAAGGTTAAAATAGGTTGCGGCAACCTTTATATCACTGTAAATTATGATGAGAACGGTATTTGTGAAGTGTTCACCAATACCGGCCGTGCGGGAGGCTGCCCTTCACAGTCCGAAGCTACCAGCCGCCTTGTTTCAATTGCATTGAGATCGGGGATCGATGCGAAATCGATTGTTGAACAGCTGAAAGGAATCAGATGCCCTTCCACAATCAGGCAGAAGGATCTGAAGGTTTTATCCTGCCCGGATGCGATAGGCCGTCTGATACAAAAAGTGCTGAAGCTGCAGAATGGCAATGGAAATGGCGTGAAGCACGAAGATTTGCCCGATGATGCTGATAACGGAGCCTTTGATTCTATTCCAACTCCTAAGGCGGGATCTTCCGGTGAAAATGACGGCGGCTTTGTCAGTGTCATAGCTGATTCAGGGAAAGCTGCAGATAAAAGCAGCTCAGTCAAGGAACTGCTAAATATGGTAAAGTGCCCGGAATGCGGTAAACCGCTGGAGCATGAAGGCGGCTGTGTGATATGCAGAAACTGCGGCTACAGTAAATGTGGCTGATCCTTTATTATATATTCTCAAACCTCTAAATAAAGAAATAGGCTAATTAATTAGCCTATTTCTTTACCGGTCATTTTTTATAATTTATTGAAGGGAGTATATGCGGTATGATTACAAAAATCAAGAAGAGAGATGGAAGGGAAGTCCCATTTAATATAGAGAAAATAGCTAACGCCATTTACAAGGCAGCCAGCGCAACTGGCGGCAGGGATTATGATACGGCGCTGAGGCTTGCCGAAAAAGTGGTTGAATATATTGAAAATAACCTTCATAAAAAGATACCTGCGGTTGAAGAAATACAGGATGCTGTTGAGAAGATACTTATCGAGACGGGGCATGCCCGGACAGCCAAGGAATTTATACTTTACAGGGCTGAAAGGACGCGTATCCGTGAAATGGATACACGTTTGATGAAGATTTATGAGGATCTGACCTTCAAGGATGCCAAAGACAACGATATAAAGCGTGAAAATGCCAATATTGACGGGGACACAGCAATGGGCACCATGTTAAGATATGGCTCTGAAGGCGCAAAGCAGTTTAATGAGATGTTCGTACTTGATCCGAAATATTCAGCGGCGCATAGAGAGGGCGATATACATATTCATGATATGGACTTTCTGACATTGACCACCACATGTTGCCAGATTGATCTTGAAAGCCTGTTCAAAGGCGGCTTCAGCACAGGTCACGGTTTTCTGAGAGAACCCAATGATATACACAGTTATTCGGCACTGGCGTGTATTGCCATACAATCCAACCAGAATGACCAGCATGGCGGTCAGAGTATACCAAACTTTGATTATGCTCTGGCAAAGGGTGTAGCTAAGACTTATGTCAAATTATACAGGCAAAACCTTTTAAAAGCACTTGAACTGCTGGTTGAGGGCCGTGAGCTTGAAGCCGATGTAAGGGAGCTGTTCGCCAAATTGAGCAGCGACAACGCGGCAGTGCCTACCATGAATTTGCACGACAACTACAGTAAACTTGAAGCGGATGGCCTTAAGGATATTGTTGGGGATGCAAATATTATATCCAAAGCACAGGCATTTGCACGTAAAAAGGCAGAAGCAGAAACAGACCGGAATACATATCAAGCCATGGAGGCTTTCGTTCACAATCTGAATACCATGCACAGCCGGGCAGGAGCACAGATACCGTTCAGTTCGATAAATTATGGCATGGATACCAGCCCCGAAGGCCGAATGATTATAAAAAATGTACTGCTCGCAACGGAAGCAGGCCTTGGCAATGGCGAGACGCCTATTTTCCCAATACACATTTTTAAAGTGAAGGACGGTATTAATTTTAACGCAGGAGAGCCAAACTATGACCTGTTCAGGTTGGCGTGCAGGGTTAGCGCCAAGAGGCTGTTCCCTAATTTCTCATTTATTGATGCACCCTACAATTTGCAATATTATAAGCCTGGACATCCCGAGACGGAAATTGCCTATATGGGATGCCGGACCAGAGTAATTGCCAATGTGTATGACCCTTCCAGAGAGACGATTTACGGCCGCGGAAATTTGAGCTTTACTACTGTCAATTTGCCAAGGATCGGCCTCAGAAGCAATAAGAATATAAACTTCTTCTTTGAAGAACTGGATAAAAAAATCGACCTGGTAATAGGACAGCTACTTGAACGCTTTGAAATACAGGCTCGCAAAAAGGTCAAGAATTTCCCGTTCCTTATGGGTCAGGGTATCTGGATGGACTCGGAAAAGCTTGGCTGGGATGATGAAATACGCGAGGTTTTAAAGCATGGCACATTAAGCATGGGCTTTATCGGCCTGGCTGAATGCCTGAAGGCTCTTACCGGCAAGCACCATGGCGAGTCTGAGGAGTCACAGAATCTTGGCCTTGAAATAGTAGGCTATATGAGAAAACGCATGGATGAAGCAAGCAAAAAGTATGGGATGAATTTTTCACTTTTGGCAACTCCTGCGGAGGGTACCTCCGGCAAGTTTGTGAAAATTGACAGAAAAATGTTCGGTGAGATTGAAGGCGTCACTGACCGGGAATATTACACGAACAGTTTTCATATTCCGGTTTATTATGAGATCAGCGCATTTGAGAAAATCAGTCTGGAAGCGCCTTATCACGAGCTTACCAATGCGGGCCACATTTCCTATGTGGAACTCGATGGCGATCCGACACAGAATTTGGAGGCTTTTGAAAAGGTTATACGCTATATGAAGGAGAAGAATATAGGTTATGGTTCTGTAAACCATCCGGTGGATAGAGACCCGGTTTGCGGCTTTACCGGAATAATCGGCGAGACTTGCCCGTCATGCGGAAGAGCAGAAGGGGATATTCATTTTGAAAGAATCAGGCGGATCACAGGTTACCTGGTTGGGACAGTAGAGCGGTTCAATGATGCAAAGAGAGCTGAGGAGAGAGACAGAGTCAAGCATTCGATGGTTAACTGCTGATGAGCGATTACTATGTTGAAGTGGAAGAAAGAAGCAAGGGGAAGCAAAGGTAGGAAGCATGAGAACCGCCCCCCTTGCTTCCCAATAGCAGAAATTTGAAAAACAGATGGAGAAGAAATATGGAAACAACTCTACGGATAGCAGGAATGGCAAAAGAGTCCATAGTGGACGGACCGGGCATCCGCTTTACCGTATTTACCCAAGGCTGCAACCACCATTGCACCGGATGCCACAACCCGCATACACATAATTTTGGCGGCGGCAATATGGTAACGATAGATTCCCTGATCGGGATGATGAGGAAGGATCCGCTTCTTGATGGTATTACACTAAGCGGAGGAGAGCCTTTTGAACAGGCTGAGGCGTGCAGCGAGCTGGCGCGCAGGGCGCATGAAATGAAGCTCAATGTCATGACCTTCAGCGGTTACACTTTTGAAGAGCTTGTTGCCGGATTTGATGAGAAACCGGGATGGAAAGCACTGCTGCACCAAACGGATATACTTGTTGACGGCAGGTTTGTATTGGAGAAAAGGAATATTCTTCTCAAGTTTCGGGGCTCTGAAAACCAGCGTCTGGTCGATGTGGGGAAGTCATTGAAGAAAGGCAGCGTAGTGCCTGCCGATTTGTAAAATATATTGTGTATAGAAGAATAACAAGGCTGAGATAAAAGCATACAAAAAGAAATGAACAAACCGTGTAGATTAGACTTTTTACACGGTTTTCTTCATTAAAGGGTAGTTAAAAATAGGTGGATAGCGGTAGGTTTGCGGTATAATATCTACTCGATATCTATTGCTAAATAATTCTGATAAAATTATTTTGTAAAATGCTGTTACATATATGAACACTTCTGTGTCTAAATGTATGTGGGGAAACGGATCCATCCCTGCAGGAGGTACTTGACATGAAGGATGCTTCGGATGATTTTCTGGTCAGGAGGGTATTGAAGGGTGAAACACAATATTTCTCCGGGCTGGTAGAAAAATACGAAAAAAGGGTATACAAAACCTGCTTCAGATTTTTGCGCAATACCGAGGATGCCCGCGATCTGTCCCAGGAGGTATTTATCCGTATTTACAATAATCTGCCTGTGTTTCATGGATTCAGCTCCTTATCTACATGGATATATAAGATAAGTGTAAATACCTGCCTCAATTATTTGAGAAAGACGGACCGCCTCGTATTGGATGCTGTGGAGTTGGACGATATGATGCTCAATACCGGGCAATCCGACAAATCATACCCAATTCATGCCGATCCGGACAGGCTCATTGAATTAATTGAGCTTTATGAGCTGCTGGATTTGAACCTGAAAAAGACAGACTCCAAAAGTAAAAGTATTTTCTCCTACAGGCTATTTCACCAGATGCCATTCAAGGACATAGCCGATAAATTGAAAATAAGCCCGGAATCAGCCAGAATGAATTATTCAAGAACAAGAAGGTCAATAAAGGAAAGTATCCGGGAATATCAGAAGGGAGAGTGATTATAATGTTGTGCAGCTCAATAGAGGAGTACTCCATACTATATATGGAAAATGATCTGGACACCAAGGCAAGAGAACATTTAGCCAGACATATTGAAAAGTGCGATAAATGCAGATTTATATTCAATCTGATAAAAGCCAATTATCATGCTGAAGAAAATGTTACGAATGCTGATAATATGGTTTCCGGAAATATGCTGGATCATATTGACAAAAACCGTTACCTGATTACCAGGAGCAGGTTCAAGCCATTCACATGGAAGAGAGTAATTCTGGTTTCACTGATTTGCACATTGTTTATCTTTGCCACAGTAAATGCGAAAAAGCTCGTCAAAACATACGGAGAGCTTGTGAATTCCTTGTTTACAGACAGCAGGCGTTACTTCATTACTGCTCCTGCAATATTAAATGGCGACTTAAGTGATGAAGAATATGTTAAGAGCGTTTATAAGAAATACAAAACCGAAATTGATGCCTTTGCAGATAAAATGAAGACAGCGGAGATTTCCAGACTTTCGTTTAATGAAAACGGCAAAAACTTTAAAGTGCAGATAGCAAAGGGCGTTAAGGGGAATTTTATAACTTATGGCTTTGAAGGCTACGGAACATTTCAAAATGAATTCCTGCAAAATAATTACATGAAGGAAGAAGTGAACAGCATAAAATTTGCTACTGTAGATGAACTGCTTGATGCTGCGGGACTTTGTCCTGTACCGGGATATATTCCGAAAGGGTACGGATTAAAGTACGCGAATCAGGTAAATGGAAACAAAGGCAGTACCGTGCCGGAATACATCGGATTGGCTTATGAGAAAGATAAGGGAAAATACCTTAATATTATACTTACGCGTAATAAAACAATTGCCGACATTGCAGGTTTATCCGAAGAGCCGGAAAATGCTGCCGGATTGTCAGAGTCCGGGTCACTGTTGCGACCTGCAGCCGTAATTCGTGAGACGCTTGAGATAAGCGGGTACCAGGCTGTCTGCAGTGAACTGGGCAAGGCGATAACAATAAGCATTTACCTGGGTGATAGTGCAAAGCTTCCGATACTGAAAGTGGAGTCGGCTTGCCTGGATAAGGAAACATTGATTATGATTGTTGAAAATATTAAGATTGCAAATTCCTCCGAAAACGAGAAGAAAGCAGATGATTATTTTCAGGGAATAGAAGATGAAAGAATACTTGCATTTGCAAATAATTTTCTGGACGAAATTAAAGCTGGCAAAACTAAATTCAGTTTTGATGTAAGCCAAAATATAAAGCTCTATAAAGATAGTGAAAATGAAGCATATGGAATTTTATACAGCAATATCAATGATGATCAGTTGAAGTCTTTAATTCCTATAAATCTGGAGGAAGATTTGATTGAGCGTTTTGAAGCAGCCAGTTTACAAATAACAGGATGGCCTTATACAGCGCAAAAGGTCTACAGTATCGGACTGATTAATAAAGGTGTAAAGGCAGTAAACATAAACATAGACAGGGAGATAAAACTTGCGGACAATCTTGATATGATGGATCAGATAGTATTGAGAATGCACGGTATGAAGAATGATATAAAACCTGTTTTCAACCGTTCAGGGCAATTGTACTATGTTACGGATTTGGGCGGCAGGCTTTGGAGTGTCTTTACGGTATATCCAACAACAGACGGTGTAGGACATCAGTGTAATTTTTTCATAAACAAGTCGTCGGTTATTCCTGATGAAAACGCCTTAATGGATTTTATAAACAATCTTCATTAAAGACATTAGGTCATTTATTAAGACAGTTCTGGTCTATATAGAAGAACGCACAGTGCACATATAAAGGAGTATTTGCGGGTATGCAAATAACTCCTATTTACTTATCATGGAATATATACCAGAGTAAGGTTATGATCTTAATAAAAAGTTAAATTATGAAAAGATGAGGAACTTTTAAATACTCAATCAGTCTATAAGCATAAAAGGAAAACTTTCCCTTAATAATCCATGTAATAATCCGTGCGATTATACTATTCTTCAGGAAAAAGATTCTTAATGCGAGGTGTAAAGAATGAGTAAATCAAAGAGATGGCTCTGTGCAATGATTACTGTATTTGTTCTGCTTAGCCTGCCTGTCGGTACCTATGCCGAAACAGAAAATGAAGCGGAGGATAAAACCCTTTCCCCGTACTTTTTTGTTGAGGGGGCAGACTCTTCAGTGGAACAGTTCCCGTTGAAGGAAACCAAGGTTAGCGCAGATATATGCGGCACAATTGCAGATGTTTTTGTCACCCAAACCTATACAAATAGCGGGGAAAGTCCTATAAATGCCAGCTATGTATTTCCAGCCTCGACCAGGGCTTCGGTGCATGGAATGAAGATGGAGATAGGCGATAATCTTGTTACAGCCAAAATAAAGGAGCGCGAAGAAGCAAAAAAGGAATTCGAGGAGGCCAAGGCCGAAGGAAAGAGCGCTTCCCTGCTTGAGGAGCAGAGGCCCAACGTTTTTTCCATGAATGTAGCTAATATCATGCCCGGGGATACTGTCCGCATCGAATTGCATTATACGGAATTGATCGAATCCGTTGACGGCACTTGCCAATTTGTTTTTCCGACAGTTGTCGGGCCCCGTTATTCAAATCAGTCAAAGGCTGGCGCGGCTGAGACGGACAAATGGGTGGAAAGCCCTTACTTAAAAGACGGCAAGACTCCTCCGGGAGAATATGATATAAAAGTCAGTCTGTCTACGGGAGTGCCTATTGAAGATATAAAATGCAGTTCGCACAAAATCAGCATTGTAAAGGAACAGGAGTCAATTGCTGAAGTCAGCCTCGCAGATAAGGAAGAATTTGCCGGCAACCGCGACTTCATCCTTGATTATAAACTGACCGGCATGGAAATCCGGAACGGGCTTATGCTTTATGAAGGCGCTGGGGAAAACTTCTTTATGCTGTCAATACAGCCACCGGAGCGTGTCAAGATCGAGGATATACCGGACAGGGAATATATTTTTGTGCTGGATATTTCGGGTTCCATGAACGGGTTCCCCATTGATACGGCAAAGGTTCTTATAAGAAACCTCGTAAGTAATCTCAGGGAGACTGACAAATTCAATCTCATATTATTTGCAGGCGCTTCCAATATCATGTCAACCTCGTCCGTACCTGCAACTGAAGCAAATATAATAGAAGCAATAAAGCTGATCGATCAGCAGGAGGGCAGCGGCGGCACCGAGCTTTTACCGGCGCTTGAAAGAGCCCTTTCACTTCCAAAGGATGAAGATGTGTCACGAAGTGTTGTAATGATAACGGACGGATACATCGACAGCGAAAAAGCGATATTTGATTTAATCCACAACAACCTTAACAAAACCAACTTTTTCAGTTTTGGAATAGGCAGCTCGGTAAACCGTTACCTTATTGAAGGCATGGCAAAAGCCGGTTCAGGAGAACCGTTCGTGCTTACGGACCCATCCGGCGCTTCAGAAATTGCCGACCGTTTCAGAGAATACGTTCAATCACCCGTTCTGACCGATATTAATGTTCAATTTGACGGATTTGATGCTTATGATGTTGAGCCGATCACCGTTCCCAACCTTTTTGCACAAAGGCCTGTCATACTTTTTGGAAAATGGCGCGGTAACCCGTCGGGAACGATACAATTGTCGGGAAAAACCGGCAGCGGTGATTACAAGCAGGAAATGCGGGTTTCGGATACAAAATCTATGGAAAAGAACGGCGCCATAAGCTATCTTTGGGCGCGTACAAAAATTGCAAGGCTATCGGATTACGGCTTTGGGGACAGTGATGATCCGGGTATAAGAAAGGAAGTTACTTCGCTAGGTTTGGAATACAGTATGCTTACGCCGTATACTTCATTCATAGCTGTTATAGAAAAAATCAGAAACACGGATGGTAAAAGCACGGATGTTAATCAACCATTGCCGCTGCCGCTCAATGTATCGAATCTTGCTGTCGGAAGCCCGTATACCCAGGGAGCGGAGCCCGGAATCCCGATTCTAATAGCAGGTATATTATTAATGATGATTTTCGTTTATCTAAAGCACAGAAAGAATGGGACGGTGCCGCTTAAGAATGGATAAAGTAACTTTCTTTAAAGTGAAGTCTTTTATAAAAAAATATGGTATGTTCTATGCAATTGGCTTTATTATTGCTTTCGCATTTAAATACTATTACAGTATTGCAGATGCTGACAGCCTCGACTGGATTCTTGCACCCACTGCACGGTGGGTGCAGTTCCTGTGCGGGATACCTTTTGAAAAAGAACAGTACATCGGGTATGTTAATCATGAATATCAGTTTATCATTGCCCCCGCATGCGCAGGCATGAATTTTATGATAATAGCCTATTCTACCCTTGTTTGCTCTTTTATCAACCGCATGACCACAGTGAAAAGCAGATGGTTGTGGATGGTTTTATGCCTTGTAATTTTATATCCGTATACTATACTGGTAAACAGCCTGAGAATCATTCCTTCAATTTACCTGCTCCGGCTTGATATATACGGCGGATGGATAACACCTGAAAGGATACACACAATTGAAGGTACATCAGTCTATTTTGCTTCACTTTTATTTCTGTACTTTATTGTTGATGAAGTTTTACAACACTTTGCAACGGCATCCGGCAAGAACATGCGTACCGTAAAATCGCCCATACATGTTCTTTACAAATATATTATCCCTGTATTCCTGTATTTTGCAGTAACTCTGGGAGTACCGTTTTTAAACGGTGCATTTACGGATAACAGGATAGAATTTCTTGAACATGCTGTTATAATTACAGTTGTTTGCTCTATAATCATTCTATTAATGTGTCTTGTGCTTACTGCAAAAAAACATTTTGCAGAGAAAGTTTTTAGCAAGTCATAGAAACAGTAGTATTTTACAATTCTATTGCTCATTATATACTAATCAGCATTATTGCAATTTGTACAGTTATGTTTTATTCTTAAATGGGCAGAAAAAAATATAAAAAATATTAGAAAAATATGGAACATATATGAAACTGAACCAGTCTAAGCTCAGGATTGCAATTTGTTTGTACCAATTATAACTTAAAAGCTTAGCAGACTTATCAGTAAATTATTGGCATAATAACAAAGGAGCTTGAGTATAACTTGGAGAATATTATTGAACTGAATAATCTTAGGAAGGTCTATCGAATTGGAAATGAGAAGGTCATTGCACTGGACAGCATAACCCTTAGCATCCGAAAAGGTGAATTTTGCTGCCTTTTGGGCACGTCCGGTTCAGGTAAGTCTACTCTTTTGAATCTGATGGCCGGACTTGAGAAACCCACCAAAGGAACGATAGTCATTCAGGGGCAGCACATCGAAAAGATGAATGAAAAGAAGCTTGCCAAATTTCGACAGGAGCACCTCGGCTTTGTATTTCAGTCCTACAATCTGCTTCCCATGCTGACGGCGCTTGAAAATGTCAGCATGCCGCTGACCTTTAAAGGAATGTCCAGATCGGTAAGAGATAAAAAAGCGAAAGAGATGCTGAAGGCGGTCGGGCTTGCTACGCATATGAAGCATAAACCCTCTCAGATGAGCGGCGGACAGCAGCAGAGGGTGGGGATCGCCAGGGCATTTGTTGCTAAGCCTGAGATTGTGTTTGCAGATGAGCCTACGGGCAATCTTGATTCCAAAACGACAAGAGAGGTTATGGAGTTAATCACTAAAATCGCCAGGGAAAATAACCAGACGCTTGTCATTGTTACACATGATATGGAAATTGCAGGTTATGCCGATCGAATTGTCCATATTCTGGATGGTAATATAGAAAAAATAGAGAATATAAATAATGCCAGGAGGGTTTCGAATGAGGAAGTTGACAGTATTTTGTGTGATTCTGATGT
>JBDKVA010000059.1:0-12175 GCA_039679375.1 Clostridiaceae bacterium
GACTTTATATCCCTTCCTTCAGAAATACTTTGCAAAAGGTGTTATGCTTGGCGCTATTAAAGGGTAGTTCACCAAATTGGATAATACCCGTGAAATAGAAGAAAAATTATATGGAAAGGGGGTTTCGTTGCGCAGCGTGGTTTTATTTGATATGGAGTTGTCCATATCAGTGTTTGGAAAGAGAAATAAGTCTATATCCAAATAAAAAGGAGTGAAAAAAATTATTATGAAAAAAATTCTTACAATCATGCTTGCACTTGTTTTTGTTCTATCAGCAGCAGGCTGCGGAGCATCGAAAGAGGGACCGTCAGAATCGACAGCACCACAGACTTCCGCTGCTACGGATGCAACCAAAGCACCTGAAACGCCGGCGTCATTTGTTTCAGCCGAGCCGATCACCGTTACTTATATGGTGCAGGAGCATCCGAGCTGGCCTTTCAACAAGGATTGGGCAGTATATAAAAACATATCGGAAGCGACAAACGTAAAATTTGAATTCATGCCGGCAACGGGTGACGCATATACCCAGAAACTTAGAATGCTCTTTGCTACGGATGATCTGCCGGATATGATAGATTATAACCTGGCAACTGCGAATGAATTCGGTGTTGCAGGCCAATTGGCAAAGGTCAATGAATACCTTGACAGTATGCCGAACTACAAGAAAATATTGGACGCAAATCCCGAGAGCTACAGCATGCTGACTTCAGGAGACGGCAACATGTACTATATGCCTTGCTATGGACTCCCTGAATACACAAAGATATGGCTCTACAGATCAGACATTTTTGAAAAGAACAGTTTGAAGGCTCCAACAAATACTGATGAGCTTTATAATGTATTGAAGCAGTTGAAGACGCTGTATCCCGATTCGACTCCGCTGACCAGCAGAAATGGTGTTGCCTGGCTGGGCGATCTGGCTTACCAGTGGGGAACCGGCCAAATGGTTTATTTCAATACAAAAACAAATAAATGGCAGTTCGGACCGGCTGAAGACAATTTCAAAGCCATGCTCCAGTACCTCAACAAGCTGAGCTCCGAAAAGCTTCTTGACCCGGAATGGTCAACACTTGCAACAAAGCAGTGGGAAGATAAGATGTATGAAGACAATAAAACCTTTGTAGCTTTTGACTATGTTTACAGGATAGAAACCATGCTGCCTGCGGCTACACAGAAGAATGCCGGCTGGAAGATCAAAGCACTTGAACCGATCAACCAGGAGGGTGTCGGTGAAAAGAAATATGCCATCAGATCACGGCTTTCACAGACGGACGGTTTGATGATATCCTCAAACAGCAAATATCAGAAGGAGCTGTTCAAACTGGCTGATTACCTGTACAGTGACGAGGGCGCAATATTGTCCAACTTTGGCAAGGTCGGCGAAACAGCTATTAAGAATTCTGATGGTACCTACAACTGGGCTAGTAATATCAAGACGGCCATGAATCCTTCCGGCACGGATGATTACAATACCAAGTACGGCTTCCTTACACTGGGCTCCTATCTGAGGGCTACCGAAGATTCAAACAAGATTCTCTACCTCAGCAATAAGGATGTTCAGGCTGCTTTTGACCTCTTTGACGCCAATAATTACGCAGCGCCTCTGCAGCCCATTCTTAAATTCACGGATGAAGAAAGAAAACAGGTCGCCGAGCTTGAAACAAGCATCAAAGACTATGTACAGGCAGAACAGGTCAAGTTTGTGCAAAACGGAGGATTTGACAAGTGGGATGCTTTCGTGGCAAAGATCAAGGATATGAAAGCGGATCAGCTTGTAGAAATCTATAATAATATGCAGGCCAGACAGAAATAGTGCCTGACAAGAGAAAGAGGTCTTCCGCGCGGAGGACCTCTTTTTATCAATGCGAAGATTCGCAAGGCTCAGGATAAACTACCCGAAGCAATCCAAATACTATAAGCGAGGATGTTGTGTTAAGGCTTACCCGGCTGTATTGCTTTTCTTACTTGAGAGGGTGCGATTTTTTTGTATTTTTTAAAAATCCTGCTGAAATAGTTGATATCATTAAAACCTGTCTCCATTGCAATTTCGGTAATATTCATATTGCTGCTTTTCAGCAGGGTTTCCGCCTTGTTTATGCGCAGGGTGTTGATATATTCATTCGTAGTCTTGCCTGTCACTTTTTTAAAAATGCGGCAGAAATAATAGCTGCTTAAGCCTGTCATCGAGCACAAGCTGTCCATGGATATTCTTTCTGTAAAATTCTCTTCAATATAGCTGAAGACCCTGGACAACCTCTCCAAATTTTTAACGTTTTTCTCATATTCTTCCTGTGTTACTACTTTAGAGACATGTTTTCGTATCAGCAACGCCAACATTTTGTATACACAGGACTTGATCACCAATTCGTATGCGGTCTCCTTTTTTTCGTATTCCTGTAAAACTCGCCGGATGCATTCGATGATTTCATCATCGTTGTCCAATTTGTTTTGAAACATGATCAAATTGCATTCGATCGGCGCGATATATTTCATTTCGCATGTATCGACGTAACTGCTGTGTATCAGAGAAGTATCGACGTTAAAACAATAATATGCTAAATAATTGCCCGGATTGAAGCCTGAGTGCAGCTCATTGCTGTTCACAATGATCAAGTCGCCGGCTTTTACTTCAAAAGAGGTCATATTGCATTGAATAATGGCGGTTCCCTCGATAAAATAGAGTATTTCAAGCTGTTCATGCCAATGGCTGTAAAAAACCGGCTTCGAGTTGTTACTTTCCTGCTTAAAAAGCTGTATTGGAAACCTGTTATCTTTGATTGCCGCCTTTTCATAAAGTGTTGCATCATTCATTTCCGCTACCTCACCATATCCGGATGGAAGATTTACCGGCTTCCTGTTTCTGTCTGAGAAGTGTACTTTTATATTATACCTTATTTATAGCTGATTGAAAAGGAAAAAAGCATATTAACGCAAAATTGTGCTAAAAGACAGCAGCTTTATTCATGCGGGGGATTGCAATAATCTATATAATAAAAATATGATTGCACTGCAAAATGTCGCTTTTAAACAAGGAGGATCGTATCATGAGTAAATTGGCAATTAAAGGCGGAAGCCCTCTGAGGACAGAAAAGTTTCCCAGGTGGCCGCAATATGGCGAAAAAGAATCTGAAGCATTGGAAAAAGTTTTGAATAGCGGCGTTTGGGGCACATTGGGTCCCGAAACGGCTAAATTTGTGAAGTCCTACTCAGCTTATCAGCATTGCAAATATGGAGTTGCCGTAACCAACGGCACGACAACGCTTGAAATCATACTCCGCGCACTGGGAGTAGGCTATGGCGATGAGGTCATTATTCCTCCTTATACATTCAATGCCACAGCATCGTCTGTAATCACACAGGGAGCCACCCCTGTATTTACCGATATTGAAGAGGACAGCTTCAATATGGATCCTGATAAAATAGAGCGTGTCATATCCTCCAGGACAAAAGCGATCATACCTGTCCATGTCGGAGGAAGGCCGTGCAATATGGACAAAATTATGAAGATCGCAAATAAACATCATTTATTTGTGATAGAAGATGCAGCGCATTCGAACGGTTCCGAATGGAAAGGCAAAAGAGTGGGTTCTATCGGCAATGCCGGATCATTCAGCTTCCAGGCCAGCAAAAACCTGACAGCCGGCGAAGGCGGTTTCATTTCGACCAATGATGAACAGTTGTTTGAAAAGTGCTGGGCAATCCACCACTGCGGCAGAGATTTCCACAACAAGGTATGGTACGATCATCCGTATATCGGAACAAACGCGAGGATGACTGAATGGCAGGCGGCTATTCTGAATACCCAACTCGAGAAGCTGGATATGCAAATAGAAAAACGGATGGAGAATGCGCAATATCTTAATTCCCGCCTGGCAGAGATACCGTGCATTGAAATATTGAGCCGGGATAAGAGGATTACGAGGAATTCCTACCATCTTTTCGTATTCAAATACAAGGCAGAAAAATGCAAAGGCCTCGGCAGGGAAGTATTCCTGAAAGCGTTAGGCGCCGAAGGCATCCCGTGCTCTCCAGGCTATGTCTGCCTTTACAAGCAGCATGTGTTTGATTCTCCCGAATTCAGAAGGGCTACCGGCTCCAATATACATTATGGCGAGTTGAATCTGGAGGTATCCGAAAGGTTGACCGGGAGTGAAGGAATATGGCTCACACAAAACCTTCTGCTATCCGGGAAGAAGGATATGGATCAGATCGCCGATGCAATACTGAAGGTATATGAAAATGCGGAGGAACTGATTTGATGTAAACGGATGAGGCTGGAATAAGTTTGAAGGGGGTATTCCATGGAATATATAAAAACAGGTTACGCCGAGAAAAACATAGAGATGGTGAAGGGGATGGACATGACCGGGTTTTTGGCCCGTGAATCCTGTTCCGCCGGTATTCATGACGAACTAAAAATAAAGTGTATCGTATTTGATGACGGCGATACTGAATTTGTGCTTATTGTTTGCGATCTTCTCGGACTGGACAGTCAATATACAAATGAATGTATCGGTGAAGTGGCGGAAAAGTTATCTGTTCCGGCCGATCATATCGTTATAGCAAGCATTCATACGCATTCCGGCCCTGCATCCATATTGCTGCAGGATTGCGGGGAAGTAGATGAAAACTGGCTGAAGGGTCTGAAGACGCGAATCGTGGAATGCGCTTCAATGGCTGCGGACAGCCTTAGGCCATCAAAACTGGTCTTTAAGACTGTTTCCTGTGATATAGGGATTAACCGTGTAGTAAGAGATGAAAATTTGAAGAAATCGCTTGTGGATAAGCAGGTATGTATACTGGAGATCATTGATGAAGGAAAGGGAATGGTTAAAAATGTACTTGTCAATTATGCCTGCCATCCTGTAACGCTTACGCGGACGAATCTGCTTTACAGCGCGGACTATCCGCACTTTATGGAGCAGGAAATGCAAATTAGTAAAAAATACGAAAACAGCTCTATAATATTTGCAACCGGCTGCTGCGGCGACATCAATCCGGCGGAAATGGGGAGCTTCAGCATTTCCGAAAGGCTGGGGCAAAAGCTGGCGGACAGCATCACCAATCATGCTGCCGTACAGATCGGTGAAAAGGAATTTTCCGGTTCCAAGCTTACAGTGGAGACGCTGAATGTTTGTATACCTTTAAATACAGCGATCTTTGAGGCGGAAATCGAACGGCTGAAAACGGAAGCAGCAGACAAAGAGGCGAAGGGAAAAGGCCAGAGTGAATCAAAGGCCGACCGTGCTTATAAACACTGGATGGACAGAATCAGCGGTATGAAGAGAAGCGGAATGTATTATAGCTACGTTGCTGCAGACATAAAAATCGTGCGGATCGGAAAGCTTACGGTCGTAACGCTTCCTTTCGAGGTGTTCCATAAGATAGGGTTAAAAATTAAGGAGTATTTTGATCCGGACAGAACCATGGTTTTGTGTTATGCAAACGGAGATTACGGCTATTTTCCAACAAAAGAGCTTTATGACGTATCCTGCTATGAAGCCGGGTCGGCTTTCAAATTCTACGGGCATCCCGGACCGGTTGTCAAGAATGCTGAAGATATCCTGCTCGACGCTATTTCTCATCATAAGACAAATTGCAATTAATACGACAGCGATTGCTGCATCCAATCAAAAGCATCGATGCGGTATGACAGAGTAGAATATAGTTTATGAAGAAACCCGCAAAGCTATGAAATAGTAAATGGATTATATAAAAAGCGAGGTGTGTACGGTGAAAAAACTGAGAGTTGGCATAGTTGGAACAGGAAGCCTCGCGGGAGTGCATATTCAGGCATACCGCACCAACCCTGCCGTTGAGATCACTTCCGTATGTGACATAAATGGCGTGCGTGCCCGGCAATTTGCATCGGATAATGGGATCGGCAGAGCGTATGATGATTACAGGGATATGGTTCAAGCCGGCGATGTAGACGCAATAAGCATTGTCACATGGAACAACTCCCACGCTCCCATTGCCATAGCGGCGCTTGAAGCTGGGAAGCACGTCCTCTGTGAAAAACCGCCTGCGCTGAATGCGGCGCAGGCGGTCCAAATGGCTGAAGCTGCAAGGCGAAGCGGAAGATTGCTGATGTTCGGTTTTGTGAAACGTTTTTCGCAATATGTTCAGGTGATGAAGGAATATATTGATAAAGGGGAACTGGGCGAAATTTATTATGCAAAGACGGGATACCTGAGAAGGTGCGGAAACCCGGGCGGCTGGTTTGCCGCGAAATCCCTGTCGGGAGGCGGCCCGCTGATTGACCTCGGAGTACACATCATCGATTTGAGCATGTATCTGATGGGAAAGCCCAAACCGGTTTCCGTATTCGGAAATACGGACAGCAGTGTTGGAAACAGGGCGAATATCAAAGGCTATAGCAGCAACTGGTACAAGGCGGTTGATTTCGACGTTAAAAAGAACGAAGTGGAAGATTTTGCAAATGCCATCGTCAAGTTCGAAAATGGCGCTTCCTTGTATTTCGAAACCAGCTGGACAATGCATATTAAAAAGGATCTGACGTATTGCCGGATTTACGGAAACAAAGGCGGCGCCGAGCTGGAACCGGAATTTGAAATTTATACCGAGAAGAATAATTATATGCTTGACAGCAAACCGGTTCTTGACAGCTATACCTTCGAACAGGGCAAGTCATTTTCGGCAGAGATCAACCATTTTGTCGACTGCATACTAAATGGTACGCCGTGTATCTGCCCGGCGGAGGATGGTGTGACCATCATGAAAATATTTGATGCGGTATACGAATCTGCCAGGACAGGTGAATTGGTAAAATTGTAATAGCGGGTCAATTTAGCGTGTTGTGCCAGTTGACTTTATTTAGGGATAAGGAGGGCGATCGGTGATCGCCCTTACAAATACAGGTATTGTATAGAAAATTGATGGCGCCCTTTAGGGACGGCCATTGACGTCTTTACATGCGGGCGATCGATAATCGCCCTTAAGGAAGAATGTTCTGTACCTCAGACGTGTAGCTGCCTTGAATTTTCAAATAATATTTTGTTCTTTGCCTTTTGCCCAATGTCAGCCATCGTTACCTGGAGCAAAGTGCTTTCCAGGCAATAGAGCGGGTGGAGGGAGCCGTACAGGATCCTTTCGTCGCCTATAATCTCCGTCAGTTTTTCGATATTGAACAATTGATCCTTCAGCCCGGAAGTATCGACAAATACCCTGCCGGAATTCAGGATGGAGCTTTTTAGTGTCATGATTTCATGGAACCGTATATTCAAAAGCAAGATTGTCAAATCAGGATTATTTTCGATAAAAGTCTGGATTTCCGGAATATTGACAGGTTGGGGCGTAATAAGATAGTTCAGCCTTTCATCCTCTGTCCGCAAAGTTAAAAACAGAGGCAGTCCTAGCTTTGCGAGTATACCGCAAAGAGCCTTCATCTCCGGGCAATTAAGCGAATAATTGTGATAGCCGGGGTAAATCCGCACTCCGCTGATCGAAAAATTTTTCATGCCCCTTGCAATATCGTCTTTAAATGCCGGAAGCATGGGGTTGACGGTTAGGACATGCCGGTAATTGGTATGGCCTATTATTTCATGGAGTTCTTCGTCACCTTCAAAGGGGTCATTATAAAAGATGCTGTTTAATGATGAAACATATCCATAGGATATGCCATTTTTACTGTGTACATTTTTAAGATCTTCAAAGGTGCAACTGCTTATTTTCCTGAAGGGCCAATGACCGATCAGGCAATTTACATCAACGATGCTCATGGCTTCAACCCCTTTCCAGAATCCTTAAGGCATTTTTATAAAAGATCTGTTCACGTTCGTGTTCATCCAGGTCAGCGCCCTTTATCTGCCCGTAATTGACAAGAAAGCTTGCGCCGGGCATATCGCTTCCAAATAAAATACGGTCGGCGCCGACCATTTTTTTCGCATAATTTACATCGTCACCCCTGAATATGGAACCGGAAATATCAACCGATACATTTTTCAGGTGGCATACAGGTTTTAGCTCTCTATAGCAGTTTGCCCCGAGATGCGCCATTATGATCTTTGCCTCAGGGTAGACTTCCGCAAGCTTTGCAACATTTGCCCCCAGTGATTCGCATTCAAGCTGGCCGACTGCCTTATGAAAAGCATGAACTAAAACCGGGATATGATAGTCAATGCATTTCTCAACCAGCGGAAATACTCTCGGGTCGTCACAGTACGTAGCAATCCATAGCTTCATACCGGACATGCCGTATTCTTCCACACCTTTTTGAAGCTCATGAAGGGCATTGCCATGTACGGGATTGATGTAGCAAAAGCCGCCGATCCTGCCGGAAGCCTCTCTCATGAACCTGGCGGTTTCATAGTTCAGTCTTGCGATCTCTTCTTCTGTCGGGAACTGGACGCCGAGGCTCGAAATATAAACCTTATCGATATTGTATTGCTCGCATGCATTAAGTATTTCTCTTTTATTTTCGTCAAAACTCCCATCCCACAGATGAGCGTGGATATCAATAACCAATTATATACACCTCCGCTTGAATACTCAGCAAGAATACTTTTGTTCCATATATTATTTTATCATTTTCCGAGGAGTTTAACTTGGCTTATTCTATTATTTAATTGAACTTTTGCCTAATGGAACATATAATTTCCTATTGACTCTAACGTTACGTCATAGATTATGATAAATGTGAAGGTAGTGAGACGAATTGCAGGGTTAAGCTAAATATATTACAAGGAGGACGATTGAAATGAAATTTGTAATCCAAGATACCTATAGTCTTTACAAGAAAATACTTAATATCCCAAACGAGGAACGTTCGGATTATTTTAAGAATAAACTGATGGAACCGTTTCTTAAGGCTTTTGAACTAATGAATATGCCTGTGAATCCGGAGGCAATGGGATGTCTTCCAATTACCGGGCATGATACTGAAATGAATGAGATGCTGGATAAACTAAAAAATGCTGAAGCATGGAGTAAAGCATATGATGCACTTCAAAGCTCGGTTCATAGATTTCAACAAGCCGGAGTAACTATGGTTGACAAACTTATATTAGGAATTTTTCTCGGAAATCCGGAGAATCCGTTACTTGCAAATGTTGAAGGATATTCAGGCTTCGGATCTATGCCAGGCTATATTCAAATAGTTATAGCTCCGAATGAATATAATTTGCCGCGTTTGCAAGCTGTAACAGCCCATGAATTCCATCATAATGTATTATTTACCAATGTAAAGTGGAATTTCATGAATGTTTCGGTAGCCAAATATCTGGCAGTGGAAGGACTCGCCGAAAGCTTTGCTGCAAGCCTGTATGGAGCGGAATACATAGGTCCATGGGTTACAAGTGTAAAAGGACAGGATTTGGAGAAGTCCCGTGAAATCATTGGAAGGTCTCTAAATATTCAGGGATTCAACGAAGTGCGAAAATACATTTACGGCGATCAAATGACAAATTTCAATGGCTCCGAACCTACGGGGATACCAGCTTTCGCGGGCTATGCCGTTGGATATCATGCAGTGCAGGCTTTCCTAAAAAAGACAGGAGTAACAATAGAAAAAGCAACTCTTATTGATGGAGAAACAATTATGGAGGAATCAGGATACTTTAAATAATTTTGCAGCTATATCTATAAGATTATCTACCTTTATGACAGTGGACATGTATGATTGACAGTGAAAATAAATGATACTATAATGCAGATACAATCATTTGAAATGGCAAAATATGTATACCCGATAATGATTTGGGCGAAAGGAACAGACATGTCAGCGATCCATATGATAAGGAAAGTACCCAAAAGTGAGCTGGAACAAAGACTTGCCCGGTTTAGAACAACAATGGACAGGAATGAGCCGGAGTGGGAACTGGCTTTGATCATCGGAAAAATCAACCAGTTTTATTTTACGGGAACGATGCAGGAAGGCCTGCTTTTTATTCTACGGGCAGGAGAGCCTGTTTTTTATGTACGCCGAAGCTACGAGAGAGCCGTTGATGAGTCGCTTTTTGCAAATATCCAGCCAATGGACACTTACCGTGATGCAGCTGCAGCCATGGGGAAGCTTCCCCGGACGGTATACCTGGAAGCGGAGCTGGTGCCGCTGGCCATGTATGAAAGAATGAACAGGTACTTTGGCTTTGAAGCATTTAAATCGCTGGACCGGTTCATGTCCTGTGTACGCTCGGTAAAAAGCGCTTATGAGCTTGATTTGATTAAAAAGTCAGGTGACATCCACAAAAAGGTGCTGGAGGAACGCATGCCGGCTCAATTTAAAGAAGGAATGTCCGAATGGGAATTGACAGGAGCTTTATATACTGCATTGCACGAGGAAGGGTACCAGGGTGTGTCGCGGTTCAGCATGTTTGATACGGAGATCCTGATGGGGCATGTTGCATTTGGAGAAAGCTCTCTATATCCTACTTACTTTAACGGTCCGGGCGGAAACTACGGCCTTAGCCCTTCAGTCCCGTTTATGGGCAGCCGCGAGCGCAGGCTTGCTGACGGGGATCTGATTTTTATCGACACGGGCTGCGGTTATGAAGGCTACCATTCAGACAAGACCATGACATATGTGTTTGGAAGGGCTCTTCCTGAGTATGCGGCAGTCTGCCATCAAAAATGTGCGGATATACAGGATAGGATTGCGGAGATGCTGAAACCGGGGGAATTGCCGTCCAATATATATAATACGGTCATGAGCAGCCTTGAAGGAGACTTCCTGCAGAATTTCATGGGCTACAGAAAACGGAGGGTCAAATTCCTCGGGCATGGAGTAGGCTTGCAGGTGGATGAGCTTCCCGTACTTGCGAAGGGCTTTGATGAACCGATCGTGGAAGGGATGGTTTTTGCCGTCGAGCCGAAATATGGTGTGGGAGGCATAGGTATGGTCGGGATCGAAAATACATTTATTGTCACTGCCGATGGCGGTGTTTGCATTACTGGCAACCATCCCGGATTAATGCATGTATAATTTCTTACTTTCATTCAAGAATAATACTACAGTAACTGCAGTTTGTTGAGTGAGAGGAGAATGAAGATGGCTGAGAACAGGAAGAAGGACTACAACCTGGGAGTACCGGTAGAGAAACATGATACGGCAGCGTGGGCGAATATCGAGTGTAAAAAATCCCATTCGCAGATTACCATGCCTTCGGAAGAGCAGATCACCAACGCAAAGGAGCATGTAGACACCAATATAAAGTAGCGCCGGGTACCGGGGTTGCCAGTGATTTCAAGGCGGTTGTCAAAGTATAAGGACAACTGCTTTTCTATGTGCAGAAAAAAGATACCGTCAAGCATATAAACCTTTAAACTTTTTAGGATGGGTTTAAGTATAATGATATGCTAGAATATAAATATGCTAATATTTTTTCGGAAAATTCGGGGGTGTATAGAATGAAGAGTATAAAACCCGGGCGCGGCCTGTCGGGAATGTCTTTTGCCGGATCTATCGCGGCAGTCATATTCGGCATATTCTGGACGGTCATTGCAGCGGGTATCACAGCAGGCGCTCCGTTTGGAATCGGTGTGTTCTTTCCGCTATTTGGAATCATATTTATCATACTGGGTATCGTTCAGGCCGTATATCACTACAAAAATGCTACAGGCAAGGATCGGTATTCGATCATCGATATAACGGATTCTAAAGAAGAAGGCGATCCTTCTGATAAATGGATCAAAGATAATAATGGAGATGAAGTTGATAATAAGGAAGCGGGAAACCAGCCTGACAACGGAAGAGTAAACCAACAAGATATTGACAAAAAAGAATTTAACTTTTGCCCATATTGCGGGGTGAAGCTCGAAAACGATTTCGAATACTGTCCTAAATGTGGAAAGAATATATAGGCAGCATATAGTATAAGATACATTGGATAAATGGATTCAATGCGTATCAGCAGGATAATGCACAGTAAAGAAAGATGCGCTGCATCAAAATCATACAATCAAAAGATATTGCCACTTTTGACCGCCCAAAAGTAGCCAAAATGCGCCACTCAAGCGACGTGGTGTCTGTCAGGGCACTGAGGAAAAGCTTCTATATGCCAGCGAAGGAAAACTCTTGGGGCGGTCGGTACATATATCGCCATCCCTGGCGTAGATGTGCCTGAATGGACATCGTGTCCATTTCACCGCCTGTTTTATTTTCCTTCGGGCATATCACGAAGCTTTTCCTAACACTTATAAGCGGCTTCGAAGGCAC
>JBDKVA010000060.1:0-1699 GCA_039679375.1 Clostridiaceae bacterium
TATCTCATGCAGGCAATGACACTGATAATGCTGGTGATGGAAAGGTACAGAGCCCAAATTCCGAAATCATCAGGCCCATAGAGGCGGGTCAATACAGGAGCAGCTAAAATCGTAAGGATTTGAGCAAAAGTTGTCCCGCCTGCAAGGGTTAGCACATCGAAAGCAAAGCTTTCCTTCTTGCTGTTATCAGACTGTTTCTCTGCTGAATCTGATGTTATTTCATCCATATCCGTACCTTATAAACGAAGTTTCCTTTAGAGCTGAGCTCCATGTATTCCTGCATTTTCAAGCTATTTTTATCTTTGAAAATGCAACTCCTGGAGTATGATATTCTTAAGCTGATGCTGAAGCTCTGACTTTTCCCCCTAAGCCCCCTTATAAATAAACCCTCCTGAAATATATTTGTCTGCTTCCTTATTTTACATACACATTAACAATTGAGATCATGCGATTTTCCCTCATCCCCCTTTACTCCTCCTTAACACTACTTTACCATAGGCTCTTTTTATGGTTTCTGGCGGGATGCAGTTATGGTCACAATTTTGAACCGAACGTCACTGTTAACTTTAAAAGAATTCAGGCCCCATAAACCGGCAGCATTCGGCGTATCCTGCCTAAGGCACTTAACATAACTGTGAAAAAAGTTTATTAATCAAACCTGTCTATGTTGTTGATTAATATTGTTTGGTTTGCCTAATATTATCTTATTTATCCAGAAATACTTGATTTATCTGAATGCCTCTGTTAATTATCAGTTGAATATGCAAGGTTATATGGACATCTTTTTTTTCAATATCCCGGTTCAATGTTGGTAGACCACCAGTTATATATTTCCTCTCCGCTTGCAAACCAGGCCTTTTTGCCGGAGACATACTTGAGGAATTTTTCGTAATACTTAAGGCTTTCTCCCTCAATAATTGTATTATTATGCCATAGAATTGTGATTACACCATTGTATTGTTCAACCTTATCAATAAGACTTTTTATGAGCTCCCAGGCCTTTTTAACGTCAAGCCGCATGTAGCTTCTTAATAAAGTCCGATCCATAACTATGAGAGGAAGCTCAATGATATCGATTTGTTTTCCGGTATTTATGTTATAAGGCCTGAAAGGATGGCACATCCCATTCCTGAAGCCTGCGCAGTCCGAATACCCGAACGTTGTATCATACTTAAAGTTCGCTTTGCTCAAGAATTCCCACGTATCCGGCACTTTAAATCTTAAATAATGATTTCTGTATCCTATAACCTGCTTGCCGAGAACCTTCTCAAGTCTCTGCTTTTTTTCCATTATATCCTCAAAACTCTTGTAAGATTCGTGCCCTCCATGCAGGCCTACTTCCCACCCATGAGCGGATATAAACTTTATTTCATCTTCGAGATCCTCAATTTCATAATTGAAATCCTTCTCTCCGGGCTTCAAAGCCAGAAAATAAAAGCTGGATTTTGCATTATATTTTGCCTCCAGCTCCATTATTTCTCTAAAGTTCCAGCAAGGGTTCCATTTCTTGTTAATTCTGCAAAAAGGTGTCTTTATAGCATCTGTTAAATTCCCTTTAGCAAAGGCTTTGGCAGTTCCAATGATCGGGTAGAGCTTTTCCGGATATACCACATCAATATCATGAGTAAGGCAAACCGCGAATTTTTTTCCATCTGGATAATCAGGGCGTAATCCGTTTTCTACCAGAAACCTGGAAACT
>JBDKVA010000061.1:0-53958 GCA_039679375.1 Clostridiaceae bacterium
ATTTCCTGATGCTTCTTTCCATATCTATGACTATTATTACTATAGCAGTTTCGTTCCTGCTGCTCTATTCCACTACCATGAGATATACCCGCAGCATGGCTGACGATATAAGCCGTTCAGAATTTGAATATATTGTAACGACTGTAGAAAGAGACTATAACAACCTTATCAATATTTCAAACAGTATCAATAATAATAATAAGCTGAAAGATTTGATCATGCTGTTAAAATCCGAAGATACTGACATTTCCGAATACAAAAAGGCTTACGATTATATAACGGAATTCCTGATCGGGCTGAAAAATGCAAATAGCTTCATTAAAAGTATCAGCATTATAAGCGGTGAAGAAAGATTGTATACTCTTGACTATCTTTTCAGCCATGATCTGGCGGAAGAGCTTAAGGATGAAAACATAAACGGAATGGAATTATGCTATCCCGCGGATATAGGGAACGGCATAAGCTTCGGCCCCCCCATTTATTCTCTTATAGACAGCCTTAACGGGATGGTTTACATCAAGTTCGGCCTTAGCGACAGCACCTCGTTTTACGGCAATGTATACATCCTGCTGAATAATTCCATGTTCTCCAGGATGGCAGAAGGAAATGAGAATCTCCTGATATATGATAATAAAGATACCGTACTCTATAATAGTATGGGTAAATACGGATCAAAATTTAATAATAAAAATGCGGAAGCTTTTCTAAAAGAACTTGAGTCCCAGGGCTCGGTAACCGTTTACAGGCAAATGATGGATAACGGCTGGACTGTAGCTTATATGATTGACAGAACTGTTTTTTCCGACAACCGCCGGATAGCATGGATGATAATCATTTCTATTTTTGCAGGTTTTATATGTTCTGTTTTCATATCAAGCAGGCTGTCCGGAAATATACTCCGACCGGTTGTAAGTCTCGTGAAATTATTATCCGGCTATGGCGAAGAACATAAAAAGTATAATATAAATATATCTAAAAGGAAAATATCCCTGAGAACCAAAATATTCGGTTATTTTCTTGCGACCACTATTTTGCCTGTGCTCATCTTTTTACTATTATTCTATACACAGTCAATGAGTCTGATAAAAGAACAGATACTTAAAGAATATGATATAACATTTACAAGGATGGCTAAAAATGTTGATAAGCATTTTACAGATAAATCATCGGCATTTCAAAACCTCCTTTACAACATCGCCGTCCAGGAATATCTTTTTAACCGTTCCCAGGGAGATGAAGCGAACATAAGGGACATACTTACAGATTATAAATACCTTGGATTGGAGGATAATAGGATCAGTTTTAATGACAATGACTGCAGGCTTGTTTTCAGCAACTATTTGAACACGGCGGAAAGTATGGATAAAAATACTTTATTGAACCTGCAGAACCTGAAACAAGGCTTTATCTGGTTCTATTCGCGTGATGAGCTGAACAGGAACATACTTACCCTTGGAACCAGGGTCAAGGCCATTTCTGTAGTAGACAGCAACAACCGTACAATTTACGGAAGGCTGGAAATGCAGTTGAGAGATATAAATAGCATATATGAAAATCTTGAGACGAGTGCATCGCATGTTTTTATATCGGACAATTCAGGCAGGGATATAACCAGTGAATTTTCAAAAAGCCTGTTTGAAAAGCCGCCTGAAGGAATATCCGGAAGTATGGAGCTTAATTCGGACGGAAAAAAATATATGGTGTATTATCACAGCATTAATAAAACACAATGGAAGCTTGTTGCCAAATATGACTTCGGAGATATAACGGAACAGGGTTATACTATTCTATCAAATAATATATATATCATAATGATAATAATATTGCTTATTATTGTATTTTCCTATTTTATTTCATTGCTTATACTGAAGCCTGCAAATGCTTTTAACAATATAATGGAGGATTACCGGCTTGGCGACGATGTGAATGCCGACATTATGGCTGATAATTTCATATATGAAATTGACAGTCTCGGTATCAGCTTTAATAAAATGATTGAAAGGATTGAAGATCTGTTTGATAATCTCCTTATAGCAAACAGGGAAAAAAACCAGTTGAAATTCCAAATAAAAGCGGCTGAAATGGTTGCATTGCAGGCACAGATCAATCCACATTTTCTGTATAATACGCTGAACAATCTGATATTTCTGATTGACAATGGCTATAAGGAAAAGGCCCACATAATTGTCTCTTCGCTTGTAAAGCTTTTCAGATTCGGAATAAGCAGAGGCGACAGGATTATAACAATAAGTGAGGAAATTGCATATGCCAAGGCATATGCCGAGATTATATCCATTCGATACGGAGAGGCTATAATATTTGAATGGGATGTCTGTGAAAGGCTGCTGGAGTACAGAACCCTGAAGCTGATTTTACAGCCGCTTATGGAAAATTCAGTGCAGCATGGCTTCAGGGATAAGCAGTCAGGCTGCATTATCAAGGTAAAGTGTTTTAAAGATGGCAATGCCATTAAGTTCTCGGTATCAGATAACGGTAATGGAATTACAGAGGCGGAGCTTGATAAAATAAGAACGACCCTGGCGTCTGATAATATCGACGACAGAGTAGGCATCTATAATGTTCAGGCCAGAATCAGACTGCAGTATGGAAGAGAATATGGCCTTGAGCTTGACAGTATTCCAGAAACGGGGACTACTGTTACAATTACAATACCGGTAGATGAAGAAGGACTGGAACGGCTATGACTCTTGGTGAAAATGCACCATCGTGATACGTTAATATTCTTTGAATATTCTCTTGATCTCCGCCGGACAATCGGTTTTAGCAAGTGCAAAACGCAGGAGCACTGCAGCTTTCTGGGGATTGAGATCATGGGCGGGAATAATCCGCTCGCAACTCATATGATAAGTATCACTAACGCCGCCCGTGCTGACACGGGAGCTGCGGACAAGAACAGGCATTCTTTCGGCAGTCTCCGGATTTTCCTTTTTGTCATAAGCTTTTGTGATAGCACTGACAACAGCGCCGTTACCCAGGCCTGCCACGACAACGCCCTGACATCCGTCTGCTAACGCAGCTTTGAACAGGACGTCATCACAACCCTGATACATATAAAGGATCTTGACTTTTGGCATCTCACCATATCGAATACCGGCAAACTCAGATGAGACGGTATGACGCTTTACGGACTTGTAAAAATAGTCAACATAGCCGTCTCTCACCATGCCAAGAACACCATAGAGCGGAGCCTGAAAGGCATCCGTCTTAAAAGTGGAAAACTTGACAGTGTCCCGGGCCGATAAGATAAGGTCATTCATTACAATAACAACACCCGCGCCGGAAGAAGCGTCTGATACTGCACAGCAGACGGCATTGTACAGATTCAGCATGCCGTCCGAGCTGATGACGTTGGCCGGACGCATAGCGCCTGTGATAACGACAGGTTTTGGGCTATCGACTGTAAGATTCAGGAAAAAGGCCGTTTCCTCTATCGTGTCAGTTCCATGGGTTATGACAACGCCGTCGCAGTCATCACTTGCCAAAAGCGTATTAACACGTCCAGACAAGTCAAATGAATCGCCGTCAGTAATGTCTGTACTGGGTTTAATGAAAACCTGCTCAGACGACATAACAGCAATTTCTGACAGCTCAGGGAGCTGCTCAATGAGGTCACCGGCAGAAATGTTGGGATATTTATAGCCTTCGGTTGAGACACGGCTTCTGGCCTCGCAGGCAATCGTACCGCCGGTAGCAAGCAAATGAATTCTTTTTAGGCTGTGATTACTCATTTCTATGAATTCTCCCCTTCTGATACTGAAAGCGACATCTGCAATAGTCAAAACCGTTAGCGCAGATACATCGGACCGCCCCTATGCCATTCAGATTACAAGCATAGAGACGGCCTGATCATCTTATGCAGCACTCCCGTCTTTGGAATCAGTCGTCCGAATGCTGATCAACGCGCTGCGGATTGGTGACAATGTAGTCCTTTTCCTGTACATAATGCTCAAACCAGATGTAATGAGTCTTTCCCTTCCCGTCACAGGACAGGCAGTGGTCCAGGCCGGCCTCCACATAGCTGATATCACCGGGTTTCTGAGGAGTCTTTTCACCTTCTACATCCAGTATCATATCGGCATCGTTCAGAATGATATTCCATTGTGCAACTGCCGGATGGCCCTTCTCAAAGGTACCGCCGGCACTGTTGGATTCAACGACACCCATCAGGCAGCGGTTCAGGCGCTTGGTTGCCAGAATTGTCCAGCTGCGGGTGCCGGGAGTCTTACAGGACTGCCAGTATTCCTGAGCATTGCTGATGCTGATGAAATAGGGCAATACAATGTGGAACGTATTATAAATCTTCATATCGTGGTCCGTCAAGTCTACAACAAATTTCGTGTAAACAAGCTCGGTAGTTGCATGGATTTTGAACGGTTCGTCAAGGTTTGCAATGAAAAAAGACAGTTCTGTGATGTTATAAGCCTTGTCCCTGGTGGTCACATAGCCGGTGCCGCCGGTAAAGCTGAAGATCTGGTGTGCCTGATGATAAACAGTGGGCCTGGCATTGCAGCCTTCCTTCAGAACACCGCGGTAAACCTGCACAGAAGGATAGACGTCGTTAAGTACTCTGGTTTCGGCAAAGCCGTTTTCAAAATGAAGCTGGATATCCTCGTTTCTAACAGAATGAAGCATATTGGTAACCTCCTAAATTATTCGTTATATTTTAAGTTTTAATATCTGCCGTATTTTTGTACCGCGTACATCGCTGCACGCAGGCTGGTAAGCATAGTGCCATAGTTCACCGAGCCGGCCGCATCAATTTTCAGGCCTCTGGTTCCCAGTGCCTTTGCCATCTCACAGTCACGCCTGACTTCTGCGATGATTTTTTCTTCGTCATTCGACATTAGCGTGTTCGGGCTCAGACAGCCGTCAACGCGGGTGTTCGGCATATACTTGCGAATCTGATCCAATAATACGGTTGGCCCGAATTGCACGGCACTAAACTCCAGCTTGCTTAGAATCGGCAGCAGATGTCCCATGGCAGAGTCTGAATGCTGATACCTGCAGTTTTTGTTCCGATCCGGGCAGGTGTAATCAAATATCCGCTTTAAAATCGGATATGCATATTCCTCATACAGGTCCTCGGTCAGCATGGAGCAGTTATCGTCGTTGAAACGATAAGGATACGTGTTGTCCGCCATTTTTTCGATTCCCGCTTCTTCTTCAAAGATCCTGACATATGCCATCAGGACGTCGCTAATACCATTGAAGAAACGATGTGCCAGATCCGGCTCATCATAGAGCAGGAAGATGGTGTTTTCAACGCCATAGATGGACATTGCCAATGTAACCGGTCCGCGCACGCGTCGGCCATACCAGTACGGATCCGGCGTTTCACCGGTTTCTTCAAAAATGCGCTTCTTCTCTGCATCCCAGTTTGAAGGCAGGATGAATTCCCGGAGATTCGGAAGCAGTTTTTCTGTCTTCTCCAACTGCGCTTCGAGCGCTAACGGCGCTGTTATATCACTGTGCAGCCACTCTACATGGTCATGCTCCGTATACGCGCCGCCAAACACTGTACCGTGCAGCTTAACAGCCGGAAACTTCAGATGCGGCTTTGGCTCCTCACGAAGGATACGTTTGCCGATGATCTTCTCTGCTTTGTCGTTATAACGTTTGCGGTATTCTGTCATCTCTGCGGGCGGTACATGCGTCCAGGGATGCATATCGAGACCAAGCTCTGTAATCACGCACTCGTCGAGCACATCAATACCAAACGCAACCTGCGGCGCGTCCTTATAGAAGCAATTGTCCCGCAGCGCCAGCTCGTTATCTTTCCAGAATTGCTCTACATCCAGTTCCGGATATCGCAATTGTTTTTCCATTATCAATCCTCCAAATAACGTTCCATAATCTTAAAGGTCTGTGCGTCCGCTTTTTCAGGCGTACGCCAATACCGTTCATGAGTAATTTCAAAACAGATAGGGCCTGTATAGTGATATGTATTCAGGCAATGCAGCATATCGTCAAGCGGTAAAATACCATCACCCCATGCCAAATGGCCCATCGGTTCACCATCAATGAAATGCAGATTCCTGATATCGTCTCCGAACGTTTCGAACCACTCCCAGACTGTTTCATTACTGGCGCCCATAGCAGTCGTATCAATCATCGCTTTACAGTTAGGATGTCCCACATCATTAAGCAGTTGCTTCACATCCTGCAGTGTAACAGCAGTTCTTGTCTCCTGCGGGCGCGAGCTTTCAACAGTCAGGGTCACACCACAGCGGCGGCCCTCTTCAGCAACGCGGCACAACAATTCGCAAGCCCGCTTCCATGCATTCGCACGCGGTGTGTTAAAAAATCCATTCCCCGCATTGACTGTCATCAATGGAACCTCCAGTTCCGACGCGGCATGAATCCCATTCGTGAAATAGCGACATGCCTGCCGGATATGTTCTTTACCATAAATACCGAACTGGTACATCTGATGACTTGCACAGGCTGTAAAGCTTATGCATTTCAAATGGTGTTCCCGGAATTGCCGGGCCAGGGCAGGAATATCATCATAACCACTATCATCGATTTGGAAATGAGGCGGGCCTGCCCAAAAGGCGATAGAGGAAAAACCGGTCTTTTCAAGCGCTTTCAGGCAGTATTCCAGAGAAAACCGTTTATAATGCCAGTTCATGGCAGCGAGCTGCTCACGCTTAACCGATGGCATTACTTCTCACCTCACAGTCTTGCAGGTACGGACGCAGTGCCTGCAGGTTCTGCGTATCAGCCTGCACAGGATGCTGGCTGTAGGCGGCAAGATTTACCTTAAGGCCAACGTTTCCCCGGTATCCGGAAGCAGCGAGCTCTTTCAAATAGCGCTCAACAGGGTACACACCGGTTCCCCAGATATAGTGCCCGCCGCCGGCACGGCCATCTGCAAAACGCACATAGGCAATTTGCTGCGGCAGCTCAGTAAACCACTGTGTAATGGTTTCTCCTGCTTCACTCATGGCTACGGTATCCAATGTTGCCTTTAGCAGCGGATGGTTCACTGACTGCAGGACGGTTTTCAGTTCCTGTAATGTGCACAGGGTAACCTCACTCCCCACAGGAGCCGTCTCAACTGCAATCGTCACGCCGGATTTTTCCGCCTCTAAGCAAAGCGCGCGTAATGTATCAATTGCTCTGGCCAGTGCGGAAACAGGCGATTCATCCCAGAATGCGCCGGACATGGTAACCGCCAGGATCTTTGCACCCAGCTCCTGTGCCGCAGTCAGGCAATTCTTGTAATATTGCATAGAGCGCTGACGACGCTCAGTATCTGTAGCGTTCAATATAAACCGCAGGGTAGCGCTCTCCGGGGTTACGACTGCCGTATCCAGGCCTGCATCAAGAATCATATTCCTGAGCTGCGCCAGATCCTCATGGTTTCTGTCGTTAATCCAGACATGCGGCGGCATGGTCACCAAATCTATGGATGTAAACCCCAATTCCTTCTGAGTACAAAGGAAATAATCAAAAGGGAAATATTGATAATGAATGTTTGTAGGAAGTAATCTTCTTTGGTCAAACGGAAGGCAATGATTCATAGGCCACCCCCATATTATCTTCTGCCATGTTGGATTTACGAACTACGCTGGTCTGTCCATACAGAATACTCAGCTAGGAGTCTCCGCGCGGACTCCCGGATACGTCACTATCTGTCCAATCGCTTCAGGTAAGGTCTCTCGTCAAGAAAATGCGAAAGCTGGGTTTCAAAGAAATAATTTCTTGAACTGCTGCTATCGTAAAACTGGGATGTAATTTTAAATGTTACCGCATCCGGCGGCGAATTTGCAGCGAACGGTAAGATTAAAAAATTGTGTTTTTCTTGTAAGTCAATCGCAACGGTAATTGGTGCAATTGCCCAGCTTGACGGCTCCGTCAGAAAGGCCGGAAGGGTTGAAGCGGCATTGATTGAAACCCGCGGCGGCTTTTGACCTTGGAACATAGTCTCATGCCAGCGTATAAAATAATTTTTCCATGAGAACGAAAGATAGATTTCATTCTGCGCATCCAAATCCTCAACACGGATTGGCTCATTTGGGTAAATCGAATTATGCGGTACAAGAACACAAAACTCCTCAGAAAAAAGCGGATGAATTTTCAAATTTTTATTACTGGTAGGATTCCTCAAAAAGGCAACATCCAAATCACCGCGCTCAAGCAATGAATACATTGTTCCGGTTCCGTAGCTTTCCAGCCTGTATGTGGCATGACCGGCCGTATGAGATGATGCGCTTAACATCTCCTTCAGCAATTTAGAAAACAAAAACACATTCAGACTGTCGTGGCATCCTATATTTAAAGCGGCAAGCGGATTTCTCCCCCTAAAATTGGATAGTTTTTTCCACGAAGCTTCCCATTCAAAAGCACTCTCCGCGAACCGCTCCCCGTCTGGCGTCAGCTCGATTTCATTGTGGCCCTTCTTCCGAACAATAAGTTGTACCCCAAGTTCATTCTCCAGCTGTACCAAACGGTAACTGACAGTGGGTTGCGTAACATACAAAAACTCTGCTGCTTTAGAAATACTATTCATTTTTACGACTGCCAAAAAAGTCAACATTTCCAAATGTGTCACCCTTGCACCTCCTAACTGCAACCACCGTATATCTGCCCCGGGAGTTTCCGTGCGGACTCCCGGTAAACAGTATATAGTATCACAAGCTGGTTCGTCGTTTTATGCATAGTAACTGCTTTATACCGGCGCCTTAGATCAATTAACCAAGTTCTGCTTCTGTTTTTACCATGCCTGCACGATCGTGCCTTGCTACAATCTTGACTTTTCCGCCATTCGGCGCATGGATAACCCAATCGACTCTGACAAGATCCCTGGTGCTATCATGCTTCGGATTGGGCAAGGCATCCTTATAGGCCCATCCCTCCAGCTGTCCAATATCCTGACGCATCTCACCTTCTTCCAGCGTTGCCCCTTCAGGTAACTCAATCTCACAAATAATGCCGCGAATCTTACGCTCCAGTGCTTTCTTGGTAACGTAAGTAGGAAGATAACCGGTATTTTCCAACACAAGTCGTACATGATAGTTGTCACAACCTAAAGGCGTTACGCAAAGCTTCCGTTCTGCGAGCAACGGCGAAATCAGTGCAGACCAAAGGAACCAATTTGTAAAGGGCGCCACTTCCCGCTCAAGGAACTTCTCCGGGATATTTGCCCAGACATGAGACCAATACCAACCACCTAGCTCAACTTTTCCAAGCTGTGGATGGTCAAACTCATACCAGTCAACATAGCCTTCATTTCCCCAGTTCTCTTTTGCCCATTTGTAGAGCGCAATATCATCTTCCACCGGATGCTCGCTGAACCATTTGAAGTACTGGAGCTGATAGTCTTTCTTTCCAATTTCCCTCAGCGGATTCCACATCTCAATTGTCCATGCGAACTTTCCAAGGTGGTCATAAAGCCACATGCATGGTCCGCCGGCATAAACCATTTTCGGGCGGGTGATAAAGTTCGGATAACGGCCCATTGCAGGGTAACCAGTCATTTCAGTTCCCGTTTTCCCCATAAGGTTGTAGACTCTAAGATCTTCTTTTATCATCTCTTCATCCGGTAACCCGTCGTAGGGGCGAAGCATGATTCCAGAAAATGAATGGAGATTTGTTGTACAAACAATATTGGGATGGTTAACGATGAAGTCAGCCATACTACGAGTCTCGGGTTCGCTGCAGGGGTATGGTCCAGCACCAAGCTGTTCGGATTCCGGACGCCAGTTATACGGGAAATTGCGGTTCATATCCAGACCCGCCTTCGGCCAGGAGCTCTTCGGCCATGTAACCGCACCATGAAGGCTTCGTACATCAATCGTGTCACCGTCAAATTCATCAATCATACCCTCAGGGAGTAATCGAAAGTATTTGCCGCCGACTTCGGTCGGCCCTCTCATGATCATCAGTCCGGGATAGTCCGGATGTTCTTTCCATGAACCGTTGGAATCAGGAACTCTCATAAACAGGATTCGACCATCACCATCAAGGTCTTCCTCCATCAGACCGCCGCCCAGCGGTTTTTCATCGTAGGGATATGGTCTGGTGCTGGAACGGACATTTTTCGGATGATCTGCAAGTATCAATTCGGCGCCATCGGGATTCAGGCGAGGAACAATATAGAATGCGCGTGTATCCAGCGCCCGGGTGATTTCCTCATTTTTCCCGTACTGCTTTGTCACTGTGTCCACAAAATACATACCAACTGCACTGGTGCAAACTTCCATTGCATGGATATTCGCATCAATCCATATTGCAGGCTTTTCGGTATCGTTGCCAGCCCTATAGTTTGTTACCTTGAGTATCCAGATTTCACGTCCCTCGTAGCTTTTCCCAATTGATTCCATTTTAACCAGATCAGGATATTCTTTGGCATATGTCGCGATGAGATCCGTCAGCTCTCCATAACGAAGATATTTGTTAAAATTTGGTGTCGGCATTATTTATCTCCTTCCTTTCTTTTGCACAGAGCGCCGAAGTGTAATTTGTCGTTTAAGCGCTTCACAGTGGAAGTGAATTCTACAATGAAGCAAGCGACCGGCGCTCGCGCGGCGAGTGGGAAGGGCAGAATAATTGATTTCCCTCCTACTCGATTTAGACCATATAAGTGTTGAATTTACAAATTACTTTCGGGAATCTGCAACGCGCCGGAATTCCATTTCCAGCCTGTGCTTATTCTCTCTGTTCTTCTTCAAGGCAAACAAAAGCAGAGATACTGCAATTATCCCATAGCAAAAAAATACGCGGGAATATTCGCCAAGCTGCGCATCTCCAAACAATTTTGTTGCCGATAATGGCGTGGTAAAAAAGAGGACATGGAATAGCAAAGCTCCTGTAAACACGTGCCTTATTGCTGCTTTTTCAATTGACGCGCCGCCGACCAGTATTGCTGCAACAGCATAAATACCTACCTGCTCATGGCTGTAATATGTCTGAATCGTACCGATATTCTGCAAATAGATGATCTGTCCCCAGGAAGCGATAACTGTGGACAGAACCGTCGCAATAATCCGAGTACGATCTACGTTGATACCTGCCGCAACAGAAACTCCCATGTTTTGTCCAACCGCGCGAATATCCTGTCCGAGCTTTGTTTTGGTTATATATACAATGAACAGGCAGACCAGTGCGATCACAATCCATGTGCCGATCGGAATCGACAGCGTAAAGAACGCTGCGTATACTGCTTTAACCGACTTGCTAAGGATCCGGACAGCCAGGAAAATCACACCGGCAGCTGCATAGGGGATGCTAGGCATAAGTGCATCCTTCACCTTTTGCTTCTTTGCAAGCAGCCTGATCAGGAAAACGGCAGCTGCTGCTGCATAGCAAGCACAGGTAAGAATCGGAAGCAGATCGATAAACTTAATGCTAAACAAATTGTCCAATGCATATTTTGTGTTTTCAAACAGATTAATCGTGATGGCCAGTCCGACAAGCGTTGTACTTCCATCTGACTGATTAACGCCAATCATCAGCAGCGGGTCGTTCATCGGGATAACAGTGCCCACAAGGCACATAAAAATAAGGTCATAAACACCGATTGCAAAGTATCCGAGGATCAGGCCGGTAATCATTTCCTGTCCCTTGACCTTGTTAAACAGCCGGCCGGTCAGATATCCCAGAACAATCGATACCACGGTAGCAATTGCAATTGCAATCAGGATAGCGCTAATACCTTCTATTCTCCAATGCGTAATCAGAATCAGGCCAACCTCGCCAGCCATAGCTCCAAGGACAATGCTGAAGTTCAAACCCATTCCGCAAAGGACCGGAATAATCAGGGAAAGAATCAAGACTGAATTTCGAGCGACGCGGGTAAAAGTCTCAGTGACCAGATAGCTTGCCGGCTTGCCTGACATCAGTACACTCAAAATACAGAACAAGGAGAAGATGATCGGAACGATATTTCTTCTTCCAGACTCAAGTATTTTTTTCATCTTGTTATTTCCCTCCTTTGTTTATCTTTGTAAGAGCGAAAAGAATAATGCCGTTTTGCAGGATCGTCCGTACAATTTCAGAAATACTGCCATTATTTAAAAGAACATTTGCAATAGGCGTGCCCATCGCCAGCAGGCCGAAATAGATAATCGAACCGAAAATAACATTAAAAACGGAAGCTTTTTTCACAGTCGCGCCGCCAATCAGTACTGCGGCCATTGCCGGGAATGCCATCTTTAAGGGCGCATTATAAAACTGGTAGAAACCATAGCTCTGCGAATAAATATTAATACCGATTGCCGCCAGCGTCATGGAAGCTACCGAGCCAATAATCCTGGCTTTATCACGGTTGATGCCCAGGGCTCTGGAAAACTCAGGATATGCACCGCCAATGCGCAAAATTACTCCCTTTTTCGTCTTCGTGAAAATCCACATCAACACACAGGAAACTAAAAAAACAAGAACCAGACCTGTCGGGAATGTGAAATTCTTCCATACAGAGGATCCCTGTAAAATGTTGAGGCTCTTAAAATCAACCTTTAGGAAGTTATCAATAATCTGCGAATAAAAATCATCAAGCGTAAGAGTTACACGCAATCCATTTCCGCCGACCGGCCAGATAATCAAAGGATTCTTATAGGGCAGAACCAGCCACAATACGCAAAACAGATATACAATAGAGAAACCCAGATAGTTACCAACTGTCATTTCGGATCCCTTGATCCGGTTAATCAAATGGCCATACAGCCATCCCGCCAACATAGCAAACGGGATGCTGATCGCACAAGCCAGTGAAAGTCCCGGCAAACCGGTAGCATTCAGTTCTACCGCTATCGAGCCGCCAAGAATGCCGCAGATAATTCCGATTGGCAGGCCGAAGTTCAGACCGGCGCCGCAATACACCGAAATCATCATGGCAAGAATCAGCATACCGTTCATGCTGACACGCGTTATTATGTCGCTTACAGTCATGCCCAATCCGATATTCAGCGGTTCCAGCAAAAACAGAAGTAACAGAAATACGGCTGACACAATGATGCGTGATACGCCGACGGTATTGATCAGTTTTATCATTTTAGTCATGGTCAAGACCTCTCACTTTCTGTATTTTCGATACTATCGCCGCTCATCAGAAGGCCGAACTTATAGTCCTCATCCGACGGCTTCAGGATGCCGGCAATTCTGCCCTCGGTTACAATGGCAATACGGTCGCAGACTGAACGGAGTTCAGCTAACTCGCTGGAGGTGATAATAATCGTTGTTGATCTCTCGCGATTCAACTGCAACAGTGTATCCAAAATCATCTTTTTGGCGCCGATATCGATACCGCGCGTCGGTTCGGAAATCAGCAAAACATCTGCATCCAGCGCGAGCGCTCTGGCAATACAAACCTTCTGCTGGTTTCCTCCTGACAGGCTCCGGACAATTTGGCCCTTGCCTGTGCATCGGATATCCAGATCCCGGATCATTTGATCCGCATACTTCGCAGCTGCCTTCTTATCATAAAAGCGAATACCGCAGACTTTTTTGGTAAACGTATCTTTCAATTCCAACGCACCGACGGCTATGTTCATCTCAATTGATTCGTCAGCTGCCAGGCCCACATTGCGCCGGTCTTCCGGAACAAAGGCGACTCCCGTTTTCAGAGTCTTTTTTGTATTGGCTATGTCAAGGGCTTCACCACGGAATTTCACTGTTCCAGTTGCAGGACGCAAGCCCATTAAGCCATTTGCAACGCTTGCCTTACCATGTCCGGCAAGGCCGCCAATGCCAAATATCTCTCCCTTGCGAACAATAAACGAGACATCGTGGGTAGTCTCTCCCACCATGTCAACAGCCAGATGCTCGACTTCGATATAGGCAGTATCTCCTTTCCCGGCGTCGTTGGCTGTTTCCCGATTCTTAATAGTAATTTCTCTGCCGACCATGAGTCTGGAGATATCGATGACACTAAGCTCATCGCTTGCATAATCGCCAATTTGCTCACCATCCCGCAAGATAACGATACGGTCGGACAAGTTCTTTACTTCTTCCAATCGGTGACTGATAAAGATAAACGAAATGCCCCTCTGCGCAACGCTGCGTACACAATCCAAGAACCGGGCAGCTTCCGTCTCGGTCAGAACAGCAGTTGGCTCATCCAGAACGATCAGCTTAATATTCTTTTTGTCCAACTCTCTGGAAATTTCTACAAACTGTTTGTACCCTACTGACAGATCGCCTACATTTGTATACTTGTTGATTTCAAGCTTTAACGTATCCAACGTTTGCTGCGCATCGGCATACATCGACAGACGGTCCAGAAGGTCTACACGCTCGCCAAACAGACGCCCGGCAATGGTCTTTTTCAAATTCTCACGGTTCAGCTTGATATTTTCTGCTACATCAAAGCCGTCGATGAGCATGAATTCCTGGTGTACCATACCAATGCCATAGCTCATTGCTTGCTTGGGGTTCATGATATTCACGGGTTCTCCGTTGATCAGGACCTGTCCCTTGAAACCGCCTGTGCTATGAATGGCCGACATGCCAAACAGGATATTCATGAGGGTTGATTTGCCAGCTCCGTTTTCACCGACGAGAGCTACGATTTCGCCTGGCTTTACACGGAAATTCACATCTTTCAGGACAGTATTGTTATTAAAGTCCTTTTTGATATGATTCATCTCCAGAAAGAATTCGCTATTCAAACTATTGCTCCTTTCTTGATACTATATAAGCATGCAGGATCTATGACAAACCGCCATTTTAATCGAGCAGGAGGGAAATCAATTATTCCGTCCTTCCTGCCCGCTGCGCGAGCGCCGGTCGCTTGCTTCACTGTGGAATTCACTTCCACAGTGAAGCGCTTAAGCGACAAATCACACCTCGGCGCTCTGTGCATGAAGTGAGGATACCATCTGCATGGTATCCTCGCCATTCTGCTTAATGCGTTATACCTTTTAAAAGACTTCGTAGGGCAGTGCAATGAAGAGGCCGTTATCATAAGTGACCTCGCCCTCAGTTACATTCGAGAACGTAGGCTTTTCGCCATTTGCCGCTTCACCCAGCGCTTTCTTGAAGATCTCCGGATCAAATTTCACGCCCTTCGTTTCACCCTTGCAGTACTTGACGGCGTAGTTCATAGCACCATCAAGCTCAAATGCTTCAAACGGGACGACCCATGCGCCCATGTGGCCTTTACAGTCAGCCCCGGCAAGCTTCTCCTTGATCGCTTCTACATAGTAGTCGGCATCAAACTTGTGATCATTAGGAATGGAGAGGCCCAGCGCGCCGGTATAGCCGGTGAATACGGACTGGACAGACGGATAGTAGTAAGCTTTGCCTTGTACGCAAGCTTTGATCATAGGCTCAAGCTGAGCTGTGTTCGTACCAAAGAACATCGTGTCGGAGCCGTATTTTTCGATCTCACGCGGCACATCCTCCAGAACGAACTGCTGCGTGCCAGCGGTACCCGCATCAGAGGAGGGGTCAGGTGTCGAAACCTCTACAACTGCAATACCTGCTTTAGCAGACAGATCCTTGATGATTTGCAGGCGCTGAGCCATATTTGCATTTGCCAGATGGCGCGGGAAGGAGTAGTGTACGATGGTTTTGCAGCCGGTCTGCTGTGCAATCTCAACGATCTGCTTACCCATAGCCGGCATATCTTCTCGATAGAAAACATCGCAGTACTTAGACATGGAGGCGGCTGCTTCGTTGAAGCTGCCGCAGATGATCACGACGTCCGGGCGGACCTCGCGGATTTTCTGGCAGGCAGCAGTTGTACCAATCAAACTCTTTCCGAAAATCATGACCTTGACGTCAGGATCGGATACAATGCTAAGAGCGGTAGAAATCGTTGTTTCCTGCTCGGTTGTGAAGTTGTCCGGGAACGCCTGAAGAATTACACGGTCAGAACCATACTGTTCTACAATTCTTTCAGCTGCACGCCACTGCTCCTCACCTTGGCTGACTGAAGACGTCATGATACCGATTTTCCAGGTTTCCTCAATTTTTTCAACTTCTTTAGTAGTAGTGTCTTTAGTAGTAGTTTCGATAGAAGCAGTTCCACTGGTCGAAGTAGTGCTGTTCTTACTGCCGGAAGAACTGCTTCCACAGCCAACTGCCGATACAAGAAGCATCAATGCCATCAGGAGAGCTAACGCGAATCTGAGCTTTTTCATTTCCTAATTTCCTTCCTCTCTTTAATTTATTTTGGGAACCATCCCGTCAGTTCACATGTCGAAAACTGGCGAAAAAGACTTGATGCTTTAATTATAATTGTGTCCATTCTGTATTAAAAGCTGAATCCTTTTATATGTTTATTAATAATTTCTATAAAGCCAGGGTATTTTGAAGGCATTCTTGTGCAAAACTACCAATGATAATATTAAATATCTGCATAAATGAAAGGAAATATTACTTAAGTATTGATTAAAATTTTACATACTAGTGGTTAAAATCTTTCATATATTTTTATTTCTATTTGCTATAATTCAAATATAAAAGGCTTATTTGCAAAATCATACATTTCGTTACTCCTTATATCATGCATAATACGGAGGCATTTTTAATGGAGTGTTTTAATCATACAGCATTATACACTAAACTGAAAAAAGGAAATTAAAGATATAGTCAGTTTGTATACAGGAGGAGAAATAATTTGAATAGTAAAACCGGAACAATAGCCGCAAAACCTAATTATAGCGGACATTTTTTAAAGAAGGAAACAATAGGCAAGCTTAAAAGGTACCGTGTATTATATTTGCTTTTGCTTATACCGGTAATCCACCAGATTCTGTTCAGTTATTTGCCGATATACGGCGTCACCTTAGCTTTTAAGGACTTCAAAATGTCCAGGGGAATACTTGGAAGTTCATGGAACAACTTTGAGAATTTTAAACAACTATTCAGTGATATGTTTTTCTACAAAGCACTTCTGAATACATTGAGGATGAGCCTGTTAAGTCTGTTTACGGGTTTTCCGTGCACAATTATTTTTGCATTGCTGTTAAATGAAATTTTTAATATCAGGTTTAAAAGAGTTATTCAGACAATATCCTATCTTCCCCATTTTTTATCCTGGGTGATAATTTCCGGCTTCATATATCAGATGCTTTCGCCTCAGTACGGCATTATTAACGCACTTTTGGTAAATACGGGGATTATTGACCAGCCAATAAATTTTATAATATCCAGTAATTATTTTCTGGTAATATATGTTTTAAGCGGTCTATGGCAAGGTATAGGGTGGGGCAGCATAATATACCTGTCTGCAATAGCCAGCATTGATCAGGCTCAATATGAATCTGCTCAGCTGGACGGCGCCAACAGGTTTCAGAAAGCAATTTATATAACGTTACCCGGCTTGCTGCCGACGATTACCGTTCTGCTGCTGCTTAATATCGGTTCATTACTGAGCGTAAGCTTTGAACAGATATTTAACCTATACACTCCTGCGACTTATGATGTAGCAGATGTAATTGACACATTTGTATTCAGACAAGGAATTCAGTATGCAAACTATGACTATTCAACTGCGGTTGGGCTGTTTCAGAATTTGATCGGATTTATACTGCTTCTCTTGAGTAATGCATTTGTTAGAAAATTTGACAATGAATATACAATATTGTGATTTGGGGGATTATTATGTTTGGTAAAAAATCCAGGACTTCGGCAGGCAGTATTATATTTGATACATTTAATTCTATATTTATGGTGTTTTTATGTGTAACAATCCTATATCCGGTTTGGGATATGCTTGTTGCTTCCCTTTCCGCTCCGGGCACCGTTTCAACTCTGACTATCAATATATGGCCCAAGAATTTCAGTATTGATGCATACAAATATTGTTTAGGAGAAAGCAGAATACTAAGCGCATTTTTCATATCAGTAACCAGGACGGTTGTGGGTACGGTATTTCATATAATACTTGTTGCATGTGCCGCCTATCCTCTCTCCAAACTGGGCTTGCCTTTCAGGAAGGCTTTCATGATATTCTTCATAATACCCATGTTTTTCAGAGGCGGGCTTATCCCTATGTACGTAACGCTCAGAAAACTCGGATTTATGGATAACTTCCTGGTATATATAATCCCCACGGGGTTCAGTGCTTATGTAATGCTGATAATGAGAAACTTTTTCATGTCGCTGGATAAGGCTGTAGAAGAATCAGCCTTAATGGACGGAGCATCCGTCATTACTATTATGTTTAAAATAATTTTTCCCTTATCGAAACCGATGCTTGCCACCGTTGCCCTTTGGGCGATGGTTGGTCAGTGGAATGCATGGTTCGACGCGATGATATATATAAGAGATGAAAGAAAAATACCTCTGCAGTTACTTCTGAAAAGGATTATGGATGAAACCAATCTCCTGTCCCAGGATATGCAGACTTTTTTATTAACCCAGCCATACGGCGTTCAATTCAGCACACAGTCAGTTAAATCGGCGGTAACGGTTATTGTTTTATTACCTATTGTATGTGTTTATCCGTTTCTTCAAAAATATTTTGTAAAGGGTATAATGCTGGGATCTGTGAAGGGCTGATTACATCAATAACGCTAATGAAAGGTTTTGCAACAGATTATAGCCGTACATTTTTAAGGAAAGGAGGCGGATTATAGTACAGCGGTAATGGCTTACTTGCTGCAAAACCGTTTCAGGTATATGCTTAACACGAAATTACAAGGTTAAGAATCAAATTTAAAGCTTAGAGGAGGAATTCTTATGAGAACCAAATTAAGAAAACTGCTGCTGATAACATTGACATTCGTTCTGGTTTTATCCAATCTCGCAGGCTGCGCAGGCGGAAGCAAGACGGATGGCAGCGAGTCAAACGATTCCGTGAAAACGTCGGCACAGACTACTGCGGCGCCTAGCGTCAAGCCACAGGAAAAAATAAAAATCTCATACTGGGGTTATTTCTGCGGAGATATTGTTGATGACAACTATTGTGATAAATTGATCCAGGATACGTTGAACATTGAACTTGAGACAAAGAAGGTAGACCACACGAAGCAGGAACAAATTGATCTTATGCTTGCTTCCGGCGATATGCCCGACTGCGGATGGTTTACATACGAACCCTCATATTTGTACAAAGCTCAGGAACTGACGCGTTTAATACCTGTAGATATGATAAAAAAATACGCGCCCTCCTTTTTGAAAACTTACGATAAGTTTCCAATACTGTATAAGCAGGTCGAATCAAATGAAGATAAAAACCAGCACTACTGTCTTGCGGGCCATCAGGCTTATATAGCGGGAAATCAGTATTTTTACAGCAGTTTTTACAGGAAGGACTGGCTGGACAAATTCGGTATTAAACCTGCAACGCCAATGGAAGAGGTCACACCTGGCGTCTTTTTAAGCGAAAAGGGTTTCACACTCGATCAATTTGCCGAGATAATGAAGAAATTTACGACTGAAGATCCTGACGGGAATAGTAAAAAAGATACAGTCGGCATGATAGGAGACCAAAGAGTGGAATTCACCTGGGCGCCCTTATTGGGGGCATTCGGGCTCGTGACTAGCTTTAATATCGAGGACAATGGAAAAGCCGCTTATTATTATGCTACCGACAGATATAAACAGTTTTTAAATTTCGTAAGCAAGCTCTATAAGGATGGGTATATAGACAAGGAAATACTTACCATCGACACTCAAAAATGCTGGGAAAAGGCCCAACTGGGATACGGCGGATATATGGGAATATCTGCAAACTGGCTTGGAAGCTGGGCTGCCACAAGGCCTCCGCTCAATATACTCAACAACGTGAAAGGCTCATCCATTCTAATGACTCCGGGAGAGATCGGAAGCAACGGAGAAATGGGTACAAGGATGTACTCAACTACGCCTCTTACCCAAAGGTTTTATATAAATAAGAATGTCACGGATGATGCTAAGCTTGCTAAAATACTCGAGTTCGCCGAATATACCAGCTATGGGCCCGACAGACTTAAACTGCAGTATGGCGAAGAGGGCAAGGATTTTAATATGGTTGACGGCCAGCCCGTAAGGTGCGAAGGCTTCAAACAGGGTGGAGAAAAGGGCATCAATTCATATTCGAACTGGGTAGAGGATGAAGAGGTACTGGATTGGATTAACGATAAGATGTTCGCTGCAACAAAGAAGTATACTCTTGGTGCGGACGCTTTGTGGAACAAGTATCTTGTTAAGCCCTTCAAGATGAATCTTACAAATGACGACGACAGCAAGACAGCTGAGCTTGCAGCAAAATATGTCGCGGACTGCAACGCCATAGTTAATCAGTTCTTTGCAAAGACTGTCAGCGGCAGCGTTAGCGTCGATGCAGGGTGGGACGGTTATATAAAGAGTTTAAATGCGGCGGGCTATGATAAGTTAATAGCTGCTCAGGAAAAAGGCGAATTGTATTCAGAACTGATGAAGATAAAATAATCTTCGTGAATACTATCAAGACTCGGACATAAAGTATTAAAAACAGCCGGTATGAGACGAATGCTCTCATACCGACTGCTTTACATACGGAAATTGAAATTATTCCAAGCATAAAGATAAAATTCGGAGGTAAATGAAATGATACTAAATAGCCGTATTGTAAAAGAACTGGCGCCAGGCAAGGGTAATCCGCGTAATAGTGAGGGCGCGTTCATTGAACTGTCGGACGGGCGGATAATGTTCATCTACTCAAGGTTCAATGACGGCATAGGCCTTGATAACGATCCGGCCGGCCTTGCATGCATTTATTCGGAAGACGGCGGAGAAACCTGGTCGGATACGCAGAGTGTACTTACGGCGGCTGACGATCATGCTCAGAATATAATGAGCGTATCACTTATCCGAATGCAAAATAACGATATCGGGCTGTTTTATTTTGTCCGCTACGGTTTTAATAACGGTAAAGCTTATCTGCGCCGCTCAAGCGACGAGGGAGAGACCTGGAGTGAAGCTGCCTGCTGCGTTCCCGCCTATGGATACTATGTTACCAACAACGACCGTGTTGTGCGCCTGAAGAGCGGCAGGCTGATTCTTCCCGCAGGCTTTCACCGCACCTTTCTGAACCAAGCCGATGGTATGGAGACTCTGGATGAACGTGCATCCACTATTTATTTTTATTCTGATGATGATGGCTTTACGTGGCACGAATCGAATCTTTGCTGTATGAATTCCCGCCATACCGGCTCGGGCCTTCAGGAACCGGGCGTCATAGAATTGAAAAACGGTGCGTTATATGGATGGGCGCGCACCGACATGGGCTGCCAATATGAAATGTTCTCCAATGATGGCGGAGTATCCTGGTCTACGCCCCAGCCGTCATTATTCACCAGCCCCTGCTCCCCGATGTCCATAAAACGCAGTCCGGTTGGAGGAAATCTGCTTGCGGTGTGGAATCCCATACCTCGTTACATAACGCGTGAAATCAAAGGCACATCAGACCGCAATCCGTTGATATGCGCTGTGAGCCGTAATGACGGACTTACATGGGAATCTCCGATCATACTGGAGGACGATACACTGAGCGGATATTGCTATACCGGTATATTCTTCTCAGGCAATGATGTTCTTCTGGCCTACTGTGCAGGAGGACCGGCAGATAGAGGATGCCTCAACCGCCTTCGTATAAGAAAGCTTCAAAATCCCTGCATATAAATAAACGAAAGGAAGGTAACAAAATGAATCCAATCAGCTACAATTTTTCTTTTATTCATGGTAAATGGCCGCACAACAGGGTAAGGTTCTGGGTAGAATCCCGTCTTCGCATAATCGATGAGAAAAATAATCTTATTGAGGATTATTATCAATGTGCAGCCTGCAAAAGCGAAGATACATTTGCAAAGTCCAATCTTTTTTATACGGACAATTATGATTTTACTCCGGTTTTCGGCCCGAAGAAGGGAATCATTTTTCGCAGGAAAGCTTATGTCAATGATAACTACAAATCCTGTCCCGACGTTTCCGAAATGTGGATGGGACAGGAATATGCATTAAAAGAACTGGATAAGGCAGTTCTGCTCAATACGGCGGAAGACATATGCAAATATACCCATAAGAACATACCTCTTGTAGGACAGACAGAAATTTGGAACGAAGAATCCGGAATCAGGGCTATTTTGGAATATCCTATCAAAACAATGAATATCAATGACGAACACGCCTGGTATCAAGCGGATACAGGGCCGGTGCTCTTTCCCGATTTTAATAAAGAATACAGCAGCTTCGTTGATTGCATAAGTCTTGCATATGTGGCGTTTAACGTTCCGTCTTTTGCCGACTTCGTGGTTGAACAGCCGACAAAGGTATCAAAAAACACAGCATGCCAATATGAGATCATGCATTATTCAAACCCTATATCATTGCCTTCAAAAAACACCGTTTTTGCAGGATATTAAGTTCAATGAGGATCAAATTTAAAATAAAATATCCGTGTAATTTTCAACTTTATATACAAGCTTCCGGACAGTCCTGGCATCCAGACGTTCTATGTTTGCGCATCTCTCCATGATTGCGTCGCACATGTCCGAACGGTACAGCTCAAGCTTTATTTCAAGAGGCATGATAGGCTTGTACGGTTTGATTTTGCCTATGAGCTTCATGCTGTTGCAGGCTGCATTCTTAATCTTCACCAGGGCCTCGTCCGGATCAATGGACTTTGCTTTGTTTCGTCCTATGCCGTATTTTACTACCGCACATTCAATATGCCCGAGAAATGCCTTTGCTTCGACACATGCCGCTTCGTCTCCGCTGACCATTATAAACGGGACGTCAAAAGCGCCGGTAAAAATCGCCCCCTGTGCGATCTCTCCGCATCTGCGTCCATTAACTATATAATTGTGCCATTCTTTTGATGACTGTGTGTGATCGAGAAAACCGTTGATCGTTCCTGCCATCGCATGAACACCGACTTCCAGGTACGCGCTGATCCGGCCTCCCTTAAGAAGCTCCTGCCACTCTTTTCCTTTTATCTGTACAGCATGCGGATCAAGCATTTCCTTTATGAAATTATTACCGCCCCCATGACCATCCATTACATAGACTTTGCCGGCGCCGCCTTCAACAACGCCCTGTACTGCCGCATTCAGATCAAGCATGAGGCGTTCCCGGGCCAATCTATGCTCCGGAGTTCCTTCTTCTGAAACCATTTCCATCGTATCCACTCCGCTTATACCCTCAAGATCTGTCATGATTAAAACATCCATATTGTATCTCCCCCCGTTTTTTGTTATTTAAATCCCCTTAAGGTCATAATCATAATGCTATCCGGCTTGGATACTATGATTTTACATGGAGGCGCAAATCCGGTGGTCTCCAAATCAAACGCAATAAAATCCCGTGGTATTTTTGACATTATGTATTCCTCACTTTAGACGCCGGTAAAAGTAAATATAATAGTTAAATTTAGAAGCAGAATAGCACCAAGCGCCAGATTCCATTATAACACAAACAGGAAATTGGTAAAGCTAATAAAATACACTGGTGTCAGTCTTTTGTATTACCTCATGGATTAGGAAAAATTAGCGCTATGCTTTATATTCCGGAAGCCTTTTTCGTATACATTCTGCAACCTCCACAGACTGAACCGCTGTAGCTATCTCCTGCGGATTTTGTCCCGAAATAAGCATATCAAAAAACGAAGCATTTTCATAATAAAATCCACCCGCTTCATATGCTTCTTCGCCATCGGATATTTCTTTCCCGGTTAGATCTGTGATAACACAATTTCTCTGAATATGTGTAAGTCTCCCGGATGAATCATAGGAATTGTGCATAGGCATTTCAAGAAAGAATGTATTATCCAGGGCATCTATCCGGACTCTCTCAATCATTGCGCCGGAAACCGGGCAGAAATGAATATTCGCAGCTGCTCCGTTTTCAAAAGTACAGTACATGTGAATATTGGCTACGCCTTGTCCCAATTCCGGGAATTCCTGATAAAAAAACTTTACGTGGGAATAATTGCAGTCCATAATAAACCTTACGGTGTCAATTCCGTGGATGGCCGTCGTTGAAAAATCAGAATCTTTCCGGTTGAACCGCCCCACATAATATTCTATATTTTGAATGCTGCCCGGTCTCAGGTTTTCATACATTAATTGCTTTAATTTTCTCACAATCGGCATAAACCTTCTATTGAAAGCAACGCGGTTCGGGATATTATACTGTCTGGATATCGCCAGCAGCTCACGGGCTTCACGCGCATCGATGCCGGGCGGCTTTTCAAGAATGACAGGGTACCCCCGCTTCATCACCTTCGATACTACATCGAAAGTTGCTTTAACCGGGGTAACTACACTGACAACACTTGGACATTCATCATCGAGCATCTTCTCAAAGCCTGTATAGTTTTTCATAAAACCAAATTTTTGGCTGTACTCCGCGGCTTTCACAGCGTCCATGTCACAGCAGGCCGCCAGAATTGCCTGCGGGTTCATAGCGGCGTATTTTTTAAGGGACGGTCCGTGCACTCCGGAAGAATGCGCACCACATCCGATAAGACATATTTTAAATATCATGAGGCTTCCTCCATATTTACCGGGTTAATATACGGCTGAATTACCAATCGATCTGCTTTTTATTCATTCATTATCCCAAATCGTTGGTTCACTTATATGGATGAGTTTGCTTTGATAAAATCAATTAATTCATCCGCTTTAGTAAATGCAAGGCAGGTTACCGTATCGGCCGCTCCGTAGTAAACCGTAATCCTTCCCGTAGGCGCATCACATAAGGCAGCGCATGGGAAGGCGATATTCGGGACGTCTCCTACACATTCGTAAATTTTCTGCGGTGAAAGTAAATACGGCCTTGTTCTGTAAAGAACCTTCCACGGCCGTTCCAGATCCAATAGCGCCGCTCCGAAGCTGTAAACAAATCCGTTACAGGAATTGAGCACTCCATGATAGAAAAGCAGCCATCCTTCTTTCGTTTCAATCGGTATGGGACCCGCGCCAATTTTTTTGCTTTCCCATGACTGCAACGGAGACATAACATGCCTGTGATGACCCCAATGTATAATATCGGGACTCTCGCTGTAGAAAATGTCGCCAAAGGGCGTGTGCCCGTTATCACTCGGCCTGCTTAGCATTGCATATTTACCATTGATTTTCCTGGGAAACAGGACTCCATTCCTGTTAAACGGTAAAAAAGCATTTTCGAGCTGATAAAATTGTTTAAAGTCATATGTATACCCAACGCCGATAGTCGGGTAGCCATGATACCCGTTGCACCATGTGATATAATATCTGTCTTCTATCCAACAAACCCTCGGGTCGTATGCGTAGTCAAACCGGCTGATTTCACTGTCGTCACATTCGAATATAATACGTTCATGGTTAATGTCCCATTTTATACCGTCCTTGCTGAAGCCTGCATGGATCTGCATCCGGCGGCTCCTGTCATCACAGCGGAAAACGCCTGCGAAGCCGTCCTTGAAGGGAACTACCGCGCTGTTGAAAATACTGTTTGACGAAGGAATTGCATCCCGTAATATTACCGGATTTCTCTTTGAACGCCACACAACATCCCCTAAACCGTCCGGCTTGTCCTCCCATGGAATGTTAGACAATTTATTACCTTTGATGATTTCAGTATTCGGCATGAATTATCCTCCAAAATTATGTATACTTAATTATAATAAATATGTACTAACTTTTAAATACTTGCTGTGACTTTTTATGAGAATATCTAATGAGAAATTCCTCTCTGCATATCTTGAATTTTGTTTGCCTATCCCTTCACACTTCCCATAACAATACCTTTTGTAAAGTACTTTTGAAGAAATGGATAAATGCACATAATGGGAATTAAGGCAAAGAATATCTTTGCTCCACTGACAGAGTCGGGAGATATATTTTTCATAATTTCCTCCAACGCTTCTGATTCGTCCGATACGCTGCTATCTGCGATAATCACAGACCGAAGGTAAGTCTGCAGCGGCTTTAACGCCATATTCTTGATGTATATCATACCATCAAACCATGCGTTCCAGTGATAAAGAATGGAGAAAAGCGATATGGTGGCAATTGCAGCCTTGCAAAGCGGGATAACGATTCTGAAAAGAGTTGTAAAATGGTTGGCGCCGTCAATAAAAGCCGATTCCATTAAGCTGTCCGGCAGTTCTTTAATAAAATTTTTCATTAGAATAATGTTAAATATCGGAACTGCGCTTGGAAGCACCAATGCCCAGATCGTATCATTAATTCCTGTAGACTCCACCACTAAATAGTTCGGAACGAGTCCTCCGCTGAAAAACATTGTCACTACAAAGTACCATATAAAAATCTGGCGTGCCGGAAACACATTTTTCCTCAAACTCAGCGGATAAGCCGCCAGCACTGTCATAACCATCTGAACAAACCAGCCAAGTGCGGCCCGTTTGATAGACATAAAAAATGATAAGAAGTACTGGGCATCCTGCAGCACGTAACGGTAAGAATCTAAAGTAAATGCTACCGGCCAGAATGCCACACGCCCTGAAACAACTTCATTCTTTGAACTGAGCGACACGGCCAGCAGATGCATAACCGGCAAAATACATACAATAGCTACCGATATGCAAAATATGTAATTTACTATAACAAATATTCTTCTCCCGATACCTATGTTGCGATTCATGCTATATCCCCCTTGTATATATTAATGTTACCGCCAACCGGCATCTTTTGATGCACGCCAGCCGGACAAAATATGGTATTTTATTAAAATACCTGGTACCCGCTGATTTTATAAGAGATCCTCTGTGACACAATAACCAGCATTGCCGCGATTACCGATTTAAATAGTCCGGCCGCCGTAGACAATCCAAACTGTCCGTTCCCGAAAGCAATCCGGTATACCAGCGTATCAATGATATCCCCTGTCTCATACACAGTACTGTTGTAAAGATTAAAAACCTGGTCAAATCCCGCATTAAGGATATTTCCGACGCTTAAAACCGTCATAAGTATAATGATGGGCGTTATTGCCGGTAAAGTCACATGCCACATCTGCTTCCAGTGTCCTGCGCCGTCAATTCTTGCAGCCTCGTACAGGTTTAAATCGACACTGGTTACAGCGGCGAGGTATACAATTGTTCCATACCCGAATTCCTTCCAGATGTAGGTCATGATAATCGTGAACCTGAACCAGCCGGGGTCGCCTAGAAAGATAACCGGCTTTATACCCACAAGTCCAAGCATCTGATTGACGATACCAGATCCGCCCAGAAGCTTGATGAATATTCCCGCTAAAAGGACCCACGAAATAAAATGAGGCAGGTAGATAAGCGTCTGGATTTCTCTTTTAACCTTTTCCTTCGCAATTTCGTTCAGAAGGATTGTAAAAACGACCGGCACAATAATGCCTGCCGCAACTTTCCATATAGAAATAGCAAGTGTGTTTCGAAGGGCATTAAAAAAGCCTGGCATATTGAACAGCACTCTAAAATTCTCCAGGCCAACCCATTCTGATCCAAAGACGCCTTTAACCGGGAGATATTTCTGAAATGCAACCAGGATCCCAAACATCGGAATGTAATGATAAACGAATACGATTGCGACAGGAAGCAGCAGCATGAGATACAGCGGATAATCCATTTTCAAACGGCGTATGCTTAGCACTCTGTTCATATCTTTTTTCATTTTTATTCTTGAATCTATAATTACCGATTCCATAACGATAACCCTCCAGCCCATTTAATCAGAAACGGCAAATAAAGTTAATTGATAAGCCGGGGGTCTGTACTGATGTACAATACAGGCCCCCTTCTTTTTTTTCATCAATTAAGACCGGTATGCATTCCTGTTTTATTTCTGGTTTTTATAATAATTATTGACATCGTCTGTAATAGCCTGTCCCCCCGTTGAATACCATGTCTTTACAGCTTTATCAAAGACTGATATATCGGCGCCCATTACCACCTGCAGCATTGCGTTTTTTAACGCCTCGTTAATTGTCGACTGATATAATGTCATATTTTTGGTAATAGGCCCGTCATATGCTGAAACAAGCATATCCCTGTGATTATTATATATATCGAGAACAATCGGTCTTGCGACAGTATAAATAAGCACGTATCCATATTTTTCACGGTTTCCGGCAAGCCCCTGAAGGACATTCTGGTAAGCGCCATCGGAAGCAGGGTCTATATGCTCCGCTTTTTTAGAAAGTCCCTCGTTTATCAATACTCCTAATTTCAAAGGATTGTCCGCCGCGTCGAAGGTTTTGAACACCCGCAAGTACCATGCGGGGTAATTATCAGGACACATATAATACTTGGCTGTTTCCTCCGCAGTTGCATCCTTGCACATATGCATTTCCAGCTGAAGCATTTTGAATATAGCTTCCGGATGATTATATTTCTTATTAACAACATAAAAATTATTGATAGCGTCGTTGGTATATTGGGGAACAATTTCACCATTCAGCGTTGGAATCCGGCAAACGGTCCAATTTGCTTTCGGATCATTGAGCAGATTAGATTTTACGCCCCCATTGCCTTCATTTGAGGCTCCATAATACATTCCCACCAAACCGTTGGCTACTTCTTCCTTAAAATTCTTATTATTGCCAACCGCAAAATCACTCTTAATAATGCCCTCCGCATAAAGCTTCTGGAGTTCAATCAGCCCTGTCTTCACAGCATCTGCAGTGTTGGCATACACATAATTTCCGGTTTGGTCCTTCTGCCAGGTGCCCAGCACAGCTCCATAAGGAGCCATAATTGTCTGTAAAGAAACAGATTCCGAAGTAGAACCAGGTTCTGTGGCAAAATGCAAACCCAAACCAACTGTCTTCTCCCCGCCAAGCTTAGCTTTCTTGAAAGCCCGGGCAACATCCAGCATTTCATCTACAGTTGCAGGCAGTTTCATCTTTACGGCGTCCAGCCAATCCTGCCGGATCCATAAAACCTCCGTTTCGTTATAAGCGCCCTGTATATCCGGAAATCCCAATAGTTTACCGTCAGCCGTTCCTTTCTTCAACGCATCCTTGCTTGATGAAACACATTCGCCCAGTAATTTTCCATAACTCCCGACATAAGATTCATAGGACTCTTTCAAATCTGCGCATACACCGTTTTCAACCAGTACATAAAACATTTCCTTGGGTACGATCATCACATCGGGTAGCGTTCCGCTTGCCATGGATGTGTTTATGACAGCGTTAAGCGCTGTCTTATCCTCGGCAATTCTACGGTCAACCTTAATGTTAAGATATTCCGAATAAGCATTTATCCACATGTTTTCAGAAGCAGACTTGCGCTCAGGATTGCTGCTGTCAAATTGAATATTGCCCTTAAAGTCAAGGCTTAACACCGACAGTTCAACAGGCTTCTTATATTTTCCATATGGCGATGAGGTATCAACTTCAGAATTGGTCTCAGTTGTGGCGGTGGCAGCCGCTGATCCTGAAGCTGCTGTCGTATTGGCTGTTGCTCCTGCTGCGCCGGTTGAGTCCGATGCCTTCGGGCTGTTGCCGCATCCGGCCAGCATTGTAATCATCATAGCCAGGGTAAGAATCAGTGTAAGTAATACCCGTAGGTTCCTGTTACTGCTTTTCATAAGAATTTCCCCCTTTTAATGTTGGTTGGAATACAATGCATTGTAATTATAGTTTAATGAATACATCCCGGATTTAACATTATATAATCTTTATAAATTTATCTTTTCTTTTGGCTGGTCTATCACCATGTCTGATAAAAATATACAAGCCGTCCCTGTTCTGTTATAATAAATCTAATAGAGCAATGCTGCAAGATCACATTTTATGAAAAACAGCCGGGGTGATGTCATGGAGCATTTGAAGCGCTGGTACCGGTCTATCTACGCGAAGCTGTTCATCGCCTTTTTTATCATTGTGCTGCCGCTGCAGGCAATCCAGTCTGCAATGTACAAGTGGGGACGTAATGCGGTCGCCGGGGAGCTTGGCAGCGCGGCTGCTTCCAATGTCATTTACCTGAGAGATAATTTTGTGGATAATATAAGGGACTTAAACAGCCAGATGGAGTATTTGCTGACTAATTACACGATAACCAGCTTTTTTGCCAATCACAGTCATCTGACCAATTGGGAATATTACTCTGCCGTTGCTCAAATCAACAATCTTCTGGCGCTTACTAAAAACAGCAATCCATATATTAGTGAGATTATACTGTATTACCCATCATACAGCATCTCTCTTTCTTCAAATCAGAAAATCGAAACAGTTGATAACGTAAAACTCAAACAGCTTATTTCAGACTTCCGCAGCCAGCAGTCCCTGCTCATGGAGGCGGACGGGCAGAGCATGGTAGGTCATATGTCCCCGTCTACGGCATATTTTAATGAAGAAATGCCCCAGTACTTTGTTCAGGCCGTGTTGAACGATAGCAAAATAAAGAGCCATTTATCTTCCTTCAGCCAATACAGCAATAAAAATGCGTTCATGCTCAACCATAACACCGGAAGTATTATATCAAGCACCCAAAGCATATTCGACAACGACACGCAGATTTCATCGATATCATCATTGATAACGCCGAAGGATAATTCCGATGTATATACGTCTGTAATAGCATCGAACAAACAATCCTACATCATCGCAGCCTGCTATTCCAAGCTTATAAACTGCTCATTTGTCCAGCTCATTCCGGCTGAAACACTCCAGACCATTCCGGAACGTTTCGGCTTTTTCATCCTGTTATTCAACTTACTGGCATTAGCGGTCATCATAATATATTCGGTTATCATGTACAAGCTGGTCAAGCGCCCGATGAGTGATCTTGTCGACGCCTTTTCCATTGCCGGCGGCGGTGATTTCAACCGCCGTCTGGATGTCCGGTATTCATCCAGCGAGTATAACCAGCTGGCTGCCCATTTTAATGAAATGACCGAACGCATTAAAACGCTCATTCAGACCAATTATGAGCAGACAATAAGGATGCAGCACGCAGAGCTTAAACAGCTTCAGGCTCAGATCAATCCTCATTTTTTATATAACAGCTTCTTTTTCCTGCGCCATATGATCGACCGGAACGAAGACCAGGCCCAGGCTTTTACATCCTACCTCGGTAAGTATTTTCAGTATATCACCAAGAACGGAACAGACCTGGTGCCGTTGCATATGGAGTATAAGCATGCCACCAATTATCTGACCATTCAGATGATGCGCTTTGAAGGACGCATTACATCCGATGTGGAGAAGTTGCCCGGGGATTGCCGGGATACGCCGGTTCCACGGCTTATCCTGCAGCCAATTTTTGAGAATATTCTGGAACACGGTATAAAAAAAGCAGATGGCGAAGGACTTGTACGGCTGCATTTCGTATACGGTGATAACGGCTTGCTGCACATTATCATCGAGGATAACGGAGATCAATTGACCGATGAAATACTGGAGACACTGCGGTACAATTTGATAACCGACGCTCCCCTTCTGGAAACCACCGGACTTATTAATATACATAAACGGCTTCAATTACATTTTGGTAAAAAATGCGGCCTGTCTGTCACACGCAGCACACTTGGGGGATTGTGCGTGGACATCACCATCGAGCCATCACAAAAAAAGGAGGATAAATCATGAAACTCTACAGGCTTTTAATCGTCGACGATGAGCCACACGTGGCCAATGCGATAATTACTCTGTTAGAATCACAGACCGATCTGCCGCTTGACATTTATTTCGCATATAGTGGTAAACAGGCTATTGAAATCATAAAAAAAGGCAAAATCGATCTTCTCATGACCGACATCCAGATGCCTGACATGTCAGGTATTGAGCTGGTGGATATCGTCAACCAGTATTGGCCTATCTGCAAAACGATCTTCCTTACCGCCTATTCGGATTTTAATTACGCTTACCAGGCTATACGCAAGCATGTAGTCAGCTACATACTTAAGGCTGAAGATGATGACTTTATTCTTCAGGAAGTAAGGAAAGCACTGCGTTTTATCGATGACGAGTTCAACCAGCGGCAAGCCCTGGCCCAGGCAAAGCTTTCCTCCGAAAAGCAAAGACATCCCGTCAGCCGGAATCTGTTTTTTCACCTGCTGACACACGGCTCATCTCCAGGAGAAGATATACAACCGTACATCTCGATGTTCGGATACCGCGAGCCTATGAATAACCTGTTTTTATTGTTAGGCATTGTTAAAAGTGACAATTTGCCCGGCAAAGATGACCTGCATGAATCCGATACGACTTATCCCGAATATGCCTTTATCATACAGGATATCCTGAACCATTATATGGGTGAGTGGATCCGCCACAGTGTTTTTGAGCTGGACGAATCCGGCAGACTTGTATGGATCGTTCAACTGGATGAAACCGGCAATCATGATGTGAACAACTCCGGCTTCCACACCCCTCAATGGCTTAGCGGCATGCTGGAGACCGTTCAGTTTTCCTGCCGGGCTACTGCCGGGATCGAAGTTTCCTTTGTCATGAGCAGCACCATAACCGACCCATGTCATATGTCAAAGGTTTATAGCAGCACTAAGGCCCATGCCCTTCGTCTGGCTGCCAGTACCGAGCCGTATGTATACATCTGCATACCTGATAACGAACCGGTGCAATCCGCGTTGTCAACCGGCCACCAGGATGAAGATTTAATGGGCGGGACGATCCAGTTCCTGAAGGATTATATCAATACCAACATCGGCGGGGATGTATCGCTGATGCAGCTATCGGCAGTGACCGGGTACAACGACACCTACCTTTCTAATATTTTTCATAAACAAACCGGAGAATTGCTTTATAGATACATCATGCGTAAAAAGCTGGAGATGATCAGTAATTTGCTTAAGGATGCCGGCCTGACCATTGAAGCAGTGGCTGAAAGGGCAGGATTCAACTCGCGGCCTTATTTTAACCGCTTTATAAAAAAAGAAACCGGATTAACGCCTAGAAATTTCCGGATGAAGCTGTTGAACCAGTGCCGGGACAATTGACAATAAGTATTCATATGATACAATATTTTTATCAGTATTATCTTAAAATGCATTCAGAGAGTGGGCGTTTAAAATAAATAATTCAAGAAAGAATCATTTTTTTAAACAGTTTTTCATCCCATATGCAATACTATTTTTTATTGTCTGGCTTATATACGCCTGGTATAGTGCAAATTTGCTGCGGCAGTCCGCAGAGAAAAAAATCCTGCAGAACCTGGACTATGTAAAACACACTACTGATTTACGTATAAAAGAGCTCAACAATATGGCTTTACAAATGTCCTTCGATACTGCGCTGCAGAATTCATACAAACAATTGGATCAATACAGCCCTTTTGAGGTATTGGAAAAACTGAAAAGCTATAAGCAGTACAGTAGCATTCTGGAAGAACTGGCTTTATATTATCATGGCGAGGATAAAATTTTTGTTTCCAGCGGTACCGCATCATTGAATGTTTTTAGCAAATATGAATATATGCGGGGAATTGATGAAGAAAGTTACAATATTGCACTCAACAGCAATTTGGTTTCGCAATATCTCATGTGCAGCGACATGAGATATCTTCATTATATAATTCAGCTCAGCAATTCACCCGGAGTAAAACGGACAGCGGTTTTCATATTGAATAATTACCTGCTGGCCGATATAGTTAATTCCTTCCAATATGAAACCGGCATCTCAATTTACGTTAAAGACAGCACAGGAAGTATCCTTTATACAAACAATACTTTGAAGGAAGCAAACGAATTTTTGAGCCGGATCCCTGACAGCTTTGCAATTTCAGATACTTCGTCGGCAGAACCGCTTCGGTACGGGAAGCAGAAGAATACGCTGCTGAGCGTTAAATCCAGTTACACCGGCTGGTCATTTTATATAATTGTTCCCTATATGACATATTATATTGAGGCGCTTGCCTCTCAAAAGGTTATTTTTATAATGATGGTTGTATTTCTCCTTTTATGCACAATCACCATAGCCAGCTTTTCATTTAGGCAATCCAAGCCGTTGAGCGATTTGCTCAACTATTACGAAACCTCCAACCGGTCCGGCCAAAAGATAAATACGGCTAAAGGCATCGCCAATGCCATGATACGTTCCAACAGCAGTATCATGCTGCAGCTTCAGGAGCAGAGCTCGCTTGCCAGAGACCAGTTTATACAGCTCCTGTTCCAGGACACTACGATGAGTACTCATAGAAAACGTGAAATCGCATCCATACAAGCACTGAACCCGGACAATTCGTTTCTTGTTATCTTTCTGGCTGCTGACAACCGGGCCTCTGAAAAGATGACAGAACAAATCCTTTCGCTTATTAAAGAAATAAAATTACCCGGAGGCGGGTGTGATTGTATCCCGTACATGCAGGAAAACAGATACGGCATTTTGCTGAATACATCGGATAACATATCCGATACGTCTGCATTTGCATCCGTACCAAATCGAATTGATGAGATTTTGAAAGGTGCGGGAATGAAAAAATCCGTCATAGGCGTCGGAAGTCCCTGCTCCGGTCTGCCCGAAATCGGCCGTTCCTTTGTAGAAGCCAGGATGGCGGCTGAATACAGTATAGTCTATAATGACGATTCCATTATTTATTATGATAAAATCAAAAACATTCAGAATCACTTTACCTGGTATAAAATTAATGACATGGTAATTATGACACAAAGCCTGCGGACCAACCAGAGAGAAACCGCATGCGACGCCATTTCCTCAATGATTCATGATATCAGGCGCGGCAATCATCCGCCGATTATGGTCAGAAGCATGTGCAACGATATTATCAGTCAATTCATCAAGACTGTCGTTGATATGAATCTTGATTATCACAGCTATATGTCGCTCTATAATTATGAATCGCTGGTATCATTAAAGGATGATCTGGTAAGTGCAGCGGGACGCGTATTTGACGAATTGGCTCTAAGAAGCAGCAGCCGCAATGAGGAGCTGTTTCATGCAATAAGTCAGTATATCCTAACCAACATTAATTCATATAACCTCTCCTTAAGCTCACTTTCTGATGATCTTGGCTTTTCGGCTTCACATATCAGCCATATCATAAAAAGTATAACAGGCCAGTCTTTCTCTGAATATGTGACAAAATTACGATTAGATTATGTGAAGAAGCAGTTATGTGAATCAGATCAGCCAATTGCGGATATAATCATCAGTTCAGGATATATCAATCCATCCAGCTTTATACGGAAATTTAAGCTGATCGAGGGCATGACGCCGGGTGAATTTAGAAAAAAGCACCGCGGTAGTATATAATGCGGGTATTTATTTTGTATACATTTCTATTTTCCGCACATTCGATAAATTCGGCACATCATAAATCAACTTAAAATATGCTTTTTGGCATATTGACTGCAAACGGCTTATTGACGGCCGGTTTTCGTTAATTATAGAATCAAAGCAGATACGGAAACCAAATTCGAAAAACGGGAGGCAAGAACATGGTTCAAAACTCCGCAGCTCTGAAAACAGAGAAATCCATTCTACTGCAATCAAACAAAAAAAGAATCAATAAATACATCTATAAATACTGGCAGTATTACCTGTTTATTCTCCCTACGCTGGCATATTTCATTATATTTAAATATTTCCCTATGTATGGTATACAGATTGCATTTCGGAATTTCTCACCATCAAAAGGCATATGGGGAAGTACATGGATAGGCTTTGACAATTTCACCCGTTTCTTTAGCAGTTTTTATTTTACACGTCTTCTCAGCAATACCTTATTGATCAGCCTGTATGAGCTGGCATTTTTCCCTCTGCCGATCTTATTCGCGCTTTCGCTCAATGAACTCGGCAATCTTAAATTTAAAAAGATTATACAAACCATTACATACGCCCCTTATTTTCTTTCAACTGTAGTTTTTGTCAGCCTGATACTTTCATTTCTTGATCCAAGAACGGGCATTATAAACAGAGTCATCGTACTGCTGGGCGGCTCTTCGGCCAGTTTTATCTCCAATCCTGCCGCATTTAAAACGATCTATGTGTTATCCGGCGTATGGAAAACACTGGGGTGGAACGCAATTATTTATCTTGGCACACTGGCAAATGCCGACCCCGCTCTCCACGAGGCTGCGCAGATCGACGGCGCATCCAGGCTCCAGCGGATATGGCATATCAACCTGCCCTGCCTGACACCCACAATTGTAATCTTATTCATCCTCCGGCTGGGCTCGATCATGTCGGTGGGCTATGAAATGGTTTACCTTATGCAAAACTCTTTGAATATGTCCGGGTCCGATATTATTGCAACCTACGTTTACCGTGTCGGATTGATTGAAGCACAGTACGGTCTTTCCGCAGCGGTTGGCCTTTTTAACTCGGTAATTAATATAATACTGATACTTATAGCCAATACGCTGTCAAGAAAATTAACAGAGAACAGTCTGTGGTGAAGGAGGCATTATAAATGAAAATTCATGCATCGGTATCGGATAGATTGCTTGTTATCATAAATTACACAATCCTTTCAATAGTATTGCTATTAATTTCATACCCTTTGATATATACGTTAAGCGCGTCAATAAGTAACCCGATTTCCGTCAGTTCCGGGAAAATGTGGCTGTGGCCTGTGGATATAAGCTTCGAAGGGTTTAAACTGGTTTTCGAGAATGACGAGATCTGGTTAGGTTATCGTAATACGTTGCTGTATACAATTGTTGGAACACTATTTAATCTCTTAATGACAATTCCCTGTGCCTATGCGCTTGCTCAGAAGAAGCTTCCCGGAAGAGGACTTATTATGCGCATCTTTATGTTTACCATGTATTTCGGAGGAGGTCTGATCCCTACCTATTTTCTTATGCGTGATCTGAACCTGATTGACAAACCGCTTGCTATGATTATTCCAAGCGGCGCTTCGGTGATGAATATTATTATTGCGCGCACATTTTTCGTGTCAACCATTCCTGCCGAGCTGGAGGATTCGGCCGAGATCGACGGCTGCTCGCCATTACGCTGTTTCATCCGGATTGTTGTACCGCTGTCCAAGTCCATTATTGCAATTATAGCGCTGTATTATGCCGTCGGACACTGGAACTCCTATTTCAACGCCATGATTTATCTGAGCAACCGCAAATACTTCCCGCTGCAGTTGTTTCTCCGGGAAATACTTATCGACCAGCAAATGATCCTGCAGATGATGGAATCAGGCGGCGCGGACGACAGCAACACCGTCCTCGAACAGATGAAGATGGCGGAAACCGTCAAATATGCAACAATGATCGTATCTTCATTGCCCCTGCTTGCCGCATATCCGTTCCTTCAACGATATTTTGTAAAAGGCCTGATGATAGGCTCAATAAAGGGCTGATTACAGATTTGGATTTCTCGGTGCCTACCGCACCGATAGAAATAAATAATATATTGAAAGGGGAATCTTATCTATGAAAAAGGCTATTTCTGTAGTTTTAACAGTTTTACTGCTCACAATTCCGCTGCTTTCACTGACAGGCTGTGGAACCCAGCAAAGCTCAGGTAATCCGTCAACGGCGGCAACCACTTCAGCCGCGCCGTCCCCCGGGTCTCAAGCTGCAACCACCCAGGGAACGGAAAAAGCTTTTACCCCAAACTATCCAATAACCGACAAGCCAATTACATTGAAAATTTTTTCTACAAAAGCTTCTGTACAGGGTCCATGGGAGGAAATGTCATTCTTTAAGTATATGGAAGAGATGACAAACGTTCATATGGAATTTATCCTTACAACCACAGATTCTTATAAGGAGAAAAAAAATCTGGCATTTGCAAGCGGCGATTTGCCGGATGTTTTCTTCGGCGGTTCCGGATTAACACCTACAGAGGAAGTTAAGTATGGTTCTGAGGGATTACTGATACCGCTCAATAATCTGATCGATACATATGCTGTCAATATTCAAAAACTCTTTTCAACTACTGGCGGTTTACGTGAAGCGATCACTACGGATGACGGCAACATCTATTCCCTGTTCTATTATAGCGGTACCCCTCGTGGATCCCAGAACTGCTATTGGCTGAACGGTAAATGGCTGGATGCTCTAGGCATAAAGAAAGCAGATCTCCCTACTACGATTGAAGGACTCGTCGAGCTGTTAAAGCGCTTTTATAATGAGGACCCGAATGGTAATAAAGTACAGGATGAAATACCGCTCTCCATTGCTGTCGACGGATCGAAAGCAATTAGCGCGTTGCGGTCATTAATATTGAATTCGTATGGAGTGATATTCAATAAAGATGGATTTTATGCAGGTGATGACGGAAAAGTCACCTTTCAGTTCACCAGTGATAAGTTCCGCTCCTATCTGCAACTAGCTAATGAGCTATACGCATCCAAGCTTCTTGATCAGAATATATTTACCCAAACCACCGAACAGCTGATAGCAACAGGTATGGATAATAAAGTCGGTCTGGTGAATGCATCACTGCCAACCGGCAATTATACAATCAAAACTCAGACCGATGAAATCAAGCAATTTCCGATGTTAAATACACTGATCAGCGCACAGAACACAAAGCCGGTTAAAAATATGAATAATGCCGTTACACGCGGCTTGTATTCCATTACTAAAGCATGCAAGTATCCTGAGGCTGCCATCCGCTGGGTCGATTACCTTTATTCCTATGACGGCTCCATGATGACATGGCAGGGTGCTGAAGGAAAAGGTTATGCATATGTGGACAGCGCTCGCAAAACATGGAAGCAGTTGTTGCCGGAGGGAAAGACTACCGTAGAATTCCGCGGATCGCAGACGCCCGCCTGCGGTACATCAGTGCCGTTCTATATATATAGCGGCATGCTGGAGGGATTGACCAATACGGATGAATTGTACTCCAACGCCGAAGCCCGCGTGCAGATGGAGTATCTGAAGGAGGCTTATCCGCTGGTTTATTTCAGCGAGAGTGAAAATGCCGACCTGTCGGTTTCATCCACAGATGTAACCACTTATCTTAAAGAAATGGAAGCTCAGTTCATTACAGGGCGGCTTAAGATCGATGACAGCAACTGGAAAACCTATGTTTCAACAATAGAAAGCATTGGCGCGACTAAAATGCAAAAAATATACCAGGCTGCCTACGATCGGTATCTGAATAAAAAGAAGTAATCAAGCGATAAAAAAGCCGCCGGGCGCAGGATCATACCGTCCGGCGGCTTTAATACTATGTGAAGGAGAAAAAATATGCAGCAATATTTTTTAAACGGTACCTGGAAAATGAGTGATGCAAGCGGTAATGTCCGCGAGGGAACAGTCCCGGGTTCTGTTTATTCATTTCTTTTAAATAACGGGGAAATGGAAGACCCATATTACAGGGATAATGAGCTGAAAGCATTGAAGCTGATGGACGGTGATTATACGTTTTTCCGTCATTTTAGAGTGCCGCAGGAGTTGCAGAAATGCCAAAAGGTACTGCTGCATTGTGACGGATTGGATACTATTTGCGATATATTCATAAACGGCAGCTTTGCTGGAAATGCATATAATATGCACCGTATCTGGGAGTTCGATATAACCTCCTTTTTAAAGAAAGGAGAGAATGAGATCCAAATCCTGTTTCATTCACCGGTAAAATATATCAGAGATATGCTGGAAAAAGACTACATCGGAGGAACCCAGCATGCCATGCAGGGGTTCCCCCATATACGAAAGGCACACTGCATGTACGGCTGGGATTGGGGTCCCAGGCTCCCGGACGCCGGCATATGGAGGGATATTTCCATTCTGGGCGTCGACTCTTCAAGGATTGAGGATGTATGTATTATACAGCAGCATTATGATGGACATGCAGCATTGACTGTAAACGTGAAACAGTCTCAGTCAGCGGAGGTGTGTATTACTGTTTCCGGGCTGGATGGATATGAGGCTGTACTGCGGAATGGTGTAAAAACTGATATTGAAAATCCTGAATTATGGTGGCCTCACGGGTATGGCAGACAGCCTCTTTACACAGTTAAGACTGAACTCCTTGAAAATGGCTGTGTAGTAGATACGCATATTAAAAGAGTCGGGCTTCGCACAATGACCATTAAAAGAGAAAAGGATCAATGGGGCGAAAGCTTTTCACATTGCATAAACGGAATTCAGATTTTTGCCATGGGCGCGGATTATATTCCCGAGGACAATATTTTATCGCGCGTTACTCCTGAACGTACACGCCGGCTCCTGAACCAGTGCGTGGCCGCTAATTTCAACACCATACGTGTCTGGGGAGGCGGATATTATCCTGACAACTTCTTTTATGACATATGTGACGAGTTAGGTTTGATAGTATGGCAGGATTTTATGTTTTCCTGTGCAAATTATCACCTGACTCTTGACTTTGAAAAAAACATCCGTGCGGAGTTTGCCGATAATATAAAAAGGATCCGCCATCACCCATCCCTGGGACTCTGGTGCGGAAACAATGAGATGGAAATGTTCCAGGCTCGTTATTCATATCATGGCACGGACAAAACCCGTTCGGATTACATCCGTATGTTTGAACACATCATTCCTGAAGCTTTGAGGGAATATGATCCGGTTACCTTTTATTGGCCGGCATCCCCCAGTTCAGGCGGCAGCTTTGACAACCCCAACGACCCTGATCGGGGTGATGTGCATTATTGGGAGGTCTGGCATGGGGGAAAGCCCTTCGCAGAGTATCGGAAATATTTTTTCCGCTATGCTTCTGAATTCGGATTTCAGTCCTTCCCGTCCATGAAAACAGTTGAGAGCTTTACATTGCCGGAGGACAGAAATATTTTCTCGCGGATTATGGAAATGCACCAACGTAACGAAGGCGCCAACGGGAAAATCATGAATTATCTCTCCCAGACTTTTCTTTATCCCAAAGATCTTGATACGCTGGTTTACGCATCACAGTTGCTCCAGGCAGAGGCCATGCGATGCGGCATCGAGCATTGGCGCCGTTATCGCGGACGTTGTATGGGCGCTATTTACTGGCAGCTGAATGATATCTGGCCGGTAGCGTCCTGGTCATCCATCGATTATTTCGGGAGATGGAAGGCGCTTCACTATTACGCAAAACGCTTCTTTGCCCCGGTTATGCTATCCTGCTGTGAGGTAGGAGAGACCACTAACCGGATCTCCGTAGTTACAGAGCCATCACCCATTGAAACTTCTTCTTATTTATGTCTTGCAAATGAGACACTGCACGAGATCTCCGGTACGATTCGGTGGTATTTGCGGAATGCCCATTCCCGGGTTTTGGAGTCCGGTAAATTTTCTATCACAGTACCTCAGCTTTCAAGCCAGTGGTGTGAAAAGCTGGATTTCAATTGCACAGATTTTCTGAACAATTATTTCAGCTATGAATTTATAACGGACAATGTCTGCGTTTCCAGCGGATCGGCTCTTTTTACGGCGCCAAAGCATTATCACTTTGAAAATCCATGCCTTACATATGAGATTAAGGATGGTAAAATCACAGTCCATGCCGCAGCATATGCAAAAAGTGTGGAGATTTCATCTCCGGACTGCGACCTGCTGCTCAGCGACAACTATTTCGATATGAATGCAGGAAGCGTCACGGTTGAAATTCTGGAGGGAGATCCAAAATCGCTAAAGCTTCGCTCTGTATATGATATCAGGTAAAAAAGATAAAAGAGCGCACTAATGACAGGCGGTGAAGCCATCAGCCTTTACCGCCTGTATTATCATTCTATCATCTCTTCGATGCTTTCCGCCGTTTTACACAGGGATTCCGCCAGAGGATCGTCATTCTTGTCAAAAAACTTATAACCGACACTGAATTTCATACCGCAACCACCCCAGTCGATAAGTTTATCCCCATTCATCACCGGCCGCCCTGTTATTTTTTCACCTGTCCGGTATAGTCGACCATTTTTCCTTCTGTCGGGTCAACCGATCCCTGTCCTTCCTTATCACCGTACAGATCATTTAAGAGCTTTTGCTTGTCAAGCTTCCAGGGCTTCCTGATCCTGAACTTGTTATGGAACTTATTTTCCAGCTTATCCTGCTGTTCGAGGTGTATCATGCACTCTCTGATGCATGTAGCGCCGCACATGCAGCCGGGATGCTTGAAGTTTTCCCTTCCCACTGCGCTTGGGCCATGCTTTTCATACATGACTTCAAAGGCCGTCCAGTTGCTGTGCATTTTCCGCTGCTTCAGGTACTCGGAATTATCATTGTATATATTGTTCATCATCCATCTCGATATTTCCGAATCCGTACTTCCGTCATAAAGGAACGGGTTTGTTTCTTCATTCCCAAGCTGGAACCCGACCCAGCACCTTTCTTCATCCAGCTTCGCATACTCATAGGTATTTCCGTCAAGGGTATATGAAACCTTTTTATCTTTCGGGATTGCCATTGAAGGGCACTTTTGCGCACATAGCATGCACTTGTCGCATAAATGCGGCTTCATTACAGGGTCAGGCTCGAGCTCGGCGTCGGTAAATATAAAGGCAAGCCTTTGCCTTGGTCCAAACTGCGGCGTAAGGAACAAATTGCTCCAGCCGATTTCGCCCATACCGCATATGACTCCTGCAATCCTGAAATGCAGGAACACGCCCGGCTTCGGGTAACCTTCCCTTACAGGCACGCCCTGGTTTACATTATACCTTACAGCCGTGTTGTTGTAGATTACCGCCTCATATCCCTCGTCTTCAATAAAGGAACCCAGTTCCCTCATTACCACCGGCATATGTACGTCATTTACATTCGCATAGCCTGCTGATGAGTACATACCCCAGTGGGTTCCTTCCTCCATCGGCCTCAAAACGCCCCTGTGGATTCTGAAGCCGAGGCCTATCACTGATTTTGCCTCGGGGAAAAGATACCTTGGATCATGATTTTTGGGCGCTCCTTCAAACCTATCCATTGAGCCTATGCCGCAAAGATCGGCTCCGAGATTCAATGCCGTCTCTTTTACCATTTGTGATGTTAACATTGTTTAACCCCCTCATTTTATGTATAATCGTTTATATAATGATATTTTCCTGTGCTCTGCAGAAATGACCGCGAAGGCTTTAACACATTAATAAAAATCATGATCCATTATCCATTTTCCCGTCCAGATTTTTTCCATATGACGCAACCTTTCAGCCATGCCGGTATTTTCCAGAACCTGTTGTACACCCCGGTGCAATCCGGTTGCAGGGGCTATTGCGGGCGCGGTGCATAGAAATGTATTATATTCTCCCGCACGATTCCCTCTCTTCAACTCTATTGGGAAGCTTAAGCTTCACCTGCGACATCCTGCCGTCCATAATATCCATCAGAACCTCGGCTGCCTTCCGGCCTATCTCCTTCATCGGAAGGTGTATGGTAGTCAACGCGGGGAAAAGATAATTCGCATAGCTTTCGGTATTTGCCGCAATCACCGATATTTGTTCGGGAACCCGGATTCCCCTGTTGTTTGCATGCTTTAAAAAAATATACCCGTAATCCGACTTATTCGTTACAAGGCCGGTAGGCCCTTCACCTTTCATAATCCGGTCACATAGGCACTCGACATCTTCCGGGTGATAAATGAACCCGTTTGCTATTTCAATGCCATGATCCCGCAAAGCATCTTTAAACCCGCGGACTCGTTCCTGTGCCTGCACATGCCGCATATCCTTTTCGCATGGGAGAAGATATCCGATTTTCCGATGTCCTAATCCGATAAGGTATTCTGCCGCTTTGTATGCCGTTTGATAATAATCGAAATAAATATAGCTGAGTGAGTCGTCTTTCGTACAGCCATTGATAATTACCGCCGGAATTTTATCCTTTTTAATGGCGTCAATGTGTTCCATCTCGTTATAATCCGTATTATGCTCAGGCGGGGAAACCAGAATAATACCGTCTATCTGCTGCCGTCTGAAAAGCTCCTTATAGCTGAATGCATGCTTATCGCTTTTTAAGCTGCAATATAAAATGTTATATCCGTTTTCATCAGCTATCCGGGATACTCCTTCCAATATTTCAATAAAGACGAGATCATTGACGTTCCAATAAGATACCAGGCCTATGGTCATGGTTTTCTTAATCCGCATACCTCTGGCAATTGCGTTGGGCGTATACTGAAGCTCTTCCACCGCGTCAAAAATCCTCTGTCTGGTAGCGGCGGAAACCGTTTTGCCGGGAGTATTGTTCAGGACATATGATACAATGGATATTCCGACTCCCGCTTTTGCCGCCACATCTTTTATTGTCGTTCTTTTACCGGCCATGGCAACGCTCCTGTATAAACGTTTCTACAAATAGAATACATTCTTCACTAAAATTTGTCAAGTCTGCTGATAAATCTGTATTACGCAGGTTACTCTCTTAAGTACCTTGCAAAATGCTGCAAATCGGAAAAGCATAGATATTCGGCAATTTTAGTAAACGTACCCGCAGAAGTTGATATCATTTGCCTAAAGTACATTTCATCCTGACAGCTGCAGACCGGCGCCGTTAAGGCAATAGAATAATCTGCATTAAAATCTTTTCAGACCTTTTTATAATTTCCACAGTCCGTTTCGCCATATCAGAAATCTTTACGGAACTAAACCCGCTGACTCCTGATGCCAATTGGTCATTTAGGGGGTTTATCCATTTGTCGGGCAAAGCTTTCGCACCGAGAACCATTCCGATTATCGAACCGACTGTCGCTCCGTTGCAATCCGTGTCAAAAGCGGCTGATACGGCTATTCCTATGGATTTTTCCAGATCCATCCCGCCAAAAAGCAGACCAATGCATACAATCATAGCATTTGATATAGTATGGCACCAATAATGTTGTATTTTTTCGTCGTATAACTCATGAATTCTATCGATTGCCTGCTCCCAGCCTATCCCTTCCCTTTTCCATGACAGCGTCTTTCTTATGCCGTCCGAAAGCCTGGATTTCTCAGGAATTTGCGAAAGTCCATTCTCAATCAGTTTTTCAGCGTCATTTACCGCCGCCGCGGCTGAAAGCATGGCAGCTATAAACATTTCGCCGTATATTCCGTTCTTAACATGAGATATTGATGCGTCCCTCCATGCCATTTCGGCCCCAAGCTGCGGATTGCCCGGAGTAATGTATCCGTAAAAATCGGCCCGTATCTGCGCTCCTATCCATTCTCTGTACGGATTCCTATATCCCGCGGACAATGGCGGGAACACCAGATTTATGAGATTTCTGTACGCAATCCTCTCTGCCGTACACACATGCAATATCGGGAGGTCCAGCAGCCAGCTTTCAGCTACATTATCGGGCGTAAATCCAGGCCCATACCTTTCGAGTATCTTTAATCCTATAACGGTATAATTGATATCGTCATCCTCAGGCATATGCCTTACATTGTTTATCCAGCTAATTGTTCTGTTTCCGTAATTATAGCACTCATCAGCTATATTGTACCTTTTACGCAAATCATCGGATATTGCCGAAGATATATAATATTTAACGGGATAATTGCCAGTCTCTTTCAAAAGTCCGGTAATTCTATCCCTGCGCCATCCTTCAATGGGTTTGCCTAACAGGCAGCCCGCACATCTGCCCAGCCACGCGCCATAAACCTTGTCATAAAGCATATCTCCGCTCATGTCCGGGATATCAGGCTTCACATTTTTGCCCCGCTCGGGTCTAGTATTTTTTATTTCGGTAATATCGGACGGTTCAATATACCTAAAATCACTTTCAACAGGCAGCGACGATACCCTGTCAAAAACATCCGCCGCCTGTTTCTCCCTTTCCGGGTCTCCGGGTTTCATAGCCTGTATCAGCCTCACCCTTTCCTCGTACCCGCGTACATCCTTGCCCTCTTCTTTCCCCTGAAGCAATTCCACATGCAAATCATCCGAATAATTCAGCCATATCATCGATCCCATTTTTCATACTCCTTTATTTTTTGTATTGAAAGCACGGTACATAATAGCGTTAAGTATAGATTGCGAACCGGCCATGCGTATAGTATAATTGAATAATGTTATTAATTCCTCCATAAAAGGTGCAATTTTTATGCAAAAACGACCACCGCTTATAAAAAATCCCGGATCCGGAGTAAATCTGATTTATGATCCTTCCGACCTCGATCCGGAATTTCCGGTATCGGGAGGCAATAAAGAAACAACGCCTGATTCCGACCCTTTAACTTTTCTGCATTACCATGATCAGCTTGAAATAGGATATTGCTGTAAAGGCTCAGGCATATTCATCGTTGATGATAAAATGCTCCCTTTCTCCGAAGGTGATGCAAGTGTAATTTTCCATAACGAGCTGCATATTGCCAAAAGCAACCCCGGGGAACCAAGCTATTGGTATTTCATCGTTATTAACCCGGTAAAACTCCTGAACAACATTGAACCGGATAATTTTTCACAATTGTTCAAGTGCATCGACGGTAACCGGCATTTTTGCAATATAATTAATTCAAAAAACAGTCCCGATATTATTATAATTATAAGAGAGATCATTAAAGAAGTCCGTGAAGAAAGCATCCTGAATAAATATGCAATAAAGGGCTTAGTCCTTTGTCTGATGGTAAAGTTAACCAGGATGTTTGACGAATCGGGCTTAACAGTCTGCTCTGCTAAGCATAATGACATAATACGCATTTCTCCCGCTCTGGATTATATATATAGAAACTATACACAAAAAATAGACGTTAAAAAACTAGCTGATATGTGTAAAATGAGTATTACAAATTTCAGAAGAATGTTCGGAAAGACTATGGGTATGTCGCCTTATGAGTATGTAATAAATTTTAGAATACATATGGCATCTATTTTATTGAAAAACACCGGCATGAGCATTTTGGATATTTCCATGCAGACCGGATATGATACGTTATCCTGTTTTAACCGGTATTTTAAGAAAATAACCGGTATGCGGCCCAAAGAGTTGCGCAGGCAATCTTCCGGCTAAAAACATCATATAAGTTTGTATAAAATGCTCCTTCTCCTATTATTTCTATATTCATAAGCTTCAAGCTAATAGGATTTCCTGACGTCAAGCGTCTTTTCCTCTGTTTTTAGCTTTACATAAGAAGAATTTTTAATTCTTTCCTGCAGCTTCGCGAGAAAAAGGTCTTCATCCATCGGAAGCTCCACCCAGCCATCCGTCCATGCAGAAAGGTGCATCGCGTTGGACAGCGTCAGGCCATTGATGCCCTCGATACCCGGAGCCAGAAGAGGCGTGCCGTTTTGTATGGCCGACGCCCAATTTGTCATAATTCCAAGATGGCCGGTTTCAGTACCTTTGACAGGTACCTCGCAGATCCAGTTCTCCGGCTCTCCGAATCCGCTTGTACACTCTCTGTTAAACTGCCTTTCCGGAACAGTCAGATGCCAAAATTTCAGCTGCCCGTTTTCTATGACAACCTTTCCCTTATCCCCAAGGATCTCCAGGCGGTTTGTGCCGGGAGTATCGGCTGTACTGGTAATAAAGACACCGGTAGCGCCATTTTCATATTCCATATAGGCTGTTACATCGTCTTCCACTTCGATATTGTGATACTTTCCAAATGCCATAAAGGAACGGACACGCTTCGGCATACCGCAAATCCACTGCCATAAATCCAACTGATGGGGACATTGGTTCAAAAGGACGCCTCCCCCTTCTCCAGCCCAGGTAGCGCGCCATCCGCCTGAATTATAATAACTCTGCGAGCGGTACCAGGTTGTTATAATCCAGTTAATTCGTTTGATATTCCCCAGCTCACCTGTCAGAACCAATTCCCTTACCTTTTGGTAAAGCGGATTTGTACGCTGATTATACATAATACCGAATACCTTGTCGGTCCTGTATGCAGCTTCGTTCATTTCCCTGACCTGCTTTACATAAACGCCTGCCGGTTTTTCAATCAGTACATGAAGATTATTTTCAAAAGCCTGGATAGCCAGCGCAGGATGGTCGTAATGCGGTGTTGCAATCATTACAGCATCTGCAGTATGAGCCGCGAAGAAAGCTTCGGATTTATCAAACAACTGCACCGTATCTCCAAAGGTTTCTTTTGCCCATTTAAGACGTGCGGGATTGCAGTCGCAAACCGCGGTCAATTGCGCTCCGGGCACTTCTCCGTCGGCGATCTGTCTTGCATGCTTGCTACCCATGTTTCCAATGCCAATTACTCCAATACGTACTTTATCCATGATTTCCTCCTATCTCCCCTTACCTTAATATTTTCTTCAATGCTTCCAGGGCAATCGCAAACTGCCTGGGTCCGCCCTCCGGCAGTTTGTTAACCGGTGAAGCAGGTTCCAGCGCTGCAAAACCTGCGAAATCCGCGAGGTGCGGTTCCAGTGAAAGAAATCCCATAAAACCCATGTTCTTTAGCTCTGCCAGAATATCCTTCAGCCTTCCGTCGCCGAAGCCGGACGGAACTACACTGTGGTCTTTATAGAGAGCATCCTTGATATGCATATACACGACATGCTCCTTCAGCATGTTAAATGCTTCTGGGTAAGTTTTAACATCACATTGTACAAAGTTTGCCGGATCAAATATCGCTTTCATATAGCTGCAGTTCATTGTCTCCAATAAATCAAGACAACGTTCGGCGGTGTCTCCGTAAATTCCCTTTTCATTTTCATGCAGCAGCGTCAATCCTGTACCTTCTGCAGCCTTTATGAACCGGCTCCACCTGTCCATGACCTCGTCCCTGTACAGGCTGGGATTTTTACCTTCCGGTATGTAAAAGCTGAACATCCGTATGTATTGTGTCTTCAGTATTTTAGCGATTTGTACAGTATGTCTGAAAAGTTCCAGATGAGGTGCAAAATCATCCGTAATTTTGATCTTTCCGATTGGCGAACCTACGGCAGAAATACTGAAGCCTCTGGCATCGAGCTGCCTTTTTAGTTCTCTCACTTCTTCCAGAGAATAGTGAACCAGATTTTTCCCGTTGACGCCGCGCATTTCAATATGCTTGATGCCATACTGATCAAGCACATCCATCTGTGTTGCCAGCATAGGATCAATTTCATCCGCAAAAGCGCTTAATACAAATTTGCCCATTTTATTTCCTCCGTTATCATATATTTCACTGCCGATATTAAACTCAGTCTCTCAACCCAATAGTCTCAGCTGATACTTCAAAAGAACCTCTTCAAATACGTTAAGCTCATTTGAAGGCTTTCAAAGGGATCACGCCGGCATTCATCCTGTTCCACGGCATACCACTGCACCTTTGTTTCTTTGCAGGCATCAATGATAGCACGCCAGTTTAAGTTACCCTCTCCGATTTCAGCGAACTGCTGCTGTCTGTCTTTGATGGCCATATCCTTAAAATGGACAACCTCCATACGCCCTTCCACTTTTTTAATCCACTCCACCGGATTTGCGCCTCCAGCCTGAATCCAGTAAGTATCAAGCTCAAATCCAAAGGTTTCCGGATCTGTGTTGGACAACAGCAAATCCATCCCTGTCATCCCATCAAACTTTTCAAACTCAAAATTGTGATCATGATAAATGAACTTAAGACCCCGGTCAAATATCTTCTTTGACACCTCATTGAATTCTTTCGCAAAAGCTATGTATCCATCCCTGCTGCTTCTGAACTGCTGAGGCATCGACCCCAGCCCGACAAACCTGCAATCCCAGGTTTTATGGTCCCTGATTACCGCTTCCAGATCGTTTTTCAAGCGGTCATAGGAAATATGCGTTGCACAGATCCTGACACCCGCTTCATCCGCTAGCTGCTTTAGAACATGAGGATCGACCAGTCCGACACCGGAAGCTTGAACTGCATTGTACCCGATTGTCTTTACCTTTTTTAATGTTTGTCCGATATCTTCAGGCGTCTTGAGAAAATTTCTTAATGTGTATAATTGTGCCGCAACATTCATTTTGTTCATTACAATCACTCCATCAATAATATTCCTTGGTATTTTCCCACAGCTGTACATTTTCCCTAAAATTTAATAAAATAAGCTGTTTTATATAGAAATTCTATTATATAATTAAACGGTAATCTTGTCTTATATTGATAAAAATATTGTTTTTCTTGACATTATACTGTGAACAGCCTATGGAAATCTGTGATCGTTCACAGTATATATATTGAGGTACTTTATGGATATATGTTATAAAAACATAGAAGAGCAAATACAGTACAGGCGTGCGATAACTGAAAACCCGCAACCGGCGGATTTTCACCTTCATAACCACTTCGAAATCTACTTTTTCATCTCCGGTAATGTAAATTATTTTATTGAGAAAAAAGTATACTCATTGCATTTTGGCGATCTTTTGCTCATGAACAGTCATGAAATACACAAGCCGTCCTTTTATCCGGGTGAGGCTTATGAAAGAGTTGTAATCCATTTTGATCCGGCGTTGGCACAGTCTTTTAGCACTCCCTCCTTCAACCTGTTGAATTGCTTTACCAATCGCCCGTCAGGCGAACAAAACCTCATCAGCTTAAGCATTAAACAGAGTGAAGAAATACTGAAGCTGTTTGATAAAATTGAAGCTTTGGGAGTTGAATCTGCAAATGGCTCTGATATTTTAAAGCTGGCAGGTCTCCTTGAAGTGTTGGTCTTTATCAACAGGGTTTATTCCAATACACTTCCGCCGGAGCTTGAGTCGCCCAGTATACCGGAAAAGCTTGTGCCTGTATTGGACTATATTGATATGAATTTGGAAAGTGATCTTTCATTGGAATTTCTCGAGCGCCATTTTTATATTAACCGTTTTTATTTATCACGAATATTCAAACAGGTTACAGGCAGCAGCCTCCATGAGTACATCCGGTATAAAAGGGTTTCAAAAGCTAAAAAGCTTCTCTCGGAGGGGTTTAATGTTACAGAGGCATGCACAAAATCAGGCTTCAACGACTATTCCAATTTCCTTCGGATGTTTAAGAGAACTGTAGGCATCTCTCCAGGCCAGTATAAAAAAAGTGAAAAATAGCTTCACCGAAATAAAAGCACAATACGGGCCGACACAATAATCGAAATGGTTGGAATGCCATTTATTGATTGATTGCATGATACAGCTTCAGGCTATCTGTCCACCTGCCCTCCTCAGTACTGCCCATTACCACGCAAAGATATAACTCATCATCAATATATGCGGAAGAAACCAAACAGCAGCCGGCATCTTCGCTCTTTCCTGTTTTCAACCCGGCCGCGCATTCATAGTAATATTGACTGTCCGGGTTGATCAGTTCATTAGTATTGTAATATGTCGCCTCCTGACCGCTCAGCCAAACATCAGAAATACGGTAGCTGCCGGCAATTTCGCTTAAAAGGTCCGATCCCCGGAACTCCCTGGCAATACAGGCAAGATCCAGTGCCGTTGTGTATTGACCGTCCGCATCATAACCGTCGGGTCTGGTAAAGTTTGAATTGACAGCGCCTATGTCTGCGGCTTTTTCATTCATTGCCGCAATAAAGGCCTTGAGGGCTTCATCAATGGAAATATTATTATCTCCGCGTATCCTTCTCCCTGTAAAAACACCAAGAGCATAAGCGGCATCGTTCCCGGACGGCAGCAAAAGGGCGTTTAATAATTGACGGACGGTCAACCTGTTTCCAGGATTCAACCATGCTCGTGAAGCGTCCTCTGCTATCAGTTTTATTTCCCGCCCGACCAAAACCTCATCGTCATCATCGCAGTAATCCAAAACGGTTACGGCAGTGAGCATTTTAGCCGTACTTGCCGGAGCAATCCGCTGATTGCTTTCCTTTTCATACAGCACTGTATTTGAGCTGATATTCCATAAGTATGCACTTTCCGCTTTAATGTCCACGGAGATTCTTTTTGCATCATATGCATCGGATGACTGTTCGGAAATGACCGGATTGTTTTCGGTTGAAATTACGGGTGTTTGTACTTCATTGTTCGTTTTTGAACAACCTATAATAAGAAAAGAAATCAAAATAAACATCACAGGAACAGCTATATTACCTGCGCCGTTATGCTCTTTTCGATAATTGCCGTCTACTTTTTTAATAATCCCTATCTTTCCGCAGTACAGCCCTAACATTGAAACCATACGACAACCTCCTAAAAACCATGTCCCTTTTGATAAAATTATTCTACCGAAAAGAGACAGCGTACACTTTAATATGAGGTTGTTAATTTATTAAGAAATAATAGAGAAGTTGCTGAGATTTTACCAAGAAAATTCCCTTCGCTCATGACTTTAACCCCGAAGTGAATTTTCTTGTCCGCTATGGGACCCTATGGTCCCCTTCGGCAGATGCCTTATTCGCTCGACTTGCATCCTGAGCACCCTCCTTAAACCGGGAAAGGGGATTCCCCTTTCCAAACCCTAGCATAGGAACTTTTTAGGATGTTTATAAATTCCTATGCTTAAATAAAGTAAGGCCATCTTCTGCCTAACTCAAATGTGTGTTTGGCAGCGTAATCGTAAACGTCGTTTGGGAATTATCACTTTTGGCCTCTATCGTACCCCCATGAAGCGTTACGATATCTTTGGCAATGGCAAGGCCTAAACCTGCGCCGCCTGTGGCTGTGGAGCGGGCATCGTCCAGCCGGTAGAATTTTTCAAAAATAGAACCCAGTTTTTCATGCGGAATCGTCCCTGCATTTTCAAATCGGATAATAGCTTTATTATCCCGTATCTCTGCTATTATGCTGATAATGCTGCCTTCGTCGCTGTAAACAATAGCATTTTTCAAAATGTTATTGAATACCCTTGCCAGCTTGTCGGAGTCACCGTAGATCGTCATATCCTCTGCAGCATGGATAGCCACCTGCTTACCATTTGCGGAAAGCTGGGGATATACTTCATCTGCCAGTTGTATCAGCATGTAATACAGGTCGATGCTTTCTTTTTTCAAAGGAACTGTTTGTAGATTATAACGTGTAATTTCGAAAAACTCATTAATCAGATTTTCCAGTCTATAAGCCTTATCCAGCGTAATATGGACATACTTCGCTTTTTGCTCTGCCGGCATATCGGGCGTTTCATCAAGCAGGCTCAAATAGCCTATTACTGAAGTAAGGGGTGTTCTTATATCATGCGCCAGATAAACAACAAGGTCATTTTTGCGTTGCTCGGCTTCCTGCGCTTCCCTGGCCCGTCTTTCCAATTTGTCTTTCACCTGGTTTAGCTTTTCTTCCATAAAATTGAGTTCGCGGGACATAGTAATTTTATATTGAGTTTCTTCCGCCAACTGATCTACGCCTACGACTATTTCATCAAAATACTTTGTAAACCATGACAATGAAAAGCGGAATAAAGTCACGAAGAAAATAATAATCGTCACTATCATAACTGTATCAATATTGTTTCTCACATAAAAGTGGTAGACACCAACGGCATGATCCCATTCAAGACCGAAGGCTATGCTAATGAACTGAGTAATCTTGTTGCCGATGTATCCTCTTCCGATAGACCGCAAAAATAGAACAATCAGGATGGCAATTACAAGAATGGCCAGCGTTTGAAAAAACATTTTCCGAATGAGTCTGGCATAAGGTTTACCGCGTAATATCCTATTTTTCAATTATGTAGCCAACCCCCCATATCGTTTTAATATACTTTGGGTTCTCTACCGAGTCATGCATTTTCTCCCGCAAATGCCGGATGTGTACGGTGATGGTATTATTGCTTTTGCTGAAATACTCATCTCCCCATATTTTATGGAAAAGTTCTTCCGAGCTGACCACATTTCCTTTTTTCTCACAAAGTATCCTTAAAATCGTGAACTCTGTTGGCGTGAGAGAGAGACGCTTTTCGTTCAACAAGCACTCGTGCGTATTAACATCAATTACCAAACCGGAATGAAATATGACTGTCTCATCCTGTACAGGTGCGGAATTATATTTTTTATATCTCCTCAATTGAGCCTTTACCCTTGCAACCATTTCTAACGGCCGGAAAGGCTTTGTGATGTAATCATCCGCTCCAAGCGTCAGTCCCGTGATTTTGTCTGTTTCTTCTTCTTTGGCAGTCAGTATGATAACAGGGTAGTTATGCTTCTCCCTTATCTTTTGGCAGATTGCAAAGCCATTGCCATCGGGGAGCATTACATCCAATACGGCAAGATCAAGATTCGTTTCATCAATACATGCGAGTGCCTCTCTTGCAGAGTAATATTTGAAAACAGTGTAATTTTCATTTAGCAGGTAAAGCTTGGATTCGAGCTGCATGAAGGGAGCCAGAACGGAGCCACCGAAAATCGGCTCCCGATCTTTTGATTGATACCAGTGAAGCACGTCTGTCTCAAGGCTTACCCAACACGAAAAATCACATCTGCG
>JBDKVA010000062.1:0-2001 GCA_039679375.1 Clostridiaceae bacterium
TTTGGTCTTTACAAAACACCGGCTTTCCACTATAATAGCACATGCGGCTCGGGGCTTTAGCGAAGTTGGCTATCGCGCTACACTGGCAGTGTAGAGATCACCGGTTCGAATCCGGTAAGCTCCACCAAAACGTCCTTTAAGTGTGTATATGCTTAAAGGATGTTTTTTTTGCATCGAAATTTCAAATTCATCCTCATGATGCAAGAAGAATAGCTCGCCATGTCTTTTAACATAAAGTTGTTATTAATTCTATACACGGTCGTTGTGGGTCAATAAACGATATCAAAGCAATCGCACTAATATTATTTTTTTCAAAATCAGTAGCTCAAACGATAAAATTGACATTGTTGTAGTAAGCGTATATATAATAATATTATATTTTATCCGTAAAAGCAGAAGGAGGTTAGTTATGATTATCAAATCGCCCAAACCTACCGGCGATCTCTTTGTGGATGAATGTTATCAATTCGAATTCGAAGAGTATAGCGACCCCCGTCGTTGGTTTTCATTACCAATTGTTAAAGATATCCCGGACTTGGCCAGCACCGACAAAAGAAAAGCACTGGCTATTGCCGAATCTTTAATGCAAGACTATTCTGATTATTCTTTCCTGTTCTATTGGATTGGCAAATTGAAAGGTGAGTTAGGGTTTGCTGGCGAACCTAGTTTTACACTACTTGATGGGTTGAAAAAAGGACGAAATAAACCTGTTTTATGCGGTGGTCTTGCCATTAATGCGTTTGAAAAAAGCAATCTATCTGAAGCAGTCAAATGGTGGATAAAATCATGTGCTATCCAGCTAAGTTGCCATTTATCAACAGATAGTTTTTCTCTGCTTAACCTAGCATACATCGCAGAAGGTTTGCATTTACCGGTATGTCAAAAATTCTTGTATCAAAAAGCGCAAGCACTTCAAAGCGTTAAATTTGATAGTATAGGTGCGTCACAAAGGTATACACTAGCAAAAAACCAAGGAAGTAGATCAATAAAAGCTGCAATCAAACTTCTATGTAGCTTCTATGTTGAATAAACGCTAATTCCTATCATTTTTCATTTATACATTTGGAAATGCTCTTTTTAGGAATCCCGAGATTACATATAGCTCATCAATAAACCTAATGCGTAATATTTAAACAATTTGCTGCTCACGGTAATATCGCATCAGTTCTTCAAATTTCAACGCATACGTTTCCAGAAGGCTCTGCTGTTTCGGCAGTTTCAGCGTTGGCATATGCTTGCCGTTGACGCGGGCTTTATCCTCCCCGTCGAGCTGATACGCGCAAAGCGACATGCCCGTTGTCATAGGTAATTTAGCTTTGAGAAGCGCGATTTGATCCATCGTAAAAAGCGAAGGATCGAAATCGAAGATTTCCAGGTTCGTCAGTACGAACAGCGGCTCCATCGTTCCATCCAGAACAGTTACGCCAAGAAGCGAAAGCCGTTTCAGGCTGGCGCATCTCTCGAATGTGGAAAAGTCACGAATCTTATGATTGGTCAATACGTCGCCGTTCAGCCTGATTTCTTCCAGATTCGGCGCGGTCGGCATTGCATCCAATTCAAGCAGCATTCGTTTTGACGCGCTGATCTGAATGCCTTTCAGCCCGGTATTATTTTGCATGTCCCAGAGCGCCTCCGCCTTGCGGTTCCAGTAGATTAAAACATTCTCCAGCAGCGGCAAACCGGACAGCGGAGAAAAATCTATGATGTCGGGACTGGAGAAAAAGCAGACGGTTCTGAGCTGGTTCCCGTAGCGCAGGATCAGATGTTCGAAGCTCTTTTGATCCAGCCCTGTCGCCTGCAATATGGAGAGATCCGCGCGCGATTGCAGCGCCGCGTCCACATCGTCCGGCGTGAGCGATTTGTGCTCCAACGGACTAGGAATCGAGAGCGTCTGCTCGGGCGTATAGTTATGCCCCGAATAACGCGTGATGTTCCAGGATTCGTTCATCATTTCATCCTAACAATAGAAATGGTATTGAAATTGCGAGATGTTCCGCGTTC
>JBDKVA010000063.1:0-37297 GCA_039679375.1 Clostridiaceae bacterium
TAATATCCCAAATAGAGGGGTGGTGCAGAAACAACATGGCATCAGCTATTCCGTCATTTATAATTTTCTGCATAACTTCTTCCGCAGGAAAAACAGCAGTGTAAACTGAATTGATTTCATCTGCAAAATCGCATACCAGACCCATGCTTCGTTCTTTAAAATTCGCCGAAAGGTACTCTTCCAAATCTGGCATGTACCTTGCCCAATCATCTCTCAACTCTTTAAAGATAAAGTCTTTTTCCAAATAAGTATACAATTCAACCGCTTTCATAAAATCCTCCGCTATCTTTTTGTAATACCACAAAACGAAATTCATTGTTGGTGGTGTACACGTTGTAAACGCAGCGTTTTCAAGGGATACATGACCATATAAATTATTTTGTAGTAAACTCACGCTAGGCTAATTGTGCACTATTTTTCCTCCATCTATAAAGAACACACCTTTTCCATACCCCACCGGATTGCCCTTCATAAGCCAGTCAGCATACGCACGTTGAATAGATGTTTTATTTGGCAAATCAGCAGGATCATTACGATAATCCTTATAAAATATTCTCCACAAGTCAGCGCCTTCATTATCAATCTTATAAGAATATATGTCGAAATCCTCCATAAACTTTAATATATTTGAGCTCTTTGGAAAAAATTCCTTATGATACGGAAACAGCAACCATGAAGTACAAACAAAAGCAACCGGACGCCCTGCAAAATAGTCTTTAAAGAAATCTGCGGCTTTATGATAAGAGGCAATGCATTCATCATGAAGCAAAGGTCCACATGCCGGTATATGTATATTTATAGCAGTATCATTCTCTTTTAATGTATAATTTCCCTTTTTGTAATTTTCTTTAAAATTTACAATTTCAAACTGCAACCGTCCAAGTCCAAAACGCGTTAAAATAAAGAATCCGGGAAACCATCTTGAAACAAATGAACCCCATATTCCATACATATTGTAGCATTCCGTCAGTTTCCACTTGAGATCCGACATACTGTCATGAAAAATTTCATATGAGATGCCCTTTCTTTCGTATAGCTCCCTGGTATGCTTTGACAGGCATATAAAGAGCAAAAGATGAAGTGTATATTTATGAACTTTACAAAGATCAGCAGCTGCATCAAGATCATCAAACACTGCGCTAAAATCATTCAGCCTGTCGCCGTTATACATCAGTACATACTTTTGAAATGATTCGCAAGCACAGCTATTTTGAGATAACAGCTTGTAAGCAGATATAATAGCTGCCTTTGCTTCAGCAGGATATCCAAATTCGTCACAAAAAGATATTATATAATCCAGTTCATTATTCATAGACTGCCTCATCTAGATAAACTTACCCCTTTTTATTTGTCAAATTAAACTAAAACATCTATTCTTGTTTGTATGGTATCATAGGTAAATTTCTTAGTCAACGCACACCATAAAATGTTCTCCATCCCTAACAAAGCCATATTGCTCATACAAACCATGTGCATCCCTCGTTCTTAAAATCCCTCTTAACCCTTTTAGCTCCTCTGAGCCTGTGATTAAACCTACCAATCTTTTACCAAGCCCTTTACCCCTATATTCTTTGTCAATTATTACATCACACAACCAGTACATAGTTGCAAAATCTGTAATAACGCGGGCAAAGCCTACTTGAATGCTATTATGATAGACTCCGTAGCAAATAGAGTTATTTATAGACACCTCAATCTTTTCTTTTGCCCTTGTATCTGCCCAATAGCTTTGCGCTAATAAATCGCATACGCTGTCAATAGAAAGCAATGATTTGTCATCGCTAAAATAAAATTCATTTTCAAAGTGTTCCATCTTTAATCCCCCACATTACAGTAATCTTATCTTTTCTTTCAAATATCACACTTGTGAAGCCTTTTCCTCATAAAGGTGCTGTGGCTCTGCCACAACAATTTCGTTACGGCATTCCTTCGCCCTATACAATGCTTTATCTGCCGACCGGATAAACTCCTCAAGAGAATCCCCCTTGGACGGTATGACTGTATTGACCCCTATGCTGATCGTCACTTTCTCTGAAACGTTGGAATATGCATGCGGAATGGAAAGCTCTGCGACAGTATCCTTCATTTTTTGTGCAAGCCTGGATGCATTTTCTTTTTCAGTATATGGAAGTATTACAGCAAATTCATCACCTCCGTACCGGGCTACCGTATCGGAAGATCGTTTCGTGCAAGCCTGTAAAGCATAGGCAACCCGTCTGATGCAATCATCACCAGCCTGGTGGCCGTAATTGTCGTTGAATATCTTGAAATAATCGATGTCGATCATCATAACGGATAATGGTGTATGATTTCGTTTACACCTGTTCCATTCTGCCTTAACTGCCCTGTCCAGCATGAATCGGTTGTAAATGCCCGTCAGACTGTCTATCCGGGAAAGCGTTTCAAGCTTTTGATTCACTTCCTCCAATTCCTTGTTTACCCGATTTAATTCATCGTTTTTCTCCTTTATTGTCTTTCTGTAATTAAAATCCTCTGCCAGCTTTTTATACCTCATATATGAAATAGCCCACGATATAATCAGGAAAGTGGTGCTGTTAATTATATTTCCAAACAAAAGCCCGCTGGATTTTTGAAAATAAGGCAACAGGAGAAGGAATGCTGCATGTATGGCTAAATACATGGTTAAAAAAGCGGTCGGTTTAAAGAATGGAGTAACTGCAATAGCTAATATTGCCACAGTATATACAATAACCTGCCCGCTTGACAATTGATCCAATAAGGATATCCCTGCGCACCAGGATAGTGCAAAGGCAGTAAAGGATAACCCTGCAGCCTGTATCGCCCTGACATGTTCAGGAACGTTTTTCCTGAATTTACTAAATAGAAATAGATATACCGACATGACTGAAAGGAACCAAACGTACATTGCCGTATAGTATATGTCAGGAGTGGTGAGCATTCTGCCGCCCTTGATGATGCATGAAGCAACAAGCACAAGCAATTCTATGCCGACAAAGGCCATTGCCGTAATTCTTGCCCTGGCGACATTTATTGTATTAATGTTGATATCAAACTCTTTTATATAGCTCTTCTGAACAGATATCAATAAAGCGCTTCTTATCCTGTTGAAAATCATAAGAGCAGCTACCCTCCGCCCGACTCTCAAATCTTTTGTTTTTGTTTACAACTTAATATTTGTTCACCCGCAAAATTATTTAGGCTTATTCTTTTTATTTCTATACAAGTCATATATATCAAATGATATAGCAATGATCAATGATAACAAAATTACCGGAGATGAAATCAATAGAGCAACTATATACACAATTCCAATATAGCCGCCGGGATAAGCAATCGTTTCTATTATACAAAAAACCAATGCTGAAGCGGCGGTTAAAATGGAAGGTAAATACTTGAAGAACCTGCTTTTTTTACTCTTTAACGAGATAATAACTGTTGCCAGCACAGATAATATTGTAATTATTGCTATTATAGAATAAACAAGATAAGAACTCATAAATATCACCCCACTATGACACAGTATTATAATGGCTAATCCGTGTAATCATCAACATCAAATTCGTAATTTTTATAATAATACTTACGGTCTTCCTCTGTAATCTCACGAATAACCCTGCAAGGATTTCCTGCTGCTATCACATTATCAGGAATATCTCCGATAACAACACTCCCGGAACCGATAACAGCATTATTACCTATATGAACTCCCGGATTAACAACAACATTACCCCCAAGCCAGACGTTATCCCCTATTGTTATCCCGATACCGTATTCATATCCTGAATTCCGTGAGTCCGGATGTATTGGATGTCCTGCCGTATATATGGAAACATTCGGAGCAAACTGTACATTATTACCTATGGTTACCTTTCCCACATCTAAAATGATGCAGTTGAAATTGGCAAAAAAGTAATCTCCAACTTCAATATTCTTTCCATAGTCACAATGGAAAGGAGCTTCAATATTCACTCCTACACCTGCTTTACCAAGAATATTCCTTATTAGCTTATCAATTTTAATGGTTTCATCCGGCAGGCAGTGATTATACTCATAAATCCTCTTTTTATTCTCCATTCGTTCTTCCTGCAATCCGTCCAGCCATGCCTTATATGGCAGGCCGGCCAGCATTCTGTCTTTTTGATTCATAGCTGTACCAACCCTTCAACCTGTTTTTTTCTTACCGAATCTGTCGTTTTTAAGATTATTATTCCTTTTCTAATATTTTCCTTGCAAATCGTATTACTTCCTTCTGTTTGTTGATATCCATGTTTTTTACTGCATCAACCAATTCAATAAGAGCATTTTTCATATTATCGATTAGTTCCTGCTTATTGAATAATAGTATTTTTAAGCGTTCAGCATCTTCCATTCCACTTACATGACATAAAAATTTATCATTATAGTATACAGATACTCCCATGACAGATTGCTCAAAACGCATTTCGCCCATTATACTATCCTCCCTGCATTACTCTTATACAGCGCATTTTCTTACAATGGCGCTATAAACCTATACGATAAATATTGAAACAATATACATATAGTTATATGTTTTATTTATACATTATGCAATAGTCAAAAAATAGTTATGTTGCTCTAAGAGTAACCTTTTCACCTCATCGATATCGGTGACTGCCAGGTTAGGAATAATGATTGGATAGGCTCCACACCTTACTACTTCTCTACCGTCAGGATATACATAGTAATATCCTAATCCCCCTCCAGTGCATGAATCACAACGTCCGCATTTATTTTTTTCGTATAATGACTCTGTTTTCCCTAATATATCTGAAGATTTTTGTGTGCAATACTGTCCGTTATGGGATTCAATTTCATGTTGGATAGCATCATGAAATTTTTTTGAAAAAAACTCTGTGTTACTTACTTTATATATCCACCATGAAAACTCAATTTGTATATGCAAGTTCCATTGAGGTATATTTCCTCGTTCCCGCTGAAATCTGATAAACTCCCCTGCCAGGAACATTTATAGGTATATCCTTCATGTTCAAACACTGCCGGTCCCCTAAACGGATACTCCGGTTGAAGTGCCTTTAAAGCACTTTTTAGGCACTGGCTGAACCCCTCGGGAATATCAGAAATCAACATCTTTCCATAGTAGTTCATTCCCCATACAGGTACTTGATTTTTAAAAACCGCTTCCTCGCCAATAAAATCCATATTTCCGAGATATATGTCTATATAAAGTAAATCGCCCTCACAATAATGCAAATCCTTTGAGTTCGGCCTTGAGGATACAGAAAGAGCCCCGTCTCCAGCATATGTACTCCTCTTTGCCCTAACCAGAAATTCTTTTATAGCCTGTTCTGTAAAATTCATTTAGCCATTTTCCTCCTCCACCCTATCGAGCCATTCATTTACCAGAGAGTTAAACAAGATATAAGCATATTAACCTTCAAACTCCCGCATATTACCTACTACTCAATACTTCTGGTCTATGGGGCAATCATATATCAAACATATGTTCTTGTCAAGGAAACTTTTCCAATACAAAAAGATAGACTTCAATTACATCTGAAATTCATTATATTTAATTCTATTGTTAAAGTTAAGGAAAACGAGTATAGTTAAAATAAAATATTTCAGACTTAAATCAATATCTTACGCTTGCAATGGAGATATTGGAAATGTATAGCGTTTATGCCGATAGAAAAAATATTGAGAATATACTCCGTGATTTCTATATTATAACAGGTATCAGGGTTGCTTTTGTAAGTCATGATATGAAATTCAGTGTAAATGTTCCAAAGGAATCCTCTTCCTTTTGCAATATACTAAAAGGCGATTCTTTGGCAACTGCCAGATGCATTGAATGTGACAGGTACGCATTTGAAGAAGCAAACCGGACTGGAAATCTATTTGTATATCAGTGCCATGCAGGGTTAAGGGAAGCTGTGGCTCCAATATTTTTTACTGAAAAGCTTCTTGGTTACCTGATGATGGGTCAAACCCTCAATGGAAAACCGGATAAAAACTCATGGGAGAATGCACTCCAACGCTGCAAGGATTTCAAAATTGATTTCAATGAACTTGAGAGTGCTTTTTATAACTTACAAAGCCTGGATATAGATAAAATTATTTCCGCATCCGGAATAATGGAGATTTGCGCAAAATATATACATTTAAGCAAGCTGGTTAATGTACGTCAACCGATGCTGCTTGAGAAAATTAAAAACTTTATTGATAACAATTTGCATAAAAATATTACTATATCGGATCTAAGCACTTCACTAAACTTGAGCAGATCATACCTTAGCCATATAATAAAAGCCTCCTTCAATACTTCACTTACAAAATACACTATAGACAGGAGGCTTGAGAAGGCAAAATCCCTCCTCGAACAAACGGATTTAAAAATAAGTGATATAGCAGTTTCAACGGGATTTCAAGATCAGAATTATTTTGCACGGATTTTTAAAAGGCATTATGGGGTTTCTGCGACCGAGCATAGGACAAAATCCAAAATTGAAGCACGGCAGTGCTAATAAAAGCAGTCCTGTATATATGATATCTTTGCTTTTACAGATAAAATGATTTCGGAATCACTTTATTCTTAAAGGAGATTATAACAGTGACGAAACGGGAAAGGGTAATAAAGGCAATAACACATAAGACTACGGACTTTGTGCCATATAGCATTTTTTTTACACAGCAGGAGTATAAGAATGTTGCAAATTATCTTGGAGATAAGGATTTTCAAGACAAAATCGGTAACCACATTTCATTGGTTGATTGTAAACCACCGCAGGTAGAGTTCTTACATGGAAGCGGTTATTGGAAGGATGAATTTGGAGTCGTATGGAATAAAAACGGTGCTGATAAGGATATCGGGGTAATAGACAATATATTGATACCTGAGCCTGATATAAATGGTTATCAAATGCCGGACGTGGACGAAGATTACTTAAGGTCCCAGATGGAAAAGGTTGTTAAAGATAGTGGCGATACCTTCCGTCTGCCCTGCATTGGCTTTTCCATGTTTGAGAGGGCATGGACCCTGACCGGGATGGAAAACCTGCTAATAAACATGCTGATTGAACCGGAGTTTGTTGAGAACCTTTTGGACAGTATCCTGGAACACAATCTAAAAGTTATAGATATCGCATTGGAATACGATATTGACGGTTTCCATTTTGGTGATGACTGGGGGCAGCAGAAGGGTCTTATCATGGGTCCCGACTGCTGGAGAAGGTTTATTAAACCCAGAGTTGCAAAAATGTATGAAAGAGTGAAAAACAAGGGTAAGTTTGTATCCCAGCACTCCTGTGGTGACATCAGCGAGATATTGCCCGACCTCATTGATATGGGACTGGATGTATACCAGACCTTTCAACCTGAGATATATGATATTGGGAAAGTGAAAAAGGAGTACGGCAGCAATCTTACATTCTGGGGAGGTATAAGTACGCAAAGGCTGTTGCCCTTTGCCGCACCTGAGGAGATTAAATCCGTAACCAGGGAAATAATCAAAATTCTCGGCAAGGATGGCGGATATATTGCTGCGCCTACACACAGTGTTCCCGGTGATGTACCGCCGGAGAACATAGTTGCTTTGATAGATGCTTTTCAACATCAGTAATAATTTGGGTTATGCATAATGTTTTTCTTTTATAATGCTGAAACCCTTTATTGATGAAATAACATATGTTTTGCTGAGTAAGCTTATTAGCATTAAAGTGGTTATGGTTATACATGGATACCAATTTATGGCTCAATTTTCTTGACGCTAATTGCTAAGATATTCATTCGCAATTGCCAAATTTTTTCAAATAGCTTAACTTCGCAAACCTAGCCAATGAATAAATTGCATACCCCGCCAATCCGCCAGCCAAATTCAAAATAAGATCATCTGCATCTGCCGCTCCCACCCCAAATGAATATTGTATGATTTCGATAAACATAGAAACCCCAATAGAAATCAATACCACTCTTAGAGAATTAGAGCATTTGCTAAATATAAGCGGCAATAAAAATCCCATTGGCACAAATGCTCCTATGTTGCCAAATAGATTCACAACGATTATTTTAATGGGTAATTGACTCGACACATATTGTAAAATCGTTTTTAATGGTATCAGATTTATACTTCTATGAAAGTATCCCCGCCCATATATATGACTGAAAAAAGTTAAATAGAACAGCAGCAATAGGTATATGATAAAAACTACTATAAATGCGATCTTCCAAAAAGTTTTTGTTTTCGTTGCTTCTATCATTTTGATTTGTTCCCGTCTTATTTCCATAACATAACGAATGTATTTTACTTACAGGCACTTTCCGAGCCAATGAAACCAGCAAAAACGAATGCTTTTCACCTAACTAACAAGACTCATTTTACACACATATATAAAGGGCTACATCAGCAGCCCTTTAATCTTATTAGTCTTTATAATACTTTGTAAATCTAAAAACTGTTAAAAACACTCTTAAATATAATAAAAATAGTTTTAATTAGGTTGTAACAATAGTATAACCATTTTAAAAAAATATGTCAAACACAAGCTTGCTTACCGATAGATGCGGCGGTGCCGATACCAGCAGGTGTATATGGTCTTTTGATACATGCCCTGCCAATATTTCCACTTCGTTGCACTTGCATACGCCTCGAACCAGTTCCCTGGTTCGTTCGGCTATTTTTCCCGTTATAGCCGGCTTTCGATATTTCGTTATCCACACGATGTGATACTTTATGTCATACGTACTATGCGCTGTCTTTCTGTAATTTTCCAAACCCGTCACCTCTTGTTTAGTCTTTCAAAAGAGTTGACTTCTGATTCCAGCAGGTTGACATAAAGGCTTCGCCTGAAAGGCGAGGGGTTTAACCCCATTATGCAGACACTAATTTTCTTTACGAATATCATCGCAACACCTCCACTTCCCTATCCCTCCTCTACTCCACTGTCACGCTCTTCGCCAGGTTCCTCGGCTTATCCACGTCGCAGCCTTTGAGCACCGCCATGTAGTAGGCAAAAAGCTGCATTGCAGTCACCGCTGCGATCGGGGCAAGCAGCGGGTCGATATCGGGGATGGTGACGACCATGTCGGCAAGGCTTTCAACGTCCTTGTTCTTCTGCTGTGTAATGGCCATCACGACAGCGCCTCTGGCCTTTACTTCCTTGATGTTGCTGACCATCTTCTCATGAAGGCTGTCCTGCGTCATTGGGCAAACGACCAGTGTTCCCTTTTCGATCAGGGCTATGGTACCATGTTTCAATTCACCGCCTGCATACGCCTCCGAGTGTATGTAGGAGATTTCCTTCAGCTTCAGCGAACCTTCCATGGAAAGTGCATAATCAAGCCCTCTGCCGATGAAGAAAATGCTTTTTGCATTATAGTGCTTGGCGGCAAATTTCTGTATATCCTCCCTGTTTGACAGTATCTTTTCTATAGCCGCGGGAATTTCCCTCAGGCCGTTCATAATATTCTGCATGTGCTGAGAGTCCAGTGTGCCCTTTTTCTGCGCAAATTCCAGTGCAATAAGCATTAATGCGGCAAGCTGTGTATTGTATGCCTTTGTGGAAGCAACCGCAATTTCCGGGCCTGCCCACGTATACAGCACATGATCGGACTCCCTGGCAATGGAACTTCCAATGACATTTACGATGGACAATACTTTGGAGCCCTTCTTTTTCGCTTCTCTTAATGCAAACAACGTGTCAATCGTCTCGCCGGATTGGCTGATGATGATAATAAGGTTTTTGTTGCTGATGATCGGATCCCTGTATCTGAACTCGGATGCAACATCGGTCTCAACCGGTATGCGGGCAAGCTTCTCTATGAGATACTTTCCGACCATACCCGCATGATATGCTGTTCCGCAGGCTACGATAAATATTTTTTCGATCCCTCGAAGGTACTCAGGGGTGATGCTGATGTTATCGAGTTCAATCCTTCCATCCTTCATTCTTGGGCTGATGGTGTCCTTAATGACCTTTGGTTCTTCAAATATTTCCTTCATCATAAAATGCTCGAAACCAGACTTCTCTGCGGCTGCTACATCCCAGTCCACATGGAAAATTTTCTTTTTGGATTCAGCTCCGTAAATATCATAAACCGTGACCTTATCCTTGCTCAATACGGCTATATCCTTGTCCTCCAGTATATAAATGTCCCTGGTATGCTCCAGGATAGCAGGTATATCGGAGGCAATAAAATTTTCACCCTTCCCGAGACCTACGATCAGCGGACTGTCTTTTCTTGCCGCGACGAACCTGTCGTCGCAGTCGCTGCATATAACGCCCAGCGCATAGGAACCTTCCAGTTCGTTGACCGATTCCATGACAGCCTTTACAAGATCGCCATTGGCAAGGTAATGATATTCCACCAGATGTGCCACCACCTCGGTATCCGTGTCCGATACGAACCTGTAGCCTCTAGCTATCAGAAATTCCTTCAGCTTCATGTAGTTTTCAATGATACCGTTATGAACGACCGCTATTTTTCCGGAATTGCTCAGGTGAGGATGTGAATTGACGTCATTAGGCTCGCCATGTGTTGCCCATCTCGTATGCCCAATACCGATGTTTCCGCCAACGGTACCTGTACCCAGCTTTTCTTCAAGTGCAGCAAGCCTGCCCTTGCATTTTATTACAGACAGGCGTCCATGATCAAACAGCGCCACGCCTGCCGAGTCATAACCCCTGTATTCCAGCTTCTTTAAGCCGTTTAGCAAAATGGGGGTTGCTTCTTTTTCACCTATATATCCAACTATTCCACACATAATTCATACTCCTTTACAACTTCAAATTGTTAAAATAGATTGCCGCTTGACTGCTGCAATGTTGCGTTCACAGCTGTAGCAGAGCTATGCAATGTTTCATGACCGTTGCAAAGTATGGCAGTAATTCACCGGCAGGTTTTTACCGCTTAAATACGTTTGCCATGGAAATAAATGCACACGATGATAATATCTGCCGGCTATATGAAAAGCCGGAGATATTTAAATAAATTGTAAAATTACTCTGTGGATTTTAAGATATGATCAGGATTGCCACCTGAGCTGTTTTTGTTGTACAGTTGCCTGCATTTTCTGTTAAGCTCTGCGATCGTGGCCAACCGGAAGGTTTCCGCCGAATCTTTCGATACCTCACAGCATTTTCCTTTATATCGGAATTGCCGTGACCTCCTTCTCCTCGTCGACGCGCCGATAGTTATCCGCCGCGTCCTGGCGCTTGTTCTGTTGCCCTGTATCTACCCTCACTTTCCGGGCATCAATCCTGCCTTAACAAATCCTTCTTTGTTTATGAGCACCTTCTTTCAAACAAATTTTCATAAGCCGTCTGCATATGTAAATACAAATCGTCTACATCACAGTATATTCAAAATGAATATGGATTGTCAAATGAAATTTACGAACTGCGCAACTGAAGCATGAAGCATGAAATATCTTGACTTGTACAGTCTCATTTTTACGACGCTATTTTTTTCATAGGTCCCTTCAGCAATGACATTTATGTTAACTATATTTATAAACTTAAATTAGTGATTTCACTGAGAAAGTACTGCTTGATTTCAGTAAATCCAGCTGGTATGATAGATTCATTATTTTAAAGTATTGATGGAGTAAAGCTCATGCTTATGTATGTGATATCAATAGTCATCATTGTGGCATCAAATGTGCTTTATAATATAAGTCAGAAATCAACACCGCAAAAAGCTAATCCCTTTGCCGCCCTGCTCATCACCTATCTGACTTCGACTATTCTGACATTTATCCTGTCGTTTTTTTACAAATCTGACAAGAATCTTTTCCAATCCTTTAAAGAACTAAATTGGACCAGCATAGCCCTTGGCTTTGCAATTGTAGGTCTCGAATTTGGTTATTTGATGGCTTACCGGGCTGGCTGGAACATCAGTATAGGCTCATTAGTGGCAAACATATTTCTTGCCGTCATACTGATTCCCATCGGTATACTATTTTATAAAGAAGGCTTCGAGCTATATAAAGTGCTTGGAGCAGTTTTTTGCATCATTGGATTGGTACTTATAAACAAATAATGCCGGCTTTCTTATAGGGCTAAATACCTATCTTATTAGTACTTTAGCCTTGATTCCAAGCAAAATAACGTACTATATGGTAGAATATTCAATATATTTTATACTGAGGAAAGAGAATAAAACATGGATAAATTGTATAATTTAATTATTATAACTATAGTATCTTTTTTCCTATTAGTCTTTTTCGCTATTATCATTATAAGAATAAGACAGCTGACAAATGAGATCAATTCTTTGCGTTTCGAGCAGGATAAAATGAATTTCAGGCTTTTCGTTGCAGAAATGAAGCAAAAAAATAATGAAAAGATCTCCTAATTACGGCACAATCATAACCATCCTCATATGGCAAAATTCATATTCACATGATAGAATAAAAAAGGAGTGAGGGGATCCTTCGATATGGATTTGGAGCTGTCAAACCAATATATAAAAAGTGTGGATTTGAAAAGGGAACAGATTCCTTCCTTCAAGGAATACCCTTTTTGTCTGCCTGCAATAAAAAATATTGACAATCTGGTTTTCCATCCCAAAGTCACATTTTTCATCGGCGAGAATGGGACAGGTAAATCAACGATTCTGGAGTCGATTGCAGCTGCGTATGGCTTCAATCCCGAAGGCGGGTCGAAGAATTTCTCATTTTCCACCGCGGAATCACACTCCGGGCTCTTCAATTTTATCAAGCTTGTAAAGGGAGTAAAGAGACCTAAGGATGGATTCTTCCTGAGAGCGGAAAGCTTTTACAATGTCGCCACGTACATTGATGCACTGGATAGGGAAGATAGCTTCGGACCGCCTATCAAAGCCGCCTTTGGCGGGAAATCATTGCATGAGCAATCCCATGGGGAGTCCTTTTTTTCATTGTTCATGAACCGATTGCGCGGGAAAGGCGTCTATATACTGGATGAACCGGAAGCAGCCCTGTCGCCTTCAAGGCAGATGTCGCTGGTCAGCAGGATACATGAGCTGGTTAATAAAGACTCCCAGTTCATTATCGCAACGCACTCGCCCATCATTATGGCCTATCCTGACGCATATATATATGAAATCAGGGATGGCCTAAAAAGGGTAAAGTACGAAGAAACAGAGCATTACCAGGTCACGCGCGCTTTTATCAACAACAGGGATAAAATGCTGAAGGAATTGATGCTACCATAATAAGAGGAAATGCTGTATTATGTATGTTGATTATAAAATAACGAAAGGAAAGTACCATTATGAACCTATATGTTGATAGTCTGTTTGATCTTTCCGAATGTTCAGAAAAAGCGATATTTGAAGGAGTAAAATATCCGTGGGAGGCATTGTCAAAGATCAAAACCTTTTTGATCAGGTTTTCCAAAACCCTTCCGGCTGATTTCGAAAGGATCGGCGAATTTGTTTGGGTCGGGAAAGGCACTACCATAGAAAAAACCGTATGTATAAAAGGCCCAGCCATTATAGGTTATAATTGTGAAATCCGCCAATGCGCATTCATAAGGGAGAACGTGATTATCGGCAATGAAGTTGTGGTCGGCAATTCCACCGAATTGAAAAACTCTCTGTTATTCAATAAAGTACAGGTTCCGCACTTTAATTATGTTGGCGATTCAATACTAGGCTATAAAGCCCATTTGGGCGCCGGCGTCATACTTTCGAACCTGAAATCCATCGGTGAAACGGTAAAAATAAAAAATGAGACGGAATATATCGAAACAGGCTTGAGAAAGTTTGGAGCTATGATCGGAGACCATGCTGAAATAGGCTGCAATTCGGTATTAAATCCCGGAACGGTAATTGGTAAAAACAGCATTGTATACCCTCTCACCTCTGTAAGAGGGTATGTACCTGAAAACTATATACTGAAAAATACCGGCGAACTGGTTGCAAAAAGGTGAACCGATCTGCCCGCTATAACCAATGTGGGCTACCGCCCACAACCCAACGAATGTACTTATTGCCGCGAATGTGAAACTATTTTCTTGCTTTTTATTGCAGTTTCGCGGCAATAAGTTACTGACGCAATAGGACCGGCTTTAGCTCAGCCAAGAGACCGGCTTTAGCTCAGCCAAGCCTTTGTTCAATGATAGCCGCAAGCTCTGCGGCTCTTTTTGTTATGTACTCTTTGTCCTTGCCCTCTATCATCACACGTACAAGAGGCTCCGTACCGGATGGCCGGATCAGTACCCTGCCTTCGCCGTGGAATTCGGTCTCGAGCTCAGAGCAAAGCCTTGCTACCAGCTCATCCTCCATATAATGATGCTTGTTCTCATTTTTTACTCTTGCGTTTTTCAATACCTGCGGCAGGACCTGCATGACTCCCGCCAACTCGGAGAGCTTCCTTCCGGTTGCCTTTATTGCACTGAGCAGTTGAAGTGCCGTAAGAAGTCCGTCCCCTGTAGTGTTATGCTTCAGGAAAATGACATGGCCTGACTGTTCACCGCCAAGCACGTAGCCTTTTTCCAGCATCTCCTCAAGTACGTAACGGTCGCCCACCTTGGTTTTGACCAGATGCAGCCCATTTTTCTGAGCCATGATATCAAGTCCCAGATTACTCATCACCGTAACCACAATCGTATTTTTGTCAAGGTTGCCGTTCTGATTCAAGATAAGGCCAATAATGGCCATGATCTGATCACCGTCCACCAGCCTGCCGTTTTCGTCTACGGCAAGCACACGGTCGGCGTCGCCGTCAAATGCAAAGCCCAGGTCGGCTCCGCACTCGGTCACATATTTTTTTAACGCTGAAATATGGGTTGAACCGCAATCTTTATTAATGTTGATTCCATTTGGATCGCTGTGGATGACCCGGACCTCCGCGCCAAGCTCGGCCAGCATCATGGGCGCAGCCTTGTAGGATGCGCCGTTGGCGCAATCAATAGCAATTTTGAGGCCTTTCAGGTCGCAGCTGATTGTGCTTTTCAGAAAGTTTACATAATCTCTGATTGAGTTCTCTGCTGTGCTCCTCTTCCCTATTTTCTCTCCAATCGGCAATGGAATTTCTTCCGCGCCTTTCCTGATTAGCTCTTCAATGCTGTCTTCCATACTGTCGGGCAACTTGTAACCTTTTGAATCAAAAAACTTGATTCCATTGAATTCGAAGGGGTTATGCGAAGCCGATATCACAACGCCGGCATCCGCTCCATAATACCTTGTCAGATAAGCTACAGCCGGAGTTGGTATGACGCCAAGGCATACGGCTTCCGCGCCGACCGAGCAAATGCCGGCAACAAGGGCTGATTCCAGCATATGCCCCGAAATCCTTGTATCCATACCTACCAGTATTTTCGGTGCGTGTTTGGTTTCAGCAGTCAGCACATATGCGCCGGCCTGCCCGAGCTTATAGGCGAGTTCCCCCGAAAGCTCCGTATTTGCAACTCCCCTGACGCCATCCGTTCCAAAAAGTCTTGCCATCTATGATGTTCCTCCTGTATTTCAAATATTCATACTGGTTTACACCCTGCACTCCCAGTGTTAATTATAACCATTTGAAAGTTGAAGCACAATAATTTTCTAATCTTCTACAGCGGTTGATTTCATTTCCTTTCCCAGTATCAGATCGATTTTGATCTCCCCGCTGGCATTATTTCCTACAATTTTGAAGCGGTATTTGCCCTCAGGCAATACAACCATGTGGCTGCCTTCCTTGCTTCCTTCAAAAACAGTGGTAATATCGCCGCTCTCCGGTATCAGGACCCCTTTGAACTTCCCGCTGTCTACATCGGATTTGAATTCGAATTTAATCTCACCCTGCTTATCAACTGCAATATTCCAAATAGTTTGATCGCCGATGAATTTGCTATATTTTACTTCTATTTGAGAATCACCGGTTTCCCCGGTTCGATCCTGGAAACTGAATGAATCCCCTTTACTGCGAATCAATTCATCGTCGCTGTAGATCTTTTTCTTCTCGTCGCCTGCTGTGCTGCATCCATAAAAAGCAATTATCAGCGCCGTTATCAATAAAACACACCATGTCTTTTTCATACCTTAACGATTACCCCCTGTGTAACATTTCTGTTGTCTCTACTTTCCGCATAGGCTGCCCTTCCGTCATTCATTTTCCCCCGCCCGAAGCCTGCCATTCCGTTTTGAGCTTTTCATAAAACGCTTTTGTTTCTTCGCCTTGGCCGCAATTTATGATGATTGCCGTTCCATCCGCATAGATAAAGATAAAAGGTGATTGGGACCGGTCTATAAACAGCTTCGCCTGCCCCAGGTACTCCAGCTTGAAATTTCCCTTCAGCATGGATCCCAGAGCAGAACCGTTCGTTCTTAAAAGCACCTCGGGGATGGTATCCTTCATATCCAGACTGCTAACCTTCCGTAAATCAATTTCCTGACCATACATCCCTGATATGGTCAGCATGCCATTCCCTAAAGTATATCCGGCAGGTTTGCTGCTTTGACTCATCATTACTCCCACCATTATTGTAATCAGAACAAGCACCGCTACGATCGAACCAACCATTGCCTTCGATCCTGTTTTCATTTTCCCCTCTGAATTAAAATTATTGCCGTCAAATTTTTGTGCATGGACCAAAGTGTAAATGATCACGGGAAATATCAATACAAATATAATACCGGCTATTGCCGTCTGTTTTAGAGCCAGCAGTACGGTAGCCGCTAAAACAATGCCGGCAATGATAAAGCAAACATTGGCAATGAATTCTCCCAACGCCTTCGTGTCCACATTCTTCTTCTTTTCAGCCGACATGGTATTATAACCCGATATCAGCCAGTAAGCTTTTTTATATTTTATCAGAAATCCTGTTACAACGAGCAAGGTTACCGGAATCAGACAAATAACCGACGGTAATGTGCTCATATGACCCCTCCTTTTAAACAATACGGCAGTTCAATATATTATACTTGTAAATACATTTTTTGTCTTAAGCTCAGGACGTAAAAAAACCGGGAAGAATAAACATTCATTCATTATCCCGGTTCAATTTGATTACAACAATTTATTCCTTCTTCTCTGCAGGCGGAGTTTCAGGTGTTTTTGAAATTTTAACCTCCACATGAGCCTGCTGCATGAGTTTAGCCTGTGAAGGCGAGGTAATAATGAGCGGCAGCCTGTGCACGCCCTCGGCAAGTCCGGCCACATCGACAGAAGGTTTGAGATTTTCCAGCTTGATCGCGTCGACGTCGGCTTGTCTGCCTTTATACTGGAGCGTCAGTTTTTCTGTCTTGATCTCATATGCTAACGTACCGTCATTCTTCGCATTCAGAATGGAAATATCCTCATTTAAAACTTCAATGTCGCGAAGTACCAGCTTTTCCACATTAATATTAACGGTAATATCTTTCGGCGTATTGACAAGCTTCACGCTCTCCGGCACGATCAAAGGAACGGAATCAGAGAAATTACCGCTTATTTTTTCGATATTTACCGGCTCCGTCTTTATTTCAGCGATGCCCGCAAGCGTATCGGCAGGTCCCGTAATCAACGCCTTTACGGGATCGATGACCCTGAGCGTCTCAACATAATCGGCGGCAAGCCTTCCTTTTGTTACAAGGAATACAGGCACTTCCTTTGCAACCTCAACCTTGACGGTTACAGTAGGAACACTGATAAGATTTTTTATTTCCTTGCCTTCCTTGTTATATACCGTGCATTGTAACTGCTTCGTCAAATCCCTGTCCATATCCTTTACTTCAATGTTGGCTACTACGGAGCCAATACTGTCGACCAGGGATTCTTCATCTCTGATAGGAAGCGACTCCGATAACAATGACTTGCTCAAAAGGACATAACCCGGCTTCATGGTAATATTGGATTTCAGTTCTACTGCAAAAGTTGATTCCTTATATCTGGTAAGCTGTACATCAATGGCTTCAGGACTGTACGATACGATACTTACATCCTTTTTATTGCATACTGGCTTACTGAAGATAAGCTTTTTACTCTCTGCCGATTTAACCTGCGAATAATCCAGCGAAATGTTAAAATCGTTGGCAGTTACCTTTTCAAGCGCCTCGTGCCGTCCTCTGACAGTAATGTCAATGCTGCTTATTATTGTGCTTTTGAATTTATATCCATTCTCATCCAGATAGCTTCCATTTTTAAATTCGATCGGAACATTGTAAATTGTTTTATTTTCAAGCGGATTGGTAACATTAAAGACATAAATCCAGAAAATAATCGCAACACAGATAGCCAATATTTTTGTTTTCCAATCTTTTTTAAGAGAATTAATCACTTGGCTTTAACCCTCCATATACCGATTTTTTTACTGTTGGCCGGATTGTCCAGCAGGTTCTTGTTTAAAGCTTTCCTGAGTGTATCCGAAGTCAGGTTTCTGGTCAGGCCGCCGTTTAATGCAAATGATATTTTTCCGGATTCCTCCGATACGACGACTGCAATGGAATCCGACACCTCTGTAATGCCAAGTGCAGCCCTGTGCCTTGTGCCAAGCTCCTTGCTCAGGTTCGGATTATCCGTAAGGGGCAAAAAGCAGGCCGCCGCTTTGATTCTATTCCCGCGTATGATGACAGCGCCATCATGCAACGGAGTATCCGGAACAAATATATTGCAGATCAGTTCGCTTGAAACGTTGGAATCAAGCTGCGTCCCTGTATTGATGATCTCACCGATCTTCGTATCTCTTTCGATCACGATCAGCGCACCTGTATACTTACCCGACAGCTCCGTACATGCTTTAACAATTTCCTCGATCAGGGCTGTTATTTGTATCTGCGAATTGGCTTCATCAAAACCAAAGATGTCTTTAAAGCGACTCCTTCCGATCTTTTCAAGCGCCCTTCTCAGTTCCGGCTGGAAAAGGATAATGGCGCCAAGAGCCAGGACTGATAAGGTACTTTGAAGCATAAAATTAATCGTTTTGAGTCCGAGGATTTTACTGAGTTCCGTTGCAAGCAGGATGAGCAGGATACCTTTTATAAGCTGCCAGGCACGGGTTTCCTTGACAAGAACAATAAGCTTGTACACTACCCACGCGACAACACTGATGTCAATGATAGACCTTATTATATTTAACGGGTCGTAAAAGCCCATATAACCGGCAAAGTTATCAAACATATCCTTCAGATTGATGTTGTCGAAAAAATTAAAATTCAATATACCTCACACCCCTGCACCTTCAGTGATCGCGCCTGCTCGGGTTACAATTAATTCCACTACTGCAAATGCTTATAATGGAACCAAGTATATTACTCAATAAGAATTATACCTTCTTTTTATTACTTTGTAAGCAGTTTTTTAACATTTTATAAAAAATTAATATTTGAAATTTGGAAACTATATATTTCCAAGATAAACATATTTAAGATATGCCTGTGCACTTTTTTGAGCTTTTTCCAGCGTATCAGCCGGTGTAGGTGGAATATCGGTCATTTGGTAATTCGGGAAAAATCTAGACAGGTGCAGCACAATGTCAGGATCAATGGAAGAAATCCATTTGGCAAGCTTTCCGATTTCATCGGGAGAATCATTCAAGCCCGGAATGACCAGAGTCGTAATTTCTACATGGCAGCTTCCTGCAGAGCGTTCCACTGTCCTCATGACAGCTTCGAGCGACCCCTTGCAGTATTTTTTATAGAAATCTTCCGTAAATGCCTTTACATCGATATTCATTGCATCGATATAGGGCAGCAACTGCTCCAGAGGTTCTTTGCCTATGAAGCCGTTCGTCACAAGCACATTTGCAAGGCCTTTTTCCTTGACCAGCTTCGCGGATTCCAGTACATATTCGTACCATATGGATGGTTCATTGTACGTATATGCAATGCCTATATTGCCCTTGGCAGCATATTCCACCGCGAGGTCAGCCAGTTCTGCAGGCTCAAGCTTCATCGTACGGGCGTCACGGTGCGCTATGGTCCAATTCTGGCAGAAGCTGCATTTGAAGTTGCATCCGAAGGTTCCCACTGAAAGTATGAGTTTGCCGGGGTGGAAATGGTATAACGGTTTCTTTTCAACAGGGTCAAGGGCAATAGAAGCAACATTGGCATAATTCAGCGAGTACAGCTGGCCGTCTACATTTTTTCTGGCACGGCATGCTCCGGTATTTCCAGGCTGCAGAGTACAACCATGCGGGCAAAGAAAGCACCGGACACTTCCGTTATCTAATTTTTTATAAAACATAGCCTGCATCATAAATCTACCTGTGCACAAAATACTAACCGCCCGTATCGGTTTTGCCTGTCGCCGGTGACTGCCGCCAACGGCACGGCAAAAACGGGCGGTAGGTATTTTGTGTCATTATCTGTGCCGTATCACTTCAAAGCGCTCCATTGTATAATTCTCCGTCGGTTTTATTCCGGCTTTCTGAAGCGCAATCGAAACTTGCTTATCCGGCATATCCACTCCTTCAAGATCAGGCAACAGCAAGCCGGAACGCCTGCCTGACCGGACAATTACGCCATACCGTTTTACATCCAGCTCATCAATTGAGCGGATCAACTCCGGTTCACCCAGCACATCCACCGAATAGACCAGGCTATCCAGTTCCTGTTCCTCCACGGTGTTGAACCTTGGATCCTCCGTCCCTGCACTGATTGCATTATGTATGATTTCCTCGGCTATATTCCTTCTGACAGGTGAAATCGTTCCGATACAGCCTCTGAGCTGCCCGGATTTCTTGATCGATACGAAAACACCGGCCCGGTTTTTTGCCATTTCGGCAGGAAGCACATCCGGCACATTAATAATAGTACCGTCTGCCACATACATCTCCAGTGATTTTCTGGCAAGGGCTATATAGGGGTCTTCAGCGCTCCTGATTTCATTAAGCTTATCCATTTCCGTCCTATCCAGCCTATCAAGCAGGCTTTCACCCTCCGTCCTTTTTACCGGTTTGAATTCTGCTACGGTATAGCCTACACCATAAGGCCCCTCATAGGAGTAAACCTGAGATTTGATCTCATATCCGTCAAGGGCCCCGAACATCATAATGAAGGAACGATAACCGCATTCTCCCGCATTTTCCAGAAAGCTTTCATCAAATTGCAGCAGTCTCTCCGGATCCGGAATTTTAAGGTTCTCAACCAGCTGTCTGTCGTATTCGGGACCGTTCGCGTCAAAACCATAAGGTCCATCTTCGGACAGTTTATGTGAAAGATCCCCGCTGGCAACAAAAACAACTGTATCGTCACTTTGCTCTACCGCCTGCGTAATGGAGCTGCCGAATCTGTAAAGCTCCTTGAATGGCAGTCCTGCGATGGAAATATGCACCAGCTTGAAGTTATTGCATTCTTTTGATATGAAGTAAAGAGGTATTATGGCGCCGTGGTCCAGTTCCTCGGATATTCTGTATTTCGACATGAGCGCATTGTCAAGCCCGCCACAGGGTATGCCTTCCGTATTTGCAATACTCATGATCATGCCTGCCAGATGAAGATTGTTCTCGAACTGCTGCTTGACGTCCGGGGCGCCAAACTTTCTGAGATTGCCGCTCAGTACGCGTTTAATGTTGATATGGATAAAATCCTGAAATACCGGTCCGTGCGGTGTTGTAAGAATAATTGTCGAAGGTTTCAGCCTGCCTATTTCCCTTGCAGCTTTGGAAAGAGCAGCCAGCGTAGCGCCGGCACTCTTCTCCACACCCTTTCCAACTTCAGGTATCAATACCGGCGGGTGTGGGAAGATGAAAGATCCTGTTATCGAGCCCATAACCCACAGCCTTTCTGCGGTTTTCTCAACCGCTCTCTACTTTTTCCGCTCATTAACACTGGTACTTTTGCCAACACCTTTCCTTCGTTTCTTTTATTAACATGCCTATTTACATGCAGTTTCCAAAATAGTGCATTAATTGCCGAAAATGATGGAATAGCCCAGAAATCCGAAGGATGTTGCTAAAATCATTATCACAGTTATTAAAGCTATCCATTTGACCAATTTTCTATTCATGTATGGCCTCACCTGCTTTTATTTTATCATGAATTGTGTCATTTATAACAGAAATTTTATACAGCTTCCCTTCCTTGATCCAGTCGATCACTTCCGATACTGCATTGCGGTCATGATGGGCACAGCAAAGATCAGCGGCAGCCTTCAGCGAGCTATGTGCATTTCCTACAGCGATGCCGATGTTCGCCTCTTCTATCAGCTCCACATCGTTCAGGTTGTCGCCCATCGCGATGACACATTCCCCGGATAGCCCCAGTTTATTTGTGAGCACTCTGAGAGCGTTCCCCTTTGAAACACCCTTGTTCAGCACTTCCAGAAATTGAGGCTCGGAATATACATGCCGGAACGGTTCGCTGAAGCCATTCAGATATTGCTCCACATCACGGAGTTTTTCCGGATCCCAGGCTAACAGTATTTTTATCCACGGTTGGGGTATTTCATCGAGTTCAGCAAAAATCGGTTTGAATTTTTCTCTCAGCATATGAGCATTGGTATAATCATTCGGCCTGACGACATAAATCCTATCGCCATGGCAAACCTGCACGCCTATGTCCGGGAAATGTGCGATCATCTGCCGTATCGGACGGATAATGCTTGCCGGCAGGTTATCTTCCCAACAAATCCTATCTGATTGAAAATCGTATATCACCGCACCATTATATAATATGGCGGGAACATTTACAGGCAACTCCGGCAAATACGGCTTCACTGCCTCTACCGGCCTTCCTGTCGCCAATGTAAAAAGTCCTCCGCCTTCAACATACCTGAAAATCGCAGCCTTATTTTCACTACTGATTTTACCACTGCTGTCCAGCAGCGTGCCATCCATATCACAAATCAAAAGCCTGCCTTTATAGGGAGACCGCCTCACCTGCTACACGCCCTTTCGCCAGGAGTCCGCACGGAAACTAATGTATGCATATTTTCAGGCCATTTTTTTGTCCAAAACTTTCAAAAAAACGGCGAATATCCGGATATTTAACGCTTTTTTTGAAAGAATTTGGGCGGAAACAATGGACGGAAAGATGCGTGCAGGAGTTTCCGTGCAGACTCCTGGATACACTGCCAATTCCAAAACTGTTGTACTGATACGATACTAACATAACGAACCGTACATCGCAAGAAGTCCGACGGCTTTTTTCCTGCCGGAAAGATGTAAATAATCTGCTTTATCACCCTATCGGGTGATTACCGCGAGAGAAGAAAATTATTATGATATACATGGAGTTTATAAAGAACCCGCATCCTATGAAGTGATGCAGCATCGGGAGCCGCAGGCCGTCGCTACCATACATGTAATCGCACTATCCATTTGGGCGGCTTTCATTATCTATTTTAAAGTAATTACGTATCAAAAGGAAATCTGCTATAATTACTGTAATATTTGGAGATAAAGAACTATCTTTTAGTTTAATTACCACCGCGGCAGCGGTTTAGTGCTATTTATATTATCAGAGGACTAATGTAAATAATGATATGGATGTAAATACTTTTAAAAGAGAATGTATAACTGCATTAATCAAATATATTGAAAACAACCTGTCTCTTGATTTAGATACAGAACTGTTATCAAGACTCGGCTTTGTTTCGCATACACAGCTATATCGCGACTTTTACAGTGTTACTGGTCATCCGATTAAGGAATATATCCGTAAACGGCGGTTGTCCAATGCTTTGGCTCTTATAAAAACGTCAGAGTTATCACTTTCTGACATAGCCTATGAATATGGTTATTCATCGCAGCAGACGCTTTGCCGTGTTGTAAAAAATGCTGTCCATATGACACCGATAGAATATAAAAACAGTGATGTATACTACTTTTTCCCGTCGTTTAACGGCAATACTAAAAATCAAATCACTGTGTCCACCGAAATGATTCCGCAAACACTATGTTTGAAATTTTATCAACATGGCCTTAAGGGAATTGAAAACAATGCGGTAGGTTATTTACTTTCTCTTGGGTCAGATTTCAAAGGCCGAATATTCGGTAGAAACGGCAAACAAAAGGGTACGAGCTTTTGTTATGAATTATTCATATCTGATTTTGATAATATAATACAAATTTTAAAATTAAGCAGGTTTGAAATAATACATCAAAAACCAGCCTATGCTGCTGTTTTTGCGTCAACTACAGTCCGAAATATTGATGAAAAAATTAATTCGGCATGGGATTATCTTTACAAAAGCTGGCTGTCTCTCAGTATGTTTGAATCTACAGGTGAGCAATACTTTGAAGAATATATCTTAAACGATTGTAAGCCTGTGAAACTCCGGTTGTACTTGCCTATTCAAAAACGGAACGATTACAATAAAATCACGCTTGAAAAAATCCAACCAATGCGGTTTCTCGTGTCAAAAGCCAAAGGATTGAATGCCGAGCAAATCACCTCACAATCTGTAGTTGATTATCTTTCAAAGAATTATGCGCACATTATAAAAACATCAAAAGAATTCTATATTCAGGAAGGTATAAATACCTTTACATGCGGGATTAGAGTAAATATTGAAATACCTGTTCCGGAAGAAAAAAATATACAAAATCTTTGTCCCGACGAGAGCCTATATGCTGTACTTCACAGCAATGTTATGGGTGACTATTGTCATTATCGTGATATGTTGATTTCCTGGTTGCATGACAATGGTATGACCGCTGACGAAAATTCTGTTTTTGCGGTTTACGATGCGAAAGAGAGCTTTGATAACCCGAAAATCAGGATATATTGTCCCATAGAAATTGGTACAAAATGATAATACATGATTGTTTTTATATGGTAGAGTAAAGATGCAAAATCATAGAGGAGCGAATGAAAATGAGTGAAACAGTAAAAAAACAGAATCAAGGTCAAGCCCCCGAAAGTTATAGTCCCAAAAAACCAGAGATTTTGAGCATGGCGGAAAATGCCCAAACGGTTGAGGAAGTCCTTGTGACAGTATTAAATGAAGATTTCAGCATTGTGAAATGCACAGAAAAGCATGTGGTGGGTATCCGATTGATTTGTCCTCCGCTGGCTCGGCTTAACAGTATTGATATAGTGCGCCGCAGTATTCTGGAAGGCACTTGTGGGCTTTTGGAAAAGTTGATGGGTAATAAAAATCCAGGTCAATATATCGCAGTGATGTGCGATATTCGCACAGGAGTAGATTTTACCTATATCATTGGCGTGGAGGTGGAGGAGGGAACCGTTTTGCCGGATGTGCTGCCGCCCGACACGGTAATATTCACCATTCCTGCCGCCACCTTTGGCAAACGGCGTAAAAAGTACGGTGAAAGTGCCAACAACGCCCTGTCTTCCTTCTCCTATTCCGATTTTCGAAAGGATTTAAATTACACCTATTCTGATTCCTCATATCCTTTTAGTTATTACGATAATAATGCCGAAATGCTGTATACTTACCAGCCAGTCAAACAGCCACAGTCCGACGAAGAAAAGTATGATTCGGTGAGCTATGAAGTCGTTACCCTGCCAGATGTTAAAATTATCGCGAAATCTGGCGATAACGGTGAATGCATGTGGAATTTCTTCAAAGAAATGAATACAGCAGAAGCTACAAAAAGCGCCAAACTCCATTTGGGAAACTTGGTTGCCTTTGGCGGCAGAAATAGTAAAGGCGAACAAGGAGCATATTTTGGGAGCCGTGTGACTCATTTTGAGGATACGCCAGAAGGATTTGACGAGGTTGTTTATCCCTCCAGACTGTTCGTGCGGATGTATCAGAAGCAAACAAACAATGATAACGCTTCAATTCTGTTCGATGGTGGAAAAGACTTCTTTTTCAAAACGCACCCGGAATATGAAATTGATTATACAGACAAATTTTACGACTTATTCAACTTTCAATACGAGCAAGGCGTGGAAGTATATGTACCCATTAAGAAGAAAGGGGGAATAATTTGTGAGCGAAACAGTAAAAAAACCAAACCAAACTCCGGAAAGCTATAGCCCGAAAAAGCCTACGATTTTGAGCATGGCAGAGGAATCGCCAAATTCTTACAGAAGCATAACAGAAGTTAAAGCGTTCAGCAAACAGTTTGAGATATACAAAATGCCTGCTTCCAGAGTGATTGGGAAAGCTTTCATTCATCACCCGGGACAGAATGCAGTTCCGTTTGTGGAAGAATCATTAGCTTCCTCAGAATGGCCAATTATTTTGAATTTACCGAGAGTTATCTCCGACGCAGATTGTGGATGGACTTGCGAATATTTGCCTGAAACAGATTCTTTCACATACATTGTATCAGTTCTCACTCCTGCCCAAACACCCGTACCGGATGGGTGTCAATATCGTGATGTACCTGAGACACTGGTCGCATTCGGTTTGCGTGGAGAAAATATGGATTTGGTTCGTGCGAAAATGGAAGATTGGGGTTATACAACTAATCATGAAAGCCCGGGGTGCTGTTGGAATGCTGAGTTTTATTTTGAGGAAGAATGTAAAATGTATCCTGGTGAAAATAATGAGCATTGGATAATGCCTTGCAAAATTAGAAGGTGATCCTACTACCGGAAGCAATAGACACTGAGGCTGTATTTCAGCGTGCAAAATAGTCGTCAAGTGTTTATACCAGTTCATTTTTTATTCAGCAGCAGGATATAGGCTAATTCAGTACGATTGTTTGCGCCAACCTTTCTGTAGATATTCTGTATATGTGTTTTTATGGTATTTCCTGATAAATTCAGGCTGTTCGCAAGCTGTGCGTTATTTTTCCCCTGAATAATTCCGTCAATAATATCTGCTTCGCGTTTTGTGAATTTTAGCTTATAATCTGAAATTGCCGCTTCCTTATCCTCAAACTTCATGGAGATAAAAAACTGTCCGTTTCTATATTGCTTATTATCCATACAAAACATAAGACTGATAAGCAGGCTTCCACTGCCGGTCTTCAAGGAGGTTGTTCTTAATACGGTCTTGTCATTGGCCTTTTGCTCGGACAGCATATCCTCGCAAAGCCCTTTTACATGATAGAGGACACTTGAGCCGAATATAGTAGGTATTTTAAGCATATCCAGGCCCGTGACATTCCCTCCTTTAATGCTCATTTCACCATCAAGAAGACAGAGCCCGTTTTTCGACATTCTTACATTATCGGTTTCGAGATATTCTATTGCCTTTACCGTATGAATGATATTAAATACGGTAGATACGTGCGGCTGAAGTAGTCGAAGCGTGAACATATCCTCATTATCGAAATCCGGTTTGTCCTTGCTCCTGTGTAAATAGATTTCACCCAGAAACTGGCCTTTGTAAACAATCCGCACACAGGCGATATAAAATTTATCCTGAGAGGATAGAAAATCGCCCCTTGGCTCATTGCCGATATTCACCGCGCCTTGCTTAAAATCCAGCGCCTTATAAACCAGTGCCTCACTGCCGGCGCCCTCTTCCTCACGCTGCTTCAAATATTCCTCCCGGTCGTGAAATGTCTGCGTCTTGTAATAATCCTCTACAGCGCCTCCGATGTAAGGCTTGAAAAAGCTGGAATCCCTGCTGATGCCGCAAAAGAACATACCGCTGTCGTACATGACGAGCTCGTGAAGCTTAATAATCGCATGTTTTAAAAAGTCTGTGAAGGAGAAACACTCGTATGCGCTATTGATAAAACGGTTCAATTTTAAGAGCTTTTGATTTTCCATTTATGACACCTCATTATTGATTACTTGGATATAAATATGGTTTATTGTATTTCACAGTAATTTTTTTTGTAATCACCCAAACTGATGACAACGAATCAATTTATTTTGCAGGTGCTTAATTTCAAAGCATTGCCCATGAGCCGGATGAATGCGTTCTACTCCGATTGAAAGGAGTTTGCTCCAGCTTTTAATGCAAAAAGTCCTGTTATACATGAGTATAGGCTCGTATGGGGAGCCCAGAAAGTTCAGCATATTACGCGCCGCATCTCCTACAAAAGCATCTCCGTCCGTAATCAATGAAATACTGTCCTCTGTGTGGCCGGGCGTATGCAAAAGACTTCCGGAGATTCCGACCGGATCCGGCAGGGCTGCGTTTTCGTCATATAATATAAAATCTCCTTCACGCCTGAGATATGGAATAAAAGTATCTGACAGATATCCTCCCATCAGATCAAAAAGCGAAAAGGCTTTTTGCAATGCTGTATTTGCGTACATTTCAGTGGCGGGATGAAAATGGGAGCCTGTTTCAAGATAATCCGCGCATGTGCGGCTCATGATTACTCTTATGTCGGGATTGACGGAAATCAGATAATGCAGCAATCCGCAATGATCGCTGTGATGATGGGTCAAAAGCAGCCACCGGATAGAGGTAACAGGAATCTCAAGCAGCCGGAGCTTGCGGAGTAAACGCCGTTTATCCCCCTCCCTGCCGCAATCGACCATTAAATACCCCTGCCGCGCCTTCAGCAGGTAGCAGTTTGTTTGAGAAAGTGTTATTTGTATAAAGGGCTGCATTACAACTCCTCCATGCATTATGTTCAATCATTGGTGGTTATATAGCTCAACAATGATTGTTGTCATACCATTTCTCAATTTCCGCATGTTTTCTTGCTAATAAATATTGTTCCTAAAAGTTTACCATACCCCCATCATGAATACAATCTATGGATCAAGCGCATTTCATCCTTTCCTCGAATACTGGATAATAAAGTGCTACTTATCAATGATGTTTTACCATATGCACGGATTTGGAGCAAAAGCCGCCTTTATTCGGAAATCTTCAGTATTGTATCAACAACCGTTTTGGGAGTAAATTGATAAAAGTAATGATTTCCTTTTTCTACAATTTCCATATTACTATTCTGCGACCATTTCATAAAATCCTTCTGACTTTTTACCCATTCTGCATTTATCTTATCGTCGGTATCTGATTTTTCCGCAGTAAGTATCCTTAATGGTATATTTCCCAGCTTGCTTCCCCCAGTTACTATCTTGGCATTCTCATATAAATGCTTAATTTCATTATTTTTATTTTTGTTAGTTAAATTTTTAAGATACAATGCCTTATCCATTTCTATCATTTGGGGTAAAATAAGTCTGAAATTATTTCTTGAAGCATAGGCGCTATTAATGAAATTCTCATTTTTAAATAATAACCTCATGATACCTGTTTTCTGCAGTATTGCTTTTAGCTTGTTGCCGGATAATTCACCCTGAATTGTGTCCTGACTTGCATAATAATCAGGATTTCCTGCATCCATCATTACAATTCCTTTGACTTCTTTGGGATAAAGCTGTGCAAACCTTATCAACTCCAACGATGCCATTGAGTGCCCCACAAGTATGTATGGCGGCTTTTCACCCGACAATTCCAAAAGCTTATGAAGTTCCTTTGTAACTGTATCTATGTCACGGGAGACATTGGAGACCTCGCTCCAGCCATACCCTGGCCTGTCATAAACAGCAATTCTGGTATATTTAGACAGCTTTGTATATATTGGAGAATACTCCACATAAGGACATTCTATTCCCCATCCTGCAGCAAAAACCACTGTTTCCGTTCCCTGCCCCTCGATGTATATATGCATGTCATGTCCATCAACATTAATTATTTTTCCCGGTGCCGGATAACTCTTTAAATCTTGGCTTTCTGATACTGCTTCATAGATAAATCCACTACCTGCAGCAATAATTATTAATGCAAAAATAACTATAAAAAAATTTCTTACCCATTTTAAAATCTTCATAAAAACACCTCATTATCATCTGTTCATTTTAGAGATTTATTTCTTCAAGGAATTTTATCCTGGGACTAAATGCCAAGCAATATCCAACGGTTACAAGCAAAATGTCTAAAATGATCCTTGACAAAACATCGATTATAAAGCCGGAAAACAAGAGGGGCATAAAGATAAGGAATGTAGCCCAGTTAACTCCAAAAAATAAAAAACTGAATTTTACTGCTCTGCGTTTTAGAAACAACGCATTTCCGGGATTCTCTAACTGAATGCTAGCTACCCCAATACATACACCCATAAGTAATGTCCATAAAAATGTATAAACCGGGCTCGTTTTATGTCCCGATTGGATCACTCCTGTGAAATATGCAATATACCGTCCAATAAAAAATACCCCTGCGAATACGCATACAGTCAGTATCTTTTGGCTAAGAGTTAAATGCTTTAATTCGGAATTCTCTCCTTTCTTAGCTATAGACAAGCTTAATAAAATACTCATTAAAAAAACAGGTATCGCATCACTGAGTCCAACCACAAATTCATTGATTATTGCATTACCAAATAGGGCTCCCCCCTCCAGCATGGCAAACAGCCAAAGCAACGAGATTGCAGTCCCATAACGAAGTCCTTTTACAAGCCCAACCCCAGGTATACTACTTTGTAATCGATAAAAAACACAAGCAGCCCCCGAGAAGGCAAGTAATGCCCATAGAGCAGCTGTAATTTCTTTTCCAAACAATTCAGCAAATTTGCTGTAGTTTGGATTTTCCGGCATAGTGCTGTATGCACTTGTTATTAAATGAAGGGCAATATCAGTCAGAACGCAAATTAATATGATAGCTACAGTTTTTGGCAACTGTTTTTTTTTCATAATATCAACACTCCCTAATTAAGCTGATTGTAATAAACACATGTCTACCGCAACGACCGCTTTACAAGATCAGTCATTTTCGATTTCTTCAATAGTCGCGTTTTCGATTTCAGTTAAATTTAATAACATTTTCTCTAGTAGTGCTTTTGTCGTTGCTATGTCCTTTTTATTCATTTCTTTAAACATATTTTCTCGAAAAATTTTGCCTTTTAAATCTGTTTTCCCCCAAACGTCACGGCTCTGCTCTGTCAATCTCAATCTTGTGACCCTTGCATCTTTTTTATCTTTTTCTAATTTCAATAAACCTTTCTGCTGGAGTTTTAAAGCTACTTGCTTAATATTCTGATGAGAGCTTCCCATTTGGCCAGCTACCTCTTTTATGGTTGGAGGGTAGTCAAATAGGCTATGAATAGTTTCGGATAAAAACCATTGCATTGTTGTCACATCAAATTCCTTAAATTCTCTCTCAAGCAATGTGTTCATCTTATTTGAGATTATCAGCAGTAAAGCAAAAATCATCGGCTCATCAGGAATTGAATTTGTCTTCTTTGGGTTCAGAATAAACACCACCTTTATAATATACATTCAAGCATTGCCCAAATAGATAACACATTACCCATTAAGATAATATATTACCTATTACTGTCTGTCAATATCTTTTTTAAGCTTTTTGAAAATATTTAGAATCTTATGATTGTTGAAAGTATACAGATATTATTTTCATTCCCGCAAATGGTTGCAATCTATAGAAAATAGGATAAGAGGGCATACCGCATCCTCGTTTCTCGTTTGCTCAGTTTTTATTGGCCTCACGCCGCTTATCCTTTTCCTTCCAGAAGCTCTGACGGTATTCAGTTGGCGACATGCTCATTTTTAAGGAAAACTGCTTAATGAAATATGTGTCGTACTTAAATCCAATAGCCTCCGTAATTTCGGCAAGGCTCAGATTTGTATGCGAAAGTGCGTCGCAGGCAATTTTTATCCGGTGCCTGAGCAGGTATTCCATAGCTGTAAACCCAACTTGCTCCTTGAACTTCCGGTTAAGCGAAGTGCGGTTGATATGGACAAGTTCGCAAAGGTCGTCAAGGGATATATCGTTTGAATAATTCACATGAATGTACTCAAGCAGAATATCCGTCGGCAGCTTTTCTCTTTTGATGGTATGCGGAGTTTTCCTCTCCATGTAAATATCGTCCAGCAGATAAAGGGTTTGCAGAAGATACCGCCTGATGCGGCATGTCCAATAGCCGTCGCTTTGGGCATATACCTCCGTTCCCATGATAGCCAGCCACTCGGATATCCGCAGATATGTTTTTGCCGGCAAGTCGATTGTTCCATCATAGTACTTATCTCTGCGTAAAAACAGGTTCATCATGTTGCGGTCATGCTCGTCCTCAAGCTCAAAAAAATCGTTGGCTTTTAAGCGCTCAAAGGTTAGAGCGGAATTCATGAAAATTGGATTAAAGCTAAAAGATTTTGCAGCAAGCCACGTCGCCTCAATTAACTTGATTGTATCATATTGAGAAATAAGCATAACACAGGGAGCTGTCAGGGTGATGGCTTTTTCATTGAGAAAAAGGCTTACTTTCCCGTTTGTAATCAGAACAATGCTCACCCGGTCCTCAAGCGGAAGAGCCTCAAAGCCCTCATGTGCCTCAAATTCTATGGGTACAACCCGTGTCCTATGCCTGTCGTTTTGCGGCAAGATATTCACCTCGATTGCAAAAAGTATAGTTAATCACTTGATAAACTTCATTGTAGCATGTAACTAAATAAGTTACAATTATTCAACCTGATATGAGGGGGAATTATATTGAAAAAGAAACCTTTAGGCGTACGGTATCTCCAGCTCGCTACCAAACAGCCAATGTTCTTTTACAGCGTTCTCCTGTTTGGAGTTGCGCTTTTTTTGTATCTTACTTTGACTACGCGAATTGAAACCGACGCGGGCAGCCAGACGCTTTTTCACATGATCTTTTTACGGGCGGGACGAGGGTTATGAAAAAGTTAAATTACTTTGGCGCGATCAAGTTTCTCTCGAAATACATCGTCCATCACAAGAAAAACTTCATCATGTTTTACTTCGGGTGGTTTTTCGATATGCTGCTCGGAATTGTTATGCCGATTCTGTTCGGCATTATGATCGACGAGATAGTGTATCATCAAAACCTTGATTCCTTTTTACGGATCAGCTTGGTTTTTGTCACCATGTCTGTTTTTTCCTGCGTGCTGTATTTTCTGATATACGCTCAACACCAATACCTAATGAGTATTTATGTCTACGACATCCAGTGGGATATCTTCCGGCATCTGCAAAAAACGAACGCGGAGTTTATGTCGGACGCCAAAACAGGCAATATCATCATCATTGTTCAGTACTACGCCCGCGAATGTATGCACTTTGTTATCCGCAATATTATCCATATCACAAACGGGTTCATCAATCTCGTATTGCTGACGCTTTACATATTCCTTATCAGCCCGCGGATTGGCCTGCTCATGCTTGCGGCCGTCCCGGTTTCAGTCATCATCAACGCAAAGTACGGAAAGAAAATACGTGGGTACTCGAACGAGCAAAGAGAATATTACAGCGGTTATGTCAGCTACATCTACGAGGTTTTTACCGCTATCCGAGATATACGGCTGCTTGGAGCGACTAAGAAGGTAAACCGCGACATCATTGGCCGTCATAAAAAAATGTTCACGGTGAATATCAAGGCCGGAGTATCGACAATTACCGCGCAAAACATCATTGCAGGCACAAATCTCGTAATCCAGCTTGCTATATTTACGCTTTCAGCCTATTTAGTCAGCCAAGGAAATATGACCATTGGTCTTCTGACAGTAGTCATGACCTATTTCACAGCCTTGACAGGACAGGTCAGAATGACGAGCGGGTCTTATCTGGACGCGCAAAACCGCGTCGGGTACATACAGCGCATTTATGATTTCATGCAATCCTCTACCGAGGACAGTTGGCCTGGCAGAAACGTTCTTAATGTCCACAGCGGGGAAATTATCGCTGAAAATATCACCTTTGCCTATCAAAAAAGCGGAGATATCTTGCGGGATTTTTACCTCCATATAAGGCCGGGAGAGCGGTTTGCCTTGTGCGGTAAGAGCGGGTGCGGTAAAACGACCTTCGGATATATGCTCCTTGGGTTTTACAGCGCACAAAACGGCGGTGTTTACATTGACGGGCAGAGCTTGCTCGATTGCAGCTTAAAATCCATCCGGCAAAATATAGGTATGATTTCTCAGGATGTATTGCTCTTTGACGGCAGTATAAAAGAAAACCTGCTGCTCGGGAAGCCAGGCGCGTCGGATGATGAGATTGCTGGAGTGCTGAGAAAGGCCGAGATATGGGAGCATATATCCGGCTTGCCGGACGGTATCGACACCGTTATCGGCAGCAAAGGGGTCGGTTTGTCGGGAGGACAAAAGCAGAGAATCGCCATTGCTCGGATATATCTGAAAAATCCTGCTATTATTATCTTTGACGAGGCGACCTCCTCACTTGACAGCGAAACGGAAAGACAAATTCATGAGGCCTGGGAAGCTGTGCTTTCCGGGCGTACTTCGATCATCATCGCCCACCGGCAAAGCTCGGTGATGCTGTGTGACCGCGCCGCTATTATGGATAATGGAAAGGTTATTGAGATAGGCACTCCGACGGATTTGGAAAAGTCAAGTACGGCTTTCAGGGAGCTGTTTGCTCTGCGGGAGGTGAGTTCTGATGCGTGAGAAAATCAAATACCGGCTTAAAGTACTGTGCTCACTAAAGCCGTTTGCGTTCGGGGTAAAAAGGTTTTTACTTCTCAACCTCATAATCGGAATATTCGTTATGGCGCTTGGCTTTGTTCAGCCGTTATTCTACAAACTGTTTATTAATAAAGTGATCTTAAAACAAGAATTTCCGCTGATGACCATCGTCGCTGTTGGTTATGGTTTTGTTTTTGCTATCAACTTGGGGCTGTCCTACCTGAAAAATTACAGTACGAACCGCCTTGTGAATAGGGTCGCCTTTCGAGTCAAGATGAAAATCCTGCAAGGCTTTTTTAACCGGGATTTTCCCAGATATGACCACCAGAGCGTCGGCGATATGAAAATGCGTTTGGATGACGATACCGCCTGCATCGCGTCCTATGCGGGCGCACAAACGGTTGATTATGTTATCGCTTACACGACGCTCGTCATTTCAGCGGTTATGCTTTTCTTCATTGAGTGGCGGCTTGCGCTTTTCTCCTGTGTAGTGATCCCGTTAACTTTTTGGCTCGATCATGTCATAGCAAAGCATGAAGCTGTTATTCTCAATAAGCAGAGAGAGAACGACCAGAAGATGTCAAGCTGGCTGCACGCTTCGGTGCAAGGCTGGCGGGAAATCAAAGCCCTGAATCTTCAAAAGCATGAAGAACGGCAATTTGCCCGATATATCCACAAATACGCTATTTTCTTTGGAACGTGGATTAACTACTGGGTGGTGCGGGTTTTGGTGATTCCCAAAATCAAAGAGGAATTTTTGATGCAATTTTCGTTATATTTCTTTGGAGGGCTGCTCATTATCGGCGGACACTTCGAGATCGGTTCATTGCTTGTGTTCATGCAGTATTATGGTATTCTTTCAAACGCCATCAAGATGGTATCGGGGACAGACGCCGACCTGCTCACAGCCACGCCGCAGAGTGACAGAATGATGGAGGAACTCTCCTGCAAAATTGTCAGGCGCCGGGGCTTGCAAACGCTTGGAACAAGCAATCGTATTGAGTTTCAAGACGTTACATTTGCATACCCTGATACAGCGGGAAATGTCGTCGAAAAGCTCAGCTTTTCTATCAATGACGGCGAACGGGTAGGTTTTACGGGGAAAAGCGGAACCGGAAAGACAACTGTGCTCAAGTTGATTATGGGAATGCTCTATCCTTCAAGCGGTACTGTACTGTTTTCAGAAGTGGATTTAACCAAACTCTCTCTTGATGGAGTACACCGGAGAGCCGGATTTGTCATGCAAGAAAACACGCTGTTTAATGCAAGCATTCGTGAAAATCTGCGTTATGGTAAGGATGACGCCAGTGATGAGGAGCTTGTTTCCGCTTGCCAAAAAGCATTTATCTACGACTTTGTAAAAAGCTTGCCCGACGGCTTTGATACCGTCATAGGTGAACGAGGGATAAAACTTTCGGGCGGACAAAAGCAGCGTATCGTTCTCGCGCGACTGTTCCTGAGGGATGTCAAAGTTTTTATCTTCGATGAAGCCACAAACGCCCTCGATCAATATAGCGAGAGTATTGTGCATGATGCCATAAAGAGCATAGGTCAGGATAAAACGATCATCATCGTAGCCCACCGGGAGAGCTCGCTTGCGCTCTGCGATCGGGTAATTACATTGTAGTTTTTGTTTTGCAACACAGCATCTACCGATATTTTTCCTTTCCCGCTTGGCTGCATCGTATCCACTCGTTCTAAAAAGGTTAAAGCCCTTCACAGCACATCCCGCATTTTCTGTTCAGAATCTGATTGTGAATTTCTTTCCCTACAGTTGTTGCCAATCGCCAGCTGCTGCCGTACTGTGCTGGTTATGTATTCGGCCGTCATCATGCCTTTTCCTCCAACTGCCATACCCGTAACTCTGTGAAGGGTTCGCACTTCACGAGTGAGAGTGCGGCTGTCATTCCTTGAAATGGCCTAAACTTTGCTGAAACATTGACAAAAGCGATGTTCAATTGCTCATCTGTCAGCTTTGTCGCGAGAGTAGTATGCGGCATCCACTTATACAGGCGATAATAATCGGCAAGCGTTACCATACTTGTGAGCTGAGCATTGAAGCGGGTACAGGCATTGGCTAAATACTCGTTGAGAGTCGGCGCAGCAAACAGAACGGACGGGACAAATGCGCCAAGCGAAGGCCAAACCACATTACCGCATTTCAACGAAACCGCTTCATTGCTAATAACTTGTTCAATTGGGGTAATGTCGTCAGCGGTGAAATAGCAAACGGTTATATGTGGAGGCATCATTTTCGGTTCAAGCATATATCTGTTACCGCAAGCATCCGCCGCAATGCGCATTAACTCCATTAGCCGTTCACTTGAAGCATTATCAAAATATAAGCAAATAGCATAATATTCGCTCATAGAACTGCCTCCCCTTCGTCAAACATATTATTCTAAAGTTTACCATAAAACACCGAATGTGAAACTATTTTCTTGTTTTTTATTGCATCTTCGCGGCAATAAGTTACTAAAGGAAACTCACTGTATAACAGAATGGCTGTGAATATAAAATTCTTCCTGACTTGGCTGGTATTTTTTCTCCAGGCTTTCCAAACCCTCGTCAAAGCGCCCAGCTTCTTGTTCATCTATCTCAAATACAGGACTTTGATAGTAAACCCATTTTCTTCCGTCCAAAACATCTGGTTTGAGTTCTTTTACCATCATTGCCGCCGGATATGTCCCATTTTCAAGACAGACATTGTACTTTTTGCAACTCTTAAAACCGCGGCTTACATAATTATTCGGATTACCAAATATTACAATCACATCATAATCAAGTGCGGCCGCCTGTTCAAAAGAATACTCCATTAGTTTTTTTCCATACCCGTCTCTCTGATATTCTGGCAAAATGCAAACTGGACCGAAAGTAAGGATGTCTTTTTCTTCCCCAGCCTCATCAATTAGTTTTGTTTTCGTATACATGATATTCCCGATGATTTGATTATCAACTTCAATCACCAAATCCAACTCCGGCAGAAAATCTTTGTGGGGTCGCATAACATGAACTAAATAATGTTCAATGCACCCTGGAATATATAAATTCCAAAAAGCTTTCCTTGTGATTTCTTCTACTTTCTTATAATCTGTTTCTTCTTCATTCCTAATCTTAATCATTTTGTTCATTTATAAACCTCCGATAATTTACCTAAGACCAA
>JBDKVA010000064.1:0-6347 GCA_039679375.1 Clostridiaceae bacterium
CTATGGAATCGGAGAAAAATGCCATTCTGTTGCTTACCACCATCGTGCCAAGAAGTCCGAACAACGGCGTCAGCAAAAGCACAGCCAGCAGCGCATTTTTCATGAATTCGTGGTTTGTCCATTCAAACGGGAGAGCAAAATCGACAATTTGGTACCAAAGCTCCAGCATCAGTCCTTCCCCCCTTTTCCAGTGTTGCTGCTTTCTATACTGCATTTACCTGCATTGTTACATTTGCATTCAGGACTGCTGCTCTCTTCCCTATCTTCCTTGCCGATCCCGCCAAAGCCGGGAAGGAAGCTGGAAACACCGAAAGATCTCATGGCGCGTTCGTCGCTGAATACCTGCACAGGCGTACCGCTGCTGATAACAGTCCGGTTTAGCATGATCACCCGGTCGGCGTGTTTTGCAACAAGTTCAAGATCATGCGATACCAAAATAATGGAAAGGTCGAATTTCTTCCTTAATTCGGAAACAGTATTGTAGAACAACTCCAGGCCGCCCTGATCAATACCTGATGAAGGTTCATCGAGCAGAAGGAGATTCGGCACCGGATCAAGGGCCAGAGCCAGCATCACCCTTTGCATTTCTCCGCCTGAAAGTGCGCCAAGCCTGCGGTCTATAAGATGTTCGGCCTTCACCTTTGCAAGACCTTCCATTGCTCTTTTTTTTATATTTGCCGGTTTGAAAAGCCAGGCTGGTATTTTTGATCCGCATGCAATAAACAAATCCAGCACACTCGTCGGCGTGCCTGTATCAAAGCTAAGCTGCTGAGGTACATAGCCAATCACCGGTTTGCTGCTGCGCGATCCCTTCGAATCGAGGTATCTCAGTTCACCCGTATGTTGTACTTCTCCGAGCAAAGCCTTTAGAAGCGTACTTTTCCCGGCGCCGTTCGGACCGATGATAGCAGTCAGCTCACCGCAATGTATATGTATGTTCACATCTTCAAGAATACGGACAGATCCCTTTGTTACACAGAAGTTTTCGATCTTCGTGCAGCAAAGGCCGCAGCACTCTCCTTCACATTTTTCACGATTATGAATAGGCACAATAATGTATTCCTTTCGGTTTATCAGCTTCGTTCAGGATGGCACTGCCAATGCTTCCAGCAGCGTCTTTTTATTTTGTTCCATTGCCTTTATATATGCGTCATAGGAATCCGGTCCGGTCTCACCTGTAACGACCGGATCCAGCGTATATACCTTTGCACCTGTCTCACGTGCTATTGCGTCCGCAGCTTTGGAGGAGTACTGCGGCTCTGCAAACAACGCCCTGACCCCTGACTGCTCCACGGTATCGATAATACCGGCAAGCTCTTGCGGAGTCGGTTCCGATCCGGGCTCCCGCTCCACTACCGCTGCAATGTTCAGGTCGAATTCCTGTGCAAAATATGGAAAAGCCTCATGGAACGTTACAATATCCCTGTTTTTCAGTCCGTCAAGCGCAGTATGCATATCCTTTCTGAGCAATTCGAGCTTTTGTATGTACGCATCCGCGTTTGCCCTGTATTTATCCTTATTTGCGGTATCAATGCCGGATAATTGCAAAGCGATATTATTCACGTAGGTTATGGCATTTGAAATGCTGACCCAAACATGAGGGTTCTCTTCTCCGTTATCATCTTTCAGCAGTTCTATGCCCCTGCTGGCTTCCACCATTTTCAAATCCTTCTGCTGCCGGATGACATCGTCAAGGAAAGCTTCCATCCCCGCTCCGTTTATAACGAAAATGTCGGCTTTCTCAAGCATCTTCAGATCCTCCGGTTTCAGCGCGTAATCATGCAGGCAGCCGGTCTGCGGCTTTGTCATGTTAGTTACCGTCACTCCGGGTATATCTTTAACCACATTGATTGCAGCTATATAAACAGGATAAAATGATGTTACTATATTTAGCCCTGTACTGGTTCCTTCTTGTATAATACTCTCCTCTTTGCTGCCTGTATTCTGCGTATTGCCCTCTGTCGTGCCGACTGTTCGTCCGCAGCCGGTTACCATTAGAATACTGATAAGAGCTAAAATCAACAACTTTGAAACTTTTCTATACATGCCAATCCTCCCTGTCCAATTGATATACTCGTTCCTGAATTTAACAGCATATATAGCTTACCATAAAAGGTTTGCAAATGCAAATAATAATTATTTGCATTTGCATTATATTTATATTATATACATATTGTGGACTAATTAACAATTGATATGAGATATTGTCAAAAAACATATCTTTTGACTACTATCGTCTTGCTGCCATAATCTGCAATATCCTTCCCGGGAAATTGCATTCCTTTAAGAAGGCTGTCAGGTAATTCAAAAGAAATATCAAACACTTCAAACTTAAGCACATCACTCTCGTCAGTTACAAAAGAAATATCGTTTATGTTTCCTTTAGTATTTACAAGTATAAGATAGTATGTATTCGTTGAAGCGTCGTATTTAGTAGTTTTATTTACCTGTACAATCCCATTTACTAAAACCTCATGAATTGTAACTTCGTTTTCAATTTGTAAATAAATTAACTGGGCATTTCTTTGGGATTGTACTTCGAGCCGCAGTTTTCTATGATCATTTGATTTAACATCTGAGACAGCCTTCATCAGCGGTTCAGCCAATTTTTCCACAGACGCTTTGCTGTAGTATACATCCGATCTGTACAATGGTAAATCGATGCTGCCGCATTTAACATCACCGGTTAAAAACTGCGAAGAATATTCATTGGGTTTATATATGCTAATAAACCTGGAATCGTTCATATCCTTATCTAAAACATAATTGACTTCTGCTCCGGCAGGACTTTCAGGAGAGGGATGAATATTCAAAGCATAAATTGATGTTGTAATAAGTCCTGATATAATAATAACAGCTGATGAAATAATTATCATTGAGCGTTTTCCAAATTGCTTTATCAGAGGAACAAAAATTATAAGCATCAAGGTTATAGTAATCGATAGTATGCCGCTCATCTTTAATGTCAGCATAATGAATATCAAATAAATTATTGGTACTGCAAGAAATATATTCGGTAGAGAAAATGGGATTCCGATAAATGGATTGTTTTTTTTGACTATCAAATTGAACCCGATTAAATTAAACAACAAGCTCCATGTAAAAATATAACTGCCGCCGGGCAAAACCAACGTCGTGACGGCAGCCGGGACCATCCAGAAAAAATATCCGCCTAATATCAGGTCATACGTTTTGATTCGGCACCTGGCCAATTGGAATATCAGCAGGCAGCATGAAAATAATATCAATATCAGTTCTATGAGGCACGGAATTGAAATTATTAAATCATTATTGCTTAAATACCAATCAGCGTTTGGGGTTATGGCACAGTTTAGCTTATATACCATACTTCCTGCAAAATAGCTCATAAGCAGGATAGCCGCTGAAACACCAATACCCAAAAGTGTCCCTTTCACACTTATATTTTTTCTTTTTAGTCCGGATATAAAGGTATATAAGAACAACAATAAAGCAATTCCAAATAATGGGTATGAAACCCACAAAGGATAAGTGATCATAACAGAGCGGAATAAGCTGAAAAATATTGAATCCCCATTGCCTGTATTCCATTGCTCCAGGTTCCCGAAATAACGTATTAGCGATAACATATTTTCACCAAATTGCTGAATGCTTTTTTTACTGATTGAATTTAAATTATCAAAGCTGTTATGGTAGGAATTCATTCCTTCACCGGTTGCGAAGTTTAAGCCTGTAATGCCTTTGTTGTTATAGACGCTGAAATCCGTAATATTCGGCATGTTTTTATAAATATCATTCAGAATGGAGCTGCCGGCAGGCTTATCAACAGCTTTAACATACTGCGATATCAACCAGGAGTTTTTTTCACTTGTCTGATATAAAAACGGGACTCCGTCATTTCCTCTGGCATCAAAGTTAAAAACCATATCAATTTCGTCCGCCCAGACGTGCTGACCTGCAAAAGCCTTTGCACCAAGCAACCCACCTTCTTCTCCATCGGATAAAAGAAATACGATATTGTTTTTTAGCGTGCCTGATGCCATCATTGCCCTTGCAGATTCAAGTATGCATGAAACGGCCATTCCATCATCAGCTGCTCCATCACTGCCGGGCGCGGTATCATAGTGCCCCGTAATCAGAATTGTTTTATTGCCTTCACTTCCGCCGATTCTAAATATAATGTTTTCCACTTCACCATATGAAGAACCATGCAGCGCTGCAGTGCTTTGTATTTCCGGTTCAATGCCCATATCCTTCAATTCCTTAATAATAGTGTCACGAACTGTATCATGGCCCTTCATACCGATATAATGAGGTTCGGACGCAAATTGCCCCAAATATTGATATGCTCTTTCTCCGGAAAATTTATTCTTGTCTGCATCAGCTGATAGAACCGCAGGTAAAAAAAATTGGCTCATACACAGATATATCGCGGTAAAAACAAGCAATACCAATAATATTGGCTTAATAAACCTTTTATTTTTAATACTGTTGAAATGTACAATTTGCAGCATTGGATTTACCCCCATCCTAAATTTTCTTTCTTAGCAAAACGATATAATTCAACGCATAAATAGCAGCTGATAAGCCAAGGCATGCAATGATCTGCAGACAAGAGTTATTGTTAAAGATAATAATATTGAAGAAACCAGCCAATACGGCTTTAAGCGGAGCTATTGGAATAAAAATACTGATAACTGCTGCAAGTACCGCATCAATAGTCCAACCGAACCAAAACGTTTGCATGGAAGTTAATGTGTGAATAAAAACAGCCGTCAATAAAAGAAATGCAAACTGCTGTAAAAATGTAAGCATCATACCATTATTTGACCATTCAAATATTTTGACTAAATTCCAAATTGTAATTCGCGTGCCAAAAAATCTGTCAGCCGTATAAAAAACAATTAAATTTGAAATGGAAACTGCCGCTGAAAAGGCTATGTAATTAAAAAATGACCCCCAATAAAAATCAATTTTTCTTGCATTAAGATGCATGAATTTTTTAAAATTTACGGTCGGGATAAAGATAGCAGCAAAAATTATCAGCAGATATAAATAATTTCCGGCGCTAACTGAACGATTACCGGGGTTTGAACCGTATTGAATTATAATATTCCCGCAGATAAGCAAAAATATAATTGAAGTTAATATGTATGCCAACTTCGATTGCATAAAATTAATTTTTATTATTGCCAGGACTTTATTATTTTTCATTATCATTTCCCTCCACAACATTAATAAAAAAGTCCTGCAGCCCGACCGGCTGCACAGTTATATTTTTCGGCGCATCAATTCTTTTGTCGAAGACAGTAACAGCGGTAAATCCACTCATAGACCTTTCACCAATGATATTTAAACCGCTTGCCAGATCCATTACTTCATTTGTAATACCAGTCAGTGAATACGCTTTCTCAAAGACTTCATTTGCTGTCGTTTTCAGTAATATTTCACCTTTATCAATAATTATGAGCTTTTCGGCAATTCCGGCTATTTCATCGATTAAATGGGTCGATATAATTATAATTCTTGGGCGGTTTTCAAAGCTGTCAGTCAGCATATCATAAAATCGCTTGCGCATAATCGCATCAAGCCCTAAAACAGGCTCATCAAGAATTACAATTTCAGAATTGCTTGAAAGGCTTAATAGCGTTGTAACCATAGTTCGCATTCCAAATGAAAGCTGTTTATATTTATTATTTTTACCCAGCCCGAACTTTTTGAGGGTTCTGTGAGCAAATTCAACATCAAAATTATCCTGTAAGTTATTTGCACAATTAATAAGATCAATTATTCTCATATTAAATTGCGAAGCTCCGCTTTCAATAAAGCTTACGCAGTTTGGCATTTGCATCGTACTTACCGGCTTATTGCCAACCTTAATTATTCCGGAACTTGCATTAATATGCCCGGCGATCAGTTTCAACAAAGTGGTTTTCCCCGCTCCATTTCTCCCCAGCAGGCAGTAAATGCTATTATCACAGAATTCCAGCGTAATATTTTTCAACGCGGTTGTTTGGGAATAGTGTTTGGTTACATTACAAAAATCAATCACTCTTATATCTCCTTATTATTTCTATTAATTCGTCATTGGAAATATCAAGATTTAATGCCTCCTCCATAAATTCATCAACTGTTTTGCCTAAAAATTCATCTTTGCGGTATTTAAGAATTTTTTCCTTTGCCCCCACTGCAACGCACATACCGATTCCCCTCTTTTTATATAAAATGCCGTTGTCTGTAAGGTTGCTGATAGCCTTAACTGCCGTTGTAGGATTAACTGATAGTAATTTTGATATTTGTGTGGTTGATATGATTAGTTCATCTGTTTTATATCTATCTGACAGGATATTATTTTCAATCATTTCCAT
>JBDKVA010000065.1:0-71925 GCA_039679375.1 Clostridiaceae bacterium
ACATAGAAGATGATCATCCTTTGTTGGTATGTTTTTTGGCGATTATATATTAACAGGATTTCATCTTCTTTTCTATTGTTTTCCCTTTTTATTCCATTAATTCCCCTACAGTAACTTTACGCTAACCATTGCCGTTGGCAACCCCTATTTGGTATAATAGGTTGATGATTATTTAATACTGGGGATAAGAGGCGGCTATTGATAAAATGAAGCTCGATATTAAAACAGTGGAAACCAAGGCTGATATGAAGCAGTTCCTTAAACTGCCCTGGAAAATATATAAAGGCGACAGTTGCTGGGTGCCGCCGCTTCTGAATGACTTGAAGGAATCCCTCGATCCGGTGAAGAACCCTGTCCTTCAAAAAATCAGACATGAACTATTTCTAGTTCTGATGGATGGTGAGCCGGTCGGAAGGATTTATGCCGGTATCGACTCCCAGCTAAACCGGAAAAAAGACATGAATATGGCTTTTTTCTCACTGTTTGAATGTATCAATAACTATGAGGTTGCCGGGCTTTTGTTTGATACTGTTTCCAAGTGGTCCAGGCAAAACGGCGCCGATTTTTTATGCGGCCCCGCGGCAATCACAGGAACCGATGGCGATGAAAATAAAGGCCTGCTCGTAGAATGTTTCGACAGGCCGCCTGTCATCATGACTTCCTACAATCCTTCGTATTATATGTACTTGCTCGAAAAGTACGGTTTTGTCAAAGAATATGACGTCTTTGCCTATTATCTTGAAAAAGACATACTCTTTAAGAAAAATACTGCACGGGTGATAGAATATGCCCGGAAACGGTACAATTTCAGAGTTGATACGCTGAATCTGAAAGACCTTGAAGGCGAAATTAAAGCGATAAAAACCGTAATGGATCTGGCAATGCCTGATGAATGGCCGGATCTTACCCCGCCTACTCTTGAGGAAGTGCGTGAAATTGCTAAAAAGCTTATTTCACTTGCAGAACCGGACCTCATACCAATTGCGCGATGCGGTGATGAACCCATCGGTTTTGGCATCGCCCTCCCGGATTTCAACCAGGCGCTGATCCATATGAACGGGCGGCTTACTCCATTATCTGCACTGAAATTTCTCTGGTACAAGCATAAAATAAAAAGCGCCAGGATGTTTGTCATGTTCGTCATACCTGCTTTCAGGAGCAAAGGCGTTTCGTACGCTCTTTACTACACCGTATTTAAAAACGGCATAGATAAAGGCTATACCTGGGGCGAAGGATCGACGATCGGAGAAACCAACCTGAGGATGCGGGCGGATATTGAAGGCGTTGGCGCTGCACATTATAAAACCTATAGAATATACAGGAAAAACTTATAGTAACTTATTGCCGCGAAACTGCAATAAAAAACAAGAAAATAGTTTCACATTCGCGGCAATATGTACATTCGTTGGGTTGTGGGCGGTAGCCCGCATTGAATTGAATGAACCGTTTCATAATCCCTCTTCAAAAAGCTAATAATACTACAGCGGAACAAACATTATTATATCGGCATTAATGCGCCTTCCGGAAATATCGCGAACGATTCAGCGCGCTATTTTGGGAAGGATAAATAAAATGTTTCGCTGTAGTAATAATAAGAAAGGTAGATTTGGATATAGCATCGAGGGATTATTTTGAGCAAAAACAAAAGTGTGTTCAAGACCATATTTTTATGGCTGGATTATAAGGAAAAGGCACCGCCTTCCTTTTACATTCCTGAAGCCGCTAACAATTCTTCAGACGAGACAGGAAACAATACCAATGCAGATAAGGACGCTTCTTTAAAAGAGGCAGGCAGCGGCAAACCGCCAAAAGAGGCTGGTGCTGATTCGGGTAAAAGCCCAGACTGTGTCCCTCCTGAAAACCGGTCTGAATCAGGCAATAGCGCTAATCAGCAAAATACACGTTCGAGAAGGCGCAAAAGAGGTATTATCAATTCAAAACCGGTGAATCAGGATAACGGAAAGGTAAATGAACCCGGCTTATCCGGCGGTGCCGTGAAAAACAATGAAAGTGCCGCTTCAAATAAAACAAGCGGCAGCGGCAGCAAACCAGGTGATAGTACAAACACGTGCATTTCTTCTGAAATCGGCGCCAATCTCTCATATCTTGAAAAAGCGTTCAATTCCCCGGAGAACAAGGATATCATTATCAGAAGGATTTGCATAGGAGAAGGAACCAATGCATTCATATTTTATATGGACGGTATGGCTGACCGCAATACAATCAACCAATCCATACTGAAGCCTCTTCTTGACAGGAGCAGATTCACAAATACGAATGGTAAAAGCCTGTTTGATTATACTTATGACAGTGTCATCGAAACACATCAGATAAAAGTCGCCATCATACAGGAAGAGGCTATAAATAGCATACTTGCAGGCGATACCGGCATTTTCATCGACAGCTTCCCATTCTACATGCTCTGTGAAACGAAGGGCTACGAAAAAAGAAGCGTGGAAAAGCCCCAGGTGGAGGGTGTTGTTAAAGGTCCGCAGGAAGCTTTTAATGAAAACCTTCGCACCAATATCACTCTGATACGAAGGATCCTTAAAAACAGGGCCCTGACAACCGAATTCTATGACGTAGGCAAGCGCAATAATGCCAAATGCGCCGTACTCTACCTGAAAGATCTGACAAACCCCGCAATCGTCAATGAAGTTGCAAGAAGGATCAAAAGCATCGATACCGACCTGATAATGGGCGTCGGTATTCTGGAGCAGTTTATTGAAGACCATCCGTTATCGATCATTCCGACGATCATCTCCACTGAGAGGCCGGATCGTACGGCCTCCCACCTTGTCGAAGGGAAAGTGGCCATATTGGCCGATGGGGCGCCTTTTGCCCTGATTGTTCCTGCAATGATTGCAGATTTTTTTCATACTCCAGAGGATGCCGCGTTAAGATGGCAATATGGAACCTTTTTGAGATTTATCCGGATTTTTACGGCTTTCATTTCCTCCATGCTTCCCGGTTTATATGTAGCATTAACCACCTTTCACAGTGAAATGATACCGACCGACCTGCTGATCGCCATTGCAAAAGCCAGGGAAAATGTGCCGTTTCCAACGATTGTGGAGTTATTGCTGATGGAAGTTTCCTTTGAGTTGATCCGTGAAGCCGGCATCAGAATACCCGGCATCATAGGCAACACTATTGGGATCATCGGCGCACTGATACTGGGTCAGGCGGCTGTACAGGCAAATCTGGTCAGCCCTGTCATGATTATAATCGTAGCCTTCACCGGACTCGGCAACTTTGCCATACCGGATTTCAGCATGGCCTTCGGAGCAAGAGTCATGAGAATGTTTTATGTGTTTGCAGGCGCTGTCCTTGGTTTTTATGGAATATCTCTGGCACTTATGATTTCATTTGCTTACATGGTAAGCACCAAGTCATTCGGCGTACCGATTTTTAGTACGATTGCCCCAAAGACACACAGGAGCTTTGACTTTTTCATAAAATGGCCGGTTTGGAAGCAGGAGCTGAGGCCGGACTATCTGAATCCACTTGATATTACCAGACAGCCCAAGATTTCAAGAAAGTGGACAAAAGCCAGATCAAACATAAAGAAAAATGGAAATAATGGCAATAATCAAGGAAAACCCGGCAATTCCGGTCGAAAGGATGGCAGCAATGAACAGTGAAGGTAAAATCGGAATATTTGAAGCGGTATGTTTTGTAACTATCATAACCATAAACAAAGTCTTTTTTACCAGTGTCGGCAACATCGTTTTTTTGACCGGAACAGCTGCATGGTATGCCACACTGATCTCCTGTCTTGTCACGCTTATTTTTTTCATGTTTACATACCTGCTTCTAAAGCGTTTTCCTGACAATGATCTGACTGGTATTTTTGAATCCGTTACGGGGAAAATACCGGGAAAAGTCTTAACCCTGGCTATAAGTGGATACCTGCTTTTCAATGCGGGTTCTACTTTGAGGGAATTTATGGAGATGATAAAAGTTTACAATCTTCGCTTCACACCAATCAGTGTGATACTGACAACTTTTTTGATCGCAGCAATCGTGATTTCATCTTTCGGCCTGCAGACTCTTTCACGTATTTGCGCAATATTCTTCATCCCATGTGCGGCAGGTCTGGCAATCATTCTTTTGCTGGCGATACCGGAATACGATATATATTTATTGAACCCGATCGGAGGACACGGAATCCCATCAACGCTGTACTATGGCGTTACAAGGAGTTCCGCTTATTTTGAATTTATGCTTCTGAGCTTTGCCGTGCAATCGATTGGCGGTTATAAGGCATATAAGCGGATAGCCATTACGAGTATTTTGCTATCCGGGGCAATCTTTTCCATTTCACTTCTGTGCTATCTTATGGTTTACGGATATGCATCAGGCAGTGAAAATATTTCAGGCATTTTTGAATTGTCAAGATCTATCTATTATAACCGGTTTGTTCAAAGGATTGAATCCATTTTCATCTTCATCTGGGTTATTTCATCCGTCCTGTCGACAACTGCATCGTTTGCCGTCAGCTTATTCCTGTACTGCCGGTCATTCACCATCAAAGATCACAAACCGCTGGTGCTGCCATTTGCCGCTCTCGTTTATATCATCGCCATTCTACCCCCCAGCATGCAGGAGGTCACACAAAAAAGCCTTCTGATTTTGAGGCAATACAGCATGTATATCATGTACTTGCCCTCTGTTCTGGTTTTATTTATAGCTTTGATTTTCAGGAAAAAGGGAGAAAAGGATAATGCTTAAAAGGATGACAGCTTTACTTCTCGCTATAATAGTACTCTTATCACTGACCGGTTGTTTTGACGCCCGGGAAATCGATGACGCAGTATATGCCATTTCGGTGGGGATCGATAAGGGCACGCAATACAAAGTCCGGCTTACGATCCAATATCCGACCTATTTGAGCGGAGGCGGAGGTGGCGTCGGCGGAGGAACAAAAAAGGGCTCTACGGGAGCAGAGAAGAAAAACGCACAGCCCGGCAGCAATGTGCACACTATTGAAGCTCCGACCATGCTTGAAGCAGTAGATATGTTCAGTGTGGCCATGTCCAGGCATGTATCGCTGATGCATGCAAAATGGTTCATATTTTCAGAGGATTTCGCCAGAGAGGGGATCGAGGCTTATATTGCAGGACTGGAGCGTTACAGGGAAACACGCAGCAGTACGTCGGTGCTGGTTACAAGGGGCACAGCGGAAGAATTCATACTAGAGAATCAGTCTACTATTGGCGAGAGCCTGTCCAAATCCGTTGAATTGTTTCTGGCGCAATCAAGTGAAACAGGCTTTTTCCCCTGGGTTAAATTCCTGGACCTGTACAATGCGGTGTTCTCTCCTTACAAGTGTGCCATTGCATTATATGGCGGCATAAATCAATTCAATCAAGCACCTGGCGTAAAAGAGACCGCTGCTTCAGTTGAAAGCCGTAAAGGCCTTCTTCCGGGTGAAGTACCCAGATTGGGAATCATAAAGAGAGAACTGGTTGGGCTTGCTGTCTTTCAAGGAGGCAAAATGACAGGTTATCTGGATGCTTATGAAACAGCCTTCTATTTAATGATCATTGGGAAATATAGCGGCGGCAAGATATCCATACCTGATAAATACAGCCCCGCCAATACTATTGTTTTTGATCTGCACAAAAGCAGGACTCCAAAAGTGAAAGTAGTCTTCAAGGATGGAAAGCCAGTTATTGACCTCAATATTGAACTGGAGTCGGAAGTCTTTGTCATTCAAAGTCGTGTGGATTATGAGAATCTTTCACTCGCCGGCGAACTCGAAAACCAGATTAGGCAATATGTACTGGAGGGAATGAAGCATACGGTCAAAAAAACTCAGAAAGAGCTGAAAGCCGATATTTTCGGATTCGGCGAAAAGGTTGCGGGGAGCTTCAGTACAATAGAAGAGTGGGAATCATATAACTGGCTCTCCCATTATCCTGAAACAACTGTAAATATTACACTGGACGTAAAAGTCAGAAGAACCGGGCTGATCAACCATTCGTCACCCATATTCAGCAATACCGGTAAGGAAAGGTGAAAAACATTTATGATTTATTTACTGGTTGTATTACTCGCTGCAGTCAGTTACCATACATTCAGCTATGGAAAATATCTTATTAAAAAAGAGAAGAACAGACTTGCAGCTTTTGGCGCCATATTGATGGGAATCATAAACCTGGTGGTCCCCATACTGTTCCTGATCTTAAGATATTAGCCCGGAAGTGTGATCATAGTTCCATCCGCATCTTATAATCATCCATGGAAAATCCGCTTCCTATATCAGTAATAAGCTCCTCTACGATCGTAAATCCTAATTTCTTGTAGATATCGATGGAGTCATAGTTACGCTTGTTTACTGTCAACCATATGTAGCTGAGCCCCTCTTCCGCGGCAATTTCGATCAATTTGTCATGCATCCTTCTTGAAATGCCGCGCCCGCGGTTACTCTTTTCCACATAAAACTTGCTCAGGAGGAGTCCCTTCTTTTCATATTCCGGCTTTGCTGCACAATACCCTACCATATTGTCGTCATCATATGCCATAAAGTACCGGTATCCATTTGTTCTGACGTCGCTGAGGATCTTCTCCTCACTCTGATACTTTTCCAGCATGTATTCAACCTGCGCCCTGCCGATCATTGGCGTATAGTGCTCCCTCCAGATGTCTGCTGCCAGATGTGCCAGTTCCGCTGCCTTTTGTCCGTCATCTGGCATCAATTCTACAAGCCTGACAATTCCCATATTTACACCTCCAAAATCAGTTATTTGATCCTGTCCAACGCCTTCAGAATACCATAAATGATTGCCTGCGGTCTGGGCGGACAACCTGGAATGTACACGTCAACCGGTATAAGGCAATCGATCCCTTTCGAAACGGCATAATTATCCCTGAATATCCCTCCACTGCAGGCACATGCTCCTACGGCAACCACCAGTCTGGGATCCGGCGCCGCTTGATAGGTTTTCATGAGCGCCTGCTCCATATTCCTGGAAGCGGCGCCGGTCACAAGAAGCATATCTGCATGCCTTGGAGATGCAACAAAATGGACGCCAAGCCTCTCAATGTCGTTAAAAGGGTTGTTGAGGGCATTGATTTCGCAATCACAGCCATTGCAGGAGCCGGAATCCACTTCTCTGATCTGAAGGCTCCGTCCGAACATCCTGTTGATTTTTGTTTTGAGCATCTTGTGGAGCTCATTCTCGTCCACATAAGGCACATCCTGTTCTCCAACCACCAATGTATCGCTTCTCAGATCGTTACGTTCCTTTCGGGCAAGTTCAAACCGGTTTGTCATTCTGGCTGCACCGGCAGGGCATACATCCTCGCACAAAGTGCAAAAAATGCACTCATCATAATGAATACCGGCAGGTCTTGAACCACCGCCGTCCACGATTGCCCCTGAAGGGCAGCGTCTTATGCATTCCCCGCAGCCGGTGCACTTTTCCGAATCGATTTCAGGCTTTCCGATAAACAGGCTCGAATTAACAGCTTTCATCGGATAATCCTGTGTAAGCCTCGGGTATTTTATTATTTTACCAATCGTTTTAAACATATCATCCCCCGTTTTCATTTGGGGACATTCCTCAACTACAGAAACTAGAAACCAGAGACTAGAGACTAGACCTGAGTACATCTACAGGGAAGACCTAAATCTGGTTTCTGACTTCTGGTTTCTGGTTTCTGCCTTTCCGGTGTGTCCCCTTTCCTTATAAGTCATTGCCTGCATAGGACAGGTTAAAGCTTTTATTGATCAGCGGAAAATCCGGCACGATATTGCCCTTTACCGCATGGCAGACTGCCGGCCAGTTGCAGAAGGAGGGCGTGCGTACCTTATACCTGAATATGGTGTTATTCTCGCCGGTCATGACCCAATGAATGTTTTCGCCCCTTGGCGCCTCTGTCATGCCAAATGCGAACCGGTAGGGCTCTACATCCGGCATATTCTCCTGCACCTTGCCCGCGGGCATGGCATTGATCGCTTTGCTAATCAAATCAATCGATTCGAAGCATTCTTCTATTTTGACATTCATCCTGCAGTTCACATCCCCGTTATTGTGCTCCGGCACACAAAATGACAATTTATCGTAAGCCGCATAGGGGAAGGTCTTGCGGACATCATGCCGGATACCGGAAGCACGGCCGCCGGGGCCGACAGCATTCAGATCCTTCGCAACATCATATTGCAATACGCCCGTATTTTCGACCCTGTCAATAAACAAACTGTTTCCTTTGATGATATTAGTCGTATCCGAAAGCTCACTTCGAATTTTCTGAAGCAGCTCCGATACCTTTGCCTCTTTGCCTGCAACGAAATCCCTTCTCACGCCGCCAAGCCTGTTTACGCTCCGCAAGAACCTCATACCGCAAAGCTCGTCTGCAATCTGGTAACTCCAGCCTCTCATCATCCTGAATTGAAATGCGGCAAAGCCATATGCCACATCGATGCATATTCCGGCAAGGTCGCCAAGATGGCTTGTCAACCTTTCAAGCTCTGCAAAAATCACCCTCGTGTACTCAGCCCGCTCTGTGATTTTAACCCCTGCAATCTTCTCAACCGCCTGGCAGTATGCCAGTGAGTTTGTGAACGTCTCATCTCCCGATATCCGTTCTGCTATGAAGAGGCACTTTTCCAGGCTTTCTCCTTCGCACATCTTCTCAATGCCTTTATGAACGAAATACAACTGCGCTTCCAAATTTATGATCGGTTCGCCCGCTACGCTGAACCGGAAATGACCCGGCTCGATAATACCGGCGTGTACCGGCCCTACCGAAATTTCAAAGACGCCCTCGCCGGTCACCCTCCTAAAAGGCGTGCTTACATTCGCCATCTCAGGTTTGGAGCCGGTATCATAATCCTTCCTCAGCGGGTACTTCCCATCAGGCCAGTTACTATGGAGCACCAGTCTTCTCGGATCAGGGTGTTCCAGTGGGATCAAGCCGAACAAATCCTTGATCTCCCTCTCGTATAACGCAGCCGCATGGACTCTGGCGCTGATTGATTGAAAAGCCATATGATCCTGTCCATGCATTGTCTTGAGTATGAGAAGCTGACCGCCCTGCCTGTCAGCAAAGGCATAATAAATAGCAAAACTGCCCGAAAGAGCCCTTTCATCACTGGCAAACATGGAAACCAGCCGGCAGTCCAGTTCCGTGTTGATAAATACGCAAATATCCGATATATTCTGCGGGTTCACCTCAATATACTGCTCATTTATGTGATTAGCCATACTTGAGTAGATATCCTCTGAAAACTTCTCTATAAGCCTTGCATTACGTTCATCAGCGCACATTATGCTATCCTCCGATAATTATTTTCTGTGCATCCGTCAGCAGGTCTTTCAGTGCGGGCGGCATGTAAATGCCCATAACCAGTATGGCCGCCAGCAGCACAACAGTCACCGCAGCACCGGCAATATTCGTTTCACCTTTTTTAGTTACATTATCATTGTCATTCTCACCCCAGAATATTTTAAAAAGGGTGGAAGCCATACCTGCAAATACAATCGCCAATAGCAGTGCAAATATAGAGCCCAGCCAGAAGCTTTTGTTGTCGAAAATGGCAGCCATGATACTGAACTCGCTGGCAAAAACGCTGAACGGAGGCGAACCGGCAATAGCAAACAGCCCCAGGAAAAATACCGTGCCGGAAACCGGAAGCACCTTCAGCAAACCCCGTATCTTCGATATCTCCCTTGTGCCGTATTTTTGCAAAATACTGCCGGATGTCAGGAAAAGCATCGATTTGGTTAAGGAATGGTTTATCATATGGAATAGCGCTCCAAATATTGCCGCCGGTGTAAAAATGCCTATTGCAAAGGCGATGATGCCCATGTGCTCGATGCTCGAATATGCCAGCAGCCTCTTATAATCCTTCTGCGTCAGGATAAATACCGCCGCCGTGGCAATCGACAGCAATCCTGCCGCCATCAGGATCCGGCCGGTGAACAAATTGCTTCCGAGGTTCCTGTTCACGATGGAAACTGTTCGGATAATCGCATACATCGCACTGTTCAAAAGAACTCCCGACAATAATGCGCTGATGGGCGACGGCGCCTGGCTGTGGGCGTCGGGCAGCCATGTGTGCATCGGCGCAAGGCCTGCTTTCGTACCAAAGCCCACGAGTATGAATATAAAGGCCAGCCTTAGCACCGGGCTTTTTAATGACTTTGCGCTGCCATAAAGCGCCGTCCAGTCCAGCAGCTTGGACCCCTCGAACAAGCCCACCGAGGAAAGGTGCAGGAATATGATCCCCAGCATTGCGATGGCGATCCCCACCGAGCAGATAATAACATATTTCCATGTCGCTTCGATAGCCCTCTTGTCATTGTAAAAACCCACGAGAAAAGCTGACGCCAACGTGGTTGCTTCGATGGCGATCCACATGACGCCCATATTTCTCACACTCAGCGCGAACACCATGGTGAACATGAAGGCATACATCAGCATATAGTATGTTTTTACTTTGCTCTCTTCAATTTTCCCGTGCCGCAGCTCATCCTCCAGGTATCCGACGGAAAAAACCGCTGCAAAAAAGCCGATAATCAGCACAATATCAATAATAATGATGCTTAATGAATCCACATGGAAGATCCCTCCAAAAGCTCCGTATTCAATACTTCCATGTACTAAGACATCCCCTGTCGCAAAGCCCGACACTACCAGCAAGGCAGCTGATATAGCCATACTTGCGGCATGTAATGCCTTCCGGTCCCTCAGTACTGCAAATACCGGTATCGATACAATCAGCAATATCCAAAGAAGCAGTCCCATCTTCTTAACCCCGCAAATTCTTCAGTTTATTTATATCAATCGAATCAAATTTGTCGTTTATTTTAAATACGATGATGCCCATGATCAGTACTGCCGTTATGATATCGATGAAAGTGCCCATGTCCACGATAAACGGCATGCCGTTTGTTGAAAACATGGCAGTGACAAAAATTCCGTTCTCGATCACAAGAAAGCCTACGATCTGCCCGATTGCCTTCTTTCTGCAAATCATAAAGAAAAGGCCGATCAGGACAAGCGATACGGAACTGACCACCTCCGCATTGATCACACCTTCGCTGATCCCGGTTATTCCGGAAACGGAAAAGTAGGTAAACACTACGAGTCCGCAGCAAATCAGAATCAGCAGCGGAATATTAAGGAAAAAGTCCTTTTCTACCCTGTACTCAACGCCGGCATAAGTCTTGTGCAGCAGATTCGGAATATAAATAACCTTTAACGCAATGATAATGGCACAAACCGCAAGCACGTCAAAGCTTCCCTCCGTCACGGCACTCCTTGCGCCCATGATACCGGCAGCCAGCGCTATTAGCGCAGACTGGAGCCTGAATGTTGCAATATAGGATTTGATCCTTTTATTTGCCATCAGCATAAAAGATGTCAGTAAAATCAGCACAGATAAAATTTGATTCACATTTTCCATTTTTACCTCCCAGAAATAACAACTCATTCATAACCACAATTCCGATCCGGAACAAACTACGTCTTTTTACCTCATTAGACGGACCGTTTCTATCTCCCGAGAACAAAATACTGCAAAAAGCCTATAAACGCCAGAATAAACGACAGCGCCGCCAGATTCGGCACACTGAAGAATCTGAACTTGACGGTGCTTGTTTCGACCACGGCAATGACGACGGCGGCAAATACAACCTTTACAATATAAAACAAAAGTGAAACAGCAACCGCAGCCAAACCGGTTATTGAAATAAGCTGGTCATGCGGAAGGCATATATTGACCAGCAGCGTAATGAAAATCAGCTGCTTGACCGAAGCGCCAAGCTCCATCAGAGCCAGATGTCTGCCGGAATATTCAAGAATCATGGCTTCATGCACCATCGTCAGCTCAAGGTGCGTTGCAGGGTCGTCCACCGGTATTCTCGAGGTTTCGGCGATAATGATGATCAGGATCGACAGAAATAACATGATAAAGACAGGCTGTCCCATAGGCGCCGCCATGTCGCTTGTTGACTGTATGATACCGTATATGGACGTCGTACCGGCCGTAAGTCCTGCAGTGAACAGAGATACCATGATGGATGGCTCCATCAGAGAAGAGATCATTGCCTCCCTGCTGCTGCCCATTCCACCGAACGTACTTCCTGTATCAAGTCCCGCGAGCATCATGAAGAACCGTCCCAGCGCCAGCAGGTAAACAAGCAGGATGATATCACCCGGTATACTGTCCGGCGCCAGCTTCGTTGAGACCGGAACAAGCAAAGCAGCCGCCAGGGAGGTGGAAATCACTACATAAGGCGTTGCTTTGAATATCCATGATGCCGTATCCGATACCACCGCCTTTTTCCTGAATAGCTTATGCAAATCAAAATACATCTGCAATATCGGTGCGCCTCTTCTTTTCTGGGCAAGCGCCTTGATCTTCTTAATCACACCGTTTATGAGCGGCGCAATAAGCAGGATAACGAACAACTGTATCACGATATATAAAATATTGTTCATCTGTGGTTTTCTCCTTTTGCAAATATACTGAAAAGCCAGCAATACAGGTCAATAGGCATTACAGCTCCATCAAACGGTTTTATTCAATATGACCTTCCAAGGCCTTAATATGCTATGCGATCCTGTTGTACAGCATCAGCGCCAAAACAGTAATAAAAATATATATCAGGTACATATGGACACTGCCTGTCTGTACGGAAAACTTGATCCTCTTGGAAGCATTTCTGATAAACCGCAAAACCGGTGTATAAATATACTTTTCAAATACGGATTCCATCGTTGTTGAGTATTCCATAGTCTCCGGATGATATGGAAGATCCCCTTCCACCTTCAGCTTCCTCGACGGTCTGAAAAGCATCCTGAATACGATCTCTACGGGCTTGGAGAATCCTGTTGCACTGTACTGCATTCTGGAATTCAACTCCTCAAACCCGCAATCCCAGGTGCCATATTTCCTTTCGGCATACCTGCCTCCCACAAGCCTTAATACCAGCAGCGTCGAAAGTATAAGCACAACCAGCACGACCAATATCGTAAACGGTGATATCGAATTGCCTGAAACCTGTGAGGTGTAGTCTGCCATCAGCAGCGGTCCGCTCACCTTTCCGACAATCGACCGGCCTGCCAGTTCCTTTACCAGGTTGTCCGTCAGCCGAAGGAACAACATCGGGAAAAGGCCGATAATAAGGCATGGAACAATCAGGAGGCCTGTTCCGATATTCATGATCACAGGAACCTCTGCTGCATGTAATGCATGCTCCGTTCTGCCAAGTCCAAGGAACGAAATGCCGAACAATTTGACAAAGCATGCCGCTGCCAGCGCCCCAGCAATTGCAAGCGCCGCTACGGACAGGATGGCGGTAATATTGAACGCTGCCTGGTCTGGCGCAATGGAACAAAACAGTGACTGCAGCGTAAGCCATTCACTCGCGAAGCCGTTGAACGGTACGATCGCTGAAATGGAAAGCGCACCGCCAAGCATAAATACCGCCGTCACAGGCATCTTTTTTATAAGCCCGCCCAGATGTTCCATGTTCAGCGTATGCGTGGAGAAGTGAACCGAACCCGCACTCAGGAATAATCCACCTTTGAAAAGCGTATGATTAAAGGTGTGAAAAAGGGATGCAGCCAATGCCAGCGCGCCAATTGCCTGATTTTCCCGTGAAAATGCCATAAACGCAACGCCCATGCCCATAAAGATGATTCCCATATTTTCGATACTGCTGTATGCCAGCAGCCTTTTAATATTTTTTTCAACGAATGCGTAGGCAACGCCCAATACAGCAGAAACCATTCCGATGACAAGTATGGCCGCTCCCCACCAGGTTCTCTCCACGCCAAGATAAGTGAGCACAAACCTCAGAATCCCATATACGGCTGTTTTGATCATGATTCCCGACATGAGTGCGGATATGTTGCCCGGAGCTGCGGGATGCGCATATGGAAGCCAGATATGTACCGGAATGACACCGGCCTTGACCCCGAAGCCTGCAAGGAACAGGATAAACATGATATTTCGGGCTGCAGCCGGTATCGCAGACGTGTTGCCGAACATATCAAAGGATTTCGTATAGCTGTACATAAGCATGAATGCGATCATCAGAAAGGCAGTCCCGATGTGTGTCATGATGATATACAGTGTGCCTGCTTTCTGCTTCTCCACCTGTTCGGACTCAAATACCACGAGGTAATAGGACAGCATCGCCATGGCCTCCCAGGCTACAAAGAAAAAGACGGTATTCCCTGCTGTCATTACAAAAAACATCGATAATATAAAGGTTGAATAGAGAAAATTAAAAAGTCCTACGTTTCTTTTGCCATAATAATGAGAAACATAACCGATGGAATATACTGAAACACACAGAACCAGGACGCAAAGCCCAAGTATAAAAAATGCGGAAAGCCTGTCAAGTACCATATCGAAGGATAAAATGGGGATTTCCGTTTTATAGGCTGCTACGGTGATCTTTTCTTCCCCGTTCAGCAGGTGAATAAAAGAAGCAGTCATTCCGAAGAGGGAGGCGATAATGCATAGGATGTTGCCTGTAATATTGCAGATTTTGTGCCACTTAAGCAGGATCAGGGCCATAAAGGCAGCAAAAGCGAATAGCAGGACGGATACTTTCATCAAAGTACCCACGCTTAAAATATCCATATGTAAAACAACCCCCCATAAATATCGATCCATATTGAATGAACTAATTTTCTTTACGAATGGCTGCGCAAACAGCAGTGATTCTATGATGTTTGCGAAGACAGGCGTTTAGAAAATTTCATTCAATTAATCCATGCAAAACAGCTTAATTATGTCCATACCCACACAGCAGCAAAGACTCCGTGATATTATGTAAATTTTTTACCAAAAGTAATATATCATGCTCGCCAGTATCCGTCAATAATTATCCGTTTTTACATATAAAAATGCCGTATATGGTAAATTCTCATATACGGCATGTGATAAATCATAGAATTAATTAAAGCACTCCTATTTCAGATATTTGCCCAATGTTGCCCTGACCGCGCCGGCTCCCGCAATCATCTCCGCAAAGTAACCTTCCGCTTTTTCGCCCAGGCCTACGTCGTACAGGTTTACACCAAATATCTTTTCATTTGACAGGATTGGTTTGAGGCACTCTTTGGCTGATTTCACGTCTCCCAGCTTCACACCTGAAAGATATGACTGCATGGTTTCCAGCATGGGATCAGGGCTCAATGCCATCGTCTGCCCGTTGTCGTCGAGTCCCAGCAGGTATCTGCACCAGCCCGCCTGTACCAGCGGAATATAGGTCAGATTCGCCGGATCGAGATCCGGATGCTTGATATAGGACTTGATCGTCTCACCGAATCTTACCGACAGCTTTTGTGACGTATCCGTTGCAATCCTTTGCGGTGTATCAGGTATATACGGATTGGCAAACCTGGACTCGATCACTTCCTTAATAAATGCAGCCGGATCAATGATTCCGGGATTGACTACCACAGGCATCCCTTCATCATATCCGAGCTTTTCAACAAGCTTCTTCAAAAGCGGATCATCCATTTCTTCAGCAATGGATTTTTTGCCAAGCAGGCAGCCAAATACAGCAAGTGCCGTATGCAATGGGTTCAGGCAGGTAGTTACCTTCATTGTCTCAACCCTGTTCACCGTTTCCCTGTCAGTAAAGTAAACACCGGCCAGTTCAAGCGGCATGCGGCCATTTGGGAAGCTGTCTTCCACAACCAGGTACTGCGAGCCTTCCGCATTTACAAACGGAGCAATAAATGTGTTTTTAGCCGTGCGGATAATTTCCGTATCGGCGAACCCCAGTTTTTCCAGCTTCTCTTTTACAATATCCGAAGGCCTTGGAGTGATTTTATCGATCATAGACCATGGGAAAGCAACCTTCTTCGTGTCCTTTATGTACTTAAGAAAGCCTTCTTCAACCTGTCCGTTCTTCAACCAACCTTCCGCTACCGTTACAACGGCTTTGTACAGCTTCTCACCATTCTTTGAACAATTGTCCATACTAACGAATGTAATTGGCAGAGCACCGTTTTTGTAACGTGTATAAGCAAGCGAAGCGACCTTGGCTATGACATTTTTGGGTTGCTTTGGACCGTTTTTGATGTCCTCCGCCACCTCAGGATAAAATTCTCCGGCGAAATTGGTCAGGCTGTACCCCTTCTCCGTGATTGTAAAACTGGCCATCTGCAGGGACGGCTTTTTGAAAATCTCATTCAGCCTCTCCCAATCGTCCTTTTTTGCCGCATCGCCGATCAAAGCTTCGCCGATACTGGCAACGACCTTTTTTTCCAGGCTCCCGTTCGGATTCATGATCGCAAGCAGGCTCATATTGTCAAACGGAACATATACCCGGTCTATAATTTCGGAATCATATGTTTCAACCGCAACAATACCGGTATCGGCCTTTTTGTTATTTAGGAGCGTTTGCTGCAGAACAGCTATGAAGCCGCGGAATATATTTCCTGCTCCAAAATGGACCCAGGTGGGGTTCTCATGGGTCTTTGCGGCCATTGTTGCATAATCGAACTGCGGCAGCTCGATCCCCGCCTTTTCCCACTCAGATGCTTTCTTTATATTTTCCCTGCCTAATTTTAACATAGGTATCCTCCCATTTTATTTGTATGTTGGCTTTATTATACTATTGGGAAGATAAAATATCCATAGAAAAATATAATTGCATTCTTCTCAAATATTATGAAAACCCGCTGTTGTCATTGCTTTGAAAAAAGCTGTTTTATCAAACAGCTTCTTCATCATTCAGGAACTTAAATTGTGACATATACAGGCTATAGTACTGCCCCTGACAGCGCATAAGCTCCTCATGAGTTCCAGTTTCCACGATCCCGCCATCCTCCACCACCATGATCCGGTCGGCATTCCGGATAGTAGAGAGCCTGTGTGCAATAACAAAGGACGTTCTGCCCTTCAACAGCTTTTTGATGCCTTGCTGTACCAGCCTCTCCGTATGCGTATCAATGCTGGCTGTAGCCTCATCCAGGATCAGGATGCGCGGGTCCGCCAGCAGCGTCCTTGCAAAGGCGATCAGCTGTCGCTGCCCCGCAGACAGGCGGGTTCCCCGTTCATTCACATCGGTGTCGTAGCCCTTTTCGAACTTCATGATAAAGTCATGGGCGGAAACTGCTTTCGCAGCTGCGATGATTTCCTCATCTGTTGCATCCAGTTTGCCGTAGCGGATATTTTCCTTAATCGATGCAGAAAACAGGAACGTATCCTGCGGCATCAAACCGATCTGCCCTCTCAGCGACTCCAGCGTAACATGGTTCAGGTTATGCCCGTCGATCAGGACCGCCCCTTCTGTTACTTCATAGAATCGGCTGATCAGGTTTACAACCGTTGTTTTCCCTGCTCCTGTCGACCCTACCAGCGCGATAGTCTGACCTGCTTTCACCTCAAAGCTGACATCCTTCAGTACCGGAAGATCGTTATCGTATCCGAATGTCACATTTTTAAAGCTCACATCCCCTTTGATCTTCGGCATCGGTTTGGACTCCGGCCTGTCCTTTATATCCGGTTCGATGTCAAGTATCTCAAAGATTCTTTCCGCACCGGACATGTTGGTAACAAGCTGGTTGTAAAATCTGCTGATATTCACAATCGGCTGCCAGAACATCGATACATAGCTTGTAAACGCTACAAGGAGCCCCGGAGTGATTGAGCCGGTATAAATGAGGCTCGCTCCGAACCAGAACACAAGGATGTTGCCCGTACCCCATGATAGCTCTGTAATAGGCCAGAAAAGGTCATTCATCCGGACCGCGTGTATGAACGCATCCCTTTGCTCATGCAAAAGCTTCAAAAATGTTCCCGATGTATCCTTTTCAGCAGCAAAGCTTTGTACCACACGTATCCCGGAAAAATCCTCATGCATGAATGCATTCATATTGGAATTCTTTTTTCTGAATGTCTGCCATCTTTTCCTTGAGGTCGTCATGACAAAAAACATCGAAACCATCATCAGCGGCAGCGTGGCAAGTGCCACAATGCCCAGCGTGTAATTCATAAGCATCATGATTACCACAACTGACGTGATCTTGATTAACTCCGGAATCAGCGTGGTGACAGCATTGGTGAAAAGGTCATTTAATGAGTTGACATCACCGATGATGCGTGCAAGTATCTTGCCGACAGGCCTGCTGTCAAAAAAGGAAAAGGATAACTTCTGTATATGTGCATATAGCTGCTGTCGTATGGTGAGCAGAATACTGTTCGAAACCCGGCCCATGATTATGGTCCTGAAACGCGAGCATAGCATAGCCAGAGCGTTCAATAATATCATAATCCCACCAAGCAGAAGCAGGCTTTTCCAGTTTCCTGCCTTAATATACTTATCGATTCCTACCTTTAAAAAGTAAGGGTTCAAAAGGTCGGCAGCAAGTACTACAGCTATGAGGCATAATGTCTTTGCGACTGCTCCTCCGTAAGGCCGCAGGTATACCATCAGCCTTTTTATTATAACAGTATTCAAGCTGTCTTTTAATTTTTCATCTTCCCTAAACGTATTGATTGGCAATTAAACCACCTCTTTCTCCAATTCCTCCACATAATCGCGGTATTGCTCACAATAAGTGTCATAATACAATCCGCGGAGCTTTAAAAGCTCATGATGCGTCCCACGTTCAACAATCCTTCCTTCATTGAAGTACAGGATCTCATCGGCATTTTTCACCGCCGACACCCTGTGCGCTATGATGAAGCGGGTAATACCTTTCCTGTTTTCCATTGCCTTCTGGATCGCATATTCTGTTTGCATGTCCAGTGCGGATGTCGAGTCATCCATGATCAGCACCTTTGCATTCCGGACCAGCGCACGGGCAATGGAAATTCTCTGCTTCTGACCTCCTGAAAGGCCAATTCCACGTTCTCCAATGACAGTACCGTATCCTTCCGGCATCTGTGATACAAATTCGTCCACTTGTGCATCCTGTGCAGCTTTCATAAATTCTTCCTGCGTAGCCTCATAGGCGCCAAAACGGATGTTTTCTTCTATGGTGTCCGAGAAGAGGAAGGTGTCCTGCATGATTGCTGAAACATTCTTCCTCAGAAGCAGCAGATCCATGTCTTTTACATCGATTCCGTCAAAGTACACATGCCCCTCCGAACAATCGTAATACCTGCCAATGAGGTTGACCAGCGAACTTTTCCCTGCTCCTGTAATTCCCATGATTGCAATCGTGCTGCCCGGCCTTGCATCAATGTTGATATTGCTCAATACCGTGGTATCAGCAAAATTGAAGCTGACATTATCAAACACAATATGCCCCTGCGGATCCTCAGGCCGCTGAGGATTCTCACAATTATTAACGGCAGGTTCTTCTGTAAATATGTTTTCAATTTTCTTTAGCGATGCAAGGCATTGAGCCAGTACATTTGTCAGCCAGCCCATCATCCGCATGGGCCAGATCAGCATATAAATGTAGTTGCTGAAAGCCACCAGCGTACCCAGCGACATTTCCTTTCCTATGACAAAATACCCTCCAAAGCTGATTACCAGTACAAGCACAACATTGGACAGAAATTCGATAACCGGATTGTACCGTGCCATTATCTTTGCCTGCTCAAAATTGATCTTGTAATTCTCTTCATTTTGCATCAGAAATTTCTGTATCTCATACTTTTCCCTGCCAAAGGCCTTTACCAGCCTTACCCCTGCCAGGTTCTCCTGTGCTGTTGTATTCAGAACCGCTCTCTGATCGCTTATTTTCTCATATGTTTTACCGATATTCTTCTGGAGCTTGAATACCACATACTCGATCAAAGGCATAGTGAGAAGACTAATCAGTGCAAGTTTCCAGTTGAGCGTAAACAATATGAAGGTAGCGATAATAAAATATATGGACTGCTCCAGAAAGAGCATGATCCCAAAGCAGCATGCATTCAGTACGTTTTCCGCATCTTCCTTTACACGGGACATCAGCTCTCCTGTATTGTTTTTATCAAAGAACGAGAAAGACAGCTTCTGAATATGATCAAACAAAGCTTTTCTAAGGTTTAGCACTACCTTTGAGGCGGAATAGTCAATACTGTATTCCTTGGTATAACCTAGAATTGCACGGCCGATGGTGATTGCCGCCAGAGCAGGAAGCACAATTCTCAGGTATGGTATTTCGCCGTTCACTATTACTTTGTCAATAATCCTTCCGATCAAATAGGGATTAAACATATCCAGTACGATTGCGGTAATCAACGCGGCAAAGCCAATCGCATAACTCCACCATTGTTTTCTTATTAATTTTAATAACCTTTTCAAAAAAATTCCCCCTTTGCAGTGCTGAAAAAATCTTGTTCTCAACCTCGTTGACTGACTGCAGCATTCTTTTGACGGGAAAAAGAAGCCACAGTTGCGATGCTGCGGCCTTTTTCAAAAATAAATAAAGGCCGCGGTAATAACCCGTGGCCTTCTCATTTTTAATTGACAATTTTTAACGGTCAGAATAAAAATTTAAGACAGGCAGGGTTATCAAATACTGTAAATTTGCCTTCGCTATTCATTTGAGCTATAAGTGCGGCTCTGAATTTCATTGCATTTTGTAGCATTTTCCTGCCTCCTTGAACTTATTTTTGCGAGTTTGCAAAACTCACATAAACTATGTTAAAACAAAACCTATTTAAAGTCAAGAAATTTTTTACATATTTATCATATTTCATTTTCATTACAAATAAATAAATGACCCTACTGATAGAACGCTTACCATGCGTGCTTTACGGCGTCTTATGCCTATGTGTCCGCTCTATGACTTCCCTACGGCTTTCCAATAGCTTACCTACGCCTGCTCTACAGCCTTTGTCAAAAGCCAGCAGGCAAATTCATTCCTGTCGGCACTCCCGGAATATTTGTATCCTGTAATATCGTATAAATACTGCATACTGCCTGATTTGAAAGCTTCATAGGCTTCTATCCCATCCTTCGGGAGTTTCACCGCAATGCTATACGGCATCGTTTGAAGCTCAGCAAAGTTGAATCCTTCTGTCCCGAGCAGCTTCTGTTCCTTTAGCATGTACAACGCAATAGCTTTCAGAAGCAAATCGGACGGATCCGATTTGCAAAGAGCCTTACCGGCCTTTGTGATCTGAATACGGTATGGCCTCCATTCTCTTGTGAGCAAAAGCATCCCAATGATATAAAATGCCGTCCTTCGGTTCATCTCACTGCCTGAACCGAAGGCTCCATCTGCCTTTTGAGACTGAGCTGCTTTCATGACCATTTCATTAACCGAAGGTGCTTCTCTTTCCTTAGCTTTAGGCAATACGGCTTTTCCCATTCTAGTGCTGGTTGCCCTTCGGCTCATGTTCTTTTTAAAAAACGCCGGAATCTCCAGTTTTTCCGCCATGCCCTCATCCCTTTGGAACCTCATGGCTGGTTCACTCACAATACTCGGCGCCATACAATACATGATGTCGGAGGTATCATCAAACATATCCCATCCTCTGGGCTTGGCAACAGGAATTACTATAGTCTCCGGAATGCCTTTCTCCTTCACCGCCCTTTTATGGACCGCTACAAGGGAAGTCATCGTTGACAGCAGAGAATACCGTATAGATAACTCTACGATCTTCTTTTTAATCAAATCATTCCTTCTTTGGTTGTTACCCGACGCCTTCTCTTCCAGCAATTCAATTTTTTCCTTTGCCCATTTCAAGCCAAGCAGTCTTGCATTACCTTCAGCATTAGGCTTAAGAAGGATTTCTTCATCCCTTCCATGGATTGTTCCGCGGATCGTAATTTCTTCAATTACCCCCAGGCATTCGCTTTGCACCATAAAGCTGTATACCTCCGAGCTATAGATACGGGCAGGCATGGGCGGTACTGTATTAAGCTCTTCCCCATTTTTAGCGAAAACTGCCGGATTGGCGAGGTATGGCTGATGTATCCTGGAAAACTGGCGGATCACTTTATCCTCGATCCTCTCGCCGGGATAAATATATTCAGGTATTCCGTTTCCTGAAGCAGCCAGACCATCAATGAAATATTTGTTCACGGCTGTATCGATTCCGAACGGGAATAACTGAAGTGATTGATTATGACCTTTAACCAGTCTGATGATCTCATTTTCGTTCCCAACCTGACCATCTGTAAATAGAAGCACAACCCGTTCCAATCCATTGTCTGATGCCATTTCCTCCAGAACAAACCGGAGCGGATCGAAAATCTCCGTACCACCGGCTGCGTTCAAAGCTGATATCCACTGGTCCGCCTTCTCGAGATTCTGTTGGGAATAGGGCACGGCTTCATTTGAAAAGCGGCTGAAATTGCTTTCGAAGGCTACAATATTGAAGTAATCGCCCTCCAGAAGGTTCCTGAGCGAAATAACAAGCGCGCGTTTGGCCTGTTTCAGCTTCTCACCTGTCATAGAGCCTGATATGTCAATGATAAAGATGTACTCATAATTCTTTTGAATTTCACAGCAGTCATCCATATCGATCATCAGCTTTGCCATTCCGAATGCTTCGCCTGCATATCCCATTCCATCATTATATACTAAACCTTGCACATTGTTGGCGGCGTCAGATGTTTCAAATCCGGCATCCTTTTTACCTTCAGCAATGATATAACAGCTTTCTGCATCCTCATCCAGCAGCACTGAGAGAATAAAATCACTATCGAGCAATTCCGTTTCCTTTGCAAGTGAAACGTCCACATCTCCGCCATTGAACAAAACCTCGACCGGATGGCTCGGAGAAGATACCTTCCTTATTCCCTTCATACCCCGAAGAGCCGCTTTTATCCTGAGCGTATATGATGTCTCGCCAATAGGCGGCGTTATATATTCCGTACCTGAAGTACCGCCTCCCTCCATGGCGGTATTCATACCGATACTGCGTCCATATCTTCTGTTTTTCCTTGGAATATAACGCGGTGCAATAACGGTCGGCACCACCCAACGGAGTTCACTGTCAACCACTTCGATATTTTCCAGATAGGTTATGCTAATGGAAGCCTTTTCACCAGACGCAATATTTCCAAGTGATATTTGAAATATGTCAGGTCTGCAGCTTTCAAACAGAACAGCGCTGTCTCCCCTCCGGACTGCTTTTTCATACTCGGCAAAGGCTTCATCCTTTTCCCTGAATTCACCATTTACCTCATTCTCCCCTATCCTGCCTTTAAAACCTGTCACCTGGGCGTTGTGCGGCAACGGGAAGATGTATGCGGCTTCTATGCTGTAATTCGCTATATTGATATAGTTTTGGACCAAAGTCACTTCCGCAATCATGCTGCCGATCACTGCACTGATTTCAACATTTTGCATCGGGCAGGCAGGTTTGCCTGATTTCTGGTCAATGATACAGCAAATATCCTGCATGGTATTCATCCTCTCTTCACTTTCTTTTCACTGCTTATCTTATCTTTCATACAACATTCTTCTGATAGCTTCAACGTATTGCACTGACCTGTTTTATTGCAAGACAGATGCCTCAAGCCTGGATAGCCTGTAAATTTAACTTTCTTTCCCTGTTCCTCCTGTCAGTAAGCTTTTAGCTCTCCTTCAGCAATTTTTGGGCATACTTGTACAACATTCCGGCTAATTCTTTTGCTTCCCTGCTTTCAGATGGGTAGTGAAGCTCCAGGCCAAAGCCTATCTCCAGCCGTTCATAGAGCGCTCCCGCCGCTCCTTCGGTATTGGCGGCTTCATTCACTTTCTGCTTTACGGCATACCCGCTTTCCTGTTCCCGCACCTTCAACTGTGGTATTTCACCTTCAAGATACCTTTTGACAGTATTCAGATCCATACCTGCCATTCTTTTTTTTATTTCATCAAGAGGTAGATACGCATCCTGAAGCTTCTTTATCAGCAGCACCCTATAGAGATGTTCATCCGAGTAAGTGGTGCCAAGCCCTGCTCCTCCAGGCAGGGGCAGCAAGCCCCTGCCCATATAATAGTGGATTGTGCGTTTTGTAACATTTGCCTTTTCGGCAAGTTCACCGATACGGTATTGGTTTATTTCCATAATAACCGCCATTCTTCCGCTGCGCATTGCCTTATTGTGACGAGTAATATTTGTAACATAATGATATAGCCTTGATGCAAGCACTCTTATCCTGTATATAAAGATTTTGTTTGACCAATTCAATTATATTACCGTTACGTAACGGTGTCAAGTTATAGGTATAAAAAAAACATCTTCTTTAAATATGTGGTAAAATATTCATGGTGACAAAAGCTTTGGTATAGTCAGAAAGAGCCGGCACACTCAAAAATGAGCACACAAGAACCTTCCCCTATGTCCTACTCCAGCTCCTTCGACATTTTCATGATCAGCTCATAAGTGCTGCTATTTACCACGCTTGTCTGATAAAGCCTGTTATCTTTCTGAAATTCCTTCACAGCTTTTTTCAACGATTCTCCGAAAATACCATCTTCGCTACCATAGTAATATCCAAGCTTTTTCAGCGCACTCTCAATATCCAGTACATCATTTCCGACGTCTCCGTCCCTCATAGGGTAAAACGTCCGGTTCTCGTGCACGATGGTTACCACTGTATGGTAGGGCACCATCTTGTACAATTCCCGGACATCCGCATTTTTCATTCTGATACAGCCTTTGGACGTATTACTTCTGCCTACCGACCAGGGCTCCGTCGTGCCATGGATACCATACATCCCCCATGGTACGTTGAACCCGAGCCATGCTCCGCCAAAGCCTTCTCCCCATGTATCCTTGCTGATAATTTTCCAAGTACCCGCCGGGGATGGCGAACTGGGCTTCCCGCCTGAAACCTCATAGGTCTTGATAAGCATCCCGTCCCTGTATACAAACATTTGCGTACGATCCAGATCCACATATAAATGGTATCCGGCCGTATTAATATTTCTCTCCTGAGTTTCATCTTTTTCCCGGAATATCACTGAATTGGCATCCTCCTTAAATTCAGCCGGGTCAAGGTTGCCTTCCGAAATACTTCCGGGCTTATGGCTGCTGACCAATAGTTTGTCTTCTGCATACCACCTATCGGATGGAATAACTTCCCCGCAGGGTAATTCATATTTTTCTTGCGTTACTTGAATATCCGGCAATACGATGATATGAAAATACAATAAAATTACAGCCATCAGAAAACTAAATAAAACAATATTCAACTTTTTTTCCTGCATTTTTAAACTCCGCCAAATTCTATTGCTAATAATTTATATGCCGAATTTAAAAAAATAAGCATAGCCCATCTTTATATGAATTGTGCCACAACTATATAGGATGAACTAAATTTCTTATACAGGATTTGCATTCCTAAAGCTGAATGCAAATGGCATCAAATCAGTATTTAATTCAACTTATACAGTTTGCAGTAATAGAAGCGGCACTTATTGTTTTACTCAAAGATTTTTATTTATATGGGTTTTCATTTTTGTAAAGCATATCAGCCGGCTGATTAAATGCAATATCTTCAATGTCAAGCATTCTCATTGCAGAGAACAATATTTTCCCTACATGTGTGAATCCTACGCCCGCATGGTGTGGAAATCTGCCGGCAATAAGCACATACCTGTAGAAGCGAGCCATTTCCTCTATCGCAAAAACACCAACACTGCCAAATGTACCTGGATTTATATCAATTACCTTTCCTTCCGCTATATAACTTTTTAGTCGGCCGCCAGCTGTGCCCTGGAGCCTGAAAAGCGTTATATCGCCGGGCTTTATTGTACCTTCAAGAGTTCCTCTTGTAATATCAGGAGCCTTTCCCGGTTCAAGCAGGCTGTGCATAATAAGCTGGTATTTCATCGAATAGCTCTTCATACACGCTTTAGGTGTATTTCCGCAATGAAAACCGATAAAAAGATCATCCTGCCTATAGCCACAAAACTTATCCCTGTTGTTTTTAAACATATCCTCAGGAACATTGTTATTCATATCAAGAAGTGTAACAGGAATGCCTGTAGCGCATGTAAGCATATATTCGCTTAATGCACCATAGATATCAGTTTCACATGCGACCGGTATACCTCTGCCGGTGAGCCTTGAGTTTACATAACAAGGAACAAATCCGAATTGCGTCTGAAATGCAGGCCAGCATTTATTTGCAAATACAATATACTCAGATGCGCCAATATTATTTTCCATCAGATCAGTTAATGATATTTCGTATTGAGCAAGCTTTGGAAGGATCTCCGGGTAATTGTTCCCTTCTCCTAATTCATGTTCCATATTCTTTATAACTTCAGGAATACGAGAATCACCGGCATGCTTATTGAAAGACTCAAAAAGGTCGAGCTCCGAATTCTCCATTATTTCAACACCAAGGTCATATAATGGCTTTATAGGAGCATTGCAAGCCAGAAAATCCTGCGGCCTCGGCCCGAAGCTAATAATTTTGAGCCTTGACAAGCCTAAAACAACTCTCGATATATTTATAAAGTCAGCTATCATTTCTGCTATTTCATCAGGTGTACCTACCGGATATTCCGGTATATAAGGGTTAAGATTCCGCAGACCCAGGTTATAGGATGCATTGAGCATGCCGCAGTATGCGTCTCCTCTTTCATTTATCAGGCTATCCGTTTTTTCTTCTGATGCAGCTGCAAACATTACGGTGCCTTTGAATTTTTGTGCTATAAGTGTCTCAGGGCCTTCAGGGCCAAAGTTTCCAAGGTAAACCACCAGAGAATTGATACCCGAATTTTTTAATTTCTCAAGTACCTTCATAACATCCTTTTCGTTTTCTACAGTAACCCCTATTTCTTGTATATCTATACCTTTGCGTTTACAAGCTTCTACCACCAATTTCCTTCTCTTTTCACCAAGACTTACAGGGAAACAATCCCTGCTAACAGATACTATTCCAATTTTTATCTCCGGAATGTTTTTCATAGATACAGCCTCCTTCACTAATTTGACTGCAGCAGCGGAAATACACAGAAGCATCCCAATACTTACTTACCCCAGGAAATCTCCTGGAATGTATTTGTCTGTGATGAGACCTTCGCCTTTATGCACATCAATACACTTAGCAAGCCTGCCTCAATCGGGGCAACTGATTGTTCCCTTCTCTGCAGAACTCTTATGAAATTTAATGCAAGCGCATCGTCACCGCCGCCATGTGACATTTTGGCAGAATCTATTTTATAGGTTTCTACCCTGGGTGTATTATGCATAAAGACTTTCAGTTCATCCTTATACCAGTCAAACTCCAGTGTGCCATTATAGCCAAATAGTCTTGCACCCCTTGAAGCCGCTTCTTTTCTGGCAAAGAAATTCTGAGAATATGAAACATGCATACCGGTTTCATATTTAATTAATGCACTGCCTGAGTCTTCATTCCCCGTATCTTTTGCAAAACAGCACATATCGCCGTTCGCATTGTCAAATTTGATATGTTTCATTGCAAAAGGTCCCTCCGGACAGGTTTCATTTTTATCACAGTCTTTGCAATAAAGCCCCTCCGGTTTATTACCTGCAAATATCTGTTTTGACTTCATTGCACAAATTAATGCAGGATTCAGGTCAAGAAGGAAGTTTATATAATCAAAATCATGGGTAGCTTTTTGCAAGAATAGTCCGCCTGTTTCATTTTCATCTCTATACCAGTTATGGTAGTAGATGCCTCCATAAGGTACATTATTGACAGCCTGCACATGTTCTATCGTGCCAAGTTTGCCGGATAGTATGATTTCCTTCGCCAGCTTTGCTAAAGGTGTAACCCTTAGCGGAAATGATACGACAGCTTCCGCCTTTGATTTTTCAGAAATACTCTTAAGCAGCAGTAATTCCTCCATATTCGTTGCAACAGGTTTTTCAAGGAACAGTGGTATGTTTCTGGCCAAAACCTTAATTGCCATTTTAGCATGCTGTGAACAGCGTGTACCTATCATTACACCGTCTAGCATTTCTTTGTCCAGCATCGCATCAGCATCTTCATAAAAAGAAATATTTTCTGTCTTAATGCCATTCCTGTCAAGGTTCTGCTTTACCTTTGCAGTGTTCAAGTCAGTAATAGCAGCTATTTCAACCCCCATATCAAGCTTTAGCATAATGTCCGCCATACCGGAAATTCTTACGCCATATCCTATTATACCAATTTTCATATACACTCCGCTCCTAACATAATAAAATTTAATTACTCTTTAACTGCAACTCTTAGTGTTCGACGGCCACATCAAAACCTTCAATTCCATATTTTTAATTCCGCTTTTCAGCGTAATCCACTCATCAGACGTATCTGCTTCAACAGATTCCGGGGCTCCTGTTACCCTGTTAAATTCAAGTATCCCTTTGCCTCCATAACCCGGTGCGTAGATAACAATTTCCTGAAGATCGTCTCCCGATGAATTTAAAAGCATGAGGCATTTTTGATCTTCCTTATGGAATGAGAAAACGGCCAAATAGGGGGCACCTCTGATAAATACGGGACAAGTGCCAATTTTCTGGCTTTTTAATATATCTTGTATAATCAGTTGCCGGAATGGATTGAGATGCGCATGAGGAATCCCCTTAAACCTGCCATATGGCAGTATAAAGACTCTGCTCTGCCAGAGGGTCATTCCGGAACCGGTATTTTTACCATAAGGATCCTTCAGGTCACTGATCGTAAAGGGTTGCCCAACGTATTCAATTTCAAGAAAATCTCCGGCAGATACCTGTGCCGACATCCTGGCTTCTTCAACACCCAGGCAGGTATACCCGCTGCATACCTGTTCATAAGCCTGATATCCGCTATCCTGAAGGTGCCAGCGGGCATTCCCGATTCCGGCAAGCCGTCCGTACCCCATATCAAAAAGGGTGTATGCGGCTTCCGCTTCCAGAAGAACAAAATTATCTGCAAATAGACGTTTTAGTTCGATCTCAGAGATATTGCGGAAAAATTGTCCTGAAACAGCTATAATACTGTGTTCAGGAATCTGATCCCCGCAGTAGACATTGGCAATTCCGAAACAGTTCAGCAGTTGGCACCAGAAGGTCTCTCGGGGATATAATTCTGTCATGCTCTTTCCCTCTTCGGTGTGAAGGGTGTATGAAGATTTTGAGCTAAACATTATCTTAACGCTTTGCTGTTGTTCCCGGCCTATTTCTAACTTTTTGACAGTATCAATAAAATTCCTGTTATAAGCAAGTGAATCCTGATACCCCTCTGAAAGGAGAGCTCCATTACCCATCATGTCAAAAAGATTCATGGTAACTCCTTTAGCCTGCATGCACAGGGTACTTTCCACTTCGAACCGGGTAAAACAATTGGATTTTGAAAACCGTGTAAACTGGAAGTTTTCCAGTTCCGGGTATAGTTCTGTCCCCGAGGGTATTAATGCCTGAGTCATGAGAGAAGCAGAGGAGAAATTCCACAGGTAGTTTTGCGGGGTCACTTCAGCATATGCCGGAAGGTGTGGACGGTTGACCATGGGGACATTTTCAGAGGAAAGCCCTCCCAGTATGCCTTTCCAATCCCGGCCCTCCGAACAATGGGCAGAAGGGGAGGAACTCATAAGGCCTACCCGGGTTTCAGGTGAAACCCTATGAACCGCCTGCCCGATAATGGACGCCAGTTCCGTCATCGTTTGCCGGGATATGTCGAGCCATATTTTTCGGTAGGGGTGAGGTTCACCCGGTGATAAAACCGCATCTATAAAATCCTTTCGTTCAAGATGCCTGTTTGCCATCCGTGAATATATTTCCATATGCCTGTCGCAAAAACACCCACCCCAATAAAGCGGCTCGTGATTGTGGAAGCGGAAATCATCCTCCACCCAGAGCATATGCGGCCGGATGGAAGCATATAATGCATATATTTCCCGCAAATACTCCCGCCATTTATCACAAAGAGGGCAAACTACAGCATTAGCCCGGTTTCCATATGGATCCGTCATCAGCATAAAGTTCTGCCCCTCTTTCAGTTTACGGCCACGGTCCGCATGCAGCAATGTAATCCAGGGGTTGATGGATGTGGTCACGCCGATGGTTTCAAGTTTTTCAGAAGCATGAGAAATCAGCTCCACCCATGGCCTTGTTTCAGAAAGGGAGAGGTGTCCCTGGTTCAGTTCCTCACAATTGATAAAAAACATGACATCATTGATCCCGGCAGCAGTACAGAACCGCATTAGCCTGTCAATATTCTCCTTTTCATAGTGACCCGGCTGTAATGCAAACCGCAGGATATACTGAAATCTCTCCTGATCCATATTAGTTCATCTCCATACATTTCCTAATATCGGGTTCAGATAAAATCCTTCTCTATTCTCAGGATACAAAATCTTTCTGTCTAAACTGGCAGAACCCTATAAAAAATAGGAATCCGCTTACAACCTGTATAACCGCAACGGAAATAAGTGATCGTACGACAATTCCAGAGTCAATGAATACTCCGATAACCATTGTGGATAATGCCGTTCCGCCCGTCATAAGAAGAAAACGTCCCCCGGTATAGATTCCCATAATCTCAAATGGAACAATCTTATACACTCCGGTAGGTACTCCCTGGTCTACAAATGTCTGTCCGAATAGCATAAGAAAATAAAAAGCTAAAAACATGGCCGGACTTTTGGCGAAAGGCATGCAAACAAGCCCTATGGCAGCAATTATGCTGCCTGACAAACAAATTCTTCCTGTGCCCAGGCACTGAATCAGAAAGCCGAACAAAATATTCGAAAATACTGCTGCTATAGTACCCCAGAGCACCATGTATGTCGAGTAGACAGGCGGCAGATTCAGCTTCTTTGTACCGACAGCCATGGCAAAATATGATCCGCCCATGGCAATTCCTCTAAGTACATTTGGCAGGACAAATGCCCGAAACTCCCGCACCTTGAAAATACGGGGCAATGCGTTAAATGCAGAAATCCCGGAATCCGCTAATACGCGTGGATAAATCGCCAACATTTTAAATCTGAAGATTATAAATGCAGCTGCATTAAAAAGAAGGAATGAACATATAAACAGCAGAATAAAGCCACCGGGAAAGCCAAGTGCTTTCAGTATTGAACTGGCTGTAATACTAAAAAATACAGAAACCACATTGACAATTACTCCGTCGAGTGCCAAAAACCTACCACATATTTCCATGCGGATCAAGCGTGTAAAAATCTTATTCTCCAACATATTTTTCAAAGACAATGCCAGGTTTTGTAAGACTCCTGCAGCTATTAGAAGTGTCAGAAGGAAACGATTGTCTATTCCCGGTAGGAGAGTGCTGCCGATGAGCATTAATGGCGTTAATGCATAAAAGATGGCTGTAATCGCCAGTAAACGTACCCTGTTTACTACACGATCCGTAAATCCCATAAAAATCAGAATACCTGCAATAGATGCCACATTGCCTGTTGTTCCAAAAATGCCGATACCCGTTACACTGAGACCAACCTTTAGAAGATAAGATTGTATTATAGCATTGGATGCAAAAATCATTGCAGCTCCGGACAGCGCATCCCGGATTAACAAAAAAACCATATTCGCATATTCAGTCGGATCGGAGGATATTGTCCTCAAAATGTTTTTTCGCAGCATTCGCATGCATTGGTACCTGCCTTCTCCTGCTTCCGTGGTATCAATATATTACCAGTATTGCTTTTGTATCAGTTCATGTACAGCTTTTCCCGCACAGCCGGCTTTGCCGGGACTTCTGTAAAGGTACGGATATCCCCTTATCATTAAGCATATTTACATGGTACTGTTATCAGCAACTTTTCAATTCTCGAATTGCGGTTATAACCGCCTCACGTGCCTGGGGTTTCTGATTGTCTATATAATCGGCCTCCCAGTATAAAATTTCCCGTGTACCAGCCTCGTGAGCGATTTGCACATCTCTGCGGAAGTCTTCAGGTGTGGTTGGCACCCATCCGTAAACAAGCAAAGGTGTCTTCCCCTCTGTTTCCTTCTTTATATAACTGCAGGCCAAAGAAGCGTTTCCTCCTGCAGTATAGTACCCTGCAGCAGTTATACCATCCATCAGGTTTTCCTCCGCCCACGTTTTAATATCACATAGGAGTCCGTTCAGTGCGCCGTCAACCCTGTTTCCCTTCATTCTTCTAACCCAGTCCGGAGTATCGTCTCTTATCATTTCGGGCAATACGCCCCGATATGACCATGGATGATCTACCATAACAATCAAGGGCAATTTTTTAGGATGACTCTTTACCAGTGTGCTGGCATCCCTCATAAACCATGTAATAGGTTGAGCACGGCAGCGGATCCATCTTATATCGTTGTTCGGTATACTGTGCGGGTCAATGCCATACTTATTTCTAAATGCTTCGATATTTGGCCTTTCATAGCCAAAATCAGCTACCCCGTCACCATCCGATTGAGGATTATCCCGGATGTCACCTGTGCGTATCCAATCAAGAAACAATCCATCGATATCATATGCCAGCATTTCACGAATCAGTTCCAGCTTATATTCCCTCACCTCCTGGAACGCATAGCTCAGCTGGGAATGATAGCTGCTTCCGTCACGGCGCACCCAGCGATACTGCGGATGCTCCCTGGTAAATTTGGTGGTAAAGCCAAGTCCGTGGTCATCTTCGTTTATAGACATCCATGCATAGATTTCAAGCCCGAGTTCATGCCCGATATCAATTGCTAAACGGAGAGTGTCAAGATTGGTATAGTCAAGCTGCATAAAGCGCTTCATGGTTGCCTCCGGAGGAAGGTCGATAAAGCCCGGCGAATACTGCCAGATCTCTTCATGATCATCGGCGCGGAATGGCTCGACCAGCTTGCTTGCATATACCGCCTTACCTGCATCAAAAACACGCCAGTAGATTCTGGATAAGCCGAATTCCTTGCAGCGTGTAAGCATTGTTCTGATTCCCGCCTCACCCCAGGCAGGTCCGTCTGTTTTCAGATACCAGTCGCTGTGGGTAAGCGGCGCGGAAAGAATCAGGTTGTTCATACTCATTCCTCCTTTATATGTGTTTGTATTATAAGCTCATCAAGTTTCTTTTTCAGATACCGGATGCCATATTCATTAAAAATCGCAATGGAAGCTGTATCAGAACGGTCCCTGGCAGCTCCCGCATAACATTTGCAAGCTTCAATCGCCAGAGTCAATGCACATTCCACATGTACCTGCGCTCCTGCCATATCTTCCATAGCCGCTGCCCTGCCGCCCTTGAATAATTCCTCGCACATCCTGAGATAACCTATTCCAAACGAAATCCGGTTAATCCAGTATTCAACAAACCAGCGACCTTTCTCCATTACTTTCGGACACGCCCGTTTTGCCCAGTCCAACGCCCTTTCATAATCACGGCACACCTCATCCATCCCCCTGGAAGGCTCTGTTTTCGTCCAGTGACAGCTCACCATCTCCGGTACAGGAAATGCAAAACCCAATCCATCCCTTTCGAGGACCACCGTTGCATTTTCCAGCTCGCGGAACATACCGCGCAATTCATAAACACAACCGTCGCCGCATAGTGCCGTTAGTATACGGGAATACGTATCAAAGCAGCGTTGGCTGTTGTTCCACATTGCATTTGCCAGATAGTTGGCACAAATATCATGATCGCTTGTCAGCCAGTACCTGCTCATAAAACCTTTCCACCCGGCCCTGCGTGCTGTCGCCAGCAGCTCTCCAAGGTTTTCGGCCGCAACCATCGGCAGGAAACCGATATTGTCATCATGCAGTGTATAGCACATGGTACAGGTTGTTCCGGATGGAATTTCATAAAGCACATTACGCCTTTTCAGCACCCGTGTCGGCGTGTAGTCAACAAAACATGTGATCTCGGCATCTTTAGGCAAAACCTTTGCAAGAATAGGGAACAGTTCTTCGGCAAGATACATGTACATGAGTTCGATATCCGGTTTACAGGTACGGTTCATGGCTTTCTTATCACAGAAGAACAGGTCATAGAAATACAAGGCTGCAATATCGCCTCTAACCTCTTTGACAGCCCTGTCGCCGCCTCCCGGATACTCCGAGCGCAGCGACGCTTTTTTCAAAGTTTCTTCATATGTTTGGATATGCCCGATATTATATTTTATATCCAGAGCATTCCATGCCATTTCGGAGTATTCCACCCAATCCCGGAATTCCGGCATGACCGGCGCTATGATATCAATGTCAGGATAGTTCTCAATCATGGCCTTTATGGTGGCAAGCGCCATCTCATAAAGTGAATCGTCCTCCACACTGACATTCGGTCCGGGAACAACTGTTTCGGTATTCAGAAGCTTTACAAACACCGGCTCTTTGATCACAGGGGCAAACTCCCTGACGTATTCCAGGGGCAGCGCACCCATTGCAACCTCCATACCGCGGGAATGTGCAAATGAGATGACTCCGGATATCAGCTTTTTCCCGGCAGAAAGCATCCCGGCACAATCCGCGTCGATTGGCAGGTCGCGGTTCCAAAATTCCCTGCGGTCATCAAACAGCTCACGGCCGATCATATCATCAGTGATTGCGTAATGACAGTTAAAAAAAAGGCCGGTTGTTGAACGTTTGATGCCTTCCATTTCCATGTCCATGAGCGGAAACTCCGGATAGAATTGAATATAGATTCTGTTGAAACGCAGCTTTGCAAGCTGGTTTAAAATATTCCCATAATCGTCAATACCCCAGCTTTCCGGTCCAAAGGCCAATCCGTGGGGAAATGCCCAGGTACGTACTTTTTCCTGCGGCTCTTCGCATATGTCAATATCGGGCAGATAGAGTCCGCGTTTTTCCGGCAGAACATCCCCGTGAAGCAGAAATTCCACCCCCCATTGTGCAGCCAATCCATACACAGCCCAAAGAGTTGCGGCCTGACTTCCGCCGGAGACCACCATGCTATTTCCTGAAACACGGCGGATCATTACCGCCTGTTCCTCTGCAGATGCCCACTTATCCGGAATGCCTCCATCAGAAAAATACGGATTTTCTTTTGATGAACCTACAAAAAACAAAATTCCAGCCTGATCCTCCAAACACTCCGTCAGGCCGGCATCGATATCAAACAGCTTTTTAAGGTATCCACGCAGTTCTTCTGCAGCAAACCGTGTAAGACTATCAGTATTTGATGCAATGATAATTGTCGCCTTTTTTGTTTGATTCTCACACATATGATTTAATTTCCCTTTCGCATTCCTTCCATCGTTTTTGCAGTACAAACCGTCATCGAATTTTTGTCTGGGCGCACTCAACCCTTTACAGCGCCAATCAAAATACCCTTCGCAAAATGTTTTTGCAGGAATGGGTATACTGCCATAATCGGAAGCATCGCAACAATAATAGTTGTGTTGACCAGCGCGGCTGGAGGAAGGATGCGATGCTGCACATTCAGCGCAGTTGAAGTCGCCTCCTGCACCATCGGGCCGTTGGGATTTCTGAGTATTTCCTGCAAAACTACAATAAACGGCATATACTTAACACTGCCGACGAAATACAGGTAACTTGTCCAGTCGTTCCAATGGCCGACCGCTTCAAACAGGAAGATTGCGGCAAACATCGGCATGGAAATCGGAATAATGATTTTAAAAAAAAGGATAACGTTGTTTGCACCGTCGATAACAGCTGCGGCTTCCAATTCTTCGGATACATTGTAGCTGAAATAATTCCGCATGATCACAAAATGTCCGATACTGATCCAACCGGGTATTACCATTGCCCAGAAGGATTTCAGCAAATGCAGCTGGTTGTAAAGCAGATATGTCGGTATCAGCCCGCCTCCGAAAAACATAAGAAATACGATAATGAAATTTAATGTTTTCATACCCATAACATTCTTTTTGGATACGCCGTAGGCCATCATTGCGGTAAGGATCAATGCCCCGAAAGCTCCTAGCGCAGTCTTCAAAAAGGAAATAAATATGGAATGGGAAAATTCCTTGGTATACAATACGATTTTATAATATTGCAGCGTGGGATTACCGGGAGGTAAAATCCTCAAGGATTGCTGCACAGTAGATGCTGAAGGTGTAATGGAACCGATGAACACATACCACATCGGATATATGCAAATCAACGCAAAGGCTATGGCAAAGCCATATACAAATATATCATAAAAATTATATCCTAATTTATGCCTCATACTCATCGAAAGAAACACGCTCCCTTCCAGGAATACATTTTATAAAAACAGGGTTTGTAATATTTATAAAGTCAAAAGAAACCCATCACATCCATCTTCTTTACGACCTTGTTGGTTAAAACAACAATGCCGAGGCCGATTATACTGAAAACCAGCCCCAATGCGGTGGACGCCTCAAACTTACCCTCCAGCAAGCCGGTCCTGTACATATATGTCGAAAGCACATCTCCCGTATCATAAACCAGCGGACTGTATAAGTTGTAAATTTGTTCAAAGTTTGAACCAAAAATATTGGATACGGACATGATGAGTAAAACAGCGATCGTAGGCTTGATCCTCGGCAGAGTTATATGCCAGACCAGCTGTCCGCGATTTGCACCGTCCATAGATGCACTTTCATAAATTTCCGGGTTGACTCCGGCTATCGAAGCAAGATAAATGATGGTGCCGAAGCCTGCCGTTTTAACTATTCCGGAAGCAACGGCAACAAAACGGAACCATTGATTGCTGGCAAGAAAGTAAACAGATTCCATTCCAAAAGCTTTTAAAACCAGATTGACCGCACCGTCGGCCGGAGAGAGCATCGCATCCACAATGCCTGCAAAAATTACCCATGAAACGAAATTAGGAAAATAAACGCTTGTCTGAAGAGCTTTTTTAAAAAGCTGGTTCTTAATTTCATTGAGCATCAGCGCAAGAAAAATGGTAAAAATTGTTCCGAAAACAATTGAATAAATATTGAGTATCACTGTATTCCATATAACCTTGTAAAAATAGGCATCGGAAAAAAGTATCCTGAAATTTTCCAATCCCACCCATGGGCTTTCCAAAATGCCCTTGCCGATCCTATAATCTTTAAAGGCAACAGTTATCCCGTATATCGGCAATATTCGAAAAATAATCGTATGAAGAACTCCCGGAAGAACCAGCAAATAAATGAACCAGTTCATTTTTATATTATATTTTACCCGATTGCCAAAGTTGTGTTGTATCCTCTTTTTCAAGACAACCTCCATGTTTTGTCACCCTCTTTTAGGAAAATACGTACTGCTCCGGGCATCTGCAAGAATGCCATACTACCTTTTCAGTTTTTTTAACATGAACCTGACCACAGATTTTAAGTAAAAAATACTGCAATGCCTTAACATACGGCTCAGGCATGAGACCCGCCAAAATCGCCGTCCCATGCCTGAGCTCGGAATTATTTGCCCAGTGCTTCAAATTTTCCTTTTTCAATATCCAGAAGGCGGCCATACTCTTCGGCATACTTGCTTCCGCCCGCATCCTCAAATTCCTTTACAAATTCGTTCCAATCCTTATCGACATCGTAAGTTCCGAATATAAACCCGACAAAATACTTTACCTTTACTTCTTTTATCTTTTTCGCCATTTCCTTGTATTCGTCGGTAAAACTGATGCAATTATAATAAGTCGGAAGCTCTTCATAATATTCCGTTGACCATTTATCATAGATTTCACTGCCATAATCAGCTACTTTTTTGGGAAGAGTGGTAGAAAAACCGCCTTCAGCAAGATTATCCTTATGCATCACTGATTCGCTCCAGCCGTAACGGTCAGGGAGGTAACGGGTTCCACTTCCCGAAAGGAGTGTGAAACCGAATGTCAAACCGCCAAAACCCCATACCTTGTTATCTTCATTAAACTTCGCACTATTGTAGCCAACTACTCTGCCCTGTTCATCAAGACTCTTATAATGGACTCCTTCTATTCCATAATACAGCACCGTCTGTCCCTCATCCGATATGATCCAGTTAAGGACATCAAGCGCTCTGTCAGGATTTTTGCTGGTACTGGTGATAAAGCTTCCAAAAGCCACACCCGAAGCTACTTTAGCACACTTTCCATATCCTGCCGGTCCTGTAAGCGGTTCAGGCTGATAAACAATATAATCCAGCAAACTCTCGGGATTCACGTCCGGATTGGCTGTTTTATAAATATCATACGGGTTTAAAGCGGATGAAGCATTGCCATTGGGCAGGCTGGATGTTACGACAGCTGTCTTGCCTGTAGCAAAATCAGCAGCCATAAATTTATCTGCTTCTTTTGTGAAAATTTCCTTATCGATCAGTCCCTCCTTATACATCCCGGCAAGGCGCTTCCAAATCTGCTTGTTCGCTTCATTGACCGCAGCGTCACGCCAAATTCCGTCATTTCCCTTGAAGCAGCCCGAGATATGCAATCCATAAGGCTGGAAGAAAATAATATCCAAATCACTGCTTGAACCGGGCAGCCAGCTGCCCTTATCGTTGCGGAAGAAAAACGGAATGATATCCGGTTTCTTTGCCTTAACTGTCCGCAAATAGTCGACAAACTCATCTACTGTTTTGGGAATTGAAAGCCCCAGCTCGTCCATGATCTTTTTGTTGTAAACCGGCGCGCCGCTGACGTTTCTGGTATAGTCAAGCCCCCACATGCAGTAAAATTCTTCCCCGCTGCCATAATAGTAATTATTAAAATACTTATATAGTTGGTCCTGGAATATTTTTTCCATTGTCGGGTATCTTCCGGGTTCTGCTTTAACAAGTTTGCCGAGGTCTGCAAAAATCCCTTCCTTGACGCCTTGCAGCATCAGATCGGTAGTTCCGAGCCACGGAGCCAGTGAAATGATATCTCCTGCCTGTCCGGTGCTAAGATGCAGTCTTTGTTTTTCTGCATCAGACGGAATGAATTTTAAATTAACATTAAATTTTTCCTCTATATATTTAGCGATCAAATTGCTGCTTTGATTTTCTGCGAGCGTCGATGGAAGAAAACAAAGCTCAAGGCTTACGTCAACTTTCGGTTTGGGCTCCTGTGTAGGCGGAGCGCTGGATCCGGCAGAAGTTGCAGTGTTTTCTGCTTTTGCAGTTGTTGCTTCATCGGATCCCGTGGTTGAACCGCACCCTGTAAAAAGCGTAAAGCTCAACATTAAAATCATCAAGGTTGAGACAAGTTTAATAGAAAACCTCATAAAACATCCTCCTTTTATTCAATTGACAGCAATAAACTTGTAAATTCTGCAGATCTGCTTGATTACCGTGATCACATGTATATTGTATCAAATAGATACAGCCATTTGGTGCACTATCTTACTATAACTGTGCAGTATTTTGCGTATTGCAGTTTTATTCAAACGGGATACACACCCTGACAATCGTGCTGATCCCTTTCTGGCTTATAAGGGTAAGTCCTGCTTTTTCTCCATAGTATATCCGAAGCCGCTTCTGCACATTGTATATTCCAACACTCTCTCCGGGCAAGTCGCCCTCCAGCCGTTGTACGATCTCCTGCAGACGTTCTCTTGGAATTCCGTCTCCATTATCTATGATGCTGAAAACAACACATCCCTCTTCATAATAGCCGCAAATGCGGAGTGTGCAGTTCTCCTTCCTGGATTGAAATGCATGCTTGTAAGCATTTTCAATAAGAGGCTGAAGTGTAAACTTCGGCATGGTATTTCCCAGGATCTGATCGGAGACTTCCCATAAAATTTTCACTTTATCCTGGTAACGCAGCCGTTGGATATCGATATAGATATTCGCATAACGGATTTCTTCCGCAACAGTAACGAGCTGTGCCTTGCTGCTGATCCCCAGGCGGAAAAGCTCGCCAAGTTGAGTCAGCATTAATTCGGCACTATCTTTGTCATATCTCATCATCCATTTGATAGATTCAAAGGTGTTATATAAGAAGTGAGGGTTGATTTGTGTCTGAAGTGCAATCATTTCCGATTCCTTTTTTTCTTTCTCCAGCTCTTTTGCTTTCAAGTGTTCATAAAACAGGTTTTCTGTCAGATCATTTATCCTTAGGGACATATTGTTGAATGTATCAGCTAATTGGCCGATTTCACTGAAGTAAAATTTTGACATAAAGTCCACCTGAAAATCACCTTTAAAGAAACGGTTAAGTTTATATGTCATATTATTGAAAGCACGTGCAAAAAATAACGACAGCATATAGGAAAAGGTAAGCAATATGATACAGGTCGTCAGAATCAAATATAAAATTGACGATATAATTTGATTATTGTCTTTTATAATAACGTCCCGCGGGATTACTCCCATAAATACCAGTGGTATGCGTTTATCCCCGGCTGCAATGATATCGTAGATCTTCCCGTCTTTGATGAAGCTGCCGTTATTATTCTTCGTATAATTATTGATACCGGTATTGCCGGACAGCTCTCCAATACGCGATTCAATTGGGCTGGAAATAAAGCGTCCCCTTTCGTCTAATACAAAGAAGTCGCTTTTTTCATAGCTGAATTTGCGATAAAGACCTCTGATTTCACTCTCCGGTATACTCAATTTCAGAAATCCTATCGTCTGAAACGGGATCTGATTGTAACTCAGTTTATATATCCTGCGTATCATGCATATTGACCGTTTACTGTACCGGTCAATATCAACATAATTCCATACGGCCTCTCCATGGGATTTCTCAATCATATTAATATACTTCTCATCCATTTTGATTCCGGTTTCATAATCGTTGCTGGCATATATCCGGTTACCGTTCCGGTCAAAAATTTCGATACAGGTAGTATTATTTACTAAAGCCATGTTTTTCTTGATGTGTTTGTCGAGCATTTCCATATCGGCAAGTAAAACAGTATTTGAGCTTTCTCCGCGTTCCGATAAATAGTCCTGCAAACTGTTGTCTATGACGATATCTATCGATGCATCCTCATTTACATCCAAATAAGCCGCAATATCACGTGCTGTTTTTACTACTTCCTGTTTCAGCGAATCCTTGACAATATATTGGATTCTGTCCGTTGCTCCGAAATAAAACGTTGCAATATAAACAAGCATGGGAATCAGAACGGTGGTAATATAAAAATTAAAAACCATATTTCTCATTGAATTGCTTGCATTATATTGCCTTTCTTCAGTTTCCGCCGTCTCTCCTCCAAGGTTTTTAACCTTTCCAAGAAGCGTATGGATCGGCCGTGTGGTTTTCCCAACCAGCAGGCTTCCAAATGCAAAGCTGGCAAAACAGCCAAGAACCGTAAAAAGCAATACCTGCTTTCGCATATCATGAATCGTATTTAAAAGTTCAGACATGTTTTTGGCTACTGCTACCGTAAGACCTATTCCTTCCATGTTTTGATAGTGGATCTGCCAATTCTCCCTGCCATCATAAATTTCAAAGCTATCGCTCTCCTCATTCATTTTCCCGAATAAGTTATTTTCTAAAAAGAACTTTGACTTATAAAATCCTCCCAGAACAGCTCCATTCCGGCGGTCAAGCAGCATGGCTCCGTCATCTGTACCCAGAAGACCGTTTAACCATGTATCATCAACCATTAATATTAAAATACCCGCCGGTGTATTTTCTTCTGTCAGAATTGAAGCAAATATAAAACGTCCGGAATCAGCAGATGAGTTGATATCATTAATGGATGCAAGCAAAACAGCATTCCGGCCGGACTTGACTATCATCGATTGCAGCTTGCCGTATTCCGATATGAAATTTTCAATGCTGATTCTGTTGTTTTTAAATAGAGTGCTGCCATCTTCAAATAGAATGTCAAACTCATCGATTTTCAATCCCATTATTTTTTCTGTCAGATCATTACCAAGATCCCTTTGCAGTTGATTTTGCACATATATGTTTTTCTCTTTACGATACCTGCTGCAGAATTGTTCCTGCTCGCTTTTTTGGTCAATACTGGAGAGCAGGTTTTCAATCATACGGAACTCGAATGAAACGCGGTCTGTTACCTGCTGCAGATCATTTTGGTAAATCTCTCCGGTTTTCCGGTTTAAAATATTCATAAAAACGTTAAAAGAAATGATAACCTCAATTAAGATAAATATGCAAACCAGCAGGATTGCTGTCAGATTCAGGAATAACCGTATGGATATTTCTATTTTTTTCATGAACGGCTCCTCCTCCTGTCATCTCACTGATACTCTTCATAAGCATTTTCTCATTGTTTCTTTTAAATTGGCTTGGACTCATCTGTACGAGTTTTTTAAACTGCTTGCTGAAATGGCGGAAGTCATCATAACCTACAATTGTAGCTACTTCATAGACTCTGTAGTCAGACTTGGCCAAAAGCTCCTTCGCTTTTTGAATCCGTACCATAATAACATATTCAAGCAGCGCATAACCGGTTTTTTTCTTGAACATGCCGGAGAAATAGGATGGGCTGGTCATAGCCATATCACAGAGCTCTTTGCTTGTAATTTTATTAGAATAATTCTTATGGATGAATTGTTTCACAACTTCGATCATGTGATCAATTGAATTGGTACTATTAGTTCGCCCAAGGTGTCTGATCAGATGGTTTACCAATGCAAACAGCCACCTTTGCAAATCGTGGATAGTTCTTTCTTCGATTAGAAACCTGATTTTCTGTTCAATATTATCTCCGCAAATGGGCTGAAAGGCAACACCTTGATTTTCTACTGCACTTGCCAATTTTAATACGAGTTCAATCACATGCATGAATAAAATATCCGGGTTATACCGGTAAATGCCGAGATAGGTATCACAATAGCCAATAATGGCCTTTTCACATGAAATTGCATCACCTGCAATAACAGAATCCGCTATTCTCCCTGCCAACCTGCCGTCATCCACTGCATTTATCAAAAGTTTACCTTTGGCGCGGTCATATTCATTTCGAATCTCGGTATAGCATATTATTTTCCCAATGTCGGAATAAAATTTCTGAGTGAGTGCAACTCTGGCCTGCGAATATGAAAGGCTCAAGCTATAGATATCGTCAATAAAAGTCCCCACTCCGGCGCTAACCACGATTTGGCCGGAATAAAAAGGCAGTCTTTCAAACTTTTCCTTTACTGCAGAACATAAAGCACCTACTTTGTCCTCATCCTGTATACGGTGCAAAATCCATACTGCCGTGATATTGTTTGCTTCCTTTTGCAAAAGAACATTCAATAGCTGATACTGGGAAAAACGCGCTGTTTCCTCTTCAAGAACCGACCGGAAACAATCAATATTACCATCAAGCGTCAAAGCTTCGCTTTCCATTTGACGTCCTATATGAAATACAGCAACGCCAAAACTTACCGTTATATCCGGCGGCATATCCAAAATCGTATGAATACCTTTTGAATTTTCCTTATTCAACCGGTTCTCCAAAAGATCCTGTATTATTTTTTCCTTTGCAATAGGGAATGTAAGCGCGGTTTTTTTCTTAAAATTATCAAATTCGAAATTTTTGTTATACCGGCTGTCAAGTTTGAATTTCAACCGCTGGAACGTACTATAAAGCACCCGGTTTTGAACCGGCTTCAGTAAATATTCAGCAATACCGTATACAATACATTTCCTTGCATAATCAAAATCATCATATCCGCTCAATACAATGATTTCAGCTTCCGAACCCATTTCTCTCAGTTTTTGAATAAAACCGATCCCATCCTGCCCTGGCATGCGGATATCCGTCAGAATGGCGTCCGGCCAGAGTTCCGGTATCATTCTGCATGCGCTTTTGCCATCCGCCGCCTCCCCTACAACTACAAAACCGATTTCCTCCCATGGTATTTCATCTCTCAAACCGAAACGGATAATGTCTTCATCTTCCACAAGCATTAATTTATACATACTGGCTCCCCCTTGACCATTCTGCAGCCTGGTTTACCGTATTCCAATGATTATCCTCCGGATTGCCGTCATTTATTATCAAAAATCAATATGTATATGCTATATTATAACACATTGCAAATAGCTGAATGTACACCTCTCTACTTTAAAGCTGCCGCTATTTCTTTAACTGTAAGCCGGAAGGATTCTATTCCCTCTTCAAGTGGAGCTATTTCAGGTTGTTTTCCCTGTTTTAAGCATTCAATAAAATATTTGATTTCATTGTAGTATCCACCCAGACTGGAGATATTCCCTCCAAGACCCTCGCTTTGAGATTCAAAAGCCTTATCTATCTTAGGTTCAAACACTGTTCCAGCTTCTTCGTATATCATCAATGAAGGATTTCCAGCTGAACTGAAGGTAACAGCAGCCTTTTCAAACCTTACCCTGTATTCCATTTCAAATGGGAAACCAGATGGATAATCCCACCCGCCCTCAATGGAAATAGTTGCATTGCCATACCTGTACAAGCTGAAAATATGTTCTTTACCGTTATTTACCCCAGGAATCTCACTTTTGATAAGATCGGGATATCCCAGGATGTACCGCACAAAATCCACATCATGGATATGCAGGTCCAGCGCTGCAAGGCCGCTCTTTTTTTCGTTCATCAGCCACTGCTCCCATCCCCATGCAGGTCTTGAGCTTATCCTTTTGAATACTCCGTTTATAAGTTTTCCATATGTATTGTGGTCGATCAGTTTCTTCAGGTACACATATTCATCCCAAAAACGTATACATTGCCCGACTGTCACTTTAACTCCGGTTTTCCTTTTCATCTCCAGCAGCCTGCATGCCTCTTCTTCATTAATGCAAACCGGTTTTTCGATAAATACATCAAGACCCTTCTCCATAGCCTTTATTGCGTGATCTGTATGCAGATATGTCGGGAGACATATATCCACCACATTGATATCGCCATTTTCAATTAGATCCATGCCTGTTTGAAAGGCTTCCGCCCCAAATTTGCCGGCCAGCTTGCCTGCTTTGTCTATATCCAGGTCCGCAACCGCAGTGACTTTAAAATCTCCGCTGTTTAAGAGTGCTTCATAACAGGCTGCATGTGTCCCACCCATAAATCCGATACCTATCAAACCAATTTTGATCATGCTTTTTCACCTCGTTTAAGAATCCTGTCCATTGATTTGGATGTATTATAAATCAACTGATCCGGATAATGCTTGTAGAACGGTGCTGGAGGTATCATTTCCGCTGTAACATAACTGTTATATCCAATGTTCAATAGATTCTCAATTACCGCAGGGTAGTTAACATCCCCGGACAGCAGATCCACAAATCCGGCAGCGCTTCCAACATCTCTCCGGTAATCCTTAAAATGTACTTTCTTTATGCGGTTTCCAAGAATTTTCACCCATTGTTCCGGATAACCGGTATTAACCACATTACCCACATCCAGATACGCACCGGCATATGGTGAACCGATACTATCAATAAAAGACCTCATTTCAAGCGGAGAAAGCAGAAATTTATTCCATACATTTTCCAGGCCTATCGAAACCTTCCTTGCTTCAGAATACTTCACCAATTCTTTTATCGCTTTAAAAGCCCGTTCATAAGCGACATCATAATCCACAACTTCACAGCCGGGAATAAAATCAACACCGACCGCACCCGGAACGACCAGTATCGTATCCACTCCAAGAAGCGCAGCAGCATCCAGCTGCTTTATCGCAATCAACATGGCTTTTTCCCTCAGACCGCTCTTCTCACTCGTAAAGGAGTAAGACCAATAAAGTCCTGTAGCCAGGCTGCTGATCTCAATACCCTCCTTCTCGGCAAGCATCCTGTAGCTTACAATTTCATCTTCATTACTTTCAAGGCTCATGGGGCCATTCTCGTTCAAGGCTAGTTCGATACCCTCGAAGCCTGCACTGCCCGCAAGTTTTATGCAATCCTGTATTGGCATGTCATTCGGAAAAGACCATATGCTGATGCCTTTTTTCATACCATCAACCCCCTATAACCTTGTATTTAAATATGTTTTCGTGGATTTATAAATATTATAAGCCTTTCCAAAAGATAAGTATTTAGCTCAAAAGTCGGTTTTTTTAACACTTTCAATCACTAAAAATTTACTGTATTATAAAATGAGAAACGACAAGTCAGGAGACGATATCATGGAATTTACGAAAATAGTTCTGAAGGAAGAACTACAAGTAAAACGTATTGTTTCGCTCCATTACTTTGAATTTGCGAAGGATTTTATTTTCGAAGGAGAGAAGCATGATTTCTGGGAATTTTTATATGTAGACAAAGGTGAAGCTGAAGTTATGGCAGGCGAATCAGGATACAGGTTAAAACAGGGCGACATTATCTTCCATAAGCCTGATGAATTCCATAGTGTATGGGCAAATAAAAAAATCGCGCCCAATCTTGTCGTTATTGCATTCGAATGCAAATCCGAAAAGATGAAATATTTCGAGCATAAAATATATAGTCTGGGCGATACTGAAAGAAATGACCTTGCAATTATAATAAGTGAAGGTTTTAAAGCATTCCTGCCGCCTCTTGACATGCCAAAAATAAATACTCTGAAAAAGAAGCCCGGATCCACTTTCGGTTGTGAACAATTAATTAAGATTTATCTTGAACTTCTTCTCATAAACCTTGTAAGGAACGGCAGCTATCGTGAAAATAAGAACAGGCTCTCATCCAGTGCCAGACAACGGACAGAGGATGATATTATTAGAAGAATAAATACTTTTATGGCAGATAATATATCCTCTAATCTAACATTGGATCAAATATGCCATTTCTTAAATATGGGAAAGACACATTTAAAAACAATATTCAAAAATAAAACCGGAATGGGGACTCTGGAGTATTTTAAGATGATGAAAATTGAACAGGCAAAAATTCATATTAGGGAAGAGCAGCAAAATCTTACCGAGATTTCCGAAAAATTGGGATACAGCAGTATCCACAGCTTTTCAAGACATTTTAAGTGCGTGACCGGTATGTCACCCTCTGAATATGCAAAATCCATAAAATCAAAACTGCTTTAATGTCATGACCGATATCTGTATTACTATCCCATTACAATATGTTTAAAAAAAATTTAATTGACAGGTATTTTCAATATGCTTGTAGAAGTATTTTGTCGAAATATAATTTAAACGCTGTTTTTATGGCCAGGACAAAAGGAGCATATGATGAAATACTTACTGAAGACAATGATTTCGATGTTGATAATTTTTATTCTCCCGTTAACTATTACCTCCACCATAGGAAGTGATTTCGGGCAGGATGCTATACACGCCGTTCCGGTTTCAGGTAATGCCCTTGCAGTTTCCGGTATCATGAATAATACAGCGCCCTCATATACCGGTACCACCGGAAAAGAAGACATGCGCGGTCTTTGGGTTGCCTCGGTTGTCAATATCGATTACCCGTCGAAGCCGACTGCCGATCCGGAGCTCCTGAAAAGTGAAGCCTTAAAAATACTGGATGATGCAGTCAAAATGGGTATGAACGCCGTATTTCTGCAGGTGCGGCCAACAGCAGACGCTTTTTATAAGTCCGGCTGCTACCCCTGGTCCAAGTATCTGACCGGTATTCAGGGAAAAGCGCCGGACAATGGCTTTGATCCACTGGCCTACTGGATAACCGAGGCTCACAACCGGGGTATTGAGCTGCATGCCTGGGTCAATCCGTACAGGATCACAAAGAAAACAGCCGCCGAAGCAAATCCTGCTTTAACCGACCTGTATTCTACCCACCCTGCCCGGCTGCATCCCGAATGGGTGGTGAAATACTCCGACAACAACCTTTATTTCAACCCCGGCATACCGGAGGTGCAAAATTTTATAGTAAACAGCGTGCTCGAAATCATCAACAATTATGATGTGGACGGGATCCATTTTGACGACTATTTCTATCCGGGTAAAAATTTTGACGACGCCAAAACTTATGCTGTCTACGGAAGGGAGTATACAGATATTGGAGAATGGCGCAGAGCCAACGTAAACAAGCTTTTGACCGACGTATCAAAGGCGATCAGGGCTACCGGCAAAAATATACGTTTTGGCGTGAGTCCTTTCGGTATCTGGGCAAACAAATCCACAAACCCGCTCGGCAGCGATACCAAAGGCCTTGAGTCCAATTACGACCATTACGCCGATTCTAGAAAATGGGTAAAAGATGGCATCATCGACTATATTGCTCCGCAAATCTACTGGAATATCGGTTATTCAGCCGCCGATTACAGTAAGCTTCTGACCTGGTGGAAGGATGTCGTCAGCGGCACCAATGTAGACCTGTACATTGGCCAGGCAGCTTACAAAGCCTGCAATTCAAGCTCTGCCAGCGCCTGGTACGGCGTTGCCGAGATCGAGAAACAATTGCTGCTGAACGAAAAAACTCAGGAAGTAAAAGGCAGCATATTTTATAATTATAAATCACTGGCGGATAATCCCGGGCTCGGTGCAACAATAAGAGCGATCTACGATAAGCAGGACGGCAAAACCATTATTACACCCGTAACCGTTTCAAGGCCGTCTTCGAACATTAAAACAAGCTACAGCAAATACTACCTGAATGGCGCCTCCGATCCCGGAAAGCCTCTTTATCTGAACGGCGAGCCTGTTGAAAACCGCTCGTCCAAGGGTTATTTCGGGCTGCTTGTTTCGCTTAAGGAGGGCAGCAATATATTTACCTTCTCTCAAGATGGTTCATATGCGGCTCGCGTTATATACAGAACAACCGGCTCCACCGCACAGGTTAAGATGAGTTCGGCCGATATCACGGCTTCTTCTGTATTTCCGCAGTCTCAGGAATACAGGATGCCAGGCGAGAAAATCACCCTGTCCTGCCAGGCGCCGACAGGTTCGAAAGTTACTGTTAAAATAGGCGGCAAAACCTATGCCATGAAGTCTTCTGCCTCCTCATCCTCAGGCAGCAGCCTGTATCCGGCCAGATATACCTACACCTACACCATACCTTCTTATAGCGGTACACCGAGGAATATAGATCTAGGAGTACCTGCGTATACAATGAATTATAAAGGAACGGTAAAGACCCGTAAGGCGCCGGCTAAAATCGGGGTAATCATGAAAGGTTCACCCTTTTATGCCGAGGTCTCCAAGGAAGATATCGATACCTACAAAACAGCCAATTCGTCCAACGGCGCCGCATATGAGCTCCGCAAGGGAATGGTCGACTATGTTACAGGGATGACAGGCAGTTACGCCCGACTGTCATCAGGACTCTGGGTAAGAAAGACCAGCGTTGCAACATATTCTTCAAAGGCGGGCCTTAGTCCGGCAGTAAAAACTGCCGTCTACAATACAGGCGCGAAGTGGGATACACTCAAGCTTGATTATTCCTCCTCACTTGCTGCAACATCTGCGTTTGACGGCAGCAAGCTGACCATCAGCATATCCGCAGCTACTTCGGGCGTTATTTCGAAGCTTCCTGCAGATTCACTGTTTTCGTCCGTCACCTTCAATAAAAAAGACTCTTATGGCCAATATGTTCTTGTATTAAAACCCGGACAGACGATCGACGGTTATTATATTGAAAAAACGGCTTCCGGCATCCTGCTTCATGTCAAGAGGCATGCCAAGGCAGCCGCCGGCGGGAGCCCTCTTAAGGGCATAACCATTATGCTTGACCCGGGGCATGGCGGAAGCGATACCGGCGCAATCGGGCCGCTTGGGCTAAATTATGCGGAAGAAACAATCAACCTCAATACAGCGCTCAAACTGCGCAAAGAGCTTGAAGCACTTGGCGCAAAAGTGCTTATGACCAGGACAACTGATGTAACACTGTCTCTCTCCGACAGGCTTACAGCCTCGAGGAACGCTCTCCCGGACATGTTCCTGTCGATACATGCCAACAGTATGGAGGATAATGTTGATATTTCCAGGATTGACGGGTTCTCCGTCCATTATAAGGAGACGCTGGCTGCGCCACTGTCTGAGATATTGCTGGATCAAGCTGTTAAAATCGGCCGTACAAAAAAAGGTATCCGGTATGACAATTTCTATGTGGTCAGGGGAACCTGGACTCCATCCATGCTGATTGAGAATGGATTTGTACCAAACCCGAATGAATTCGAGCTTCTGACCAGCGATAATGAGCAGACGAAGCTTGCAAAGAGCCTTGCCGAAGGAATCGCACAATATTTCGCGCCATGATTTTAATTATTTGTCATAACAGACAGTGATATGCCATGAAGAGCGGATTTAAATGTGCAATTTTCGCCTAATCTCCTTCCCGTTACTCGTCCTGGAGCTGCAATGCGCCCATCGGGCAATATTTTACACATTTAGCACATCTGATGCAAATATCATTATCAACCGCAGGAGCATGAAACCCCTGTTGTTTCAATGCTCCTGCAGGGCACACCCTGATGGACGGGCAAGGGTGGTTCTGGGGACATCTATTTTTAACTACAATTAATTTTTTCATAACATCACCTAATCTTTCTATAATGATTACCTTGCTGAATATCATATTACTAATTTTATGAATATCTTTTTATTAATATATTCGAATATACCACTTGTAAAAGATAATTGTCAATGTTAAAAATTATTCATTAATTGTATTGACATATGACTTCTTTTGTTGTATAGTTAGTTACATAAGTAATTAACCGCATGACCAGTGTACTAAATGACTAATCAATTGAGAAAAGCTAATCAACAAAGCAGTAACAATATGGCTAAATATCACAAGATTGGAGGTGCAAAAATTGAAGCTGGATTTTAATAACGAAAAATCAATCTATCTTCAGATCGCAGAAAACATTGAAGATGACATCATAAAGGGCACCATCGAAGAAGAAACACAGATCCCTTCAACCAACCAGATGGCTGTCATTTACAAGATCAATCCTGCAACCGCGGGCAAGGGAATAAACATATTGGTAGACCGCGGAATCCTTTACAAGAAAAGAGGCATAGGTATGTTTGTAGCAAGCGGGGCAAAACAGGTGATCCGGGAAACACGCAAAAACAGTTTTTATGAAAAATACATCTTATCCCTTATGGACGAAGCAAAAAAACTCGGTATCGGTACGGATGAATTGATAAATATGATCAAAAAGGGGGTTAAGACTAATGAGTGAGGTTGTACTTGAAACAAATATGCTCAATAAAAGCTACGGAACCGTTAATGCTGTCAAAGATTTTTCTGTCAGACTGGAAGAAAATAAGATATATGGCCTGTTGGGACGTAACGGAGCCGGTAAAACAACATTTCTAAACCTGATTTCATCAAGGATATTCGCAGACAGCGGCGAGATCAGGCTATTCGGTCAAAATGCCGTTGAAAATCAGGATGTGCTTTCAAAGGTATGCTATATGCCTGAAAAAAATCTTTTTATCCCGGGTATGCGTGTTACGGAAATCATCCGGTCTGCAGCCGCATTCTATGAACACTTTGATGAAAAATATGCGGATCAGCTTTGTGCAAAATTCGATCTTAATATGAAAAAGAAGTACAAATCGCTCTCAAGAGGTTTTGAATCCATACTCAGAGTCGTGATAGGCCTCGCTTCCAGGACTCCTGTAACAATATTCGACGAACCTGTCCTTGGACTCGACGCCGCAGTCCGGGATCTGTTTTACAAGGAACTGATCGAAGATTATGTCAAATACCCGCGCACTTTTATCGTATCAACGCATCTGATTGAAGAATCCGCGGATGTTTTTGAGGAAGCGCTCATTATGAAGGAAGGCGTATTGGTAGAGCAGCTGCCCGTTGAAGAATTAAAGGAAAAGGCACGGTATGTTTCCGGGAAAGCCGACATTGTTGATAAAGCGGTTGATGGCCTGAAGGTCGTTCATAGTGAAATGATCGGGAATGTTAAGGTAAGCGCTGTCTATGAGAAGCTGACCGAGGAAAAGCTGAAGAAGCTTTCAGACTTTGAAGTTGACATATCGCCTATCCCGGTGCAGAAGCTGTTTATTTATATGACAAATAATCATTAAGGAGGGAATTAAAGTGAACAGATTAAAAAAATGTATCGATTTTCAAATGAAAAGTATGATCAAAACAACAATTATATTCATATGCATATATATACTTGTATGCGCTGTATTATTACTGTTTATAAGTCCGTCTATCAATGGTGGTTTTAATTCGGGTTTTTATATAGGATGCGCTGTTTTTATTTTCGTTTACGTGATAGCAGGCTACAGGGAGAACTTCAATTATCTGCTGATGTTCTCCAACACAAGAAAAAATATTTTCTTTTCATCCGCAGTTGCATTTGCTGCAATGTCCATATTTTTAGCAGTAGTTTCGATACTTTCCATACAATTGGATGGCGTCCTTGCCAGGTTATTTGAGTTCGGCGGTAACAGTCATTATGGCCTTATCACCCTTATGTACAACGACTCCAATATGGCTGCCGAATTTTTATGGTTTACTGCATTCTTTATCCTGATATGCTCATTTTCAATGCTTTACAGTTCTCTGGCATATAAATTGGGAAAAATATTTATCACTTTTTTCTGGATTTGCTTTGGGATCTCATGGGTTGTTTTGCCAGCCGCTTCAGGTATTGACGGAGCATCTACATTCTTCAACACACTAAAAGCTTACTTTTGCGTAGGTGTGCCGAATGGAATCCTGCTTGCTCCCGTAAATTTCGCAATTACGGCAGTTATCCTCGGCGCGGTTGCTTATGTGATATCCTCACGCCAGTCCCAGACTGCATGAACCCAAATTAATCCGCATTTTTTGTTTTAATATCAGAGTGTTGGTCAAACTTTAAAACATCATGATGAAGTTTACAGCACTCTGGCTATTTTCAATTTTACCTTTGATTTCCTTTTTCATTAAATTTTTTTCTTAACTCAATTTCAGTAAGAACAATCGATAAGCACAAGCCTGCCAGCTGAATACCGGTTATAATAATGACAACCCAGCCAAGAGTGCTTATATCGCTGTTCTTAAAGGCAAATAACAGTGCGGCAGATAACATACACAAGAGTATTGACATGAATAGCCAGACCTTCGCTGTATATTTGTGCGCAAAGTCCCATGTTTCCTTGCTTTTCATAGATGTGCTTGTCCTGTACCCATATAGCATGTTAATATTTTCAGGCGGATGCTTCTTCCACAGCAATCCAAAACCTATCATTACCGCGGGAAGCAATAATATTATAATAAAGAAAAATATGAACATGATAAGTCACCCCCGACGAATCACCGATACCTAACAGCTCTGCTTTCGTGCCTGCGCTGAAATATTGCGGCTGATCACCCGACTCTTCTTCAATATCTTATAAGCAGGATAAGGTCTGTCATATTTTTCTTACATGTATCTTCTCTTAAATACTGCAATGACATATCTTGACTGACCCTGGCTCATATTTGTGTCAAAGCATGTTACCAATTCCCATCCTTCTCTTCCGGAATCATTAAGTTCGCTTTGGAAAGACTGCAAATCAAGGATTCCCCCCATAAATCCTTTTGCTTCAAATTGAACCGTTTTATATTCCCATTTATCCATTTCCTAATCCCCCTTTATTTCTATACATTTCTCCGCTTTTACTTCAAAATTTCAGGTCATAAAAACCGTTTTATAATCCTAACCTTGAACTCTTTCTAAAAACTCACCAAAATAGTTGTAGAATTCTTCTTTATTCCCTAAATGAACATTATGGTTGGGATGTGAAACCTCACGTGCAAGGCAGTTGGAGATAAGAGACTGCATTTTGGCAAAATCTTCGTCCGGTACTGCACCGCTTCCTTTTGCCCTGATTAATAATACTGGACACTTAATGCGCGGCAGCAGATGAAACCAATTTTCATCATGCGCAATATTAGTAGCCATAGCCTGAGAGCTGAACAACATTTGATATCCCTCTACAGTCTCTGTCAGGCTATTCATGAAATATTGGCAGCTCAGGTCTGAACCCATGGCCTGCCTGATATAATCTTTTGCTTCATTCAAACTTGAAAATGGCAACGGCCAATCTTTTGTCAGTGGATCAATGGCTGATATCTGATCCGGCATTAACATGTTTGGCTTATCCGGACCTGACGCAGATTTATCAAGAATAGCCAATGCTTTTACGAACCCTGGATATAGCGCTGATAAATACCCTGCCACCCGTCCCCCCATCGAATGTCCTACTAAAATAACGGAGTCTATATCTAAATAATCCAAAAGCTCAATCATGTCCTCAGCCATTTCTTCCGCTGTATATTTTGATATCGGTTTGCCGCTCAAACCGTGGCCTCTCTGGTCTGGTGCGATGATTCTATACTGTTTTCCATAATGCTGTATAAAGTCGTACCAGGTTTCAGCTCTGCCCCATCTGCCATGCAGGCAAAGAATAACGGGGCCTTCAGTTTTCGTATCAAAATAAAATATGTCCACATTCTTGAGCCTGATAATATTTCTATGGATTTTTACCCTATCCATGCTGTTCCTCCTCTGTTCCGCTATTGCTGCTGTATAATAACCATCAAAAGATTATACTTGCCTTTGTAGCATTTCTTATAGCCATTTTTTATCCTCCGGTTTGAATTATGCTTAATCCTCTACTTTTCAGTTCGTTAACTGCTGTCTCCAAATTATCGAATACTATAATATGGCTCCTAAAACTCCCTTTCCGTAAAAGAATTCTTAATGCTTCTGTACCATTAGGACATCTACCCCATCTGATAACATCCCAGGAAACCTTACCGCCATTATAAACTTCTTTATTTATACTTTCTATATCATTGAACTTGAATCGTATTTTTACTAATCCGCCTAGAAAAGTGACTAAGAACCCATCGTCAATTATTTTACTTTTATACCCGCAAACATACCCGATATTTGGATCTGGAAATCTCATAAAATATTACCCCCTTTAATTTGCTTGCTACAATAACTTCCATTCTATTTTCGATGCTGATAGGACGTCGGCCTTTTTAGCAGCATTTCATATATCGTCCAAAGTCCAAATTGTTTTGCCCATTTTATAACCTGTTCCTGTCCCATAATTGTATTCCAGTCCCTCTCTAAATCGAGATGACACTTCTTTCCCAAACCGGAACGTTCATGGTGACAAAACCTGCATTCAAGCGGCAATAAACCAGTATCATGTAATTCACAAAGGTTATTCCTTAAGAAGTTGCATCCTCTATGAGCATATATATTTAGCGCGAATCCTCCTTCACATCCGTTAAATGCCGGTGAGAGTACGCCAAATGTCATTTCAGGAGATATTTCAAGCATCATGCGATTTGCATAACCAGCTTGCATCGCCCTTACAGCCTCTTCTACAGTCCACCATCCGGGACGTCGGCAATAACCCAAACATATGTCACAGCTACAAGGTTCAGAAGATGGGTATATTTCATAAAGGGATTTATACGTTGTTCTTTTTTTCTTCACCCTAATTCACCTCACCATGGCGAGATTATTTCAAAAAGTAACAAAAGAACTCTTCCACCTTTATTAATAATGAGTTTATGCTTATCTTCGTCACCCTTTGAAATAAAAATAACATTTCCATGTACATAATTATCGCATTCTTTACAAATCCATGCAATATTAGAGACTTTATTTATTTTATCGAGTATGGACGGCGCTTTCTCTAGAGGTCTTTTTATCTTACCTCATTTGCCACACTCATTATGCATCTATAAAACACTGCAAACTACTGATTGTTAGTAAATGTTTATTCATCTTTAGCAAAAGGATCACTATCTTTATCACTATTCCAAATATATTCCATACCAGTTGCTACTTGTTTTGCAACGTTTAAACCCATCATATCACTGATAAAACTCAACGTCATATCAATTCCGGCAGAAACGCCCGATGACGTATAAAACTTCCCATCATGAACCCATCTTGCTCTTCTTATCCAAATAACATCCTTATCCTGGTCCTCTACCCAATTAAATGACATCTTATTTGTAGTAGCCCTAATCCCTTTTATTATCCCAGTTCTTGCCAGAAGCGCTGTTCCTGTGCACACTGTTAAAACATATCTCGCTTTATCAGACAAGTCTTTCAAGCGCCGAATCAATTCCCGATTATCAACTTCTTTTCGTGTTCCAAAACCTCCTGGTATAAGTAAAATACCGTCTTCTTTAATATCCGATAATGGCAAAGTGTCTACCCTGACATTTTGATTACTTCGAATAATACCCCCTTCTTTTGAATAGAACTCAATTTCATAATAATCTTTCATAAACTTCTTCAACATTCCAATAGCCTCAACCGGGCCAAAAACATCCAATGTCTCAAAATCTTCAAAGAGAACAACATTAAATTTCACAAGACACCTCCAAAACATAATATTAATTTGTATTATACCGCCCCAGCTATGAATGTGATTTTGATAAAATTGTCAGACGGTATCCCATCAGGCAAGACAGCAAACTTATCCAGGATATGCTCGACTGTTTGCTCTGCCGTAATGTCGGTGTTATCTATAACCTCAACTCGTTCATCAAATATAAGCAAGTCATAAAAACGCTTAATCCAATACTCAGGCGTAACGCTTGTATGGCAGGTTCTTGTTTGACAGCGTTCCACGGCGGTTTGATATTCAGGTTTCAAGAGGAAAAATTTATAATTCATCTTGCGGGCTTCAAATATTTCAATGAATTTATCCAAGTCCTCCGGCAAAATCACGTGGGATAAAACGATGTTTTCGCTGAATATAGAAAGTATGTCTATTTCACTGGCAATCTCGTCAAACATATCGCAAAATGCCACTTGTTTGATATTTTTCTTATGCCTGACCACCTGCATCACACAGTCGCCGTCAATAGCAAGAAAGCCTTTATCGATAAGTAATTCTGCAACCGTAGACTTCCCGCTGCCACAAGTTCCGTTCAGGACAATGATATTCCCGCCATTGCACGTATGAGAAATAGACGCCTCCGCACCGCAATGTTTGCATGTGGGCAGAATGGGTGTTATGCTAAAGTATTGTTTTCGCAAGCTCCCGTTGTATATCTTTATTTCATTTTCGGCGATTTCGCCGCAATTCGGACATGTAATCATAAGGTTCGCCTTTCATTAAGCAAGGACATTATATTCTCCGCTGTCTGCGCAGCAGTTAGGTTGGTAGTATCAATTTTCGTGCAATCAAATTCATCGTAGAAATGGTATGTATTTTTAACGCCTCGCTGAATACGCTCATCATCCCGCAAATCGTTTTTTGCCCGGCATATGTTTTCATCAAGCGAACAGGTGAGTACGACGGTGAAGATTTCAAAGTCAATCCCATTCTTTTGCAGTTTGTCTATTACCGTTTCAAACCGGTGTTTTCTATCGCCGTGAAAACCGTATGGGAAAATAATTGTCTCAACATCCGCACATAAAATGTAGTTTCTCATCAGCGCATATATGTTTTCGATAACGGTGTTCATATCGTAGGGATTCATTGCACGGCACCAGTCGCTGTCAACGAGCGCGGTATGCGGTTGTATATTCAGCAGAACCTGTGCTGTTGTGCTTTTTCCGACACCGTTTGGGCCAAGGATAAGAAGCAGTGTTTTTTTCATATACTCACCACCCTTTGCTTATTGGATGTAAAATCGGCCATATACCACATCGGTACATGATTTTGCATGTTGTTATACCACACGAGAGCATCCTGCACCAATTTCATGGCAGTATTTAGCTCATTCTGTCCACAAGAAACAGTCTGCCTTTGTCACGCAGTATTTTTTGTCTTCCGACCAGCCTTTGACGACCGGCTCGACTTTTGAAAAGGTGCTAAAAAACTCTTTGTCTTGCATCCTGTCACCATCCTATATTTGTCGTGCTTTTATCAGTAGAAATTTCGGTTTCAGAAACTCTTTTTTATCACCCGTCCTCCGGCCGCTCGGCGGAGTCAAGGCTGGGAAACTACAGTTTTAATTATATATACTTTCTACAAACTTTAACACATTATTTATACTATCGTTTTGCGAGCTGTCATTGATTTTTATATCTAGATCAGAATCATTTTCAAAAGAAGATTCTTTTTGAAAATATATACTGCATACTGGAAACGACACAGCACCATTTTCACCTACACCCGTCATATAATAAGCAATGATTATAACATCCTTCAAGCCATCATTATTAACATCTCTAAATGAAACTGCCCCCACATCATCAAGCATTGACCATTCGTTACCAATAAACTCCGGAAATTGATATATTACATTTTCATTTTCATTTATTAAGTAAAATCTTGATTTACATAAACTTCCTTCAAAATAAACTGAAGATACAAATCTAACTTTCCCAAAGTTTTCAAATGTAACCCAAAATGACTGTTCATCAATAATCTTTTCACCTTGCTTTTTTATATCTTCAAGTGTTTTGTAATTGTTTTCATTAGCTCCTGTTGAGCTAGTAGGTTCAACAGAAGTACTCACTTCTAAAGTAGACGTTTCGTTATTACCATTGTGATAATTTGTGAAATTAGAATTACTATTTGTTTCTATATTAGGACTGCTAGAGCAGGCTGATAATAAAATAAATAAAATAGCTACTAAAAAAATTCCCTTCACTGTTTTTCCTCCTTACAAATTAGCGCCCATCGGTGGAGTCTGGGCGCCGTATCCGAGCTGGTATCACAATTCAAAAACTTAACATACAAATCAATGACTTGACTTAATATCTTCAAGCACCCTTTCAAATCATCATCAAGTTCCAGAGAATGCTTTGCACCCTCTATTAGCAGCAATTCCACATTATTATGCTTTTTAATAATATCTATATCATTATCCATGATTCCCTCCAAAATCCACACATTCTAATAAAGCTATATATAATAGTGAAAAGTGTAAATGATTTCTTTTGCCGTCACATAAAGTACACATATATACATTTATACTCCACAGCTTACCTCCGGGAAGTATTTATTTAATACTATCCTTTAAATGCTATCGCATCAAGTTGAAACAGAAGCCCATCCTGTCCACCTTGATGAGCAAATTCTGTTTGCAGAGATTTCCGAGCCGGATATTTATCTTTAAATCTTTCTTTAATTACCTTTTCCATCACAGGTATATTCCAAACATCTCTGAACAAACAATCCATTTTTACAACCGATTCAAGAGTTAAGCCGATTGATTCCAATCGATCATTTAATTGATCAAACGCACCATTAATTTGGTTTTCAATAGATTGACCAATGTTGCCTACACAATAGTTTATGAAAACAAAATCACCAGCTTCAACAATTCCGGAATGTGCCCATTTCTCGTTAACATCACTTCTTATAATTTCTCTCATACAATTCTCCCTTCAATACATTTATATATTCGCAGGCAAGCCTACCCAGCAAACCGGTGTATTGCATGCTTGCGCTACTTCCTTGAGCTTTCACGTCTTGCTCCGGCGCCCCTGTGAGAATGCCTTGTTGTACCAAACCGCTGCACGGTGGCTTGATTGCATTCAAACAGCCCCAATTTCATGATACCATTTTATGTGCAATTATTCTACTACATATTGGAAGGAATGGTGTTATGATTGATTACATCGAAAAAAAGAAATTTGAAATGGAATTGCGCGGAATGGCCATAAATACCCAGAAATCATATCTGGGCCATGCAAATGCTCTCCTGCGCTTTTTCAAGAAACCCGACGATCAAATTACTCCCGACGAAATCAAGCGTTATCTTCACCACCGTATCAAGTCCGGAATCAGTTACAGCAATGTCGATATCTCCTGCAATGCATTCAATATCCTTTTCAATGCCGTACTCCAACGCAACTGGTCCGATGACGTTATCGTACGTCGCAGGAAGCTCAAAAAGCTTCCGCCTGTTCTGTCCAGAGATGAAATCCTCGCCATCTTAAACAACGTTGATAATGTCAAACACCGCACGGTTCTACTTACTGCCTATTCCTCCGGCTTCAGAATCAGTGAGGTGCTGAACCTGCGACTGGAGGATATTGATTCAAAAGGAAAAACCATTAGGGTTCGAGGCGGCAAAGGCGGTAAAGATCGTTATACCGTTCTCGGGGATGAGAACCTTGCCGCACTGAGGCGATACTGGAAGCTGTACAGGCCGAAGGATCTCCTCTTCCCCGGTTTGATCAACGGTCATTCGATTGCCAAAAGAAACATACAGTACGTTTTCAAGCAGGCAAAAGAAAAAGCCGGGATCACCAAACCGGCCACGGTTCACACGCTTCGCCACAGCTTTGCCACACACCTTCTGGAAAACAACACGGATCTGAGAACCATCCAGATAATGTTCCCATCCATGTGTGTTGTAATCTGTGTCCTTTGATGAACTGCACGGCTCTTCGAAGGACATTTTTTTCGCTGGAAACATCATGAATCTCTAATTTGTTATGTAAAAGGCGGCTCATTCTCAGGCCGCACTGCGGAGTCAGGGCTGAAACATTTTGTCACACCATTTCAAAAATACTGGATTATATTACTAATAAATATCTATTTCGATATACCATGCACATGATTTTTTTGCAATTAAATGAGAGAAACTCCATTTCACGTATATAAAAGGCATGTGGCTTTGATGCATTCTCGATCCATTATTCTTATCATTTTTAAAATATAGCTTATAAGTGTATGTTTACATTGTTGAATATTGGTACTTCCTCGGCAGCGCTTATCACAATATAACACGTACACTATCTCCCCCAATCAATATAAAATTTACACTTGATCGAAAAATTGATGAGGAATGTTATAATCTAACAAGAAATCAAATGAAAAAATTGCAATAGACAGTACAGCATAGTGTATCGGCCGCCTATATGTTATAATTATAATGCCAGCGGTAATAGGTAAACTTAATACTGGAGGAATTTGATGAACTCATTGGGCAGCAGCAGAGAAATCGTTCAGAATAAACTCATCATCATGTATATGATCGACAGGCTGAACATGCCTGTCAGCAACAGTCAGATAACAGGCCTGGTGCTGGAAACAAGGCTGATGAACTATTTTATGTTTCAGCAGTGTTTTAATGAGCTGCACGACGGCAAGCTCATCGGATTCCATAAGGCCGAGGCAAATCAGGACGATCCGGATGGCTTCAGGCTGACAAGGTCAGGTAAAAACACGCTGCAATATTTTTTGAGCCTGATCCCTCCAGGTATTAAGAAACAAATGGATAACATGCTGCCCGATGCCAGAAAGGAAATTCAGACTGAAACGCTTGTCACAGCCGATTTCCTGCCTGAAAGCGAAAATAAGTTCACAGTTACGTGCAAGATGAATGAGAAAGGCTTCCCCCTTATGGAATTGAAAGCAACTGTCGGCACAAAAAAGGATGCCCGGACAGTCTGCGATAACTGGAAGAACCATTCCCCGGAAATCTATGCAGAGATAATCCAGTCATTGATCAAAAACAGGGAGCAATCTATTATTAACGCCAGTGGAGAACCGGCTGCTGAGAAAAGCAATGGTGAACCAACTGCAAAAATGAAAAAGTAAAAACAAAGAAATAATTATATCACCTGTGTGAAGGAAGGCGTAAACGCTCTCCCTCCTACAGCTCGATCTCCTTATGCTTGACCGATTCCCTGTACAGAACAAATTTGCTGCCAATCACCTGCACCACTTCGGCACCAGTCTGCTCCGCTATTTCCTCGCAAATTCCCCTGACGTCAGCTTCCGCATTCTTTAAAACCGTTGCCTTAACAAGCTCCCTGGCCTCAAGGGCATCGTTGAACTGCCTGATCAGATTATCGCCAATCCCGCCTTTACCCACCTGGAATATAGGCTCTACGGTATTTGCAAGGCTTCTTAAATAACTTCTCTGTTTGCTTGTGAGCATATTGTTTTCTTACCGCCATTCCGCCGCTGTACATCGGCAAAAATTATAATTTAACATTACCTTATATATTCAAATTCTACGTCATAGATCTTAACTGTATCGCCTTCGTTGATTCCCAGCTTCTCCAGAGCGTCGATAACACCTTTCGTTTTTAATGAACGCTGGAAATACTGAATGGATTCAAATACGTCAAAATTAGTGGAACCAACGACCTTCTTCACCCAATTACCTTCCACAATAAAGGTATTTCCTTCTCTGCGGACAGTGAAGGGCTCTTCATCTTCAGCACTATATACGACCTCTTCCGCATTCTCTGCCGTCAAAACTGCTTCCGGCAGCTTGGCAAGCTGTTCTGCGACATAACGCATCAGCTCTTTTACACCTGTGTTCGTAGCGGCGGATATAGGAAATACCTTATAGCCTTTTGCCTCAACAGCCTTCTGAAAGCTCTCCAGATTCTCCCTGCCTTCGGGCAGATCCACCTTGTTTGCCACAATGATCTGCGGCCTCTCCGCGAGCTTTGGATTGTAAAGCTTCAGCTCTTTATTGATCGTCTCAAAGTCGCCCAGTGGATCTCTTCCATCTACAGCAGCCACGTCTACCACATGCAGAAGCAATTTCGTCCTCTCAACATGCCTTAGGAACTCATGTCCCAGACCAACTCCTTCATGCGCTCCCTCAATAAGACCCGGTATATCGGCCAGCACAAAGCTGCTTCCCTCATCCGGACTTACCACTCCAAGATTGGGCTCGAGTGTGGTAAATGGATAATCAGCGATTTTTGGCGTCGCAGCGGATACGATCGATAATATAGTCGATTTGCCTGCATTTGGAAATCCGACCAAACCTACATCGGCAATGAGCTTTAGTTCCAAACCCAGCTGGTATTCTTCTCCTGCGCTGCCTGCCTTTGCAAAGCTTGGCACCTGCCTGGTGGATGTGGCGAAATGCTGGTTGCCCTTACCGCCCCTGCCGCCTTTTGCAATAATTATACTCTGATCCGGTTTCGTAAGGTCCGCGAGGATTCTGCCCGTTTTTTCATCCTTTATTATGGTGCCCGACGGCACTTTGATCACAAGATCCTTACCGCCCTTGCCGGAGCAGTTGCTTGCGCCGCCATCCTCACCCGAATCTGCTGCATACTTTTTTTTGTATTTGAAATCGACTAAAGTACGCAGGTTTTCATCAGCTGCAAATATAACGTCCCCGCCTTTGCCGCCGTCACCGCCGTCAGGGCCTCCAGCAGCTACGAACTTCTCCCTGTGGAAGGAAACCTTTCCGTTTCCTCCATCCCCGGCTTTTACGTATATTCTTGCACGATCTATTAACATATCCTGCTCCTCTGCTTTACTTAATAAATGCCGCTGGCATAAGATTCTTCGCTGTGCTCAGAATGACACACTTTTCCAATGACCGCCGGTAAAAAAAATCCCGGCTTTTGCGCCGGGACTTATTTTTTGCTTATTAAACCATTAGTATACTGACTTGCTTTTTGTCCTTGCCCAATCTTTCAAACTTAACCTTGCCTTCAGCCAGAGCAAAAAGGGTGTCATCCTTTCCTATACCTACATTAGTTCCGGGATGAATCTTCGTACCTCTCTGTCTCACCAGGATATTGCCGGCCAGTACATACTCACCGTCGCCCCTCTTGACACCGAGTCTTTGAGCCGCACTGTCACGGCCGTTTCTAGAGCTGCCAACTCCCTTCTTGTGAGCGAACAGCTGCAAATTGATTTTAATCATCGGATTACACCTCCTCTTCTATTACCACAACATATTTGCCATATGAGAGTTCTATCTGTTTGAAGCCTACCGCAGTTGTTTCAAGTATGATCCCTGCTGTTTCCTTCTGCCTTGCTGTCATTTCCGCCGGTAAGCTGATGACCATGTGCCCGCTGTTTTCCTCGCAGCAGCAATCCAGTCCTGCAAGCTCCCCGAGCGCACCGGCTGCCGTGTAGGCTGTCACCGATACGGCCGAACAGATGATGTCGTGCCCTTCCTGCGCATATTCCGAATGTCCGTTTATGGACATCCTCCTGATAGAACCCTTCAAATCTCTTGTTATTACTATCTTAATCATTTTTCAAGCCTGCGTACAATGCAAAAATATTGGAAATCAAACATTGATCTTTTCGATCTGAACCTTTGTATAAGGCTGTCTGTGTCCGGTCTTGTTTCTGTAGCCTTTTTTAGCCTTGTACTTGAAAACGATTATTTTCTTTTCCTTACCCTGTCCAAGCACTTTTGCAGCTACATTTGCATTTGCAACCAGCGGTTTGCCGAATGTAACATTTCCTTCGCTGGAAACTGCCAAAACCTTGTCGAATGTCACTTCTGCGCCATCTTCAGCTTCAAGCTTCTCTACGAAAACGACATCGCCTTCCTGCACTTTGTACTGCTTGCCACCTGTTTCTATAACAGCGTACATTGTTTGTTCCTCCTGTTTACAGACTCGCCGGACCTGTAAGGCAGCAACCTTATGTTGCATTTTGATGCCCTGGCCGAGCGGTTACCGAAATATTTTAACACACCAGTGTATTTATGTCAATGTCTATGATTTTCATTTCTTCATGTTTCAGTTCCTCGGATGATTTGAAGAATATTTTCTTGCCGAATGCTTCCTGGAGCCTTGCAAACGCGCCGTTTAGATCAGACTTCAGAACATCCGCCACAGACGGGTGGACTTCTACCCGAATGGCATTTGCAATGGTCTGTCCGAAATATCTGCTGATTTCCTTTTCCACATTTCTAGCCATGGCCTCGGGAGATAATATTTTACCCGTCCCATCACAGTATGGGCAATCCGTGTGAAGTACGGTAGACAGCTCCTGCCTGACCTTCTTTCTTGTCATTTCGATCAATCCGAGTCCTGTCATTCCAACTACGGCCGTTTTTGTCCGATCCTTCCTTAATGCCTGCTTCAGAGTTTCCAATACCATCTTTTGATGTTCGTGCTCATGCATATCGATAAAATCAATGATGATAATGCCTCCGATATCCCTCAGCCTGACCTGCTTTGCGATTTCCCGCGACGCCTCCAGATTGGCTTTGAGAACCGTATCCTCCAGGCTGCTGCCTCCGACATATTTCCCTGTATTCACGTCGATTACGGTAAGCGCTTCCGTCTTGTCGATCACAAGGTAGCCGCCGCATTTCAGCCAGACTTTTCTGGACAGTGCTCTGGTGATCTTCGTGTCGAGCTGATAATATTCAAACATGTCGTAATTCTTACTGAAATACTCTACTCTGCATTTCAGAGCAGGCGAAATCATATCTACAAGCTCCAGCACCTTTGTATACTGGTATCTGTCATTAATAATGAACTTGTCTATATCCGGTGTGAACAAATCTCTTACTGCCCTGTAAACAAGGCTCAGATCCTTGTGGATACAGCGCGGCACCGGACCGCTGCGCTCCTTTTGCCTGATGCTTTCCCACAACTTTATAAGAAAATTCAGATCCTGGATAAAATCCTCTTCTTCCTTCCCTTCCGAGGCTGTCCTGACAATCAGCCCCATACCTTTAGGTTTCAGCTTCTCGGCAATCTTTTTCAGCTTCAATCTCTCGACTTCATTCTCGATCCTTCTCGAAACCCCTGTATAATCGGCATCCGGCAGCAACACCATATGTCTGCCCGGCAGCGTGATATTCGTAGTAACTCTGGGCCCTTTGGAACCGATGGGTTCCTTGATAACCTGCACGGTTAGTTCCTGGCCCGCTTTAAGCAGTGCGCCTATATTATAATCCTTTACTTCCTGCTCCGTATCTTCTTCGTCTTCGGAATATTCCTTTTTTGCCACTACATCACCTGCGTACAGGAAAGCATTTTTTTCGCATCCGATATCGATAAAGGCTGCCTGCATACCTGGCAGGACACTGCTGACTTTTCCGCGGTAAATATTGCCGACCATCCTTTCGGAGCTTGGGCTTTCGATATAGATCTCCACAAGCTCCTTATCCTCCAATAAGGCGACCCTGTTCTCTCCGATGCCTATGTCTACAATCAATTCATTACTCAATCTTCCACCACCACTATTATATATCATTTAATACAATTTCATTGAGCGGGCTGACCCGCCTCCCGTTCTTCTCCACATAAAGAGCCATACGATGCAGCCTGCTTGCTGCGACCGGAAAGCCTGCGTGCTCTGCCAGGGCCTTGATAAACAGCTCAGGCCGGAGATTTGCAGCGCTGCCTGCCTTAAATCCTGCCCTCACTGCAAAAGCAGTCTTGAATCCCTCATAACCGGAAGGCACCCGCATCAGCTCTTCAAGCTTTATACTTAGAATCAACGGGCGTATATCTATTTCCTTTGCTGAGTCTTTCCCTTCCTTCAGCACTTTTATGCATTGCATCTTCATCATCTTATCGAGCTTCGCAGCCACTTCTTCCAACGAAACCATTTCATTCAGAAAAATGTCCAGTAAATAATCAGCAGCTGAAATAGTCGCCATGATGTTGGCCTTTATATTTTTAACACAGGCAGCTCTAATTCGGATCCCCTCAGGGAGCGCCCCGTTGAGCACGTTCATAAATTTATCCGGATCCATTTGCCGGATCAGTTCAAAATCGGCATATTCCCCATCACTCGTAACACCTACCGGAAGAGGAAGCCCAAAAACCATCTGCGGATGAGGATTGAAACCCTGCGAGTAGGCAATCGGCAAACCGGCACGCCGGATAGCACGTTCAAACGCCTTCATCAGATCCAGGTGCGATATGAATTTGACCTCTTCACCGCGTGTAAACCGGATACGTATACTATACACAGCCATTCCTCCCGTCTGTTTTTTCCTCGGAGGAAGCGGTTGCCACATTACGGATGCACTGCCTGGAAGAAGCAGCTTCTCCTGCTTCACTCCCCTCTTTTGGACAAATACCCTGCCCAAAGGAAGCAACCCCGCAGCCTGAACACGACTTCATGCAGTTCGGTGTGACCTCGCCCTTTTCAGCCTTCCTATTTTCGCGCAGGAGGAATTTCTTTGAAACACCTACGTCGATGTGATCCCATGGAAATACTTCTTCAAAACTGCGTTTTCTGTTAGCATAAAAAGCAGGATCCACTCCACATTCCTCAAAAGCTTTCATCCATGCATCAAACTTAAAATGCTCATTCCAGCTGTCAAATTTGCAGCCTAACTCCCAGGCTCTGGCAAGAACCTTTCCGATCCTTCTGTCCCCTCGTGCAAAAACAGCTTCCAATAAGCTCACTTCAGAGTCATGCCAGTTGTATTTCAAATGCCTGTCCCTGATCGCACCCTTCAGGAAACGCTGCTTTTGTGACAATGTGTCCATGCTGTCCTGAGCTTCCCATTGAAAAGGCGTAAAAGGCTTCGGTACAAATGAAGAGGTGCTGATCGTCACTTCCAGACCTTTTCCTCTCTGCTCCTTCGGCACCTTGAAGTATTCGTCCACGACCTTCCTGCCCAGGATTGCGATCCCTTCCACATCCTCCGTCGTTTCAAACGGCAGTCCGATCATAAAGTATAATTTGACGCCGTTCCAGCCTCCTTTGAATGCAAGCCCCACAGAATTGAGCAGATCCTCTTCTGTAACACCCTTGTTGATGACGTCCCTCAGGCGCTGTGTACCTGCCTCCGGTGCAAATGTCAGCCCGCTTTTCCGTACGGTCTGCACCTTCTCCATCAAATCCAGCGAAAAGGAATCGATCCTGAGCGACGGAAGCGCCAGATTAACCTTTTTGGGCTCCAATTCGCCGATCAGGCCGGATGTCAGCTGCGGCAATCCTGTATAATCACTCGTACTCAGCGAAGTCAGCGAAACTTCCTCATAGCCTGTGCTATTTTCCAGTTTTTTCGCCATTTCAGCCAGCTTTTCAGGAGTCCTCTCCCTCACGGGCCTGTAAATGAAGCCTGCCTGGCAGAACCTGCAGCCTCTCGTGCAGCCGCGGAACAGCTCAAGCATGATCCGGTCGTGTATAATGGAGGTATAAGGCACTACGATTTTATCGGGATAATATGTATTGTCCAGATCATTGATGATCCGCTTCCTGATTTTAGCAGGATAAGCAGGATTGACAGGTTCAACGCTCCTTACCGTGCCGTCCCCGTTATAGGAAGCCTCATAAAATCCTGGAACGTAAATGCCTTCTATACCAACTATTTTATTCAGAAATGCTTCGCGCGATACACTTTCGTTTTTCCATTCCTTGTACGCGTCCATTACTTCGCTTATAATCTCTTCTCCCTCACCGAGCATGAAGAAATCCACAAAGTCGGCAATCGGCTCAGGGTTGTAAGCACATGGTCCGCCGGCGCAAACGAAAGGCTGCCCCTTTTTTCTATCCCTGCTTAAAAGAGGAACACCGGAAAGATCAAGCATATTTAAAATGTTCGTATAGCTCATTTCGTACTGCAGCGTAAACCCAATAAAGTCAAAACTGCCGACCGGCTCGCGTGATTCCAGCGAAAATAGCGGTATGCCATTCTCACGCATCTTTGCCTCCATATCCGTCCATGGGGCAAATACCCTTTCGCACAAGGTGTCCTCACGTTCGTTGAGGAGATGGTAAAGGATCTTCATTCCAAGATGGGACATCCCCACCTCGTATACATCCGGAAAGCAAAATGCAAACCGGACGTCCACAGAAGAGAACTCCTTCCTGATGCTGTTCCATTCTCCCCCAGTGTATCTTGCAGGCTTTTCTACACTCTGCAGTATATCATCCCTAATAATTACAGGCACATTAACCTCCAAATAAAATTTCTTTTAATAATATACCCAAATAAATCCATTATACTACTCTATATGTAGGCGCATAGAGTGCGGCCAGCCTTACCGCCTCTTCCATGCTGACAGCTCCTGCGATTCCCTTGCCTGCAATATCAAATGCCGTACCATGGTCAACTGACGTCCTCAGATATGGCATTCCTAAAGTGAGTGAAATGGTCCGTTCAAAGTCCAGCGTCTTTGTGGCAATATGCCCCTGGTCATGGTACAAGGACAATACGGCGCCGTATTTGCCGTGTAATGCCTGGTGAAAAACGGAATCGGCAGGCACCGGACCAACGACGGGAATGCCTTTTGATGCCGCTTCTTCTATTGCCGGCACGACTTCTCTGCCTTCTTCATCGCCGAAAAGTCCATGCTCTCCATTATGAGGGTTCAAACCTGCAACAGCAAGCGTTGCATTCGAAAGACCCAGCATTTCCAGTGACTTGCAGCACCGCATGATATAATCCGCCAGTCTGTTCTTCGTAACCATGTCGCAAGCCTTTCTAAGCGAAACATGCCTGGAGAGGAAAAACACTCTCAGATCGCGCACCTGGAACATGGTCAGCGGATCATGCGTTCCAGTCAGGTCGGCAAGTATTTCTGTATGTCCTGCCTGGCTGATGCCTGCGGCCTTTATGGCTTCCTTATTGATGGAAGTGGTCGCAATGGCAGCCAGCTTCCCCGCTACAGCCAGCTGCGAGGAACGTTCGATATATTCAAAAGCCGCCCTGCCGCATTCAGCCTGAACCACTCCAAATTGCAGCTTCTTTACATCCACATTGCCAAGGTCGATCAAATCAACTGTTCCGCATACGTATTTACCTTCCGAAGGCTCTTTTGCCACATGAAAAACGCAGTCTGTTTTTATGATCCGCTCTATTTGCTGCAAAGCGGCAAGACTTCCTATAACTAGTGGTTTACACTTTTCATAAAGGCTTTTGCTTTGAAGCGCTTTAAGCACGATCTCCGACCCGATCCCGGCCGGGTCGCCCATCGGTATTCCAATAACAGGTCTTTCCATTATCATATCTCCTCCAAAAACAATTAGGAAAAAGTCGCATATAAACTTGAAAGCGACTTTTTACAGTATAATCATAATATAGCTTTTTAACAAACATTAATCAACCTGTAATTTCAGTATTGCCTGTTTTACCTTTTCTGTCAGTCCTGCCTGTCCACCACCTGACGACATAGAGCATTGTGGCAGTTATCCTGACAATGCCTACGATAGTAAGCGCCATATAAATGTTCGTCCTGTTGTATATCCATACGCCGATCATGGGGGCAACAAAGCCTGTTATATTCGTCAGCGTATTGAATACGGATATATACACCGTCTTGCTCCTTGCAGGAAGCGTCTCAAGCAGATTGGAGAATAGGGTGAGGTTGAAGCATGCCATAAAGAAACCGGAAAAGGTATTTATAAAAAGTATCAGCGGAAAGCTCACCAGAGTCATGAAGCCAAACGGCGTTAATGCCAGTCCCAGCGCCCCTGGAATGATCATCAGGCTGCTTCCCTTTTTGTCAATCAGCCTGTTCCATAAAGTATAGGATAAAAATTGTGCCAGACTTGATGCCACATTGATCAGGCTGATCTGGAACTCGTTAAGCCCGGCGTAATTGGCGTTATATATGAAAAACAAAGGCCAGCCCATCTGCCAGGCCAGGTGGAAAGCAAACCCGCAAAGGCAGAATATGAGGAAGGGCTTGTTTACCAACATTTCAGCAAGTTCCGCTTTACCGAAACTATGGGATGTTTTTGCAGTATCTTCGGTTTTTGCAGTTGCCGGAATATTATCTGTATAGCCAGCATGTAAATGATATTCATCATGGTCATAGACTTTGGAGAACAAGAAAACCTGCAACAGTGTTAAAACAAAACAGACGCCGTAAAATATCTGGTACATGAAGAGTCTTTCTTCATCCGAATGAGGAATTGCAGTCAGCAAAATTCCGGTAACCAATACTGTCAGCAGTCCAAAGAAAGTGCCGTACTTGCTCCTTACGGAGTAGACTCTGTTAGCATAGGATCCCTTGAAATTGTCGGCAAAATAAGATTGCCATGTGGTAAGATAAAGAGAGCCCGGGCAGTTCATCAGTCCAATCAGCGCAACGTATGCCAAGACCTTGGCCTGATGCGGTATGGATGGAATAAAGGCAATCGCGGCATAAAAGAGGCTGTTTATGAGAAGAAGCAGCAGAACGGTCTGTTTTTTCCGGTTTATCCGTTCAATCAATATACCAAAAGGAATCAGCACAAATACGGCAACCAGCGGAGGTGCAGCGTTTAGTAAAGCAATGTGTACATCACCGGCTCCCAGCCTCTTTCCAAACATCTGGATGAACGGGTTGTACAGGTTAAACACCATTGTATAGACAATGCCCTCAAATATGAGAAACATCGCCCCCGAGACCCTATTCCTGAAAAATCTCATCTGTATTCAACACCCTATACCAGTAATATACCGCATCAATAAATAGATGGTATGCGTTTCCTGTGATTTCAGCGTTTCCAGGAAAAGCTCTATTCATTATATCATGATTTCCGTAGAAATCTTGATATAATTCGACATAATAAGATTTTTTATCATCCTGCACATATACACTATAAACTGCGCTTGACCTTAGACTGCTTTGAATCGGTCATCTCTAATCCGTTTGAATCGTTTATGTGACTAATTGGAAATTGTTTTGAAATATTATTTTCCCATTGCATTAAGCGATTTTTGGTGTTAGAATAAGAAAGCACAAATTCAAAATGTCCATCGGGGTGTAGCGCAGATGGTAGCGCGCTTGGTTCGGGACCAAGAGGCCGTGGGTTCAAATCCCGCCACTCCGACCATAGTTTTAGGTCGATATAGATTTATGGCTTGAAAAGCCAGTGTCTATGCGATCCAGAGGGTTTTCAGAAAGCGATTTCTGAAAGCCCTTTTTCGTAGATGTCAGAGGTAGAGTTTAAGCCTTTGTAGGGACTTGAACCTACACTCGATAAATTAAATATAGAATCATATTTGAAGTAGCGCCGTGAGGAATAAAACTCCGGCGCTTTTTTGCGTTTCAGCCAAATTTTAGAAAGAAGGTATTCTATGGACAGAGAAAAATATTTTGCCGAGCTTTCCCGCATCCTCGCCAACGAAGGGATAGAAACCGCAGCTCCCCAAAACGGCAGGCTTCCCGTCCTGCTGAACGGCCAGCCGGCCTTCCGGGTCGAAGCACCCGGTTTTCTGTGCAAGGCTCCCGGTGATCTTAAAACGCGCGAGGCAGATGAGCTGTACGATCGTACAGCGCCCATTGCCGAAATGGTCAAAGAATACATGACGGCTATGGAACAGGCGCCCATCCTCCGCGCAAAAAGCCTGGACGAGGATTACCGCCTGCTGTCGGACTTTAACGGGTATGTACTCGCCGGGTTTGAAATGGAAAAAAACTATGGGTACAAGTTCGTAACCTGGCAACGGGACTACGACAGAACCGGCGTTGGTCTCGGCCACTATTTCATCGACAAATACACTGCTGCCAAAGAGGACTTCGCCGTCCGCTCCGGATTGATACCTGAAAAGAAGCTATTCACGCCGGAACAATTCACCGAGATGTACAAATGCATCAAGGGAATGCTGGAGGGCGGCTACGAGCTGACCTATGACAGTGAAAAAAAGCTGGGAGAGATCAGAGAGCAGATCGAGCGCGTCGTTCCCGATGTGGAGGAACGAATCGCACAGGCGCAAAGTCAGGCGCCGGAAATGAATATTTAAGCTGACGCTATATATAATCGGCGGGGTCTACAGCAACCAAAACGGCTGCAAAGACTCCGCCGCTTTTTTGCGTTTAAAACAAAATGAAAGGAAAAAACGCTATGTCCAGACATTTTTTGTGTAACACCAGGCTTGCGGGCATCGAACAGATGATGCTGCTAC
>JBDKVA010000066.1:0-9871 GCA_039679375.1 Clostridiaceae bacterium
ATCAAGTCCGGCATGACTTCTGATACCCCGCTGCTTGCGGCGGGGTAGTTCATTAGCCGTGTCTCTTCCGATAAGTGTCGCTTTCATGGGGAGCTAAAATATTCTCCCCGTAATTCGCCCAAATACAGTTTTACTTTTTCTCTGATCCAGTTAGGCAGTTTTATTCCAAAATCCGATAGACGAGTCTCGTATTTCATGAAGGATTTTATATGCCGAGAGGTCGTAGCGAGAATTTTGAAATATAATTGGAGGCTCCCTTCAATCTCTTTGCGGAACATCATATCCTTATTCAGCATGTCCTCTGTATGGGCGATTACCCTGTAGTTTATCGGACGGCATGTAGATCGGTAAAACACAAACCGTTGCAGAATTTGACTTTCATAATTCTTGTCCAGTATGCTTTCTTCGACACGGTTCAGATCAATACAGTCAAGGAGCTGGTAGTCATATTTATCCTTGAGTATATCCGCGATCATCTCCTCTGCATTTTTAAGATTGTCGCACATCGCAGTCCCACCAACGCATTTCCCGTTACATTCCCGGTTAAGATCTTTGCACCGAACATAAAGGACCACGTCTATATCTGAATCTGACTGCGATATGCCGAAATTTACAGAGCCCATAACATCCATGGCAATATCGGCGTGCAATTTATCTTCGATCAGTTCAGTGATTTCCTCTAGAATGCCAAGCCTTTCCTCCGCATCCTTTGTCTGAAATGTCCTGTAGAACTTTTTTATTTCATTATACAATGTTATCTCAGGGATGTGAGATTCCTTAATGGCTTTTAAATCGTAGTTCTTACCCTTCTCCAGGGCGACGTATCTCTCCGGGTCTATGATGGTGCTGATTAATTGTCCATCTCTGACATAATAGTCGGCTATATCATAAATCCTCCCATCATAGAATTTCTTGAAAACAATCTCCTGTAGCTGCCCACCCTCTATCTTAATGGAAAAAAAATGTCCTCCCTCCGCCGTGCCCGCCGATATTAACGTTACCTCTCCGTAATTGGATGGATTAAGGTAGAGCGTCTTTTCGACAAGCTTACACCCCCAATGATGATGGATATGGCCTGTCAGACACATCATCACCGAATTGTCTTCGCAGTAACTGCGGAGAACATCAGACCCTATCGGTCCACCCATAGTCAGTTGATCATGGATTCCATAGGCAGGCTGATGGGTTACAATGATATGCGGTTGTATCGCCTTGAAAAAGTGGTACATCTCACTGTTCCTGTCAGAGTATCCTGTTTTCTCCTTGGAATAAACGACATACCTCTCGGGAATCCCGGGTGTCCAGACGGCCGCTCCTCCATAACCGCAAATTGTCAAATCCTCCAATTGATGCCAGTGCAAGTGGAGATCATGCTCGTGCAAAGCGGTAAATTTAAGATCCATATCATAATTCCCCGGGAGGCAGAAAACCTTTGCTCTTTTCTTCATTGATATAATACTTCCCAACACCTTATACTTTTGCTGCATAACCCTGCGGGCTCTGATCGTATACTCTTGGTACAGCGTGCCCAACTCCTGCAGGTCATCAGAAACATCAGGATTTTCCAAAAGCTCATCCACAAAATCCTCAATGAGCATATCGTCTTTCAACATCTTTCTTCTTAATCCATGGAAATGTGATTGCAGCTCATGGTAGCGTATGGAGGTATCCATGCTGTAGAAGGGAATATCGATCAGATCACCGGAGATAATATATACATCGGCGACTGTTTCATTCAGGAGATCACTTAGTTTATCAAAATCTCCGTGGATATCGGCCAAATAGATGATTCTCATAGCTTACATTCCTTTGTCTGTTAGATTATAAGGCTAAATACTTCTCATCGATTCTTCTGAATGAACATCTGAGGTGACCGATGCTCCTTATACCACATATTCAGTTTAAGTTCCGTGAGTTTTTGATTATTGCCTGATAAATGGCGCGCAAATGAACAAAATTGTAATCCGGCAGTTGGCGAGAGACTTATTTCCTGAAAAACGTTTTTTTGAAATTCACGTTCAATGTGATATAAATATCTGCAAACAGCGCAAACCTCACGACGAGAAATAATTGCTTATGCAAATGTTTCATTATAATTGGAGGATAAAACATGACAATTTCCATGAAAAGCAAAATCGTCCGCAGCAGCGATCCGATTGCGGAGGTGGTGGATGATGAATTGGTAATGGCAGACATCGACGCGGGCAAGTACTACGGCCTCAATGATATTGGGACGGCCATCTGGCAGAATCTGGAGACGAAGATTACCGTTGAAGATTTATGCAAACGGCTTTGTGAAACCTATGAAGTCACAACCGAGCAGTGTTCAGCGGAAGTTATGATATTTTTAAAGGATCTGGAAACTCGTGGATTGATTTCCGTGGAAGGATGACGGCATTATAAAAAATTAATAAATCGTCATACCGGCGAAAGCCGGCATCAAGAATTATTTTGGTACAGATAGAAAGATAAATCATGAGCGGCATTTTTGGATTTATAAACTTGGACGGTCGTCCTGCAGCGCCTGAGCATTTCAGGGCCATGTCCGACGAGATGGCCAAATGGGGACCGGATGGTGTCGGGACAACCTTCTCAGGAAATGCCGCTTTCGGCCATGCGCTTTTGATTGTTACACATGAATCACGTTTTGAGAAGATGCCGTATTGCGACCAAAACGAAGGCACCCTCTTCACGGCAGCAGCAAGGCTCGACAACCGCGATGAGCTGTGCGATGTCTTCGGCATTGCCCATCCGGAAAGACCAATAACGTCGGATGGACAACTGGTCCTGAAAGCCTACAAAAAATGGGGCACGGACTCCTGCAAACACATTTTCGGCGACTGGTCCTTTGCCGTTTGGCATATCAAAGAACAAAGACTATTTCTGGCCAGAGACCACCTCGGCAATACGGGACTCTATTATTATTTCAAACCACCCCTCGTTATTTTTGCATCAAGTACCGAGGCGATTCTTTCCCACCCGGACGTGCCTCGCCGTCTCGATGAACTGCAGCTCGCTAAAAATCTGGACTTTTCGCTATTGGACGACGACTATTCCCGAACCTTCTGGAAGGAGATTTGTTTTCTACCTGCCTTGTATTCGATGACGGTGAAACAAGCGAAAGTTGAGACGGAAAAATACTGGTATCTCGAAAATGCGCCTCCCATTCGATTCGGCTCTAATGAAGAGTATCTGGAAGGGTTTCTTGAGCATTTCCGCCGGGCCGTCCGCGTTCGACTCAATTCTGTCCGGCCCATCGGCACCCAATTAAGCGCCGGTCTTGATTCCAGCTCCGTGACCGCCCTGGCCGCCGAAGCACTTCTTGAAACAAGCCAACCTCTTGTCGCATACACATCCGTACCGCTCCATCCGGCTGAAAAACTCTTTCCCGGTAACCTCACCGACGAATGGCCGCTTGCCCATTCGGTGGCAGAGTGTTACGACAATATCGAGCACATTCCAATCCGCGCGGAAGATATTTCACCGCTGGCAGCAGTAAAACAGATCTTAAAGATATTATATGCGCCGCAACACGCAGCCGCCAATATGTTCTGGATCGTATCCATTTTTGAAAATGCCCGACGCTGCAATCTGGGCGTCATGCTGACAGGGCAACTAGGCAACGGCGGCGTTTCTTGGAGCGGCGGTAGGGATTATATCTTTTATCTTTTCGCTCATAATCAATGGCAGAAAGGTTGGCATGCTTTAAACGCGTGGAAAGTGCGACATGGATTCTCCTGGTTTCGGGCGGTGAAAAGTCAACTATTGCGACCGGTGCTCTCACCTTTATGGCATGAATTTCAAAACTTATTACATCCGGCAACAAAATTATTTTATTCTTTTCCCCAAAGGGATTTCTTCAAGCGGCTGGGTCTGAATAAACCAGGACATTTGACTTCTGGAAAACGAATAGACCCGTTAACGGAACGAATGCTGACGATCATCCGTAACGGTACAATGGCCGGTCCCATTTGGCATTCTTTTGGGTCTTTCCATAATCTGGAGACACGCGATCCCACCGCCGATGTCCGTTTGCTGGAGTATTGCATGGGTATGCCGGATGAACAGAACACATTTGAAGGCGGAGAGCGGATGTTAATTCGCCGCGCCATGGCCAGTATCCTGCCTGACACTGTGCGATGGAATACAATCCGGGGAAAACAGGCTGCCGACGCAGACTTTAGGCTTATCCATCAGCGTGAAGAACTGGAGCGGGAATTTGCCCTTCTGGAAACTGCGCCTATAGTCACCCAATATCTTGACGTGCAGACTATGAAGCACACTTGGGAAGCGTTGCTGTCGCCAAACACAAGAACGCCTCCTTGGGCCGCTAACGCGCTTATGCGCGCTATGAATACAGGATTATTTCTACTTTCCTTTTCTGGACATTCGACAGAATGTGGAGCCCCCTCATGCAGGAGCCGGAGGCTCCCTATAATAACGCAACCTCCCGCGAGTCACGGTGCTTTCCTTCCCCAGTCGGGTCCGGGGGATTCCAAGTCGCAGGATTAAGCTTCAGCTGACAAAGGATTAAAAAAGATTTGACAACAGTTTTATTTTAACTTACTATACTGACAACGTTAAATGATAGGAGTTTTGGTCATGAAAGAACACTCTTCAGATAAACAAAATGTAGTATCAACTGATTCTTTACAACACTCATCCTTTATCACAACCAAACAACATTGGCAAGCACCTAGGCTACACGAAATGGATTCCAGCGAGACAAATAGCGGTCTATTAACACATGACGATGGTGCGTCATTTTCTTAATAAGTAATTGCCTAAGGATATCTTAATATTTTAACAATTAAGAGTTGCGTCTATCTTTAAATCTAAAATGATTTGAATATATGATATTGCGTTTCCCCGCTGGTGTGTTGAATGTTTTAAGAGTTTCTTAATTATACCCAATCCTTTAATATTGCATTCCAACAAAACAAAGCGAACATGTAAATGATAGCGGTTGTTCCGAAAAGTTGAATAATTATTTTCGGTATAGGTTTTCGTAGTGGGCATCCTAAAACCTTTTGGTGATAATTGAAAATTAAAAGGCAGAGTTATTTGAAGCAACTCTGCCTTTTAATTTTTACCTGTTATGTATGGGCTTTATTTCTTAAGTTTTCTCCTCATTCCTGCAATACCCAACAGACCAAAGCCGAGGAGCACCATACTCAGCGGTTCAGGAACAGCAGATGCGTTGTATGTGAAATTGTCAAAGAATACACTATTTGGATAAATACCGGTACTACCAAATATCACATAGGCAATATTAGTTCCTGTTACTGTCAGAATCGGACCTCCAGAAATTGCTGAGTCTAAAGTGTAGGCTTCTTGATCAAGCAGCGTGTTAGAACTGTTGTAGGCCTGCACGAAAAGATTATCAGTGTCTGCATTATAATCTCCCATGACTAGAGATACTGAACTGACACCTGAAATGGAAAAATCAGCTCTGTAAGGAGACTCATGAGTCGGCCATGATACTGCAGACATCACCCCACTGAATAACGGACCGGGATTATCTGCCATAGCCTTGATATCAATGGATCCAGCAGAAAAAACCACATCAGTGAAATGACCAGAACCGCTAACCACAGTTCCCGGAGCAAACTCCTCAAATCCAATTGTAGCTGCCCCTGCATACCCCACAACACCTAAAAACAAAAGAATCATAGTACATACTACTATTAATTTTTTCATCTTCCCATCCTCCATATATTAATTATTATTATTTTCAAAATTCATTTTCTTTGTTATCATGCACAGAGCATGCCACAAGCCAGTGAAATACTTTGTATTGCATTTATCATATTGTTATTATTAACATATTTTGAAATTAAAAATATTTTAAAATAACTTCCCATCACGAGCAATTTTCAAAATTGTAAAGAACTCCGACACAAAAAACATTTTTAATGGCCATTAATAAAAAAACATCAACGTATTCAAGAGTATAACATGCTTCATGTTTGTAAAGTATTCCGACACTTACAAAAGAATTATGCAATTCTTTACTGGCATGAAAGCATATTAAATTCTCTTTTTGTATAACACATCCTTGTATTTTACGGCATTTTTTAGTTAATTATTACACGCACATATTATGCCCCATCAAATATTCATAACCCCCTTATTGACTTATCATATTGTAATAACTTGCTATTTGTGAAATATGAGATGGCGGAAAATACAACTTTATCACTTCGTTCTACCTATCTTTCAAATGTGTAAAGAAATCCGACATTATTTCATTTCACATTATATTGAGACGATAAAGTCAACTATTCTGGTCATCTTTATTAGCAGAGCATTAACAGGATACTTCACACCACAACACTATCCATCCTTTGACAGGGAAGTATTTTTTCGATATAAATCAACCTAAATTTCAGGTCGAGACCTTTGAATAACTCCTGTTTTGTCATTTCGACCGAAGGGAGAAATCTTATAAGCAATTGATAAATAATAAGATTGCCACGTCGCTTCGCTCCTCACAATGACACGAGGTGTAGTTTTGCAAAGGTCTCAGGTCAGGTATTTCATGCGTAAAACATATCATATCTTTGGTTTAAACATTCTATCCTCAATACCGCTTCCTGCCCGGCCTATCGCTGAACCTCCTCTGGAACTTGCCCCGGATGTGGTTATTGAATACGGAAACACGCCTGATGCCCTTTCGAAACCCCAGAGCAAAGAGGAGTATTATCAGGCCGGACCGGGAGAATTTCTTTTGCAGGTAGATTCCGTGGCCCGCTATTATGTACACGAAGGTCGGCGCATTATCATCACGCCCGAGTCAGGCTCAGAAGAAGAAAGAATTCTTATTTTTTTAATGGGCTCCGCTATCGGAGCTCTTTTGCATCAACGTAACATCCTGGTACTGCACGCCGGGGCTATAGTGGTGAACGATCAAGGCATTATTTTCTCCGGCGATTCCGGTATCGGCAAATCCACACTGGCTGCCGGATTCAATAAGCGCGGCTACCCCTTTCTGGCCGACGACGTCTGCGCGATTGCCATGCTCAACGGAAAACCCGCAGTTATTCCCGGATTTCCGCGTCTGAAATTATGGTCCGACGCTCTGAAAAAATTAGATACGGACAAAAATCAGCTCAAAAGCGTCCGCTGGATGCGGGGGCTGGAAAAATATTTTCTCCCTGTGGATCCCCCTCACGAAAAACCCGTTCCTTTAAAATCCGTTTTCGTGCTGGAGACAACCAATGCAGATAAAATTGAAATCACTGCTCTGAAAGGCGTGGAAAAGATCGATCCGATCATTAAGAATACGTATCGCCTGAGTTTTCTAAACGGCCTGGGTGGAAAAGAAGATCATTTTAGGCAATGCGCTGCTGTTGCAGCCAAAGCCGCCGTGTACCGAACAGTTCGTCCTAATAAGAAGTTTTTGCTCACTGAATTGATGGATATGCTGGAGACAAAGTTTTAATGAACGAACCAGTCAAAGTGTCATGGTGGAAATCCCTGCGCGACGCGCCCGCGAAATGGCGGCGCCGTAACCGGACTGAGCGGATTCTGCTTGTGGAAGCTTTTCTGTTGTTGGGCATGGCGCGTCTGGGCGTGATGATCCTGCCGTTTCGCTGGCTGGCAAAGTCTTTGGGCCATCACATGAAGCAAACGGATACGCAATTGCCGCCCGCTGATTTGCCTCTTGCCCACATGGTCGGTGCGGCTGTGCGATCAGCCGCAAACTATACGCCATGGAAAAGCGTCTGCTTGCCGCAGGCAGTGGCGGCACAGTGGATGTTGAAACGACGCAACATCCCCGGAACTGTGTATTTGGGTGTGATGAAGGATGAAACAAAGCCGGAGAAACTGGCGGCGCATGCCTGGCTTCGGTGCGGCCACATTATCCTCACGGGAGCAAAAGGCCATCATCAATATACAGTCGTCTCGACATTTTCCTGAAAACAGAGTATTCAAAATAGGAAACGGTTACGACCATTCCTAAAAAAATGGGTTATCGCACTTTGATTTGGGAACAGACTAAAAAATAAGGAATTTCGTCTTTTTGAATTTTCAACAAATGTTCGAACAACTGACCGGGGCAACTGGACGCTTAAAGTCACAAATACCGTATCTGCCGAAGGCCTTTGGCTTAGTTTATCGCGCCGCCGGAGGCCTGACCATCGCCTGGCTGGCCCTGCTGCTGGTTCAGGGGCTGCTGCCGGTTGCAATGGTCTATCTGACGAAAACATTGGTGGACGGTGTTGCAACAATGATCGCAAACCACGGCGGTTGGGAGGGTTTTACGCCGCTGATTCCGGCGGCAGTAGCCATGGCCGCGGTGCTGATCAGTATCGAAATCTTCCAGAGCATCAACCAATGGATGCGCACAGCGCAGTCAGAGAAGGTACAAGATGCTGTTCATGAGCTTATTCACGACAAAGCGATGTCTCTGGATATGTCTTTTTATGACACACCCGTCTACTATGATCAATTGTACCGGGCCCGCATCGATGCTTTGACCCGTCCCGCCGCGCTGATTGAAAATGCAGGAAGTCTCCTGCAAAGCCTTATCACCCTGATTGCGATGGCGGGTGTTTTGTTGACTTTCGGCATCTGGATTCCGATTTTACTGGCTTTGAGCACTTTGCCCGCCCTTGTAGTGGTCATGCGTCATACACTCCGTTTTCACCTCTGGAGACTTCGCAATACGACCGCCATCCGCAAAACAAACTATTACGATATGATGCTGACGTCCCGTGAAGCAGCGGAGGAAATGCGGCTGTTTAGCCTTGGTCCTCATTTCCGGAATCTTTTTTCGAACTTGCGCGGAAGGCTACGCCGGGAAAAGGTACAACTGGCCCGAAGTGAAGCTTTCTCAACAACCGTGGCGGCCTTGATTGGTCTGGCCAGCATGGCTGTCGCTTTGGCCTGGATGGGTCTTCAGGCGTCGCGAGGGACATTGAGCTTGGGCGATCTGGCGCTTTTTGTTCAGGCGTTTTTTCAGGGCCAGCGTATGATGCGTTCGCTTCTGGGCAGCGCCGGAGAGATTTACCGTAATATGATGTTTCTGGAAAATCTTTTTGAATTTTTGGAGCTGAAGCCGCAAATCAGTTCTCCTGAAAAACCCATTCCTCATCCCGGCCTGAAAAAAGGAATAGAGATACAAAATGTCACGTTTAACTATCCTGGAAGCGAGAGGCTTGCCCTGGATAATTTCAGCCTTGACATTCCGGCAGGACAGATCGTTGCGCTAGTCGGAGAAAACGGCGCGGGCAAGACCACACTCATCAAAATGCTCTGCCGCTTCTATGATCCGGAAACGGGTTGCGTTCTGCTGGATAAAACGGAGATCCGTAACCTGTCACTCGAAGGGCTGCGTCGCAGGATCACTGTACTCTTTCAGGAACCGGTGCGTTATCATGATACGGTCTTTAACAACATTGCTTTCGGTGACATTGAAAACCAACCGGATTCGGCGCGAATTGAAGCTGCGGCGCAGGCCGCAGGCGCCGACGCGCCGCTTTCCCGCCTGCCTCATACTTATGCATCGGTGTTGGGTAAATGGTTCGGCGGTGCGGAACTGAGCAGCGGTGAATGGCAGCGCCTGGCGCTCGCTCGGGCGTTTCTACGGCAGGCGGAATTAATCATCCTAGACGAGCCGACCAGTTCCATGGATTCTTGGGCAGAAGCGGACTGGATGATACGTTTCCGCAAATTGGCCGCGGGACGAACGGCGCTGATCATTACCCATCGTTTCACCACTGCCATGCAGGCGGACACAATTCATGTGATGGAGAGAGGCCGCATCATCGAATCCGGCAGTCATGAAGAACTACTGGCTGCTGGCGGGCGCTATGCCCTCTCCTGGACGCAGCAGATGCGCGGCAGGACGACGGACACATAAAGA
>JBDKVA010000067.1:0-42439 GCA_039679375.1 Clostridiaceae bacterium
CCATTCTGGATCAACTGGTTTCTACAGGGTTGGACGGTTACCAGTCCATAGATCCTCAGGGGCATATGGATATAGCCGAGGTAAAGAAGCTTTACGGCGATAAGCTTATCCTGATGGGCAATGTGCAAACCTCGATGCTGCAAGAGACAGACGAACAGAAGATACGGGAATCGGTAAGATACTGCATGAAGCATGGAAAGCCAGAAGGTAAATTTATATTTTCCACATCAAACTGCATATTTGCAGGTATGCCGCTGGAAAGCTACCATATCATGCTGGATGAATATACAAAGCTGGCCAGCTATTCCGCCGGATAATCCCTGAAACCTGTCGGCGGCATATAACCGCAAATATACAGCTTGATGATGCTCTATCTGATTTTTTTTACAATGCTTCCCGGAGTATCGCCGATTACCTGAATATCGTAATTTCTGCTCTCATCATTTATGGAAAGTATTAAGTTGCCATTTTCAAATAAACCCTTGATACTAATAATTGTGCTTTCATCTATGATTTGTGTTTCCATAAGCCTGTCCGGCCAGACTACCAACTTGATATTCCCTGGCACGCCGTTTTTAACATGCTGTTCAACATTTTGAAATGGTATTATGCTGCCTTTTTTTATAAACATGGGCATAATGTCCAACGATGCCTCGTACCTTATCCATTTGTTCCCGCTGAGGCATTCCTGCGTCCAGAAGTCATACCATATACCTTCCGGAAGGTATATGCTTCTTCTGTTGTTCTCGCTTAATATAGGAGCAATAAGAATGTTTTCTCCGAACATGTATTCATCATCTATGCCATACACGTTTTTATCGCCCTGATAGTCGAGGACTAATGCTCTGACCATAGGCAGGCTGCTGTCCGTGCATTTTTTGGCTTGTGTATATATGTATGGGAGCATCGAATATCTTAACTCATCGTACTTTCTGAAAATACCTAAGGCTTCTTCCCCAAAGCGCCACGGTTCCCTGGGAGTTGTCCCATGGCACCTTGAATGCGAGCAGAACAGGCCAAATTGAGCCCATCTGATATATAATCCGGGAGAAGGTGTGTTTAAAAAACCGCCTATGTCATGGCTCCAGAAAACGAAGCCCGACAAGCCGAACTGCAAGCCCGACCGTAATACCGCCTGCATGTGAGGGAAATTGGCTGTCGTATCTCCCGACCAGTGCAGCGGATACCTTTGAGAGCCTGCATAGGCAGATCTTGCCCATATTACGCCATTCCCTTTGCCATAAACCTTCTCAGTTATTTCGAATAATGCTTTGTTATACAGTAAAGGATATAAATTGTGAATTTCCTCCTGTGAAATATCTTTATAAAAAGCATTTTCATCGGCAGCTTCACCAAAATCCACCTTTATAACTGACGTTCCGATATCCAGTAGTCCCTTTATTACGCTTTTATACCATTCAACTGCATCGGTATTCGTTAAATCGATAATCCCTATATCACCGTAAGGCTTATTATCCTCATCCAATGCCAGATATCGCTTTTGTTCCGCTTCTTCATATATTTTTGTCCCTTTTATAAGATAGGGATGCTGCCAGAGGCTCAGTTTAAACCCGCTGCCGTCAAGCTTTTCAGCCATGCTCCGGGGATCGGGGAAATCCTTTGTGAATATAAAGTCATAATTATGCCATAAGTCTATATTTATAACGTCGCACGGTATCCTGTTCTCTCTCAGCTTTTTCGCGATATCCAGAACCTCGTCCTGAGAACCGTAGCTGCATTTGCTCATCCAGAGCCCAAAGCTCCACTTCGGCGGCAATTGAGGCCTGCCTGTGATCCTTGTGTATTCAGGTAAAATTCTTTTAAATTCCGGCCCGTATATAAAAAAGTAGTCCAGGGAGTCCGCAAGCGCATACATTGTATAACTTACAAATGACCATCGACCCATATCAAACCGGGTGGGAGCGGATGTGTTTAAATAAATCCCATATCCTTTACTGCTCATAAAAAAAGGTATCCCCTTATACATCCTGGGAGTGTGGTTGCCTACGCAATCATATGCCCAGACCGGTATATCCAGACCCTTTGCATCCAGTGAGGAGCCCCTTTCTCCGAAGCCGTAAAAATGTTCGTCATAATCTATTATGTATGAATCGCAAACGCTTAGTTTACCTGTATGAAGGTTCTTCAATACCGCCGTCGGGATGCTGTCGCAGCTTGGTCCGTCGCCGTTCCCTGCCGATAAATCATAAGGAGCATGACTTGTTACAAGCTCTCCGCTGGAGGCATATATGGCAAGGCCAAAACAGTTCTTGTTTATGACAAGCTTTAGTGCATCGGTTTCCACAATCAGTCTGTCTGCGCCGTCGATTATTTCACATTTTACATCTTTATATGAAAAATCGTCTGCAATCATTGGAGTCCGGTTAATTCCAGGCTTTATGGAAAAGCCCGTCTTAACATTAAAAACACGGCTATTGATAAACTGTATTATTACCTGGACTTTTAAGGAATTACCCGTACCTATTAACTGTGGAAGAGAGGTATTATAATAATTAGCCCAGCATTTTCTGACAGTTTCCTCCGCCCTGCAGGTCAGCCTCAAATAACCTTTTCCTTTTTCTGCAGCTTCGACTTCCTTTATAATATACGCGGCCATATCTCCGTTATCTAGAGAATTTATCCAATCATTGATCAAATTGTCTTTTAAAAGCATAAAGTAAATCTCCCTTTATATACAAACCTCAAGTATTCTACGCAGCTTATTATAACCATACCGGAAAATTAGCGGTATTGTAATCTGCATAAGCCAAAAATAGATAAGGCAGAGTGTAGCTCTGCCTTATCAACAAAACCGGATTCAAATGCTATTTGTCATTTTTCGCAGCCCATGCATCAAGCTGATTCTGGATTTCCTTCAGAATTGTCTGCTGGCCCAGTTTGTCGAGTTTTTCGATTGCGGCCTGATAATCGGCGTCCGAATCTTTTATACCCTGGCCTATAGGTCCCCAAATTTCGGAATATGCTGTACCGACCTGCGTCCATTCGGTCTTTACGGGAGTGGAATCAAAAGTGAAATTGAGAATTTTAGGTGTTGTATATTTTGCGGTTACAACTTGATTATAGATATGTAAGAAACCTGGTTCAGAAGATTTGTCGAGCCTGTCAAACTGCATAACCTTTGCAAACCACGGAGAAGGGTTATAGGACCTTTTTGACGGATCTACTCCTGCCGGAAGCTCATATTTGTCATCTCCGACGGGATTCCAATGCTTGCCCTTTATACCATACATATAAAGCTCATAATTTTCCTTGCTTGCCCGCATCCAATCCAGGAACATCATTGCTCTTTCTTTGTTTTTACTTGTGGCAGATATGGATGAATAGTTGTTAACCTTCGACAACCTTACCATTTCCTTGCTATAATCACGGAAGGTAAAGGTTTCCAGCTCTGCACCCGGAATGTTGGCGCTAACTATCGGACCCAGAGAATTGACTGTCCACATATCGTTGCATAATGCCGCCGCTTTACCTGATGCCAGAAGCGTGTTCTCATCTTTTATCGTTAGTATGTCCTTCGGTATCCATCCATTCTTATATGCTTTCCTATGCCATTCTATTTGTTTCCTTGTACTTTCACAGTTAAATTTGCTTACCACCTTATATGGCTTGACAGTTGGGTCAATTTCCGCAAAGGTAGCCATATCTCCGCCGATATTAACTACATCAGGACCAAATGCCAGATTGAAATCGGCGCCTCCTGCGCCCCCTCTGCCGACAAAACCCGACATACCTTTTTCGCCTTTGGTCACAGCGTCAAGATAAGCCTCAAATCCGGCAAGATCTTTAATTTCAGGGATCTTATACTTCTCTCTCAGGTCTTTACGGATGATAACTGCTGAGCCGCCGACAAACGGGTAATTTGAAGGTATTCCATAAATTTTCCCGTTAATTGATGTGTCACCAAACAGGTCAGACGGAATCATCTTTTTTAGATTTTGACCATATTTGTCTATGAGGTCGTTTAATTCGATGCATTGTTTCTTGGTAACATCCGTGTTAAGGAACCCCTGAAAATTCAGGTAAATGTCAAAAGCCTGTCCAGCAGCTGCCATAGTGTTTACCTTCTGTACATAATCGCCCCATGCATAGGACTGCACTTCAATTTGTACATTGATGTTGTCTGCAGTCACCTTTGCAATTTCATCCCAAACTGTTTGTGCATCCGGCTGTTCAGGTTGATCAGCACCTGTGAGTATCAGCAGCTTTTCTTGCTTAAGAGCATTAGTTGCAGGTGTGCTTTGGCTGGTTGCAGCTGCTGTGGATGTATTCGTGGCTGTGGGTGCAGCAGTGGTGGTATCTGCAGGTTTATCACCTGATTCCTTACCGCATGCGGTAAACAAACACACCAGCAGACTCATGACTATCAGCAGACTCAGGATTTTAATACACTTTTTCATTCGACCACTCCTTATAATTTATTATATTGCTACCGGCAATGCCGTGTAAAGCCTTAACCTTTTATTGCTCCTATGGTTATACCTTTAACAAAATATTTCTGAATGAACGGGTAAACAAATACTATCGGTCCTATAGTAACAACCACCGTAGCCATCTTTACCGATTCCTGCGGCATAGAACCGGCAGTTACAGCCTCTTTGGCTTGGCTCTGTACATAACTTACTCTTGCCATGATCTGTCTTAAAAGATATTGGAGGGGAAATAATTTCCGGTCATTAATAATTAATAGCGCCAAAAACCATTCATTCCAATACTGTAATATGATAAATAAAGCGACAGTTGCAAGTACGGGACCGGACATCGGCAAGACAATACTTAAAAATGTTCTGAAATCGCCGGCCCCATCCATTTTTGCAGATTCCATTACAGCATCAGGCAGACCCCTGAAATAATTCAGCATAAGGAATACATTCATGGGCGCTACAAACATAGGGACGATCAAACCTAAAAGACTATCCTGCAGTTTCAGATTGACAAGTACCATATAAAGCGGAACCACACCTCCATTAAATACAACAGGTATATAGGCAATCAATGAAATTACGTTTCTGTATTTCACGTGTTTTCTGGAAGCGGGGTATGCATACATGGAAGTGATAATGAGGCCGCACAAAGTGCCTATAACCGTAGTGATAATTGATATCTTATATCCATTATAAACTGCAGAATTCTTACCCAATACAAACTCATAGGCACGGGTTGAGAGCTCCCTTGGCCACAATCTATATCCATCCATCAAAATGCATTTCTCACTAGTGAATGAAGAAATGATAACCAGATAGAATGGGATAAGTGCTATCAATGCGCAGATACCTAAAAATGTATAATTACCTACATTAAATATTTTATTTCCTAAACTCTTTTCATTGTTATGCATTAGTCAACCACCTCTTAAAATAGTCCTAAGGAATCATCATACCGTTTTGTTAGTTTGTTAGACACCATCACTACAATAAAACCTACAACAGATTGATACAAACCTACCGCAGTTGCCATACCGTACGTACCGTCCATTCTCATTGCCCTGAAAATATATGTATCTATAATGTCGGTTGTCTGGTATAACAATCCGTTATCTCCTATCAATGCGTAAAACATGCCGAAATTACCGTAGAAGATTCTCCCTATTGCCATTAAAACCATAATTGTAATGGTAGGTATCAAATGGGGAATTGTAATGAATTTTATTTGCTGAAACCGGTTTGCACCGTCAATCTGCGCCGCTTCAAACAGCTCTGTATTGATTGATACTATTGTAGATAGATATATAACGACTCCATATCCCGCAGATTGCCAGGTGTTTATAGCTATCAGGATTGGACGCCATAATTTGGGGTCACTATACCATGGAACAGTCTGAAATCCTAATCCTGTCAATAGAGTATTGACCGTACCGTAAGTTTCTCCAAGCAAATTATAAAGGAATGCACCTATCACAATCCATGACAAAAAAAACGGAAGAAACAGCGCAGATTGATACAGCTTTTTTATTATGGTGGATTTTAGTTCATTGAGCAATATGGCAAGCAATACTGATGTAAATGTACCAACCAATATGAACCATAAATTAATATATACCGTGTTAAATGTTACTCTAAAAAAGAACTGCGACCGGAAGAAAAATTTGAAGTTATCAAACCACACCCATGGACTATGCCAGGCTCCATCCATTATATTAAAATCCCTGAATGCTACCTGAAGCCATAATAAGGGATAATAGCTGAACAATGCAAAGAATACAAGTCCGGGCAGCGCCATGGAATATAACTGCCAATTTGATGTTAATTCCTTAATCGGGTTTTGTTTTTTAACTTTGAAACTTGTTTTGCCTTCTAGCTTTAAAGAAACCTGAACATTTCTGTCCATCTGAATTTACCTTCCTTAAGTAATTTTGTAGTAATAAACCGTTGAGAAATGATTAAGTGTTTGTGTCCTGCTGATATTTTTATAATAATGTTGCGTTGTTTATCTTGTATATTTAAATTATTGTAAAATCATAAACAAACTGATAAAATCCGGCTTAAGAAATTTATAAAAGCTTTGTATTATTTAAATTACAGACTCGGTCTTTCTGGATTTAACGGATTAGAGAAGCAAATTACCTTTGATAAAGATAGCCCCCGCTGACAGCGGGGGCTATCTTCTGAAAACTTTAATTAATAGCTGACTAATTCACAGGCTCCAATATCCACTTGGCGCTGTCAAAATCGGGAGGAATGCTGCCGCATTGGACATAGCCAAGTTGATTCTCTATATGCATATAAGTATTTTGCCAATAATTCTTTAATCGGGTTTTACCATCGCCTGCATCTTCCAGAAGCCATTTTGCTGAGTCTCCCCAGTCGTTCCCATCGCATTGTACATAGGTCTGATCGGTCTCAATGTTCAAGTATGCTCCTGACCAAACATTCCTGATCTTTTTAAAACCGTTACCGGCATCCTCCAGTATCCATTTCGCGCTGTCCCAATGAGGATATATGGAACCATACTCTGCCTTGCCGGTGCTGTTCTCTACATGCATGTATTGACCGGTCCAGACATTCTTTATTCTATAAGCAGAGGCATAGCCGTTTGAATCCAATGTTATATGGGAAATGCATGGGCCATTGCCGTCATCCGTAGTCCGATCGGAGTATTTGATGTATATGGTCTTATCGGGATTGTTTGACAGCAGAGGAGCCAGGTCAACGCCAACCCAGTCTGCACTGGCATAAGCTCCTGCTGACGCAAGCTGTATCCAGTTTATATTATCTGTTGAACCGCTTATGACATAATCACCCCACATATAAGTAGTCAGCGCTGCAGTTGTCGTATTAGGATGCAGGTTGTACTTATACTCAATAAAACCTTTTTTATCAGCGAACTTGAACCAGGACTGCTGATTGGCACAACTTTTATATAAGTAAAGTGATTCAGTACTGCCGCCGTCCACAGCAAAATTCACTGATGCGACATAGGAAGTGTTAAGCTTCAGATGCCACAGGCTCGGGCCATTACCGTCATTGACGGTCCGGTCGGTAAACTTCAGATACACAGTCTTTGATGTATTGCTTTGCAGAAGATCTGAAATATCAACAGTAACCCAGCCGCGTGATGCAACACTACCCGCCGAGGCCAGCTGCGTCCATGTTGAATTATCATTAGAGCCGCTTATGACATAGTCTCCGCCGATGTCAAGCAACACTTTCGCAGAAGTGACATTATCCTGGATGTCAAATTTATAGGTGTAGTAACCGCTTCCGTCGGCAAACCTGTGATCATAATCTATTGCCGATTGGCTGCCGTCATACAGGTAGGTAGTAGCTTCATCGTTCGTACCGTTTGTTAGAAAATCGGCGTTCTTTATGTCTGTAGTATAGTATGATTTCGCCAATCTGAAGAATGTGTATGGGTCTACTATTTCGGCATTCATTTCAGGATGGTCGGCCAGGAACTGCAGTGCCCCGTCTTTAATACTCACAGGATCGGCAAGAACCGTTCTGACATAATAAAAGTGGGCGTTCGGGTCGTTATTGATCATATCTGTGAGCGCCTTTTCAAAATAATTTTTATTATCGCTTCTTATCCAGTGGTTGATAGGATAGAAGGGTACGCCATCCGATATGTCCACCTCTCCCAACGTACCTACGCCTTTCGGCGCTATTTGGGTGTACAAATCCTGTAGATTCTTCGGCAGGAAAGGATCCCACTGGTTAATGACAAACCCTGCGATATCTAAATCAAATATGTTAAAATAATTCTTTGTGTAATTTACAAAGTTGGTATGGTATTGCGACGGAAGGTCTATGGTGTTCAGATAACCGGCGCCATTATCTCCCGCAACGAAGTAGTCCTTGGAAGTGGCGGTACTGTACATGTAATTGAACACCATCGGAACCCTCTGGGCAAGATTTGGCGCCAACGGCCATGCCAGAGGTATGCTGCCTCTCCCGCCGGCACTGTCCCAAAGAGTTGGAAGCTCCCCTGCCACCCATGCGCCCGCATCATAGTCGCCCATGAAGAAGCACAGATATCTCTTGTTCGGGTCATAGACTTCAGTGTTACCGGCTCCCTTATCGTTATTCTGGGTGAGAGTATTTAGAGGGACCTGGCAGTAAACGGATGCGTTTGCCAGCCCCATGAGTCCTCCGGCATCAGCATCGAGCTGGCCGTTGTGCCTGGAAAGCATGGTAGTCATACCCCATTCGGTATCTATAGGCTCCATTCCGTTGGGGTTGCCGGGAGCCAGATTTGAGTATTTCAACCCGAATGCGGTAAAACCGCCAACTGTGAATATGCTGCCGTTGGCATAAGTTTCCATGGAACTCAGGATGGCATCCAGTGTATTATAATCCGTACCCATGGCCTGACCGGGATCATCGTTAGGTATGTACTCATTGCTGGGCTGCAGGTCAAAAAAGAAAGCCTTGTTCTTAATATAATAATCCTGATTTATGATCATTCTGTTGAAGAGGTCGTCATAGAAAAGGTTTCCTGATGAATCCTGTCTGTCGGTACTATTTATTAGCCATGCGTCGACGCCGAACTGCATTACATTTGAACTTACCTGATGTGTATCCAGGTAATTTTCCTTTGCCCATATGTATGCGTCGTTCTTTTTGCTGCCGGTAGAAGGCGTAGAAGTTCCCCATATGGTGCCGCTTCCGGTAAATTTACCATTCAGATCGATTGCAACAGGAAGGGTGGTTCTGCTTGTTATCTCCGTATAAAGGCTGTCGGCGCCGGTATCATACCTTACAGGCAGCAGGTTTTCCACACCGGCTGCCGTAGATGCTGCATTTGATGTAGAAGAAACTGAATCGTCCCAGGTTATTAAACCTGCAATTTTATCGGAAAAAGCATCCAGCAGCCAGTAGAAATCGTCAACATAGACCAAAGTTTTCCCTGCCAGTATCTGCCCGGGCTGGGTGAGCTTGTCGAGCCAGTATGTATCGGGGTCAAAGCTGCGGTATCGCGCCAATTCATCACTGCCCTCGTACTTAAGGAATAACTTTGCTCCATCCCTATTGACAATGCCCTGTAATGTAGAAGCCATTTTCATGAAGTCATATGCATACTTTTTATATTTTTTAAAGATAAGCTTGTTAAGCGGCCTGTCTGTTATATTTGCCGTATTGTATCTTACTCTGTCGGCCAGATAGAAATTGGTGCCGTTGTTGCTGTAATATATCGTGTAATCATATGTATTATATTCTGTGCTCTCACCGGCGGCGCCGGCATTTTTAACAATCCACCTGTTGAATCTTTTTGCGGACCCCATATCGAATGTAATCCATGGAGCACTATCCGAAGCTCCATTGGAACACCAATGCGTATTCAGATTGCTGTCAATAGCTTCATTAGCAGTCTCTGTCGAACTATTCTGGCTTGACGATGCAGCGGTTGCTCCCTGCAGCAGATTATTCTGGTCATATAGCTCGAATTCTCGTATTCTTACTGTCTCATTACCATTCTGCTGGTTTGGTTTTGTTATTAGCAGTCTGAAATATCTGCCTGTAGCACCGCTTATTATCCTTTCCGTAACGCCTGATGTATTATTCGAAACGGTATCTGCATCCGTATACTCTATGCCATCGTCGCTGACCTGCAGCTTGAAGCTTTTGGTATTATAGCTTGCCGGCTCTCCGCCTGACTCTGCATGCCTTACAACCCATCGAACGATTGTCTTTTGCGAGCCGAGGTCCACACTAAGCCATTTGGAACCTCTGGCTGTTGAAAACCATTCTGTATCGGTCCTTCCGTCAACGGCGTGCTCCGGTTCCCCGCTGGGGCTGGTGGAGACGGTACAGGTGACCGGCATACCAACAGCAAGGTTGTTATAAATCTCAATTTCAGGCATACGGGTGGCGTAATCGGTAGCATAATTATTAGGCGTGTTGATAGATATTTTCACATATCTTGCCTTTGGATAAGAATCGTCAGAATTCAAAGGATAAACACATTTACTATTGGTTCTCAAATAGTTTGCCAGGTCAAAGATGTAAACGGTATCCGGATCAACGGCTGCACTTGCGGGATTCGGATTCAGCCCGGTAAACATAGTACACATTGTAAAAGCAGCTAATAGAATGCATAACAACCTCTTCCTAAACATAATTATACCCTCCAATTTATTATTGCTATCGGCAATGCCGCTAATAGCCCCTCTGAATTTACATTTTAATCCTAATATAGCATGTCTATCTTGTATACTTAAATTATTGAAAAATTATTAACAAAGCAACAAAATCCATGCTTAAGAAATTTAAAAAAGCTTTGTATTATTAGGATACAGCAGACATTGTAAACAAGGTCTGAAAGTATAAAACATAAAAAAAGGCTGTAGGAGCAGTAAATAATACGGTATTATGATTTTAGCATATTGTCATTGCGGTATTGATTTGGTGAGATACCGAAGCTTTTCTTAAACAGGGTTATAAAATAGGTTGAATTGGTGAATCCGATCCTTGATGAAATATCATTTATGGTTAAACCGGTTGATGTAAGCAATTCTTTGGCTTTTGAAAGCCGCAGCGTCATGATGTATTCATTAACCGTTTTGCCCGTATGCTCCGCAAACAGCTTTCCAAAATAACCGGGTGTAAGATTTGCCATATCAGCTAACGATTCCGTTGAAATATCGTAATTATGGTAATGTGAAGAAATGTATGCGATCGTTTCGTTTATCATATCGCTTTTCCTGTTTGACCTCTTTTTTTCTATTTTAACGACTGCAGCTTTACAGTAAAGCGTAAAGAAGGATTTTATCTCATCAAGCGTTCCGATTGAATTCAGGTTGCAGTATATATTATTGAAATCCAGTTCATTTGAATCGCTTTCAAAGAAAGACCGTACAGACTTGACAATATCCAGCATCAATTGATTCAGAGTGAGCATGATATAGTCGTATTGGCATCGGGATATGCTATTAATAATATTGCTTATTTCTGCTTCAACCTCTTCAAGGTTGCACATTTTTATGCTCTGGATCAATTTTTCCTTCTCTTTGTCGATAGTGATAAAGGATTCCTTTAAAGCAAGCTCTTCCATATCATGACTGAAGAACGACCCATAGCCGTAAACCAGCCGGTATCGGATGATATCTGCGGCATTACTGCATGAAATGTGAATATCCTCTATGGAGCTGACCGGCATTCCAATTGCACAAGAAATCCTGCTATTTAATGAATTCTGTATATTTTCGTGTATTATCTTTAAAGCAGCCTGTGTTTTTGAGCTTATATAGCTGTTGCCTTCAAGCTTAATCAGTATATATATATAGTTATTATCATAATCAACCGGCTCACAGCAGAAGTATTCGGAAATTGCTTTGGATATGAGTATTTCCATGGAAGAAAACAGGATTTCTTCATTCTCCATTTTTTTATTCCTGATCATGGACTGATAATCGTCAATGCTAAAGATAACAACCGAAAAGCAGGCGTTACCCTGAACAAGATTTTTAAACAATGAGTCAAACCGGCCGGATGCTTTAGACCCTGGACTATATTGACCTTTAATCAATTTTTTCAAAAGCTCCTTTTTAACAAACGGTACACTGTCATTAACCGATGACTCAAGCTCGATTGTTTTCTTCAAAATGGAGTTAAACGTCTCTGTCAGATATTGTACGTCGCCTATATTTCCTGTGCTGTTTTCACTTTCCTTCAATGACTGGGAAGGATGCAATCCCCTTGCGCTGTTTAATAGCCGCTTAAACGGCGAATATATTGTCTTTGCGGAAATAATGGAAAAGCCGGTCGCGGCAAGTAAAATACCTATACATATGAATAAAATTATTATACCAAGCCTGTCAATTTCCTTAAACAAATTATTAAAGGAATAGATATTGATAAATGTCCATTGGGGAGATTCGGTTTTTTTATATACAACGAGAGATTTGTCTCCGTTAATATCTTTAATGACTGCATCTTCAATCCTGCCTGATTCCAGGATCTCCTTTACATGCTCCTGATCGGATAAATTACCGGCAAAATGCAGCATATTTGAATCAAAAATCACATTGCCGTTATTGTCAATAATAATTGTATTTGAAATCTGATCAGGTGATGTAGAAGCAATGTTCTTTTGCAGCGTGTCGGCATCCAGATTGACCAGAATAGCGCTTATTGAAGGGTAATCCTTATCGGAAGCGGTATTGTCACCGGAAAATTCACTCATTGGATAAACAGCAGTGATAATACGATCAGTTCTGATATCGCCATTTAGCTTTTTATAACTGATCTTAACCGGTATGAATTGAAATTTATCATACTCATTGTAGGATTTCAGGAGCTCCATCATGCTGCCCGTGAAGCTGTCCTTGCTTTCGACATTGAAGGTATCTACTATTTCATGGGTTTTGCCGTTATACAGGCAGACGGAATGTATAATGGTATCCGAATAAATAATATTCTTTATCTTTCTATAGACTATAAGTTCATCAGAAGGAGACAGTTTTTCATCGCCGTATACAGGCATTAAAATACCGGTGTCTAAAGCCATTTGCTGTCCCAGAGAGAAAATATGGCTTCTTATCAGATTCAAATTATTGACGTTCTGGCTTAGCCTGTCTTTTGAATCGGATTGTATAACCTTCAGCGATATATTTTGAAATATATCATACAAAGTGACTGAAAGGATAGCTGTTATGAATACCGCTATAAAAAAATAGGATAGTATAAGCTTTGTATAGGTGCTTTTTATGCTGACTTTATGTAATAAAGCAACATTTTTCAAAGTTATATCCTCTCTCTCCCTTATAGTTCCATGTATTTACATTGTACTCTATAATCTCTTGTGCAGGCAAATGTTTTTATAAATGCATGTCATAGGAGTTCCCGAGCAGACTTCTAATCTATCCTTGCTGCCCAAATTGTGGTAGAATGCTTATACGGCTTCCCGGATGACCGGAAGAGGTGCAATGTTTTAATATCTTTAATTACAGGGGGAAAATGGAGGCAAATAATGAAAGCCAAAGAGAGAATGCTTATTGCCCAATATAAAATAATATCAATTCGGGATAATCCTGAATATTCTGGACGTGCTATTGACTGGTTTGCCTCAAAATGGGGTATTGACCGCATAGAATACGAAAAGAGCTTTTCAGACTGCTTGAATAAAGACGGGAGCTTGCCGCAGTGGTATCTGGCGTTGGATAAGAACGATGAAATAATAGGCGGCTGCGGACTTATCCAAAATGATTTTGTTGACAGAACCGACCTGTTTCCTTATTTATGCGCTCTTTTTGTAGAAGAAAAAGCCAGAGGCAACGCATTTGGTGCAAGACTTTTGGAAAACGCTAGAATTGAAGGGGCCAGGCTTGGTTTTGACAAGCTGTATCTTTGCACCGATCATACCGCTTATTACGAAAAATACGGCTGGCAATATATCGCCACGGGAAACCACCTCTGGGGCAGCACATCGAGAATATATGAGGCACCAACCATTAAAAAGACTCTACTTGAAAAAATGAGCGACTTTTTTACTGCGCGTATTGATGATTATGATGAACATATGCTGAATGATGTTGAGGGCTGCAAAGAGGGCTATATAAAGATGGCGGAGCTTGTTCCGGGCAGTACGGAGACAATCCTTGACCTCGGCTGCGGCACGGGGCTTGAGCTTGACGAGGTATTCAAACGGTTCCCCGGTGTGTCGGTTGTCGGAATCGATTTGACACAGGCTATGCTGGATAAGCTGAAGCAAAAACATTATGGCAGGAATATCAAGCTAATCTGCGGAAATTATTTAAATGTTGACCTTGGTGAAAGCACCTTCGATACTGCGGTTTCATTTCAAACAATGCACCACTTTTCCCATGATGAAAAAGTCGGTTTGTACACGAAGATCCGTAAAGCGTTAAAACCGAACGGTGTATATATCGAGTGTGATTATATGGTGACAGAACAATCGGTCGAGGATGAGCTTTTTGCAGAGAACGCAACGCTTCGTCGCGAAATGAACATTCCTGACAGCGAGTTTTATCATTTCGACATACCCTGTACGATCGATAACCAAATCGAGATGTTCAAAAAAGCCGGCTTTTCATCTGCCGAAATGGTTTGGCGAAAGGGAAACACGACGATAATTAGGGCATGCTTAACGGATAATGCTTTATCCGTTAAATGAAAGCAACGCTTTCATACATGCTCAAAAGAGCCGGATATTGTAGCTTTTGAGCATGTTATGCCCTGGTTACGGCGGGTGAACCGGCATAGATGCTTCATATATCAAACATCTATGCTGAGTCAGATGCAAGCATTTTCATTTGTATATAGCAAAATGTTTGCACCTGACTGGAATGAAAATGCTTTTAAGACTTATATGGAGAAGCATTTTCATTCCATTCAGCAAGCCCTAATTAAAGTGTGCTTTTATATGTGGTTGCTTTGAAAACCCATTGAATTCGACAGATTAGAAAAAGAGCCTTTACAAGCGAAATTGGCCTGAAAATCTGTGGGTTGGTTGAAAAATTAAAAAAGGTTGGAATTTTATATTGGATTGTGGTATTATATGTATGCTTGATTTTATTAAAAGCACAGAAGAAAGGAGATGTTTGAGTTAATGTCCTATAGTGCAAAGGTGGTTGTAAACTAAAACTGAATAGTGGCAGAGCAAAAATACATTTCTTTATCATCATGGCGTTATGGCTGCCTTATTTTTGCTATGCCGTTTTGAGTAACCTTTCGTAAATACTGTGAACTTTATGGGCACATCGAACAGGTGTGCCTTTTTGCATACCTATATTAAAACCGCAGTTTGCAGATTTAAAGGCTGCTTTCTGCGGTATTTTTCTGCCCATCTTCTTACTGTGGTATTTTGTTATCTTTATAAAGGAAAGGAGTTGTTTGAGTGTGAAAGTCTTTACCGAGGCATACCCCAAAACAAATAAGATGGAGGATTTGAATGATAAATTTATCAGATTACGGGTTTATCCCGACAATGATGCCGGAGAGTACAGGCGTCATTCCTGCCCGCATTACGGCAGTACACAAAGAACGGTATGAGATTGTCTGTGAGCATGGGCAAACATATGCAAAGCTGAAAACAAGCGTTTACTATGGCGAGGGTTACGAGAGTTTCCCCACAACCGGAGATTTTGTGCTGATTAACTATAACGGCAGCGGCGACAGTCAAATTGTAAAGACATTAGAGCGGAAATCATTCTTTTCAAGACGTGACCCGACGCCGGGACGTGGTGAACAGGCGGTGGCGGCTAATTTTGATTATGTATTTATAATGGCTTCACTCAACCACGATTTCAATTCGAAACGGATCGAGCGTTACCTGACTTTGGCATGGCAAAGCGGCGCGATTCCTGTGATTGTACTGACTAAAGAGGATTTGGTTGAGGATTATACAAAGCAGGTCCAGACTTTGGAAAAGATTACTTCAGGTATTGGCATTTATGCTGTTAGTGCTAAAACCGGTTATGGAATCGATATGCTGTCTGACTATCTCAGACCGGCAAAAACAATTGTTTTCCTCGGCTCAAGTGGTGTCGGTAAATCAAGTCTTGTCAATAAACTTGCCGGAGAAGAGATCATGCCTGTAAACTCAATCCGTGAGGATGACTCAAAAGGCCGCCACACTACTACTCATCGACAGCTTATTATGCTGCCGAATGGTGTTATGATTATCGATACGCCGGGTATGCGTGAACTTGGTATGTGGGATGTGAGTCTAGGCCTTGGAGAGGCCTTTACCGATGTAGAGAGATTTATAGGCAGATGTAAGTTCTCGGATTGTAAACATCAAAGCGAACCGGGGTGTGCTATCAAAAAGGCAATCGCTTCAGGTGAACTATCCGGAGAGCGGTGGAATAGCTATATTCGATTGAAGCAGGAGGCTAAGTTTGCAGACGATAAGGCGGGATTTTTACGTGATAAATCCGCCCGAAACAAATCTATTGCTCAATGGAGCAGGCAAATAAAGAAAAACGGAGGCATTAAGAGATGAGTTTAGATATAACTGACTTTAGCCGCAGTCACATAGAGGAAGCAGTTGATCTTGCTAGGGCAAATTATGAGGAAGAACGGCGATTTGTCGCCGTTCTTCCGGAAGTGGACATAATGCCGGATTTAACGCTCTTTGCCGACAGCGGCCTGGGAGTCGCCGCTTTTGAAAACGGCAGGATGGCAGGGTTTTTATGTTGCTTTAGGCCGTGGAATAACGCTTTCGGGACAACAGGAGTAAAGGGTACATTTTCACCCTGCCATGCTCATGGTACTACACAAGAAAACAGAAGCTATATTTTCAACCGTTTATATCAGGCGGCTGCCGAGAAATGGGTGAATAACGGGATTGTAAGTCATGCAATTGCTCTTTATGCTCATGATGCACAGGCAATAAACAGCTTCTTTATAAATGGCTTCGGACTTCGCTGTATCGACGCAATCCGTCCAATGGAAGAAATTGATTGCACGCCGTTACCCGATTTCAAATTTATTGAACTGCCGAAAGAGAAACAAATTGATATTTTACTGCTGAATAACATGCTTATTTCACATTCAAGCCGGAGTCCCATATTTATGTCTTTTCCTCAGCGTGACAGGCAATCACTGCAAAATGAACTTGACAGGCAAAACGGCCGGTATTTTGCCGCTTATAAAGGGAAAGAGATGGCTACATATGTAAAAATTATGGACAACGGGGAAAGCTTTATCAGTGAAGAAAGCAGCGTTAAAAATATATGTGGCGCCTTCTGCGTGCCTGAATACAGGGGTAAGGGCGTTTACCAAAACCTGTTGAATTTCACCATATCCACATTAAAGAAAGAAGGCTATACCCGCCTGGGCGTTGACTTTGAGAGCTTCAATCCGACGGCCTGCGGCTTTTGGCTGAAGTATTTTACCGCGTACACGAACAGTGTTGTACGCAGGATTGACGAGCGTGTGCTTGAAAACAATAATTTATAATGTATAGGAGTGGTGATTTCAAATATGCACATGAAATAATCGGCCTTATGGAAAATTGGGGTAGAAAAAAAGTTTCTGCATAACGGCGGAGGGGCAGAAAGTGTAAAATAACACTGTACAAAAAGACTATAGAATTGCACAAAGCAGTACCTCCACTTGCCTTATTTGGCAAGTAGGGGTGCCCTATAATTTAATTTTTTTGCTTCAATGATACATACAAAAAGGGAAATTGGTATAATGCAGAGAATACTACCAAACATGAATATACTAAATTATAAAAAAATAATCCTTGTCGGCAGCGCAGGCAGCGGCAAAAGCTGGCTGGCGAAACGGCTTGCCGGTATTACGGGTTACAAATTGATACATCTTGACTGTGAATTCTGGCAGCCGAACTGGACAAAGACGCCAAGGGAAGAATGGATCGAGAAACAAAAAGGATTCATTAAAGGCGAAAAATGGATAATCGACGGAAATTACGGCAGTTCTATAGAACTTCGTTTTACTGCGGCTGATCTTGTAGTTTTTCTTGATATAAACCGGTTTGTCTGTATGTGGAGTGCAATCAAACGCCACGGCAAAAAGCGTTCCGATTTGCCTGACTATCTCGAAGAAAAAATGAACCTCGAATTTATTGAATTTTTGAAATGGATATGGACATTTCAAAAAACAGGAAAGAAAAAAATACTTGAGCTTCACGAAAAGTATCCTGAAAAAGAGTTTTTAGTCCTGAAAAGCAGAAAAGCGGTCATGAAGTTTTTAAGGACTCTGGAGGCATAGGTATGGGCAAAAATATACCGGAGAGCGAAGTACTATTTGCAACAGTTGATGATATTCCAGCATGGATGAAGCTTGTGGAAATTACAGAAGATAATTTTCCTGGGCTTGAAAAAGAGAGTTATCTTGAAACGCTTAGAAAGAATATAGAACGGGAAACGGCCCTTTGTTATAAAGTCAATGGTATTATTGTTGGAATATTGATTTTTTCTCAAAAGAAGAATTGCCTGTCTTGCATGGCAGTACATCCGCATTACCGCCGTTTGGGAATTGCATCAAAGCTGGTTGATAAAATGCTTGCGCTTTTGCCGCCTGATAAAGACATTACTGTGACAACTTTTCGTAACGATGACGAAAAGGGTATTGCTCCGAGAAGGCTGTATAAAAAATTCGGCTTTGAAGAAGCGGAATTGCTTACTGAATTTGATTATCCTGTGCAGAAGTTTATATTGCATAGAAATATAAGTATTTATCCTGGTGGTAAGTGCAATCACTAAAAAATTGTTTCAGGAGGTCCGATGATTATGCAAGAAAAGCCAAAATATTTGTATCACGGCAGCCAGCATAAAGCTGACATTTTAATTCCCAATACTGCAAGTAGTTTGCCGGAGGAGAACGGTACAGAGTGCGGCGTATATGCATATGAAAATATTAATGATGTTTTGCCGTTCACGCTTTCTATTAAGCCATACTGCAATGGTAAGAAGTCTTTTACAGTTGACGATTCTACAGGCGTGGTAACGATTTCGGCTGGAATTCTTGATAAAACCGCTCCCGGGTATATCTATAAAATGCCTGCGGACAGTTTTGAAAAAATTGATGAAAGGCAATGGCTTTCACGCAATCCTGTTATTCCGGCTGAGGTTATTACTGTATATTCAAAAGATTTTATGAGTAAAGTTGTTCTAACAGGAAGTGCCAAGGAAATCAGGGATATATCCGATAGTATTTCATATTGCGGTCTTGTCTGTAAGCTTTGCCATCTTGCTGGAAATTGTGAAGGCTGCAGAAGTGAAAACAACTGCTGCGGTTCACGTAAAACCGCCGAAGGTTGCTATCAGTACAACTGCTGCACTGAAAAAGGCATTGACGGTTGTTGGCAGTGTGACAATGCTCCCTGCGATAAAGGAATGTTCTCCGATTGCCACGATATACGGCTGCGGGCTTTTATCAAATACATAAAAGAGAAAGGCAGGGATAAACTTGCCGAAAGATTGTATTTCAATATGCAAAATGGCATTTATTATGGCCATGGCAAGGACTATGACGGACTTGGCAGCATTGATAAAGTAATGAAAAAGCTGGAGAAAGTGTATTGATTAAAGTTCAAAGTTCATGCTATGCTCGAAAATATCAGGCAAAGAATTTATAGTATTAAAAAGCAGAAAACAAGCAGGAAACTGTTGAATGATTGGAGTTGTAACAAATATGCCGGAACTTGAAATAACAAATATGGTAATGGTGCAGGACAAGACCACAGGTAAAGTGGTTGTGCAGAACAGAATTAAGAGATGGTGTGGAATATCGTTCCCCGGCGGTCACGCTGAAGATGGCGAAACCATCTACGATAGTGCCGTACGTGAAGTGAAGGAAGAAACAGGACTTGATATTTGGAATCTCAAAGCCTGCGGCTTTATGTATTGGTTTAATAACAAAACCTTCGATCGCTATTTTACATATTTTTATAAAACCAGCGACTACTCCGGCGAACTGATTGATAAGACCGATGAAGGCCCTGTATTTTGGACAACTATTGATGAGATCGTAAATATGCAGCTTGCTCCGAGTTTTAAAGAATACCTGCCGATGTTTTTGGAAGGTAAATACTGCGAGGCCTATTGCTCGTGGAACGATGATATGAAGCTTGAAGAACTGCCAAAGGAAAATCCTTTTGGGATAATATACAGATAAAAATCAATGAGTTAAAAACAAATGTAGGTTGGAGCTGTAACAATGAAAAATTGGTATAAAGAAGATTACAGTTTTAAAATAACAGTGCTGTCTGTAAAGCCTGACAATAAGCCGGAAAATCATTGCCGTAACGGTCACGAAGTTGGTGATGAGTTTACCTGCGAATACGGCTGCCCGGACAGATTTTGCTCAAAATCCATGCTCAAGCTGTTTCCATTGATGGAAGCCGTCCGCAGCGGCGGCGACTTGTGCAATCTCGGCGGCAGCGATAAGCATATTATAGAATTTGACTGCCCGGACGGTGTTGTGCGGTTTAAGCTGGAGGCAATACTGGAATGAAATTATATATTGTCGGTTCTGTTGCCAGCGGTAAAACAACGCTTGCGAAACGTTTATCAAAAATTACCGGCATACACTATACGGCACTTGATGAAATAGTACATAAGCCAGATATGTCCAGTAAATGGGGTAATAATAAAAGGACTATCGAAGAACGTGACGAAATGTTTAGTCTGATATTGCATCAGGAGAATTGGATTATTGAAGATACCGGAAGGTCGTGCTTTTCGGAAGGGTTAAAGCAGGCGGATACAATAGTATTACTAGACACCTCACCTTTAACACGGAGACACAGAATTATTTTTCGGTGGATAAAGCAACGGATTGGTATTGAAAATTGCTCATACATACCAAGCTATGCAATGCTGAAAAGTATGTTCAGATGGTCAAAAGAATATGACAATGGAAAAGATGGACTGCATGAGCGGATTAAGCCGTATCAAAACAAAACGATTGTATTATGCAATAATAATGACGTTAATAAATACATATCGGAGATAAGAGCCAGGCCATGAATCGAGTAATTATTTGCCAATGAAGGGACATTGTGGAGTATGCGGGAGGTTAATTATGAGTGAATTGCGGTACAACTTGCAATTTGATAAGCTTTGCAATGTTTTAAAGCTGGGAAGATTAATCGGCTCACCCGAACCAATTTCAGGTGGACTTTTACATAAAATGTTTAGCGTTGAAACATTGCAGGGCAAATATGCTATAAAGGCTTTAAATCCGCAGATTATGCTTCGTCCGGCAGCTATGCAGAATACTATTAATTCAGAGAACATAGCAGCTATTGCAGCAAAAAATGTTTCTGCCGCTCCCGCAAAAATTTTTGACGGCAAGGCTATACAGGAAATAGACGGACAGTATTATCTTGTGTTTGATTATATATATGGCAAAAGCTTGTTCGGAAACGGAATTAAAACTTCGCACTGCGAACAAATTGGTATTATTCTTGCAAAAATACACGCCACAGATTTTTCTGAGCTTGGACTGAATGATAGTTACACGGCAGACGAACCTGTACCGGATTGGAATTTCTATTTGCAAAAAGGTGAAGAAGCTAATGCAGTTTGGGCTGATATTTTACGCGGCAGCATTGATAACTTATACGAATTTAGTGACCGCCTGTGCCGTTCGGCAAAGATATTGTCTGATAACACTGTTATCACACATGGCGACTTGGATCCAAAGAATGTTATTTGGAGTAACAATACTCCGATATTGATTGACTGGGAAGCTGCAGGGTTTATCAATCCGGAGAACGACCTGCTTGAAACTGCTGTTTATTGGTCGAAAGACAGTTCAAAAACAATTGATAAAACTAAGTTTATGGCTCTTATAAACGGATATAAAAAGATTACCCCTAACTTGAAAGCTGATTGGAAAGTCGTTTTGGATAAAGGCTTTTCGGGATTACTCGGTTGGCTTGAATACAGCCTAAAACGCTCATTGTGGATTGAGTGTACTGATGAAGATGAAAATAGAATGGGAACGGAGCACGTAACAGGAACAATAGACACTATAATTAAATATGCAGAGAGTATTAAACAATTAGAAGAATGGCTGAAAGAGGTATAGCAAGCATATTTAAGATTATAAATCAGAAAAATACTTTATAAAATCATTGATTCTGTTAATACTTGATGTTATGATATTTTTATAATTATTTGGGAGTTTATGTAATGAGAAATATTATAATTCTTAATCAACTTCATCATCATCACAAACAGCGCTTGTAGCTATGAAACAAACCATAGGTGCAAGCGCTATAAGCGTTTGTGCCTATGATGGTGGCAAGATTAACAATATAAGCACCATTCAGGCATAAATAATAAATGCTTGGATGGTGTTTTTTTATTTGAACAAAAACAGGAGGTAATATTCATGGCGATTGAGTTAAGAAATTTGAAAGGGACCGGCGATTTTATGCCCCAGGAACAAACGGTAAGGCAGGAGATTATACGAAAGCTCCAGAATATATTTGAGAAATTCGGCTACCAGCCAATTGAAACACCGATTATCTGTTATTTTGATGTATTGGCTTCGAAATATGCAGGAGGTGCAGAAATTCTCAAGGAAGTGTATAAACTAAATGATCAGGGCGGGCGGGAATTAGGTTTACGCTATGACCTGACAGTACCTTTTGCCAGGGTGATAGGGATGAATCCGGAAATCAGTAGGCCCTTTAAAAGGTATGAACTTGGCACGGTGTATAGGGATGGGCCTGTAAAAACCGGAAGGAACCGCGAATTCATACAATGCGATGTTGATATGGTGGGTGTCAAATCTGTAATGGCTGAAGCCGAACTTATGATGATGGCCGTTGAGGTATATAAAATGCTGGGGTTGGATGTCTATATATCCTACAACAACAGAAAACTCCTGTCAGGAATCATTGAGTCAGTTGGGATTGAACCGGCATTTGTTTCCGGGGTCATATTATGCATCGATAAGCTTGAGAAAATAGGTAGCGATGGAGTAGAATCAGAACTTTTGCAGCTTGGGATAGCAGCATCAAAAACCAATATGCTTCTTAATTATATGAAAATGCAGCCTGATGAGATGACGGCTACTCTTGTCTCAAAACAGAGAAATGAGCGAATTGATCAAGGAGAAAAAGAACTTAGAGAGCTGGATTCATACATTGATGGTTTGGAAATCAAAAATACACTTCGATTTACTCCGAGCCTTGCACGAGGACTTGAGATATACACAGGAATCGTATGGGAAGTGTTTTTAACGGATGGAAGTATAACATCCAGCGTAGGTGCGGGAGGAAGGTACGACAATATCATCGGAGCATTTATTGATAACGGTCTTGACTATCCAGCCGTAGGAATGACCTTTGGGCTTGACGTAATCTATGAGGCATTAATGCTAAAAGATGTTATAGCTGCTAAGCCGCCCGTCGAATTATATATCATTCCGCTTGGTACAGAAAATGCCTGCCTGAAGCTTGCAACTAAATTAAGGAATAAAGGACTGAAAGTCGATGTAGACATGGCAGATAGAAGACTGAAGAAATCATTGGACTTTGCCAATAAGCAGGGGATTCCTTATGTCGTTGTACTTGGCGAAAATGAACTGGAGTCAGGGGAATTACTGTTGAAAGAAATGAAAACCGGCAAGGAGTATAAAGTTTGTATGGAGAAACTGGGGGAGGTCTTTGTGAAGTCATATTCTGCAGGGTGGAGAGCATGAACATAAAAGCTTTATTCTTAGACTTCTATGGTACTTTGGTATATGAAGATGGTGAAATAATCAACAGAATATGTGAAAAGATAAGAAAAACATCTCCTTATTGTCCAGATACCAGAGAAATAGCAACTTACTGGTGGGAAAAATTCTTTTCATCGTGTGTCGTAAGCTATGGTAAAAATTTCCGGCTTCAAAGGGATATTGAGATGGGGTCATTAAGAAAAACGCTTCAAAGATTCGACTGTAACTATAATGCTGAGGATTTAAGTGAAGAGCTTTTCAGCTATTGGATGAAACCTCCTGTATTTCAAGATACTTTGCAGTTTTTTGATAAGGTAAAGTTACCAATTTGCATCGTATCAAATATAGACCGGGCGGATCTAATTAATGCTGTATGTCATCATGGTATTAAAGCAACAAGTTCTGTTACCAGTGAAGATGTCAGGTCATATAAACCGAGACCGGAAATTTTTATTAGGAGCATGGAGATTATGGAAGTCAGACCGGAAGAAGTTCTTCATATCGGTGATTCATTATCAAGTGATGTTGCTGGAGCGAAAGGACTTGGCATTAACACTTGTTGGCTGAATAGGAACAGGAAGAATAATTCCAGTGGACATAGGTCGGATATTGAATGTTGCAGTCTTTTGGAGTTAATTGAATATATAGAAGTATAAAACTATTTATGAATATGGATTAATTGTGATGGACTGCTTCTGATTCTAAAAAATATAAAAAACCAGCTTAAAAAAGCCGGTTTGCTATTTTTGATAATAGAATAAAAAGAGGTGCCTCTTTCCACCTTTCAAGTATATTATATCCACAAAATGCCAACCTGTCAAGAAAACTAAAGGAAAAATATGAAAGATAGAGTCTGTATCCAGTGCTATATCTATCATCTATTACGTTTCTGAAAACTATCTCAGACTAGGTTTTATTTATTTCAATTATTCATGTAACATATGATTACCAGCCGGCTAAACATGAAAAAGGAGAAATCTTATATGGCAAAAACACATAGAGTCAGTGGAAGAGCCGTTATCTGACCGCCAATTACGATTTGAAGGAGAATTAATAAATTCCTAAAAAGGTGAATACAGTTAAAAATTATAGAGGTTAGCAAATGGAACTCTTATAAAAAAGGTAATTGGTTAGATTACATTTAGTCTACAAAATAGCCAGGTAAGGGGATATTCATTATGAATTCAATAGTATCAGATTGGTATGAAAAAAAAGAACATATTGATGAAATGAAAGGCTGGGACAAGGGAAAGTTGAAGATTTGGGAACAACAGGTTACAGATAGGTTTCCGAGTGGAGCAAAAATACTTGATATTGGCAGTGGAATGGGAAGGGAAGCTTTTACTCTTTATAGGCAGGGATTCAATGTGACTGGACTGGATATTTCTAAATATGCAGTTGAAAAATCAAATGAAGAAGCGTTGAGGACAGATTGCAAGTTGAAATTTTATCATTATGATGGCGAAAATATTCCTTTTGAAGACGATACATTTGATATTGTAATCATATGGAATCAGACCTTTGGATTGTTATACGGTGATGATTATAAGAAAAGCTATATAAGTGAGTGTAAACGTGTTTTGAAACCTGGAGGTCTGTTCAGCTATTCAGGGCATTATTTGCAATACATAATGGATCACTACGATTACTGTCTTGATGGTATAAATTTTTATCCATATAGGGATCACGGTATCTATTGGGAAACATTCTCACTGGAAGAATTAGAAAATTATGCAAAGCAAGCCGCTTTTAATGTTCTGATGAGTGGAGAAGGCGAGATCTATGTACCGGAAGACGGTATTATTCTACATTGTCTATGTAAAAAATGAGGTGAGTTTAAAATGAAAAAGGATAGTTCGACTGAATGTTGGAATAGGGTTGGAATTGAAGAATGGGTTGATAAAGCACAGAATAATGATTTTCGCCAATATTATATTATGCCTTATACATTGCAGAAAATTGGAGAAGTAAAGGGAAAACATATTCTTGATTTAGGATGTGGTGAGGGAGGATATTCAAGAGCGCTTGCTAATAAAGGTGCAATTGTTACTGCTGTTGATTGTTCAGAAGCTTTATTGGCATATGTTACTGATAGAGCTGACAAAGAAGGAGTAAATATAAAGACACTACTACGGAATGCTAATGAGTTGGAAGAAATTCAGGATAATGAATATGATATTGTTTTATGCTCGTGTTTATTTCTATACTTCATCCATGTTATAAGCCTAAAGAAAGTAAGTGGATACTGGAAGAGGATAAGATAAAGGTAGTTGTCATAGATTACTTTAATCCGATAGAATGGATTGGGGAAATAAAGGGGATAGATATGCCTGTTATTTATAGACATAGGACACTTTCAGATTATATTAAGGCATTTGGCAGGAATGGTTTCATATTGGCAGATATGAATGAGCCCGTTCCTACTGAAGAGCAAATAAAGCATTCTACTAGAATTAGCTGGCTGTGTAAAATACCAATGTATTTGTTTATTGAACTTGAAAAATAAATAACGGATGGAGAAATCTATATGATAACGCTAAGGAAAATTACATTGGATAACCGACGAGAATTATTTCAGCTGAAGGTGACAGAAGAGCAGCAACACTATGTCGCGTCGAATCTATCGAGCGTTGCATCGTGCTATGTATTGGCAACAAATGGAGGATGCCCACTTCCGTATGCTATTTACGCTGATGAACAGATGGTAGGTTTTGTTATGATCGTTTATGGCAATACCGGATACGATCAACCCAGGATGGCAGAAAATAATTATTGTATTTTACGTCTGATGATAGGGGAGCAATATCAGAAACGAGGTTATGGCCGGGAAGCTATGGTAAAAATATTGGAGTACATACGCACATTTCCAGCAGGGTCTGCTCAATATTGTTGGATATCATATGAAACGGATAACATAGTAGCTAAAAAGCTCTATGAAAGTTTTGGCTTTCGTGATAATGGTGAGATATACAATAATGAACCCGTAACTGTGTTAAAGCTCTAACTTGAATAGGAAACTATTATAGTACCGGAATTTTTTAAAACTAAATTAATCGGTAATATGACCGGTATTGAACTGTATCAAATTAATCAAATTATATTTACTGGGATCAAATAATTACAGGAATAAGGAGGAGGCCGTATTATGGATAAATACGCCGAACAAAACAAAATTGCATGGGAATATGATGCATATAATTTCTGGGTTAGTAATTCAGGAACACCCACTGAGAGGGCAAAAAAGGATCTGGAAAATCCACGTGCCAGGCTTAAGAAATATTCTGAGTATTTTGGCAATGTTAAGGGAATCAAGATAGCAAACATTTGTGGTTCCTGCGGTAAAAAAGCAATACCGCTTGCACTGATGGGAGCTTCGGTTACGTTATTTGATATATCTAAAGAAAATATGAGATATGCATGTGAAACTGCCGAAGTAGCTGGTACGAGTATAGAATATATAGTTGGAGATGTAATGGATATTGATATGTCCGTATATGGCGAATATTTCGATGTAGTATTTATGGAGGGTGGTATTTTACATTATTTTTTTGACATTAACCGGTTTATGGGTGTAATGAATAGCCTCCTTAAGAGCGGAGGACGAATGATATGCAGTGACTTTCACCCAATTAATAAGTTTATTGATATATTGGAGCTTGGAAACCCCTCAACCGATTATTTCTCAACAGATATTATCGAATGTGAGGTGGCCCATGCAAGATTTTACGATGATGAAAAACGAATGAAATTTCCAAAATGTAAAATACGTAGATATACGCTCAGTGAGATAATTAACTCTGTTATAAACAATGGTTTTATATTGAGAAGTTTTGATGAACACCCTGCCTGGACAAATAAAAAACTGCCAGGCGAATTTACAATGCTGGCAGATAAGGAGAAAGATTGTATTACTTTTGTTTAGAATTATATGGTAAAATGTTTGTGCATCAGCCGCTAACTCCAGGGACATTGGTGCCTGTTGATGGTGATTTATTTTGGAGATATTATTGAAGCTATAACGGAGGTGAAAAAAGTTGAATAGTGTATGGTCACAATATGTGCAGACGACAGAAGAGTTATATCACAGCCGTGAAATGCGTTTTAATAATAGCAACAAGGCTTTATGGCTGAATGCCATCAATGTAAAAAGCGGTCAGAACATCCTTGAAGTCGGATATGCCGGAGGGACCTTCTGCCACAAAATTAAGAAATATATTCCGGATATCAAAGTAACGGGGATTGATTTAGATACGGGTCATATAGAAAACGCAAAGGCAAAAACTGTAGAGCTAGGACTTGACTGTGCATTTGTAAATGGTGATGCTACTGCAATGCCATTCGAAGACAATACCTTCGATTTATGTTATTCGCATACTGTTGCTGAACATATACCTCACAAACCTTTCTTCGGTGAACAATATCGTGTACTCAAGCAGGGAGGCAAAATTGTTGTTCTATCTGTACGCTCAAGGCTTGGAGTAAAGGACAATAATTGGTATAACACAAGCGAAGAAGAAAAAGCTTTATTAGAAAAAGCTTGGAGCAAGGCGGGAAATTTTGATAAAGAGCACAACATTGGAGCTTACGAAATGGATGAGCATGAGTACCCGAAGAAACTCGAAGAAGCAGGTTTTCATGATGCGAATGTGGACTTTTTTACAATAATAGACTATGCTCCTGACAATGCATCTGTTACCGATGACATTGCAATTGAGCAGATTTATGACCATAGAATCGGAGTGTTGGCAAGCGCTCAAAAAGCGTTAAACATCGCCCCAGATGCTTTAACGGAGCATGAAAAATCCACATTATTTGATTTAATAAACAAGCGGTTTGATAAGCGGATTAAACAATACAATGATGGCGAGAAGCTATGGGATTTTTCAACAAGCACAATTCTTGTCGTTAGTGGAGAAAAGTAGTAAGAACACCAACTGTAAAATCCTCTGCTGCACCTATCAGTCCTTTGATTGATAAAAAAAACGCAAGTACAGAAGGCATTGTAAAAAATATAGGGAATCCAGTACAGGAAGGTTAATAATATGCTTGGATTAAAACGAGGAATAGTCGAACTGTGCGACCATGATAAAGCATGGGAACAAATTGCAAATCAAACTATAAAAAAGTTAAAAGTCATATTTGGCAATGTTGCAGCTGATATTCAACATGTCGGAAGTACTTCAATTGTGAATATCAAGGCTAAGTCTATAATTGATATCGCTGTTGCGGTGAGCAATTTTGACGAAGTAATGAAGCTTGTTCCTACGCTTGAACAATCAGGATTTATGTACCGTCAACACGATGTGGCGGGAGATATGCTTTTTGTATGTGATGATCGAAATACCGATATAAGAACACATCATATTCATGTAGTCACAACAGGCAGCAAAGAATGGCAGAATTATATAAATTTCAGAAATTATTTGAATGCAAAAACCGATGTTGCAAAAGAATATGAAGCCTTAAAGCTTCGGCTTATGAATGAATATCAAGCTGACAGATTAGCATATACAAGTGGCAAGGCAGAGTTCATCACTCATACTTTACGAAAAGCACAGGTGTGGTCTTTCCTTGGCAAGACGGTAACTGTAACAATTGACCGCCCACTTGGCAGTGTTCATCCAAAGCACGATGACATGATATATCCTATAAACTACGGTTATATTGACGGCATAATTGCACCTGATGGCGAAGAACTTGATGTATACATTTACGGAGAGGATAAACCGCTTGATGAATTTACGGGTAGGGTTATCGCAATTGTACACCGTGAAGATGATATTGAAGACAAGCTTGTCGCTATACCGGATGGAATTACCTTTTCGGCATCAGAAATTAAATCTGTGGTTTCATTTCAAGAAAAATATTATGACAGCAGAATAGAAATATTCGATCCCAAAATTGTTCATATTCTCGGCGCATCGGGTTCGGGTACAACAACATTAGGAAAAGCAATAAGTGAAAAATACGGCTTTAAGCATCTCGACACTGATGACTTTTTCTGGCTTCCAACCGATCCTAAATATACAACGAAAAGAGAGTCTTCCGAAAGACAAGGGCTGCTTTCTGAAGCTATTGCAAAAGCAGAAAGATGTGTAATATCTGGCTCATTATGCGGTTGGGGTGATATATTTATACCAAAATTCGAATTGGTTATTTTAATAGAGGCTCCACCGGAAGTGCGAATTGAACGCTTAAAGCAGCGTGAATACAATCACTTTGGCGACCGTATTCTGTCCGGCGGTGATATGTACGAAAATCACATTGAATTTCTTGAATGGGCGGCAAAATATGATACTGCAGGAATTGAGCAAAGGAGCCGAGCTTTGCATATAGAATGGCTCAAAAAGATAAATTGCCCTATTATAATTGTAGATGGAACAAAGCCAATAAATGAAATATTAAAAAAGGTTGGGTTGAGCAATGGATAATCGTATTATAACTGACATTACAAATTACATATTCGTATCTGACAAGCCCCAAAAGGTTGATATTATATTCTTGCCGGGCGGCTCTTTCCCTGAGATTCCCGAAAGAGCGGCTAAGCTATATCATGACGGATATGCACCTCTATTGCTTCCGTCAGGAGGTGTCAGTGTAAAAAGCGGGAAATTCAATGGTGCTAAATCAAAAATTGATATTTATGATAAAGAGTATAAAACTGACTGCCAGTTTTATACCGATGTACTGCTGAAAAACGGTGTCCCTCGTGATTCTATAATCTGTGAGGACAAGTCCGGTCATACAAGAGATAACGCCTTTATGTCACGTAAGGTGATTGATGAAAAAGGGTTCGTTATCAAAAAGGCGGTGATATGCTGCAAGTCCTTTCACGCAAGACGGTGTTTGATGCTGTATCAATTGGCTTTTCCCGAAGCTGAAATATACGTTGTTCCTGTTGATTGCTATGGTATCACTCATGTTAATTGGTATATACAGGAATATGGAATTGATCGTGTGCTTGGCGAGCTGGCACGCTGTGGTAATCAGTTTGTAGGAGACATAAAGGAGTATTTGAAATGCCAAAAGTAGAGCTTACAAATATGGTTATGGTACAAGACAAAACCACAGGGAAAGTACTTATTCAGGAAAGAATAAAATAAACAGATGGAAAGGTCTGCCCTTAATGAAGCCTTTGGTTCCTGGAATGATGGTGAATTGTGGGAGATTGTATATAAATGAAAGTCTAGTGGAGGAATTATTATGGATTTTAGAAAAGTTTTTGACAGCATTCCTGAAGAGTTTAACAAATGGAGACCCCGCTATTGTGATGAGCTTTTCGCAGATGTTATAGGATACTCAAAGCTCGATTCTGGCAAAACAGCTCTTGAAATCGGGCCCGGAACAGGTCAGGCTACCGAACCGATTTTAAGAACTGGCTGTTCGTATTTGGCGATTGAACTTGGTGAACATCTTGCAGAGTATATGAAGAATAAATTCAATTCATATGATAATTTTCATATTGTAAATGCAGACTTTGAGACATATAACTTCGGACAGCAAAAATTTGATTTGGTTTTTTCAGCAGCTACAATTCAGTGGATACCCGAAAAAATCGGATTCCCTAAAGTTTATAATATTCTGAAAAGCGGCGGGACATTAGCGATGTTTATGACTCGTCCGGACTTTAGAACTCCAAACGAAGCGTTATATTATGAAATACAGGAAGTATATGAAAAGTACTTTCATCCGGAAACCGGATACACATGTAAGCTGGAGTACAACAATGTTGTGAATTATGGGTTTATTAATTTTGAATACCGAAATTATCAAAAGGTAAGAGAATTTAATGCAGATGAATATATATCGTATATAAGCACACATGCCGATCATATTACATTGCAAGAGCCTGATAAATCAAAATTTTACGCAGGCATTAAGGACGCAATTTTGAGTTTTGGTAACAATATAAAGCTTTATGACACAATAGCTTTGTATTTGGCAAGAAAGCCATAACCTTGCAGTATTAGCAAAATGCGAACATTAGCAGCGATATTGATATTATCGGCATGCTCAGAAGGAGGCATTCCTCGCTAAGAAGTATTACATCATGCCCGGTGAGGTGTGTCCCATTACATTACACTTTTATCATTCAAGAGATGATAAGAAAATGGGCACATTTGACTCAAAACAAGATTTTGTTAAGATGGAACACGAAATACCCTCAGCGGGTTCAATTCCAAGCAGATATGATTCGATTGAGCTAAAAGCGGATATTGAGATTGGGTACTGATCGGCGTTTCAATATTCTTATGGGAAGAAACCTGCAAAAAGATCACGGACAAGCAAGTCAGGTTGCCATGTTCATGCCAATTCTTGAAGATACGGATGGAATAGTGAAAAATAGGGTCAATAAAACCAGTTGTTTCCAACTGGTTAACTCATTTTTTAGCTGAGCATCGCTAGGACTATGTTTAATAACAATTTATATATATAACATACCATCAAAATGCTAAACTGTCAAGTAAAATCTAACAAATCAAAGAGAAAGTTACTTATTTAATATACTTATTTCTCAATTGCAGTGAGTTATCCGATTTGTAAGTTACTTGGGTTTTTCTTTTTAGCATAAATAATATAAAATGTAGTTCCCATGGGAGTAAAAACTGGAGGTTCAATATGATTACTGTTGAGGGGCTATGTAAAACATTTAAAGTAGCAAAACGATCTGCCGGTTTCAAATCAGCGGCAAAGGCATTGTTTAAAAGGGAATATACGAAAATAGAAGCGCTTCGGGATGTCTCCTTCAATATAAACGAGGGGGAAGTGGTCGGCTATATCGGACCTAACGGTGCGGGTAAATCTACTACTATAAAGGTGATGAGCGGCATTCTTGTACCTGACAGCGGAAAATGTGAAATACTGGGGCGCACTCCATGGAATGACCGGATTGCTCATGTTAAAAATATTGGTGTCGTATTTGGGCAGAGATCTCAGCTTATGTGGGACATTCCGGTGCTTGATTCGTTTGAGTTGTTAAGGGATATTTACAGAGTTCCTGAGCAGAAGTATAAAAAGAATTTAGATAAGCTGACAGAAATTTTGGAGCTTGGTGAAATCCTTGGAACTCCTGTGCGCCAAATGAGCCTTGGCCAGCGTATGCGCTGCGAAATAACAGCCTCTCTTTTACATAGTCCCCAAATTTTATTCCTGGATGAACCTACTATCGGACTGGATGCTGTTTCAAAGGTAGCGGTGCGGAAGTTCATAAAAGAAATAAACAGGGAAAACGGTGTTACTGTAATACTGACAACCCACGATATGGGCGATGTTGAAGCATTGGCAGATCGAATATTGCTGATCGGAAAAGGTCAGATATTATTTGATGGAAGCTTCAATCATCTGAAAAGCCGATATAATTCATATGGCGTATTAACAGTAGATTATTCCGGTGATGATAATCTTTTGGATATTGAAAATATCAATATTCTATCAAATACAAATGGTCAGGCGGTATTGCAGGTTGATACAAATAACAGATCCATATCCAGTGTTATCTGCCAGCTGTCAAGCATCCTCGAAATTCGAGATATTACAGTAGAAGTGCGTCCTATTGAGGAAGTAATTGCTGCATTGTATAAGGAGTATCAGATATGAAACCGTATATTTCAGCACTCAGGGTGCGATTCCTAAATGGTTTGCAGTATCGTGCAGCCGCTCTTGGCGGACTTGCAACGCAATTTTTCTGGGGAGTTATGGCAATATTTATATATCACGCATTTTATATAAGCGGAGGTCAGCCACAAACACTTAGCTTTTCACAGCTTGTTACTTACTTATGGCTTAAGCAGGCTTTTTTAGCCGTGCTAATGCTGTATGACTGGGATTATGAATTGTTCGACATGATAACATCAGGCAACATCTCATATGAATTGTGCCGGCCATGCAATCTCTATGGGCTCTGGTATGTAAAATTATTATCCAAAAGATTGGCAAGCTGCACCCTTAGATTTTCACCAATTATTGTTGTAGCTTTCTTATTACCGGCGCCTTATAAACTGTCTTTGCCTTACAGTCCGGTTTCATTTATATTGTTTACTATCACAATGCTGTTAGGGCTTTTACTTCTTGTAGCAATCTCTGTTTTGATCTATATATCAGTGTTTAAAACGATGTCCCCGGTAGGCTCCATGGCATTTATCGGGATGGTGGGCGAGTTTTTTTCCGGAATGACGATACCGATTCCGTTAATGCCGGAATGGCTGCAGAGGATTTGCTATGTTATGCCGTTCAGGTGGACTGCGGATTTACCACTCAGGATTTATTCCGGGAGTATCAGCGTAATCGAAGCAGTAATAAGTATGGGGGTACAATTTATCTGGATTGCATTACTGGTGGGTGCAGGCTCAGTAATTATGCGGCGAATAACACGCCACGTCGTGGTACAGGGAGGATAGCATGAAAATTAAAATTTTGCGCCGATGTACAGCGGCAGAATGGCGGTTAATATGAGGTTATATTTCAAATATATTGTATTGCTCTTAAAATCCCAATTGCAGTACAGGGCTTCATTTATAATGACAATATTTACACAGTTTCTCGCACCGTTTACGGCATTTGCGGGAATATACCTGTTGTTTGAGCGCTTTGGAAGTATTGATGGCTGGAATGCTTATGAAGTATTTCTTTGCTTTGCGGTAATAGGGGCAAGCTTCGCGGTATCAACATGTTTTGCAAAAGGATTTGATGCATTTCCAAATATGGTGAAGAATGCTGGCTTTGATAGGGTTTTAGTGCGCCCGAGAGGTACAATAATACAGGTGCTTGGTTCAAGGTTTGATATTAAACGCATAGGTCATCTTATACAGGCTGTTATTGTGCTGATTATTGCAATATCAGGAGTAAATATTCAGTGGGGTATTATCAAAATATTAACTCTTGCAAATATGATTATAGGCGGGACGTGTATTTTTTCCGGAGTGTATATGCTTCAGGCAACCTTTGCTTTTTGGACTGTTGAAGGGATAGAGGTCGCAAATATACTCACTCACGGAGTAAAAGAGTATGCAAGCTATCCGCTTAATATCTTACCCAAGTGGATTACGCGCTTTTTTACTTTTGTCATCCCATTTGCATGTGTAAATTATCTTCCATTGCAGTTTTTGCTTGGACAAGTGGATGAAAGCCAGGGCTTTTATATGTTATTGCCCTTAACAGGTGTTGTGTTCATTATTCCATGCCTTTTCGCATGGAGGTTTGGTGTAAGACATTACAGATCGACTGGTTCATAGTAATTCACTGAACAAAAATTCATCTATTTCCCTGAATTATTGATTATTATGCTATAGTATTATATAATGATGGTGAACGAGATGCATTCGTTCGGTGAGAGGTGTTTTATGAAAATAAATTACAAATTGGGTGAGAGTAAGGAAGTAGAGTTTAAGAGGGAATACTCAAAAACATTATTAAAAACCGTATCTGCATATGCAAATTACAATGACGGTTTGATTGTTATTGGAATTAATGATAATGGATCAGCGGTAGGTGTGTCCGATGTCAGTTATTTAAAAGAACAAATTGAAAACGCTATTAATGATGCTGTTCTGCCAAATCCGTATTTTGAAATAGAAACAGATATTGTTGATGGCAAGACTGTTTTAATAATAAAAGTATATAAAAGTGAAAATACACCCTACACTTATCTGGGGAAAGCGTATAAGCGGATTGCTATAACAACAAGAGAAGTTGATATGCATGAATATAACGAATTAGTTTTAAACGGTAAGAATCTAACATATGATGAAATTCCGATAAATGATGATGAACTGGACTTAAGCGTATTTAGCAATAGACTTAGAAAAATAATGGGAATCAGTGAGGTTGATAAGAATGTATTGGTATCGCTTGACCTATATAAAAATGGGAAATACAATATAGCGGCAAAGCTTCTTTCAGATAACAATAATATTGGGAAAATAACCTTACTTAGATATCATAAGGATGTCGAATTAATAAAAGACAGGATAGACCTTGAAAATATGTCTATATTAACGCAGTTTGATAAATGCATTGATTTCTATTTCAAACACGTTAATAAGCAGGAAATCATAGATGGAGCATTTAGAAAAACCATTGAAGAAATTCCATTGGTTGCATATAGAGAAGCTATAGCTAATGCTATTTGCCATAGAGATTATAATAAACAATCGAATGTTAAAGTAGAGATATTTGATGAAAGAATTGAAATTACATCACCGGGAGGATTACCTGTAGGTATTTCTTATGATGATTTTATTGACGGCAGAATATCCGTGCCAAGAAATAAAGTAATTGCTGAGATATTTTACAGACTTAAGCTTATTGAAAAAATAGCTACCGGAATAAGACGTATAAAATCATATTATAAGGAATATGATTCAAAACCGGAATTTCAGATTACTGCAAATAGTGTGAGAGTTGTCTTACCTAATGTACTTTATAAAGCGGAGATATCACTTCCTGAAAAGGAACAGGAGATCATTGATTTGCTAAATGATGAAGAATTCCTTGCTGCCAGGGAAATCAGCACGGCATTAGGTATTAAAAAGACTCAGACGAGTAAATATTTAGGAGATTTATTATCAAAGGGTTTAATAATTAAAATAGGAAACGGCCGGAATGTGAAGTATATGCTAAAGAGGAAACAGCCGAGGTAAATTGCGGCTTTTTGAAGAGATGATATTTATAATATGAGGTTGAAGGCAGACTAAAAAATTCAATGTCTTTGTTCAAATTGATTTTTCTACCGGAACCATAACCAATAATTACCGGAGCATCGCATGAGATGCATTTCAGAATTATAAAGATATGGTTTTCTTAGCATAATTTTAGCGTGCGTTTCTTTAGATTTCGTGTATAATTATGAAGCAACGGAGGGGAGAAAATTGAAAAAAGCACTGCTGAGGTGGTTCCCTAATAAAAAGAGCCTTGCGAGAGATGCAGGAATCACAACTGGGCTGTTGTTTGGTGCGAATGCCGTTTTCGCCATCTTAATGCAGTTTACTAACAAGGAGAATAATATATCGGAGATTTATATACTTTCTGTATTATTAGTGGCACTGTGTACAGAAGGTTATTTTTGGGGGTTGCTTGCGTCTGTTACCAGCGTGGTTGGCGTAAACTATTTTTTTACCTATCCCTATTTTGCGTTTAACTTTTCTTTGGCTGGATATCCGGTTACATTTTTAGTAATGCTATCGTCTTCCATGATCGTCAGCACTCTTGCCAGCGGTATAAAGGAAAAGACGAAACTGGCGGATGAAAAGCAACGAATTATGTCCGAGAAACAGAACGAACAGATGCGCAGTAACCTGCTTCGTGCAATTTCGCATGATCTGCGGACACCGCTAACAGGGATATTGGGCGCCAGCTCAGCTATCCTGGAAAACAAAGAACGGATCAGCACGGAATCGCATGATTGCCTGATCAAGGATATCCATGAGGATGCTCAGTGGCTTTTGCGTATGGTTGAGAATGCTCTCTCTGTAACGCGGATTGATAAAAATGCTTCGAAATTGATCAAAGTTCCTGAGCCTGTAGAGGAGGTCGTTGCGCAATCCGTCAAGCGCTGTCAAAAGCGTTTCCCAAATGTAAAATTTAATGTCAGTGTGCCTAACGAGTTTATTATGGCCCCGATGGACGGGATGTTGATCGAACAGGTACTTATCAACTTGTTCGAAAATGCGATCAAGCATGGCGGAAATGGCCTTCAGGTGGATATCTCCGTATATAAGACGGACGATTTTGTCTATTTTGCAGTACGCGATTACGGGCAAGGCATTCCGAAACAGGATATTTCCAAATTGTTCTATGAAATAGACTTGCGAGACAGAGAAAGTGCAGATGCGACACGTGGCTTTGGTTTAGGGCTATCTATTTGTAATACGATCGTCACAGCACATAATGGGAAAATATGGTGCAACAACAATTTGGATCAAGGGGCAACCTTTACTTTCACGCTGCCATTGGAGGGTGAAGCATGTCGACAAGAGGTAAAATATTGATTGTAGAGGATGAAGAGAGCATCATCCATGTGATCACATCAATACTTTGTGCTAACGATTATTCTTCCATCGTAGCTAAGACTTGAGAGCAGTCGATTATGCTTGCGTCATCTCATTTACCGGATGTGATACTTCTGGATCTGGGCCTGCCCGGCATCGATGGCATCGAGGTGCTCAAAAAGCTTCGCGAATGGTACGACAATCCGGTGCTGGTCGTATCAGCCCGTGACAAGGAAACAGAAAAAGTAGAAGCACTGGATTTGGGCGCGGATGATTATATTACGAAGCCTTTTGGAACATCTGAGCTCCTGGCAAGGATCAGGGCTGCGGTCCGCAACAGAGGAAAGCGGTTAAGCGGAGAAGAAATGTTGGCTGTAAACTATAGTGTAGGCGGATTCTTCATAGATTTTAACAAGCATATGGTATACATAGACGGCATCCATGTCCACCTGACCCAAATAGAGTATAAAATCGTAGAGTTCCTGGCCCGGCAGCCGGGTTCCGTACTCACTTATGATGTGATAATGCAGCATGTTTGGGGTCCTTACATTCCGCATGACAACAAAATATTAAGAGTTAATATGGCCAACATCCGCCGTAAGCTTGAAATAAATCCTGCAGTACCTGAATACATCCTCACAGAAATGGGTATCGGTTATCGTATGGCAGAAGAGGGAGACTTGTAATGCCATCAGGAATGGTTGTAAACGGCTGGTATAAGTTTTGCAGGGAAAATATATAATTGAAAGAAGGTATAGTACTTCTCATGTTTTTTAAAAAACAATCGCCAGTCCGTCTAATCTCATTGGGCTTTGCTATAGTGATACTTTCGGGAGCCTTGATACTTATGCTGCCTATATCCGTCAATGACGGTGTTACAGTAACATTTGTCGATGCATTATTTACCTCAACCAGTGCAGTATGTGTGACAGGTCTGATTGCCGTGGATACGGCAGACACTTTTACGGTATTTGGCAGAACAATAGTAGCACTTTTGATCCAGATTGGCGGCTTAGGCGTAACCTGTGTAGGTGTATCATTCGTTCTTGCAGCAGGAAAACGGATAGGTTTAAAGGAGCGGCTCCTGATCAAGGAGTCATGGAATATCGATTCCTTTAAAGGAGTTGTTAAGCTGGTGAAGGATGTGTTGCTGCTGACCCTGATTTTTGAGGGCGTGGGAGCATTGCTGAGTTTTATTGTGTTCTCTGAAGACTATCCGCCGTTGAGTGCCTTGGGAATCAGTGTGTTCCATTCGATTGCGGCGTTTAACAACTCCGGGTTTGATATACTTGGAGGATTTAGAAACCTCATCCCCTATCAAGGCGATGTGATGCTTAGCCTCGTTACCTGTGGCTTGATTATATTTGGAGGACTGGGTTTTCTCGTTATACTTGATATCCTGAAAAACCGCAGCTTTAAGAAGCTCACACTTCATTCCAAGGTAGTCATTACCATGACCATTTCGTTGCTGGTGATCGGTACATTGCTATTGAAGGCCACGGAAAACATCACATGGCTTGGTGCATTCTTTCACAGTACATCAGCACGTACGGCCGGATTCAGCACATATCCTTTAGGCACCTTTTCAAATGCCTCATTGTTTGTGCTGACTGTGCTGATGTTCATAGGTGCTTCTCCAGGTTCCACCGGCGGTGGTATAAAAACTACAACATTTTTTGCATTGATACAGACTACAAAAAGTATCGCAACAAACATGCCTTGTACTGCTTTTAAACGAAAGATCCCATCGGATGTCATTAGTAAGGCGTTTATTGTTACATTGCTTTCTGCGTTTGTTGTATGCATAGGAACCTTTTTCTTATGTGTTCTGGAGCCGGATTATACCTTTATGCAATTGTTGTTTGAGGAGACGTCCGCCTTCGGTACGGTGGGATTATCCACTGGTATCACGCCTTATCTGAGGGATGCAAGTAAGTTAATTGTAACACTTACAATGTATATCGGCAGGCTGGGAGCACTTACCATTGTTTCCTTGTGGGTGTTCAAGCCCACTCCGCCGCTATTGAGATACTCGGAAGAAAATATAACGATTGGATAAGGAGTAAATATATTATGTTAAAGAACAAAAAACGCGAATCCTATGGTGTCATTGGCCTGGGCAGATTTGGCCTTGCCCTGGCAAAAGCCCTTGCAAAGGAGGGAAAAGACGTCATCGCTATAGACAGCGATGAAAACAAGGTAAAGGAGCTGCGAAATGATACGGAGTACGCCTATGTAGTGGGTGAACTTACTAAGCCAGCTTTACAGGAGGCAGGCATCCAAAATTGCGATGCTGTGATCGTTTGCATCGCTCAGCGGATTGACACAAGCGTACTTACTACTCTCAATGTAGTCAGTCTCGGCGTACCAAAAGTCATTGCAAAAGCTACTACCTACGAACACGGGCTAATACTGGAAAAACTGGGGGCAGAGGTAGTATATCCCGAGCATGACATGGCTGTGCGCCTGGCAAAGCGTTTGCTTTCTAACAACATACTGGATTATATTATGCTCAGCGATGAAATCGAAATATCTGAGCTAAAGATACCTGATAAGCTGATTGACCAAAGTGTAATCGACATAAATATTCGTAAAAAGCGTGGGCTCAATATCATTGCTATTATGCATAGCGGGAAAACTATTATAGATATCAAGCCTGAGTATAAGTTTGAAACAGGTGACGTCATGGTAGTAATAGGCCGTAGGGAGAGTATTGAACAATTTGAAGAATATCTTCTGCAATGATATAAAGCATTATGGTGACAGCCTCATTTGCTGAATGCTTCTGTAAGCGGAGCAATATGCAAGTGAGGCTCAAGTGCCTGCCGATCCGGAGGAGGCAGCTGCCTGTGCCGCCATTACGCAGTCGATAGTAAGCACTACGGCCATTGCAATAATCTCATCGTTCGGATCCGTAATATCAAGGGTATAGCAATCGCCCCATGTGAACCATTCCTTATTGATGGCAACAATAGGCAGGCCGTTTTGCGTAATCCTATATTCATGTGCCAAGAAGCTGCCTTCTATTTCCCAGCCAAGGCCTTCTATGGAATACCGGGGGCGAAGGAAGGATAACTCCTTTACAATCTCTGCGATCTGAGTGTCATTGATAAATACAAAATAACGCGGGAGAAAGCTCCATACCTTTTGCTTGATAAAAGCGACTTCACTGCCGTTCATGTCATAAACGTGAAGCTTTTTACCCCAGGATAGGAATTCCCCCTCCACATAGTATTTATCCTGTCCCTGATCATCCTTCACAGTAAACTTATCAGTCCAGGAAAACACTTTTTGCTTTATGCATAACCTCATATTGACCCTCCAGCCAATAATATTTCATTAACCCAGCGGACACAGAGCTTTATATTCCGCTGTTCATATGTTTTTTACAAAGCTCCGCCTTCTTTTATGCTGCCTCGAATCGTAGTGTTTCCAGAAGGCTTGAACTTTGAAGTTGTCCTCAAGTTCGGCTCCGCTTTCTACCTTAACTATACCGTTTTTGATGCAGGATTTATTTACTTCTGTCATTAAAATTGCATTAATACCTTTGTTCTGAAGATCAGGCCTTACTGCTACCAGATATAAATCCAGAGAGTCATTCTTTTTAATTGCTTTTAATATATGTACAAAACCAAAGGGAAACAATCTTCCTCCGGCTTTTTGAAATGCTTTGGAGAGTGAAGGCATAGCTAAACCGAAAGCGGCAATTTTGTTATCCTGATCAAGAATAATCTTGATATATTCGGTGCTTACATAGCTGAAATACTGTTTAATATAGGTATCAATCTGTCTTTCGGTCATAGGAACCGCTCCCTCAAGATCCTTATAGGTCTCGTTGACCAGTGCAAAAAGCTCTTTGCCATAGGGGAGCAAATCCTTATTCCTTTTTATATCGGCAATCCTCAGCTTTGAACGTTTTAGAACAACCTCACTGATTCTGTCGACTTTTTCAGGTATATCTTGAGGAACCATAAGCTCGTATTCAACCCAGTCGGTATCCTTTATATACCCTGATTTTTCAAAATGGTCTTTATAATATGGGAAATTGTATAAAGTTGAAATAGTACTCAATTCTTCAAAACCTTCCACCAATGTTCCTTCCTTGTCCATTCCGCAAAAACTCAAAGGCCCGCGGACACTGGTCATACCCTTGCCCTGTGCCCAGGATTCAACTGTCTCAAGTAAAGCTCCTGAGACCTCTTCATCATCTATAAAATCAATCCAACCAAATTTCGCACTTTTTTGTTTCCATATTTCATTGTACTTGTTGTTAATAATGCCCGCTATCCTGCCTACTATCTCATTATTGCGATAAGCAAGCCAATACCTGGCTTCACAAAATTCAAACGCAGGATTCCTATCCCATCTAAGGGTATTCATTTCATCGCTTCGCAGCGGCGGCACCCAGTGTGTATCTTTAGAATATAGCTTATATGGAAAACCTACAAAATTCTTCAGTTCTCTGACTGTTTTAACTTCATAAATTTTAATCATATGAACAGCTTTCCCTGCATCTCTGCAATCAAACGATTATTTTTAATACTATACAAACAATACTATAGTATATTTTGACACTTTATTCAATTGATTTTGTCAAATCTTGTAACTTTTTATTATCTATATTTACATTCAAAGTTCTGTTAGAGTATTTGGAATATATGAAATATATAATAGGCAATATATATAAATAAAATGCAAAAGGTATGTATCCTGCTGCGCTTACACTCATTGTCGTAGTTGGGACAAGTGCGGCGATATTCCACGGGATAAGTGCAGAAATTAAAATTCCGGAGTTTTCAATATCTAAAGCAAATTGATAATTATCATTAT
>JBDKVA010000068.1:0-10872 GCA_039679375.1 Clostridiaceae bacterium
CCTGGTGTTCAGTTTGAAGAACATCCGGAATTTCTTGAAGATTTTCTTCCCTGGTCAGAGGACGCAATAGCATTTTGCAAAAAGGCCGAGGGGCAGGTCAATGCACCAGGTAATTAGACGCTTACCATATATGCACTATGTACTGGTACTGTGGCTTTATAAGGTAGTAAAACCGCAATTCAAGGGATATAGTGACATAGTAATTTATGCAGATGATTTTGTCTGCTGTTTCCAATATAAGAACGAAGCTGATCAGTTCTATAAAATGCCAAAAGAACGGTTTAGACAGTTCGGACTGAAGTTGGAAGAAAGTAAAAGCCGACTAATAGAATTTGGTAGATTTGCTGAGTCCAGCCGGAAAATAAGAGGCGATGGCAAACCGGAAACGTTTGATTTTCTTGGGTTTACCCATTTTTGCAGCAAAAGTAGGAAAGGCAACTTCCGGGTTAAAAGAAAAACCAGCAAAAAGAAGTTCAAAGCTAAATTGAGGCTCTTTACCGAATGAGTGAAAGAAAACCGTACACTGAGAAAGAAAGATTTGATAGAGAAACTGAATGTAAAGCTTTCGGGCTATTACCGGCACTATGGGATATCGGATAATTTCGAAGCGATAAAAAGCTTTGTGAAGAAGGTAACATAACAAGGGCTGTCTTCGTTTGGTTGAACAGACTGAGTCAGAAGAATAGCTACTCGTGGAAAAGATTCTTCGATATGCTGAAGTATCACCCGATATTACAACCGAAAGTATACGTTAGTGTTTATGAGATATGGAAGGATTAGTATTACAAGGAGCCGTATGCCCGAATTGGGCACGTACGGATCTATGAGGGACCTAGCCCGTGAGGGCTAGGTCTACTCGACCATATTACCTGCGGTATATTTTACTGATATTGTAAAATCCAGTTTAAGAAATATTGGTTAATATAATATTTACGAACAAATAAATATCTGATTCCATATTAATAAAGAAAACCAGTTATAATATTTTCAAGTAAAAATATTATCAATATTCACAATAGAATCATATTCATATATATTTGATTCCTTTAAGTCTTTGTAAATGTTTAGAGCTTTACTCTTGTCCATTTCAATTGATTTAAAAACATAACCATCTATGACCCTAAGACTGTACAGTTCATCACGGAAGATAGCTTTTCAGTTCTTTCAGCACCTACAGTGGCTGGTCCAGTATATCACCCAATATATGCATACCTGTCTTGTGAATGGAACGTACTTCCCTGTACATGCTTTCGTAGAAATCAATACTTGCTTTCCGGCGTTCTTCTGCAAGCCTTTTCCCGCGGTCAGTAAAAAACCTGCCGTATACATTTTTAAGCTTCCAGTTATATTCCTTAAAAAACGAATCTTCCTCATCGCTGTTACCGTCGAGGACATCTCCGGATTCATCGACGGAATACAGGGGACGCGATACTATCCCATTGTAGGCCTATGTCCGGGCAATCCCCAAAGTCCCCGCAGCATCAAGCTTATCGGCATCAAATAATATCTTTGCTTCTATACTGTCGGGGAGGCTATCGTTTCTGTAACGATGCGTTGAAATACAAGCTTTCACGTGGGAAGCCTTATCCTCGGGCCAACCGATCCCCTTCAAATAGTCATACGCCATTTGTGCACCAATGATTGCATGGTCGCATTCAGGATTGCGGAATTGCGCTTCCCTGCCGATATCGTGCAGAAGCGATGCTGCAATTAAAACATCCTTATCCACACTGAACTCAGTACATAAATCCAGCGCGGAATACAAGACGCGGTAAATATGCTGGCAATCGTGGGCGCCGTCATTCATACACGATAGCATATATTTTTCAATTTTAGCGTATATGTCTTTTTGCATGGAGCAATACCTCACTATCAATGTAGATTACAGTATAAACATTGTTTTGATTTACCGTTTCAAATAATTATCTTTTATTCTCTTCCGGAATGGTATCTCATGTTAATATTATAGGAACATAACAAAGGCATCACATCTTTATTTATTAAATTTTAAGTAAAACCCACATTTGGTTCGTAATATTATTTAGAAATAAACGATGGAATGGATGTGGTTAGAGTGAAACCCGGGAAATTTATTAAGATACTGAATTACATATTGGCTGTCATTTTACTGGCTTTATGGAGCTGCACTTTCTTTGTTCATGGCATGGCAGGTGCTGTATCATGGGCACTGGCAAAATTATTATTCGCTCCGATTGGCATAATATTAGTACTTTTTAATCTGATATTGCTCATTATCAGTATAATAAAAAGGAAAAAAGCAGCTCAAATAATTATTTCAATGCTATTATCCATCTCTCTTGCATTTCCCATACTTATGCTCATGGAAATTTTACAGATTGCGTATCCGGCAAATATAGACAATACAGTGCCTTCCATTACTGCAAGATGGCCATTGAAGGAGGAAACTACCGTTGGGTGGGGTGGTGACACTATTCGAACGAATGCACCGCATGTTATATGGGCATCTGAAAGGTGGGCATATGATTTGCTTATTGAACCGGCAGATACAGGTAGTAAAAATCTTGAGGATTATGGGATTTACGATAAAGAGGTTGTCGCTCCTGTTTCAGGAACAATCATTGCAGCTTACGATGAGGAAAATGATATACTGCCAAATACAGAAGAATTTCTATCTATGGAAGGCAATTATGTTTATATAAAGATAGATGAAACAGGAACCTTTTTACTTTTGAATCACTTAAAAAAGGGCAGTGTCCTTGTGAAAGCCGGCGAACACGTAAATGAGGGAGATATCATTGGAAAGGTAGGAAACTCAGGCTCTACCACTGAACCTCATTTGCATATTCATCATCAGCGCCAAAACCCAACGGAAACTATCTGTCTAGTCTTTGCAGAAGGGTTACCGCTTTATTTTAAAGATATTGATGGTAAACCTATGCCAGAGAGAGGTTCAGTTATAACACCTCTAAAATAAGGATTACTTATAAAGGTCAAGCCTGTCGTGATTGCCGCCTGGCGAAATCACTTATTTTGCAGGATTCGCAGCACAAATGACCATTAAAAAAGGAATCCTCCCTTAGCTGATCATCAGACCAGCAGGGAGGATTCCTATATTCAAGCTTAATCAACATGAGGCTTATTTATACATTATCCTTACATCGACGTTATTTCAACTCCCTTGGGGAGTTCGAATTCACTGTCCTGTACAGAGCCTACTTTTATATTCTTATACTCTATAACAGACTTGCCGTTTTCATCGGTACTTTCAACTCTCACGGGAATTCCATACTTTTCAGAGACCCACATTTTGTATTCTTCCTTGTTTTCTTTATCTACGATGTTCAATACTATGCAAGAAAGACCATCTATAGTTTCCTTCCCAACCGTCTTGATATCTTCAGACGCAGCGTTATTGCTGTAATCTGCAGGACTTTGTATTAACTCTCCCATTTCTTTGCTGAAATTGGTTTTCATCGCCATGTTCTGATCAGGAAAATATGTTATGACGTCACCGCTTTTTGAGTCATAAATATATATCATTTTTTCCCCTTCAACAGTCATCTCGGTTTTCATCTTGGTTCCTTTTACAAAGGCTTTACCTGTCATTTTTCCTTCATCAGATGTCACTGTAAAATCAAATGACATCGAGCTTATTGTTGCAGCTTTGGCGAAAATAGCAGATACATCATCCCCTGATTTGGCAGTCGCTTCCTGCCCGGCTGCTGGTGAAGCTGCAGGTGACGCTTCCGGTTTTGCTGTGGTTGGAGCTTCCGGTGACGCAGCAGGCGACGGATCCGATGACGTTTCCGGCGATGCTGCAGTCGACGCTTCCGAGGATTCTTCCTGTGACGCTTCCTGTGATTCTTCCTGCTCCACTGATGATTCGTCCGTTATTGTGGCGTCATTTGAAGTACCACACCCCGATAAAAGCAATCCTGCGACGAGTAAAACAGCCAAACAAAACAACATTTTCCTTTTCATTTTATTACCTCTCTCCAATCGTTGTTTTAATTCATGCATAATATTTGCAACGTGATTTGCTTGAATTATAACAATGACAGTATCTTTTGTAATCACCCCAATGGGGTGACAGGAGAGGTGATTTTTTATTAAAGGGTTAGAATTCTACCACTTTCCTTTTTTCATGTGGCCTTCCAGCTCCGCTTTGGATCTCTGCTTGATCACCCAGGACTCTTTCAGGGCATTTTTAAAGAGAGCGACACATGGCGGGTCAAGGTTGATATCAATGCCTTCCTGCGCCAAATCGCGGATCTTTCCGGCAAGCGTTATGATTTCCATATGGATGTCATTCGTTCTGTCCGACTTGTATATTTTTTCGGCATCCTCGGCACTGAGCTCGACAAACTTCTCTTTTGGTGCTCCGCACTTCGGGCAGGCATCAGGAGCCTGGTCCCCTTCATGAATATACCCGCAAACGCCGCATTTCCATAATTTTTTCATTAATAAACCATCCTTTCAAATCAAATATTTTAGCAATGGTTTATTTATACCCAAAGCGAGCAGATCATTAACACTGTTTATAGTAAAAAAGAGACTTTTTGCAGTGCAATCAAATATTATTTATTCGATCGTTACTTTTGCATTGAGCGGCATTACCTGTATCCAGGTCTGCCCGGCATTCAGCTTGATCTCATTGCCGGCCTCGTCCGTATATTTGGTCGGTGAACGTCTGGATTCCTTGGACCATTTTATATTGATCGCTTTTCCTTCCGAGATAAGATATCCCGTGCCGCTTCCGGTTGTGACCATCTCCTGTCTGCCGTATTTGTCGCCCTTGATACTATAATTTTTAGTAAACCTTACAATAATATTCTTCGCCTCCAGCTGCTTGCCGCTGACACGCTCCATATGAGGCTTACCCTGTCTGAAGCGTTTGTACATCGCTGTACTTTTGTCATATTCATACGCCGTATTCGCAGAAGGATATTTCATACTTACTTTTAAAGCAGATTTTCCGTTCTCCGGCACAGTACCTGATGCATAAAACGTAAATGGGAATTTCACATCGCTCGTCTTCCTGTATTTTAATTCGCCGGCATAATCCAGAAGCTTTTCCATCGATGTGTAAGAATCCTGCCAATTGCCCTTATCCTTCGTTAAATCCCAGATCACGCTGCTGCTGACGTATAATCCGTTGATATTGTTTATTTTCAGCTTGGGAATATCCGCTTTTGCCATGGTGCTCCATCCAAAATGCACATATATGGCGTCATGTTCCATACTGTAATCCAGGAAGTAATGCCTTGAACTCCTGACAGGTCCGATCATTTCCGGGTCAGTACCCCAGAAAACCGGCATAAGCCTTGTCAAGCCGCCTTCTACAATCATCTCGTAAACGATCTGCGCTTTGTCAAGCCCTCCCTGGGGCAGAACTCTTGACCCTTCATTATCGATCATGACAGCCACCGGGCGGACACCTTCAGCGGGCATGACAAATCCCTCAACCGACGCAGGCACGGTGCCGCCAGCCGCAGGAGAAGGTACGGTTACAGCCGGTTCAGGGGTCTTTGCTGCTGCCGTACTTTGCTCGGCAGCAGTTGAAGCCGCCTCATTAATCACTTCCTGAGAATCACCTGTATCCTGTGTGCCGCAGGCTGAAGCCGTTATGATGAGAAAAAGGCATACCGCCGGGATAAGAAAGGTTCTTTTGTACATTTGCATTCCTCCTGTTGTAAATATGATCAAGCTTTATTCCAGCTCAAGCGCAAGTTAATAGGATATAATCCCAATAATATATTCTATCCTTCTGGTCCGAATTCCTTTTTAGTACAAATATTTTCAACATGTATTCCTTAAGTTTGTCGATTTTTTTGACAATTTTATTGGACAAACCGGTTAAAAATTATATAATGGTATAAAAGGCTTACAGGGCTCGCAATTTGGTACCTCAGGAGATACAAACATGACGCCTCGGGAAATACAAATAGGCACCAGACTTGAACTGGAATTGCTGGATGAATACCAGGAAAGAGTTGGTCAACTTTACATAAGCCAGTTGCTTGAGGTGCAGGAAAGCGGCACAATTGTCATTTCTGCGCCTATTTATGAAGCAAGGCTGATATTCATACCCGCATATAAAACTGTCCGTTTGGCATTTATTCATAATGAATTAGGTTTGCTTGGATTTCTGGCAACCGTTTTGGAAAATGATTTAAAAGATAAAATTGCAGTTCTAGTCGTTCAACCTGAAACCGAGCTTTTCAAAATGCAAAGAAGAAAATACTACAGGCTGGATTTTTTGAAGGATATTACCGTACGCATCAGTGGAAGGAAGGCAACCGATATAAATAAACCAAATATCAGAGCCTTTACCAAAAATATCAGCGGTTCCGGTATGTGCATCGTCACAGATACCGATATTCCCAGGAAATCGGAGCTGGAGGTTGAGCTGAATCTTTCAGAAGATGTAACGATCAAAGCTAAATGCGAAGTTGTAAGGAATTCATGGTTTGAAGTAATGAAATCCAAGAGCTATGAATTGGGTCTGCAATTCACCCTGATATCGAAATCCGACCAGAACAACCTGATAAAGTTCATTTATGAACAGCAGAGAATCCGGTTAAGTAAGGAAATGAGATGAGCCTGCCCGGTAAAATTCCTTATAAAAGAATTAAAGGGCCAAAGCCGTCTGGCTCTAGCCCTTTATCTGCGTACTTTCCCTATTTGGACATAATCATTCGTCTGAACCGAATTCTTCCTCCATCCGGGTCTGGAACTCATTGAATACCTCATCAAGCTCGTCATCGTCTTCTATTGTGACAAACGAATCTTCTCCATCTTCATTATGCTCAATTTTCAATATGATGACTTCTTCATCTTCCTGTTCTTCTGTATCTTCTTCTTCCAGCGGAGCTAATACTACATATTCGTTACCGTTCATTTCAATCGTGTCAATGTGTTCAAATTCTACTTCTTCACCATTTTCATCAACCAGTACGACAATATCATCTCTCTCGTCTTCCATATGAAAAACCTCCTTATTAATCTGCGGAAGTGCTTTATCAATATAACCTTACCCTTATTTTGCCTTGCTGTCAAGATATCCCTGCAATATTAATACGGCTGCAATCCTGTCCACAGCACCCTTCTTTTTTGAGGTCTTCATGCCAACTTCATGCATCATGCGATTGGCTGCTACCGTAGTGAGACGTTCGTCCCAATGGACAACCTCCAGTCCGGTCATCTCCGCAAGAAGCTCGCCGAATTCCATTGCCTTTTCTCCGCTCGGGCCTATTGTTCCATTCATGTTTTTCGGCAGACCTATTACAATCTTTTCCACCTCATATTGAGCCGCGAGCTGTTTTACCTGCTCCGCCGGCTTTATCATGGAACCGCTCCACCTGATTGTTTCCAGCCCCTGGGCTGTCCAGCCGAGCAGGTCGCTTACAGCTATTCCGATTCTACTGTCCCCAAAATCAATCCCCATTATACGCATATTTTCCTCCGGATCTCAGGCGGCTATATACAGCTGCCGAGCCCACCCCTAACATATTTTTATGGCAAACTGCGGGCATGCACTTGCGCAATAACCGCATAAAACGCATTTTTCCCTGTCGACCGATACTTTTCCATCGACCATGGAGAGCGCTTTCTGTCCGCATCTTTCTATACACCTGCCGCACCGCTCGCACCAATAGTCGATATGAAGGTGCTTTCCCTTTGCGGCAACCGATTCGATCAACCTTTCCGGTATGATACCGCCTTCAAAGCGGCAAATATTCATCTCTACTTCTTCTACCGTCTGCATGCCTACGGCAATGGAGTGAACATAAGGCAGACCCAGCACAAAATCCAAACAAGCTTCATAGGAGTGCAGAAGGTTTCCTCCGCCAAAGGGTTTCATGCTGTAAACACCCTTTCCGCTATCATAGGCAGTTTTTACGGCGTCGAGCATTTCATCGATCGTGCCGTCGCCTATACCAATCCCTGTCATGTTTACAAGCGGATGTACCACATCGATTTCCGGCATGCTGCATATTGCCCTGACCACCTCAATATTATGGGTAGATACGCCGACTGCCCTGATCCTGCCTTTCTCGCGCTCATTGAGATAAAGCTCCAGAGCGTCGCGGTGCCCCCGGAGAGTCAGCCGGCTCTCCTGCTCATGAAGCATGAAAATGTCAAGTACATCCCTATCCAGTCCTTTTCTGGCTTTTTCAACACTTTGCGCCGCACCCTCCGCCGTATATGCATACGATTTTGTTGCGACCACCGGCTTATCGGGAAAATGCTTCGAAGCTTCCCTGATATGATCATATGTACCATAAAGCTCGGCGGTATCAATAAAATTGACGCCGCGCTCCAGAGCAGCCTGTATAACGCATGCACCTTCCGCGACAGGCATATTTGCCTGCAGCGGTCCTATCACCAGCGCGCCGAAACACATTTTCGAAACCATTATGCCCGTTTTGCCCAGCTTAGTATACTCCATAATTTCCCTCACTATTGGCAGAAGGATTCATCCCGCTCCAAAGTATTGCAAATGCGTCGGCAAACATAAATAAACCCCGAAGTTTTCGGGGTTGTTTGCTACTTTTTATTCTCCAGATAGTACCTTACGATCTCCTCAAGCAGTTCGTCCCTCTCAAGCCTTCGCACAACGCTTCTGGCATTCAGATGGTTTGTGATGTAGGTGGGATCCCCTGAAAGGATATAACCCACAAGCTGATTGATCGGATTATAGCCCTTTTCCTTCAGTGCCTGATATACCGTAAAAAGTATATCACGCGCTTCATTCTCTTTATCCTTATCCATCTTGAACATCATGGTTTCGCTATTAGCCATCATCATCACTCCCCTGCCAACTTATCCATTGCCCCAATCACAAAACACATGTTTGCAATATCAATATAATAATACAACCGGTAATATTATGCAATATGAATTAGCCTCAATTCTTGCACTCAATTCTTGTACAAATTGTTGAAGAAATATCGCCTGTCACACAAATCCGGCAATCCTTCCTGTAATATGATCGCTGTGTGCCTCTAAAAGTTCTGTCATGATGATATTACCCGTGAGGTTATTATTCCCATTTGATACGACTCTTATGTAATTGGGCGTCAAGCCCTCAAAATACCCGTCACTGCCCTTTACCTCCTGCTCATAAAGCACGGGCATCATCCTTCCGGTAAAGCTGCTATTGAATTCAAGCGAACACCTATCCGATAGTTCAAGCAGCCTTGCGCTTCTCGACTCCTTCACCGTACCCTCCACCTGTCCGTCAAAGGAAGCCGCGGGCGTACCCTTCCTTGGCGAGAACTTGAACACATGCATTTTGGCCAGATTTATAGCGGAAAGGTATTCAAATGTTGTTTCAAATTCTTTATCCGTTTCTCCCGGGAAGCCGACCATTACATCCGTCGTCACTGCAACATCAGGAATATTCTCTCTCAAAAGCTCTACAGCCTTTTTATACTCTGCTGTGGTATAGTGCCTGTTCATTCTGGACAGTGTCTCGTCACAACCGCTCTGCAGTGAGATGTGGTAATGGGGGCAAAGCTTTCCCATGCGGGCTGCAGCTGCTGCAAATTCCTTTGTAACAATGGTGGGTTCGATTGATCCGATCCGGACCCTTTCTATCCCGTCCGCCTCATGAATATGGCTGATCAGCTCCAGAAGCCCCATTTGCCTCAGATCCCTGCCATAGGATGCGATATGTATGCCTGTCAGCACGACTTCCTTAAACCCGGCCTCCGCAAGCTTACGCACCTCCTCAAGCACTTCACCGGAAGGCCTGCTTCGGATGGGACCCCTTGCATATGGTATGATGCAGTACGAGCAAAACTGGCTGCAGCCTTCCTGTATCTTCAGAAAAGCTCTTGTCCTGTTCTTATACTTCTCGATTTTCAGATTCTCAAAGACATGTGTTTTCATAATATTGCCGACTGCGGATATTTTCCCGTTTCCAGCCCTGAATGCTTCTACATACTCAGGTATCTTCATCCTGTCGGCCGTCCCCGCTATGATATCGACCTCCGGCAGTTCTTCCACCTCAGTCCTGGCCGTTTGCGGGTAGCATCCCACCGCTGCAACGACCGCCTGAGGATTCAGTTGCCTTGCCCTGCGTATAGCCTGTCGCGACTTCCGGGCGCTAAGCCCTGTTACCGTACAGGTATTGATTACATAAACATCTGCAGCCTCTTCAAAGCTTACCTGCTCGTAGCCCGCACTTTCAAAAGCCTCCGCCATGACCTCTGTTTCATATTGATTCACTTTACAGCCCAAAGTATAAAAAGCTACCCTTTTCATGATGCCTCCAATTGGTTGGTTGAACTTACTTCCATTAATATGGTTATTATACGCAATGTTTATATTATAAATTTTTAAAACATATTTAACAATAACGTAATTGACTTACTGCCAAAAACAGGATATCATTGATATGTATTTACAATTCATTATCAAAATAGAACGGAGGCTCTATATAGTATGAAGGCATTCAACATTATGCTCAGATCCATCAATGATGTCAAGGACTTTGTAAACATAGTCAACCAGTATGATTTTGATGTGGATTTAGCATCCGGCCGTTATGTGGTTGATGCCAAATCCATAATGGGTATATTCAGCCTGGATCTAAGCAAGCCGATCAGAGTGGAAGTTCATACGGATGACTGCGACAATTTCATCAACGAAATCAAATCCTTCATCGTATAATCGTTCAACTCGATGCCTTTACAGGGTGTTGGGCTGTATCCCGAAATTTTGAGCGCAGGGTATTAAAAGCCTTGGCGCTTTTAATTTTCTATAGTTATTTTAGAGTTCCTGGCTTCTTCGGTATTTTATGCGCCTTCCTGGGCTTTGCCACTTTGGGTGGCTTTGCTTTGAGCGCCTTTGGCGTCCTTGACTTTCCTGCAGTGCCGGAAT
>JBDKVA010000069.1:0-61234 GCA_039679375.1 Clostridiaceae bacterium
GAGGTAGGTTGCCCACGCGTTACTCACCCGTCCGCCGCTAAGATTACATTGCTATAATCTTCGCTCGACTTGCATGTGTTAGGCACGCCGCCAGCGTTCGTCCTGAGCCAGGATCAAACTCTCTAAAAAATTTATTCAGAGAGCTTACCGCAATTATTTTTCAATGATTGCAGTTATTTGGCTCTTTGTTTACGTTATCACTGACTTTAAAAGTACTCTTAGAATTTTCGAGTTCCTTATACACCGACATCCGATTTTATTCGTCTGTCGTTGCATCAAATAATTTCTCATTCGATGCTTATTGTCTTCACTGTTTACTTTTCAAGGTCCATTTCACTGAAATTGATAAAATCAATTGTCAGTACTTCCGTTCAGCCGTTTTATCAGCTTCACCTAGCGCCGTCTCTCGCGGGACAGCTTTTATATACTATCACGCTGCCTGACTTTTGTCAACCACCTTTTTTATTTTCTTTTCGGCGGCTGCCTATGATCGACAGGCACTTCCGTACTGGCGATCAATGATCGCCCCTGCTACCCTTTCTCGTGCCGCTGGCGATCGATGATCGCCCCTACTGCTCTTCGCGGCGGGACAGCTTCTATACTATATCACCGCGTCCTTTCTTCTTCAACCAGCACTTATTAGCATTTACCTCTGTGTGCGTGATTTATTCCTATTTCTCTTTTTCATACGCCGCTTTATCAGTTTATTATCCTCCTTGCGCTGGTGTGACACGAAAATGCATGAAAAAGGGCAAGGTTTGGTTTCCTTGCCCCTGATCCACTTATTATAATGAAGAATCCCTTATTCCCCATCCTGATCTTTTTCGTCCGATCCCTACTCTTCTGCCGGATCCTGCGTTTCTTTCCCGTACTCCTGCCCGCTATCCGGCACATCGCCGTTTTCATCATCCTGACTGTCATCGCCATCCGTCTCGATCCTGGCAATACTGACAACACGGTTTCCGCTGGAAGTCCTCATCAGTGTTACGCCCTGTGTAGCACGTCCAAGTATGCTTATCCCGCTTACTTCAAGCCGGATGATCGTACCTTCGGAACTGATCAGCATGATTTCATCCGTTTCGTGTACGAGCTTGATACCTGCTACCTTACCCGTCTTCTCCGTCACTCTGTATGTCAGTATTCCCTTGCCTGCCCTGGACTGGGTTTTATACTCATCCAGCTCGGTCCGCTTTCCAAAGCCATTTTCCGTAACGACCAGCAATGTGGAATCAGACCTCGAGGTTCCCATACCTACAACATAATCACCTTCCGTAAGCGCAATGCCATTGACGCCCTGGGAAACTCTGCCTAGCGGCCTGACATCGCTTTCCTTAAACCGGATGGACATACCTTCTCTCGTCACAAGGATGATATCCTGTTCGCCGTCCGTGAGCCTGACGTCAATCAGTTCGTCATTTTCCCTCAGAGTCACAGCAGCAAGGCCGCCTTTTCTTATATTGTCGTATTGCATCAGGTCAGTTTTCTTGACATGGCCTTCCCTTGTAGCCATGATCAGATATAGTCCTTCTTTATATTCTGCAATCGGTATTACGGCGGTTACCTTTTCTTCACTGTCCAGTTCCAAAAGATTGACGATGGCCGTACCTTTCGCCTGACGGCCGGCCTCATGTATCTGATACGCTTTGAGCCTGTATACCCTTCCTTTGTTGGTGAAGAACAAAATATAGTGATGGGTTGACGTAATAAACAGCCTCTCAACGAAGTCCTCCTCACGGGTGCTGAGAGCCGCTATTCCCTTTCCTCCGCGCTTCTGGCTCTTATAAGTATCAGCCGGGAGCCTCTTGATATAGCCGAAATGGGTGAGTGTGATCACGCTCTCTTCTTCCTGGATCAAGTCTTCCATGTCAATTTCATCTTCGTCTATGGAAATTTCTGTCCTTCTTTCATCGCCATACTTTTCTTTTATGACGAGCAGCTCATCTTTCACAATTCCGAATAAAAGTTTCTCGTCAGCCAATATGCTTTTATAGTATTGTATCTTTTCCATTATTTCGCGATATTCTGCTTCGATTTTGTCCCTTTCCAGTCCGGTGAGCCTGCCGAGCCTCATATCGACGATAGCCTGCGCCTGCCTTTCGCTGAGAGAAAACCTGTCCATCAGCCCTTGCTTTGCAATCGCTTCAGTCCTGGAACCCCTTATGATGTCGATGACTTCATCCAGAAAATCTATTGCGATCTTCAGACCTTCCAAAATATGAGCTCTGGCTTCCGCTTTCTCAAGGTCGAATTTCGTGCGCCTTGTAATGACTTCCTTCTGATGTTTCAGGTAGTATTCCAAAGCTTGCCTCATATTTATTATCTTTGGTTCAAACTTGCCTTCATCCGTCACAACAAGCGCCAGCATATTTACGCTGAAGGTATCCTGCAGCTGCGTGTTTTTGTACAGCTGGTTCAATACCACACTGGCGTTGGCGTCCCTTTTGAGCGGTATAACGATTCTGACTGCTTCCTGCCTGTCGGACTCGTCGTTGATATCGGAGATCCCTTCCAGCCTCTTTTCCTTGACCAGATCTGCGATTTTCTCTATCAACCTGGCTTTATTCACCTGGTATGGCAGATCCTTTATAATGATGCGCTGTCTGTTGTTGCTAAGCGTCTCTATTTCAGCCTTTGCCCTGACAACGATCCTGCCTCTTCCTGTTCTGAATGCATCCCTGATCCCCTGCCTTCCGATGATCGTACCAGCTGTCGGAAAATCAGGTCCTTTGATAATCTTGCCGATCTCATCTATCGTAATATCCGGATTATCAATCATGGCAACGATGCCATTGACAACCTCCGTCAAGTTGTGAGGCGGAATGTTCGTGGCCATTCCAACGGCAATGCCTGAAGAGCCGTTCACAAGCAGATTTGGGAATCTGGACGGCATAACGACAGGCTCCATTTCGTGCTCGTCAAAATTGGGCTTGAAATCAACTGTGTCTTTATTGATATCAGCAATCATTTCACCGGATAGCTTGGTGAGCCTTGACTCAGTGTACCTCATGGCTGCAGGTGGATCTCCGTCGATAGACCCGAAGTTACCATGTCCGTCGATGAGCGGATATCGAAGTGAGAAATTCTGAGCCATGCGGACTAGACTGTCATATACGGCTGCATCGCCGTGCGGATGATATTTGCCCAACACATCGCCGACCGTGGTTGCGCACTTTCTGTAGGGCTTATCTGAAGTAAAGCCCTGTGAATACATGGAATAAAGTATTCTTCTATGTACCGGCTTGAGGCCGTCCCTGACATCAGGAAGCGCACGGTCAACGATTACGCTCATGGCATAATCGATAAATGATTTTTTCATTTCCGCTTCTATATCAACTGGTATAACCCTCTGTACATTTATTCCTTCTGTTTCTGACATGAATCTTACCTCTTTTTCGTATATTTAAAATCCGCAATCTTTCCCATTGTAAAGATAGTATTACCTTCTATATTTTAATAAACTTTTAAAACTATGTCCAGTATAATATCGATCAAGCTGTTTGTGGTGTAACATTAATTAACTTATCTTACAATATATTGTGACCTGTTCCCTGCTAAACTATGAATATTCTATACTCACTTAAACTGCGTAATGGGCCGGATTTGCTGGTAAATGGCCATAATAAATCTCGGAGTATTGAGTTCCTTCGATTTTTGAGCAAGACTTCGCTATGCTCCATAAATAAAAGGCCGCCTGATATGGCAGCCTTTCTGCAATATTTTCCTGTCAGCTTTTTGGAACCCTTATGATAAACTCAATATATTCTCCCCTGTCAATCTGTGCTGCTCTGGCATTTACACCGGACTTTCTCATAAGGTCGATGGCTTGCTTGATGGTATTGACAAATATCCTGATATCTTTGATCGCCTTTGTGAACTTCCTTTCAGGTAACTTTCCCTTCTCACGGTTTAAGCATCGTTCAATAGCCTTTTCAACCAGCTCCTCCGTCTTTTTTACATTCAGTCCTCTTTCACATACATGCTTCAGCACCTTTAACTGAAGCTGCTCATCATGGAGCTTCAGAAGGGCTCTTGCATGCCTCTCGGTCAGATTATTATCGGAAAGCATCTTTTTTACCAACGGAGGAAGCCTGAGAAGCCTTATCTTGTTAGCGATCGTAGACTGGCTCTTGCCTACTTTCTGCGCAAGCTCCTCCTGCGTAAACCCATGTTCATTAATCAGATTATTATACCCTTCCGCTTCATCCATATAGCTTAGATCCTCCCTTTGCAGGTTTTCGATAAGCGCCATGACAGCGGAATCGTTATCATTGATATTGATCACAATGGCGGGTATCTCCTTGAGTCCCGCCATAATTGCCGCGCGCAGCCTTCTCTCACCGGCCACCAGCTCATAATTGCTATTGGAAATTTTCCTGACATTGATCGGTTGAATAACGCCATATTGCTGGATTGATTCGCACAATTCCTCCAGCGCTCCCTTTCCGAACTGCTTTCTCGGCTGGTAAGGGTTAGGTCTGACACTGTCTATACTGAGATATGAAATATTTTTTACATCATCTTTTTTTTCCTGCTTTGCTAATTGTAGCTTATTATCAAGCATGCGGCACCATCCTTTTCCTCTGAGGTGTTTGTACCATAGCGCTTGAGCAGTACAAAACCCTTTTATTTTACATTTATTTCCTTATTGAGGTATATTCGCCGCTGCTTTTTTATTTCCTTTTTTATATTACAAGAATCGTTCGTCTTATTATTCAGTTTTCCTGCACAAGTCTACTCAAACCAACGGTTCTTTTGACGGCTTTCCTGCTTTTCTGGGATATTTGGTCGGGGTTTGTCGTAATTTTCTTACAACAATGATATTTCTCTTCATATCGCTGCCCGGCAATGAAAATTCCTTTACTGCTTCGATCTTTCCGCCAAGGATGTTCAGCGCCGTTTCCGAATCCGTAACCTCCGAGCCGCTGCTGCCCTTCATGGCAATAAAGATCCCGCCTGTTTTCACCAATGGCAGGCAATATTCCAGCAACACCGGTAAGGAGGCGACCGCTCTTGCGACAGCTGCATCAAATTTTTCCCTGTAATCGGTAGAAGACCCCGCATCCTCCGCTCTTGAGTGGACAGCAGTAATCCCATTCAGGCGGAGCGCGGTAATGACCGTATTCAAAAAATGGATACGCTTTTCAAGCGAGTCGAGTAATATGACTTCCGGGTCCGGTTTCGCTATTTTAACCGGTATGCCGGGGAATCCCGCCCCCGAGCCAACATCGATGACGCTGCGGACCCCATTCAGGAATGGCATGATGCTTAAGGAATCCACGAAGTGTTTTGTAATGACATCCCTTTCCTCCTCAATAGCAGTAAGATTCATTATTTTATTCCATTCCAGCAGTATACCTTTGAAATCAAACAACGCCGAAACCTGTGCATCATCAAGGGTAACACCGTATTCTGCGGCTCCCTGTCTTAATAGTGCTGCGAGTGGCTGATCCATATTTAATCCATTCCTTTTTCATTAATACTCTTCCGTCAACGCCCTACTTTTCATGATTGCCTATGCTGCTCAAATAAATCAGCAGGACAGAGATATCCGCTGGTGAAACGCCAGAAATACGCGAAGCCTGTCCGACCGACCCGGGTTTCATTTTTGAAAGCTTTTGCCTGGCTTCGATCCTGAGCCCGTGTATGGAGCTGTAGTCGATATCCGCCGGCAGCTGCCTCCGCTCCAGCTTTTTAAACTGCTCCACCTGAATGCGCTGCCTCTTAATATATCCTTCATATTTTATTTCAATTTCCACCTGCTCTGCTATCGCGTTATATCTCCTGCCAGTGCCCTGCCTGAGGTATTCCGGCCTTTCACCGTCCAGCTCCTCCAGAGCGCTGTAGCTGATCTCCGGACGCTTCAGCAGCTCCGAGAGGCTGATCCCTGACTTTATGGCGGTGCTGGACCTTGCCGCGAGGAATTCATTCGCCTTCTCTGATGGAGAAATGAAAACTTTCTCGAGGCGCTGAATCTCCTCTTCTATCTTTTGCTTCTTTTCAAGGAAACGGTCATATCTGCCGGAGCCGATCAGGCCGATCCCGTAGCCCTTCGGCGTTAAGCGGAGGTCCGCATTGTCCTGCCTTAGCAGCAGCCTGTATTCAGCTCTCGAAGTCATCATTCTGTAGGGCTCGGACGTTCCTTTTGTTACAAGGTCGTCTATCAGAACGCCGATGTAGGCTTCCGATCTGTCCAGGATAAGGGGAGTTTTGCCCTTCAGCTTCTGCGCCGCGTTAATTCCTGCAATAATTCCCTGCGCCGCCGCCTCTTCATAGCCTGAGCTGCCGTTGATCTGACCCGCCGAAAACAGTCCGCCTATCGACTTGAATTCGAGATTCAGGTTCAGCTGGGTCGGGTTGATGCAGTCATATTCTATGGCATATGCGCTTCTCATGATATGTGCATTTTCAAGCCCCGGCAGCGTATGGACCATTTCCAGCTGGACATCCTCCGGCAGGCTGCTGGACATACCCTGAAGGTACATTTCCTGTGTGCCCAGCCCCATTGGTTCAACAAATACCTGATGCTGCTCCTTGTCTGCAAATCTTACGACCTTATCCTCTATGGAGGGGCAATACCTCGGACCGACGCCCTCGATCACACCGCTGTAAAGCGGCGAACGGTAAAGATTTGCACGGATCACATCATGCGTACGTTTATTTGTATAAGTGAGCCAGCAGGATACCTGGTCCCGATCGATCCCTTCGTCTTCAAAGGAAAACGGTATGATGACCTCATCACCCGGCTGTTCCGACATTTTCGAAAAATCCAGTGTCTTTCTGTTGATCCTGGCAGGAGTACCTGTTTTAAAGCGCATCAGTTCAATACCCAGCTGCTTCAGATTTTCGGATAGCACGTTAGCGGGAAACAAACCATCCGGGCCTCCGCTGTAACTGACATCCCCTATGATGATCTTCCCCCTCAGATATGTACCGGTAGTGAGTATGACCGCCTTGCAGTGGAAAACAGCCCCGGTGTGGGTCTTTACTCCGGAGACGCATTTATTTTCATCCGTCAGGATCTCAACGACTTCTGCCTGTCTTATGTAAAGGTTCTCCTGGCTCTCCAGCGTATTTTTCATCTCCATCTGATACCTTCTGCGGTCGACCTGCGCCCGGAGTGAATATACAGCCGGGCCTTTTGCGGAATTGAGAATTTTCGACTGAATGAGGGTTTTGTCCGTGCATTTTCCCATCTCACCGCCCAACGCGTCCAGCTCCCGTACGAGATGCCCCTTCCCGGTGCCCCCGACGTTTGGGTTGCAGGGCATATTTGCGATACTGTCCAGATTGATTGCAAATACAATCGTCTTCATACCAAGCCGGGCGGAAGCCAAAGCCGCCTCGCAGCCTGCATGCCCCGCGCCGACCACAGCTATATCAAATTCACCTGATATATAATCCATAATAATTATCCCTCTTCCTACTTGCCGATGCAAAAACGTGAAAATATCTCCTTCACCACATCTTCACTGACGGATTCTCCTGTGATCTGCCCAAGGTAATCCGCGCTTTCCTTTATGTCGATCGTGACAAAATCCAGCGGCAATCCGCCCTCATGTGCATCCCGTGCCGTATCGAGGCATTCGATAGCCCTGTCAAGCAGCTGCCTGTGCCTTGCATTTGTAATCAAAATTTCATTGTTGAGTTCCAGTTTCCCTTTCAGGAAAAGGCCTTCAATCTCATCCATCAGTTCCTCTGTTCCTGTTCCATCGAGCATTGACGCGACAACAACAGGCAGGTCTCCGTACTTATTAAGCTGCGTTCTCATATTTACGATCTCTTCATCCTGTGCGATATCTGTCTTATTAATCACAACGATCTTCTTTTTCTCTTCCACCGCTTTCAGTATTTCAATATCATCATTCAACAAGCCTGTCTGCGCATCCAATACCACAATAACCAGATCTGCTTCTCTTGCAGCCTTTTGCGCCCTTTCCACACCGATGGATTCGACAGGGTCCTGCGTATTCCTCAGGCCTGCCGTATCCAGAAATCTTACCGGTATGCCCCTGACGTTTATGTACTCCTCAATAATATCCCTTGTCGTACCCGGTATATCTGTTACGATCGCCCTGCTGTTGCCTGCAAGCTCATTGAGAAGCGAAGACTTGCCTGCATTTGGTTTTCCGATGATCGCGGCACTAAGCCCTTCTCGAAGAAGTCTGCCTTTTTCATACCCCTGCGCTATTTTGGAAAGCGCTTCCCTGACAGTACATACTCCTTCATATATCCTGTCCCCTGTCAATTCTTCGATGTCATGCTCCGGATAATCTACGACTGCCTCAATATGAGCTATCAGACCGATCAGTTTCTTTCTCTCATTCCCGATATTCTCCGAAAGATGCCCTTCCAGTTGTGCTGCAGCCGCCCGTGAGCTTTCGTCCGTTTTGGAATTGATCAGGTCGATGACGGCCTCGGCCTGTGCCAGATCCATCCTTCCATTAAGAAACGCCCTTTTTGTAAACTCTCCGGGTCCCGCCGCCTGCGCTCCCTGCCTCAGTACCAGTGACAGCACATTTTTCAGTACGGTGATCCCGCCATGGCAGTTGATTTCGACTACATCCTCCCCGGTAAAGGTGTGTGGACCTTTCATCTTGATAAGAAGCACATCATCAAGCATCCTCCCGGTTTCCGGATCGATGATTTTCCCATGGGATGCCGTGTGACTCCCGATATCCGCGAACGGTTTCCTGCCTGCAAATATCTGGCCGGCTATGTTAAATGCACCGGACCCGCTGATCCTGACGATCCCAATTCCGCCGGTGCCGTATGGCGTTGATATCGCTGCAATAGTACTCATAATGCCCAGCTCCTGTTTTCATTACGGTTCATTTTCTTCAACTCAAAAGAGGACAATTTTTAAATTGTCCTCCGCCTATCACATTTATTCATTTTGCATAATAGATATCATTACCTTCATGCAACAAGCTTCTACGATGATATTACTGCCTTCTGTTTCCTGCTCCCTGCTTCAGCGTGATGACGACCTTCCGGTTCGGCTCTTCTCCTACGCTGTGTGTTTCAACAAGCTTATTGTTCTGGAGCGAGGCATGAATGATTCTTCTTTCATAGGGGTTCATCGGCTCCAGCGTAACGCTCTTGCGATATCTCACAACTCTGTCGGAAAGCCTTTCCGCAAGCTTTACAAGGGTTTCCTCCCTCTTTTGCCTGTAATTCTCAATATCTATGGTTACCCTTTTGTACTCGCTGCTTTGCTTGTTCACAGCAAGGCTTGTAAGATACTGCAGCGCATCGAGCGTCTCACCGCGCCTTCCGATAATGATCCCGCTGTCCTTGCCGGTAATCTTCAGAAGTATGGATTCATCGTCTTCGACCTTCTCGATCTCTACCTCCACATTCATCTTTGAGAGCACATCCTCCAAAAAACGTACTGCCTCATCCGCACGCGAGCATTTCTTTGTAACACGGACTTTAGCCATTTTGCCGCCTATTCCGAAAATGCCTTTGGCGCCCTCGTCGATTACCTCTATCTCGGCATCCGTTTCCTGCACGCCGATTTCCTCCAAAGCAAGATTAATAGCTTCCTGTACTGTCTTTGCTGTCTTCTCGACTATTTGACTCATCTATTTTCAGCAGCCTCCTTTACAGTTGCTTATTTTGCACCCTTCTTCTTACCGCCGCCCTTATTGCCGCCTTTGCCTGCGCCTTGGCCGCCTTTTTGCGGATTGTTCTGTTTTGTCCCGCCGCCTGCGTTCAGCTGTTTCGCGTCCGTATTTCCGCCGCTGCCCAAAGCAGTGCTTCCTCCGGCCGTTTCACTGGCGGAGCCCGTTGAATTGCCCGCACCCTGCTTCTTATTAACCGCAATATTTTTAGGGTCCTCTTTCTTGTCCTTGTTCATTACGAACTTATTAATGTACAGCTGCTGGAAAATGGATACAACGTAGCCGATCATCCAGTAAAGAATAACGCCGGCAGGCATCTGGAATGAAAATACCAGCGTCATCACAGGTCCGATGTACATCATGCTGTTCGTCATGGAACTGCCTGCAGCGTTTTGCTGCGGGCCGCTGTTCGTTTTCTTCGGCATGGAAAGCTTCGTTGATATATAAGTGGTGGCTGTTGCAGCGATTGCAAGAATGAAAAGAGGGATATAGATATGGGCATCCGGTCCAAATAGCGTCTGGAGATTGAATGTAGCTTGTTCTCCAAGATGCAGGCCTAAAAAATTGTTGAAATTGATCAGATCACTTTCCTTAAGCAGTCCCGAGACCTGCGACAGGGCGTCTCTGTTATTAAAGAAATAATTCATCGCCATGATTTCCTTATGGCTTACCACCTTATTCGCCAGATCCATACCCTTTGCCGCTACTTCAAGGATTTTGGGTATTGATTCCACAGGTACTCCTACCATGAACTTGATGGGTTGAATAATAACCCAGTACAAAGTTATGAGTATTGGCATCTGAATAAGAAGTGGGAGGCATCCGCCTGCAGGATTGTAATGATGTTCCTGATAAACCTTCATCATTTCCTGGTTCATCTTATCCTTGTCATCCTTGTACCTTTTCTGAATATCCGCAATGATTGGCTGAAGCTCCTGCATTTTACCGGAAGATTTGAGCTGTTTCAGAGTGAGCGGCAATAGTGCGAGCTTGACGATGATCGTGAATATGATGATTGCGAGGCCATAGTTATGAAATGCAATCGTATTGTATATAAACAGCATGAATTTTCCAAGCGGGTATGCGATAAAATCCATATTTAAACTTCCTTTCTCTTTTAAAGAGGTAAGATCCTTATTTTACCGGATCATACCCTCCCGGATGAAACGGATGGCACTTCGCTATACGTTTTAATGACAGCCAGCTTCCCTTTAATACGCCGTATTTACTTAACGCCTCAATTGCATACTGGGAGCAGGTGGGATAAAACCTGCAGCTCGCTTTCCCCTTCACAGGAGATATATATTTCTGATACACCCGTATCAATTTTATCATAGTTTTACTAATTAATTTCATTTTTCTCGTCAAAGGCATGCAATTTCTTCAAAAGGAACTTCATCTCCCTGTGAATTTCAACAAAGCCGATTTCCGTATCAGTACCACGTGCAACAAATACAATGTCAAGTCCCGGCGGTATGAAGTCCTCCAAAAACCGGTAGCTTTCCCTGATTAGCCTTTTCAGCCTGTTGCGCTTTACACTCTTACCAACCTTTTTGTTGGCTGTAATACCAAGTCTGTTCGTTCCGAAGCGATTCTTCAGCACATAAGCTACGATATGCTTTCCCGCAAAAAACTTACCTTTCTTGTAAATACGTACAAACTCATAGTTTTTCTTCAACGTTTCCGTCTTTTTCATTTAATCCTCTTTCGATCCGCCGGCAGCAAATGTTCGAACAAATGCTGCCAGCTCAGCCATCAACTTAAGATGAAAATCTCGGAGGCATCGAGCCCCGCTCGATTTTGGAGTAAGATTACGCTATGCCATTAAATAAAATCTAAAGTGCATCAAGCCCCTTCAATGGCGCATTTTGCTTCGCAAAATCGCCTGTTTAGAGAAGGACTGCGCTACGCTCCATTATTAAAGAAAAAGACCACACTCAAGCGGTCTTACGCTGAAAGCACTTTTCTGCCCTTTAGCCTGCGTCTTCTTAAAACTGTCCTTCCGTTTGCCGTGCTCATTCTCTTTCTGAAGCCGTGCACTTTACTTCTCTGCCTTCTCTTAGGCTGATATGTCCTTAACACAGTCAACACCCCCGTTCTCTGCCGTATGAAAACATTCCTGTTTTCTTAAATAGTTTTTCCTCATATTTATAATTTAAACAGTATTTACTCTTTAAAGCCTGCCTTAAAAAGACATCACGCCAATTATATATTAAACCTTTCATTGATGTCAAGGAACTCTTGCATATTTCTTCTGAACCCTCCTATTTTACAGTATAATAATGAAGAAATTTTTTCTAACTTTTTTGACAGCAAGCACAATAATAAGATTAACCTGTGGATAATTAAAGGATTCCGATAATAATTGTGGATAAGTAGACCATTTACCAATTGAAAACTCTACTAAACTCTGGTATATTAATAATACTTGCTGGACGTGCTCCATTACAAATGAAAATGTAAAAATTTCAAGGTTACATAATTTGTTTGCTACTGACCATAAATGCACAGTCACTTTCGTGAAACTGCAGAAGAAGAGACAATTTATGTACTTTTTTTGTCTTAATGCTATTGTTTAATAGTGGAGAGGCTTTGCCCCTCTTGATACTGGTCTGATTTGCACGGGCAAATGACCGCTTATACTACAGCGATATATTGCGAAACATCCACATGTATAACGCGCTGATACTATCACAGCTATATCCATGAGGCGCATAAATCATTGCTTATTTCACTGTGGTACTAATGAAAAATATCAAACGAACCTTTTGGAGGAAGAAGTATGAACATGTCTATTTCGAGTATGTGGCCAAGGGTACTTGATCTTCTTAAGAATGAGCTGACAGAAATCAGCTACAATACCTGGATAAGAACTATAGAACCTATATATGTAAATTCAAATACGATCGAACTTGGGGTACCTACGGATTTCAACAAGGGCATACTCGAATCCCGATATCTGACGCTGGTTTCAAATGCAATCAGGCAGCTGACGTCCAGGGAATACAATATTATTGTAACGATCCCTTCACAGGATACGGCTAAGAAAAAGATACCCAATGAAAATACATACAGTGAAGACCCGTCCAATTCAATCTTGAACCCCAAATATACCTTCGATACATTTGTAATAGGAAACGGAAACAGACTCGCTCACGCAGCCTCAGTCGCAGTAGCCGAAGCGCCGGCACAGGCTTATAATCCACTCTTTCTGTATGGCGGAGTTGGTCTGGGCAAAACTCACCTGATGCACGCCATCGCACATTACGTTTTAACGCAAAATCCTTCTACGAAGGTCATGTACGTTTCTTCGGAGAAGTTTACAAATGAATTGATCTATGCCATAAAAGACGACAGGAATGAAGAATTCCGCAGCAGATACAGAAACATCGACGTTCTTCTGATAGACGACATCCAGTTTATCGGAGGAAAGGAAAGGACTCAGGAAGAGTTCTTCCATACCTTTAATGCACTTTACGAAGCCAACAAGCAAATCATCATATCAAGCGACCGTCCCCCTAAGGAGATCACAACTCTTGAAGATCGTCTGCGTTCAAGGTTCGAGTGGGGTCTTACCGCTGATATACAGTCGCCCGATCTGGAAACAAGAATCGCGATCCTGCAAAAAAAGGCACAGCTTGAAGACATCTACATACCAAATGATGTGCTCGCATTTATTGCCAACAAGGTTGTTTCCAATATCAGAGAACTAGAAGGAGCTTTAAACAGAGTCATAGCCTATTCTTCTCTGACTGAAACCGAGATTTCCGTAGATTTATGCGCTGAAGCATTAAAAGAACTGCTCTCTGCCGCAAATGCAAAGGTAATCGACTCTTCCCATATCATCGACACCGTTTCTAGATACTTTGATCTAAGACCGGAAGAATTCAAATCTCAAAAGAGGAACCGCAATGTTTCTTTTCCCAGGCAGATCGCAATGTATCTTTGCAGAGATATTCTGGGCCTGTCCCTTCCGAAGATCGGCGATGAATTTGGCGGACGCGACCATACGACGGTTATTCATGCCGTAAAGAAGATAGAGGAGGAAGTCCAGACAAGCACGGAAACAAAAAGAACCATAGAAGAGCTGAAAAGGAATATTACAGGTAAATAAAAAGCATTATCAACAGTTTTTGTTGATATGAGGATAAGGTTATTCTATTTTACTGTTGATATTTCAGTGAGGTTAAAGTGTACCGAGATGCAGCGGCATGGATTCAACAAAAGCATCAACATACCAAATGCAGCTAAATCAAAGGTTGCTCGAAGTTATACACGATATTCACAATACTTATTACTATTACTGATTTTGTTTATATATTATATTTTAAATAAAACGGAGGTACTTGAAATGAAAATTATCTGTTCACAGGAAAACCTTTTGGAAGGTATCAATATAGTACAGAAGGCGGTCTCAACAAAAACAACGCTGCCGATACTTGAAGGAATATTACTCGAAGCAGACGAAAAGTTAAAGATGACGGGAAATGATCTGGAGATCGGCATTGAGTGCTATGTTGAAGCAGATGTCAGGGAAAAAGGATCAATTGTCCTTAATGCGAAAATGTTTGGAGATATCATAAGAAGACTTCCGGACAGTGAAGTATTGATGGAGGTTAAGGAAAACAACTCAGTCGTAATAGAATGTGAAAATTCATTATTTGAAATAAAAGGGATAACAGCCGAAGGGTTTCCGGCTCTGCCCTCCATAGAAAAGCAAAATGGGATCCAGATAAGCCAGAAAATAATTAAAGACATGATAAAGCAAACGATATTTGCAGTGAGTGCGGACGAGAACAGGCCGATACTGACAGGTTCGCTATTTGAATATAAAGGCGGAAGGCTTACGATCGTATCGATTGATGGGTACAGGCTTGCGTTGAGATCTATCACACCCGATATTGCAGTAGAAGACAGGTGCTTTGTCATACCAGGAAAAACGCTGAATGAGATATCTAAAATAATACAGCCGGTCGATGATCCTCTGACGATATATGCAGCAGGAAACCAAATCCTGTTTGATATAGGCAATTGCATTATGGTTTCCAGGTTATTGGAAGGTGAATATTTGAATTATTTGGGGATCATACCGAAGGAATTTGAAACTATCGTTACAATCAATGTGAAAGAATTGCTTGCATGCTTTGAAAGAGCCTCGCTCATTATAACAAATGAGGAAAGAAGGTATCCGGTCAAGCTTGATATCAATGATGATGTGATGGTTATCACATCCAACACGGATATTGGAAATGCCAGGGAGGAAATAAGACTGGAGATGGAGGGAAAAAAGATAGAGATTTCATTCAATCCAAGATATTTTATAGAAGCATTAAGGGTAATTGAAAATGAGACCGTTAAAATTTTCTTCACATCAGGTATTGGCCCATGTACGATAAAACCGGTACAGGACGATTCATTTGCATATATGATATTGCCGATCAGAAAATAAGTCTATTCAATTTTCTATTTCATTAATAGCTGAAAAGAATCAGTCGGTGTTATCTGAAATAATTGATAAATGAAAAGAGTGAAAAAGAAGGTGTACGATGGAAAAAGTAAGATTATCAACAGAATTTATCAAACTGGAACAGGTGCTAAAGCTTGTCGGTGCGGTTGAAAGCGGGGCGGAAGCCAAGCTGTATATAGCGGAAGGGAAAGTAAGCGTAAATGGAGACGTTGAAATTCAAAGAGGCAAAAAATTAAGGAGCGGAGATATATTTGAATTTCGCGGCATGAAGTATGTCATCGGGTAGGTGCAGTATTTGGAGGAATGAAATTTTTGCTTATAAAAAGTATTGGGCTGAGAAATTTTAGAAATTACGAAAGCCTTCAAATAAATTTTGAAAAAGAGTTCAATATTATATACGGTAATAACGCCCAGGGTAAAACCAATATCATAGAGGCTATATTTCTTTGTGCGTCCGGACGTTCTCACAGAACTTCCAAAGACAGCGAGCTTGTAAAATATGGTGAAGATGCTTTTGATATCAAGCTTGTACTGGAAAAACAAAATGTTAAAAAGGAAATCCATATTGCTTATAACAATGAAGATAGAAAAAAGATTAAAATAAATGATATTGCTGCAAAAAAGATAGGTGACCTGATGGGGCATTTAAATGCAGTCATGTTTTCTCCGGAAGATTTATTGCTGATAAAACAGGGGCCTGCTGAAAGAAGAAGATTTGCAGATATAGCACTGAGTCAGCTGAAGCCATCATATTTCTATGATTTACAGCAGTATGCGAAAATATTGTTTCAAAGAAATTCTTTGCTGAAGAACATCACAATAAAAAGGGATCTTGAGGATACGCTGGAAGTATGGGATAAACATCTGGCCAAGACAGGAGCCAGGATCATGAAAGAACGAGAACGTTTTGTGAAAAGGATGAATGAATTGGCTAAAAGCCGCCATAATGATTTAACAAACAGCGAGGAAAACCTTACATTGAAATATGATCCGTCTTTCCAAATTAGAGATGATAATTATAACGATTTGGAAGGCTGTTTTAAATGCGAGCTTGAAAAAAACAAAGAACGGGAAATATATAAGGGAAGTACAATCATAGGTCCGCATAGGGATGATATCGATATAATACTAAATGATGAAAGTACAAAAATATACGGATCACAGGGACAGCAAAGAACATCTGTATTGTCCATGAAGCTGGCGGAAATCGATCTGATGAAAGAGGAAAGCGGAGAATATCCTGTTTTATTACTGGATGATGTACTGTCCGAACTTGATGACAGAAGAAAAGAGTTTCTGATTGAAAGTATAAAAAATGTACAGACCTTTATCACCTGTACAGATAGAAGATTTTTTAAAGCAAAAAGAGAAAATACTTCGTTTTTTTATGTTGAAAATGGAAATATTGATTATACTAATTGAATGGCAAACATTTGCACTAATATAATAATTAAGTTAAAATAGAGTAGATGAAACAATGCAAAAGGTAATTCATGGAATCGGAGGATAAACTATGTTTTTACATATAGGTGGTGATGTTGTAATACCAATGAAAAATGTTATTGCAATTTTTGATATAGAGACTACTACTCTTTCAAAAGATACGAAGGATTTTTTAAGGATAGCGGAGGAAGAGGGGTTTATACAAGCTATATCGGAAGATCTGCCAAAGACATTTGTTATTACGGAAGTCGATAAGAAAAGTAAAATATATCTTTCACCTATTTCATCCGTCACATTGCAGAAGAGATCGGGATATATTGAAGACATTTCAAATATATAATATAAAAATAAAAGAAATGTAAAAATAACAGGAATAGTAAAAATGATTGTTGAAAAAGGATATGAACAAAAGGAATATACTTGAGGTACGACGAAAGGAATGTAATTATAAATGATTGAGAAAAACAGTGAGAATCATAAAGAATATAATGATGATCAGATTCAAGTACTTGAAGGGCTTGAAGCAGTTAGAAAAAGACCGGGAATGTACATTGGCAGCACATCGTCAAAAGGATTGCACCATCTGGTTTATGAGATTGTCGCAAACAGTATTGACGAAGCGCTGGCAGGTAGATGTGACACAATTGATGTAGTAGTACACAAGGACAATTCTATTACCGTAACTGATAACGGAAGCGGTATACCTGTTGGAATCCACCCGAAGATGGGTATTCCTACGGTGGAAGTAGTCCATACGATCCTTCATGCAGGAGGAAAGTTTGGAGGCGGAGCATATACGGTATCCGGGGGACTGCATGGCGTAGGTGCATCTGTTGTCAATGCATTGTCTGAATATCTGGAGGTGGAAGTAGCAAGAGACGGAAAAATATTCAGGCAGAGGTTCGAAAGGGGCAAAACAGTCACACCGCTTGTGGTAATAGGACAGACGGAAAAGACAGGAACAAAAACAACATTTAAACCTGATCCTGAAATATTTGAAGAAACCGTATTCGATTTTGAATACATGATAGGGCGTTACAGGGAAATGGCATTCCTGAATAAAGGGATACATATTAACCTTTTTGATGAGCGGCCGGAAGAAATGATTGATAAAAAGCTGCACTACGAAGGTGGAATTGTATCATTTGTGCAATATATCAATAAGGATAAGGAAGTACTGCATAATTTGCCAATTTATATTGAGGGAAGTAAAGATACATCCATTTGTGAAATAGCAATGCAATATAATGACAGGTATGTAGAAAACGTCTTCAGCTATGCAAACAACATTGCTACAACTGAGGGCGGAACACATTTGACTGGTTTTAAAACGGCAATCACAAAGGTAATCAATGATTATGCAAGAAAGTACAACATGCTGAAAGAGAATGACAAAAACCTGATGGGAGAAGACGTCCGTGAAGGACTTACTGCAATAATCAGTGTAAAGCTGCTTAATCCGCAATTTGAAGGACAGACAAAAACTAAGCTTGGAAATAGTGAAATAAGAAGCCTGGTTGAAAATGTCGTATCAGAAAAACTATCGAATTATATGGAAGAAAATCCATCCATTGCAAGGATAGTAATGGACAAATGCCTTACAGCTGCAAGAGCAAGAGAAGCAGCCAAAAAGGCACGTGATCTGACAAGGAGAAAAACGGCGCTTGAGTATACGACATTGCCTGGGAAATTAGCTGACTGCTCAGAAAGGGATCCGTCAATATGTGAGATATATATCGTTGAAGGAGATTCGGCAGGAGGTTCGGCAAAACAGGGCAGAGATCGTAAATATCAGGCTATACTTCCACTTTGGGGTAAAATGCTGAATGTAGAGAAAGCAAGATTGGACAAGGTATATGAGAATGAAAAGCTATTACCTGTCATAACGGCTTTAGGTGCTGGTATAGGTGATGAATTTGATATATCAAAATTAAGATATGATAAGGTCATCATCATGGCGGATGCCGATGTGGATGGAGCTCATATCAGAACTCTATTGCTGACATTCTTTTATAGATACATGAAGGAACTTGTAAAGGAAGGACATGTATATATAGCAATGCCGCCTCTTTTTAAGGTTGCTAAAGGTAAAGAGGAATTTTATGCATATACAGACAAAGAATTTACAAAAATACAAGAAGAAAAAAATTGGAAGAAGGAAGATTGCAATATACAAAGATATAAGGGCCTTGGGGAAATGAGCGCAGAGCAGTTATGGGAAACGACGATGAATCCGGAAACAAGAACAATGCTGAAGGTACAGCTTGAGGATGCAGTTGCGGCTGATGAAATATTTACAATATTAATGGGTGACAAGGTGGATCCAAGAAAGGAATTCATCCATGTAAACGCAAAGTACGTTACAAACTTGGATGTGTAGGTAAAAATATAATTTTAAATATATACTCACAAACCTCATTCTCGAAAATAAGCCATTAATGGCTTATTTTTTTATAGTTAATGTTATTTGTATATTTGTTTAAAATAAAAAATAATACTATGAAATGTTATATAGATGAGCTTTAAAAAAAGAATAACTTCAGCAAAAAGTTGGATAGTATAATAAGGCTGTAAGGCAGTGATAGAAAGGGCTATGAGAGAATGTTTCACGTGAAACATATAGGAAACTTTTGATGATCAAAGAATAGATACACTTAAGATGTTAGTACTAATAATTAGTTCACAATATAGGAATGATGCATATAAACCCGCTTTTGTCCGGCCAAAAGCGGGGGAAAAGCCGCCACTCAAACGACGTGGTGTCTGTCAGGGCACTGAGGAAAAGCTTCTATATGCCAGCGAAGGAAAACCCTTGGGGCGGTCGGCACATATATCGCCATCCCTGGCGTAGATGTGCCTGAATAGACATCGTGTCCATTTCACCGCCTTTTTTTGTTTTCCTTCGGGCATATCACGAAGCTTTTCCTAACACTTATAAGCGGCTTCGAAGCAACCCGTAACCCGCTTATTAACAAGGAGCGGCAGTGCTGTTTGTGGCGGTTGTGTTTCCGGCTGCAAAGCCCTTCTGCATAGTACTCATTCAATGGTGTAGACTGCAATGCCCATGAGACAGGACTGCTCACTTCGAGCTATAATTATTTGAAAGAATGCGCTAAGTCTGTGCTTGGAAACACAACCAGAATAAATAGCGCTGACGATCCTACCCTGGCAATCCCCGCGCACTTTCCTGCAATTGCGCACTGATCAATTCCAGATAACCTGCAAATGCACATCGATATAATATATACACAAGGTACTATCGATTCTACAAATAACAGTTTTTTCGCCCATATTTGTAAAGTTAGATTTTTATTATATACATATAATAAAAAATTAGGCTAGATTTCAGATAAAATTAAATATAATTGTTTCAATTTACATCTTTATGTTATAATTAGTGCATGTCTGACGGAATAAAAAAATATAAAAAAAGATATGATTCAGTCAAAAAGCTAAAGTTTAGAATTAGTTAGGGAAAATGTATTGGGGAGTGAAACAATTGGCCAAGGTGATCGCTATTGCAAACCAAAAAGGTGGTGTTGGTAAGACTACAACGGCAGTGAATCTCAGCTCTTGTCTCGCATTTAAAGGCAAGAAGGTGGTTATTATCGATATTGACCCGCAGGGTAATACAACGAGCGGCCTTGGAATCGATAAAAAGACCATAGATAAATCCATATATGAAGTATTGATCAATGATGAAGATATTGAAAACGCATTGATGAAAACAGCAGTGGAAAATCTGTCTATATGTGCATCTAATATACAACTCGTAGGTGCTGAAGTTGAACTGGTCTCTGTTATATCAAGAGAGACAAGGATGAAGGATGCCTTGAAAAATATACGTGACAAATTTGATTATATACTAATTGACTGTCCTCCGTCATTAGGGTTATTGACTCTTAATGCGCTGACAGCATCCGACACAATTCTGGTGCCAATACAATGCGAGTATTATGCACTTGAAGGCCTTAGCCAGCTAATGAATACAGTGAAACTGGTTCAAAGGCATCTGAATCCGACGCTTGATGTGGAAGGTGTGGTGCTGACAATGTTCGATGCCAGAACCAATCTCTCTATGCAGGTTGTTGAAGATGTGAAGAAGTATTTCAGGAATAAAGTTTATCGTACCGTAATTCCAAGGAATGTACGGTTAAGTGAAGCACCAAGCTTTGGACTTCCGATCATTCTATACGATCCGAAATCAAAGGGCGCGGAGTGCTATCTCGACCTTGCACAAGAAGTAATAGATTATTCATAAGGGGGTTTAGGCAGGAATGAAGAAAGGACTTGGTAAGGGACTGAGTGCACTGATTACATCTGCTGACACAGACGAAACCGGAGTAAAGGAAATTAAAATAAATGAGATAGAGCCGAACAGCGAACAGCCAAGAAAATATTTTAATGATGAAAAGTTGGCTCAACTGGCAGAATCGATCAAACTGCATGGAGTAGTTCAACCATTAATAGTACAAAGAAGCGAAGATACATATAAGATCGTGGCAGGAGAACGTAGGTGGCGAGCGGCAAGAATTGCAGGTCTTCAGACAATTCCCGTTATTATAAGGGATCTTTCCAGCAAACAAGTTATGGAAATAGCTCTGATTGAAAACCTTCAAAGGGAAGATCTAAACGCCATTGAGGAGGCGGAAGCTTATGAAAAGCTTATGGAAGAGTATGGGATGACACAGGAGGATATTTCCGCGACAGTCGGAAAAAGCCGGCCGGCCATTGCGAACTCAGTAAGGCTGCTCATGCTGCAGGATAAAATTAAGTCAAAAGTCATTAATGGCGAATTAAGCGGTGGTCATGCAAGAGCGTTACTATCAATAGAGGATATAAGTGTACAGCTGAAGGCTGCTGATGAGATCACTAAAAAAGGATTAAATGTCAGAGATACTGAGCTGCTTGTTAAACGATTGACAGCGCAAAAAGGAAAAAAGAAAAAAAGTACAACGGATGTTGAGTATCAAGCTATAGAAGAAAAGCTCAGAGAAGCATTCGGAACAAAAGTAAAGATCATGAACGGTAAGAAGGGCGGAAAAATTATGATTGAATATTATTCGCCGGATGAGCTGGACAGAATAATGAATATGGTGGAAAAATTAAACATTAATAATACAAAATAGTGAACTCGTATAAGGCTGATAGAGACATTATTGGCAAGTACCCAATATGATTTCATTATGCAGAGGAAAAAGCGCTTAAAAGTCAAATTTGAGGCAATACGATAAAAACGGTTTATTTTAGAAAATAGGTGAAGTAATAAATCAAATTTTAATAAAATGTTTCACGTGAAACATTTATAATTTTTTATAAAGAAAAGTGATTTTTAAGGAGAACGAAAATGCAGGAATTATTTGATATACCGATTGAATGGTTTTTATTGATAGGGATGAACTTCATTTTAATATTAATAATATTCTTAATGAATTTGTCCAATAAATCAAAAATCAAAAAGTTAAAGGCAAAATATAACAAGTTCATGAATGGCCTTAGCAATGCAAGCATTGAAGAGGTACTCGAGGATTGCATATACAAAATTAATGGATTAATTGAAAAAAACAAAGAGCTGGAATATCAGCTCAATGAAGTAAAAAGAAACATGTATTACTGTGTACAGAAGGTTGGCGTAGTCCGGTATAATGCTTTTGACAATGTAGGCAGCGATTTGAGCTTTTCAATAGCACTGCTTAACGACAACGATGATGGACTGGTCCTCAGCAGCCTGTATTCAAGAGAGAGTTCTTCAACCTATGCAAAGCCCATTATGGGAGGGAAGTCCAAATATGCCATGTCAGCAGAAGAATTGAAAGCAATTGACATTGCGGTTAAAACACATGTATCAGTAAAATATACGGAGTAGAGACGGTAATAATAACGATAAATATTTGTTAGCGAGGAATAGGTATGAATACGAATAAAAAATCACAACTGTGGGTGTATGCTGTAATCCTTTTTACAAGTGCGTTTATTGTGCTTCTCTTTACAGCCTACAGCCAGATAAAGATGAATAAAAATTTGAATGATTACAAAAGTCAGATATATACTAAAGAGTCAGAGAAAAATAAGGTTCAGCAGAATTTTTCAAGTGCCCAGGAAATGAATGCCAAGCTGAATGAAGATATTAAAAAGCTTGAGGAGGAGAAATCATTCCTTCAGATCGAAATAAGTACCTTGAAAGAAGATCTTGCAGGCAGGGATAAGATGATTCAAACAAGGAATGATGCGGTTACAGGCTTTTCTGATGCGATAATGGAATATCTGAATGGAAATGTTGTAGCCTGTGCGGCGCTATTGAAGAATGTTGATGTGTCCAGTCTTGAATCTAAAACGTCGGCTGTATATCAAACCCTGGCACAAAAAGTAGATGCAGAAGCGGGCAAATTGTTGTTTGATGAAGGATTTGCGCTGTACAATAGAGCGAAATACGGTGAAGCTGCGGGGAAACTGCTACTTTCTTTCCAGTATGCTCCGTCTGAGAAATTCTCCGATAAATGCCTGTATTATCTGGCATATGCTGAGGTCAAGAGCGATAATACAGCTTTAGCGCTGGAACATATGGGCAAGCTCGTAAGCAATTATCCCTCAAGCAAGTATTTGAACAGTGCAAAACGATTTATTGAAAAATATAAGCAGTAGAATTATAAAGAGATAGACTTTGAATCTGGACGTAAACTTTTGAACTTCATAATGGATCTTAAAATCAAAAAACATGGGTTTTACTTAAGTGCCTACAGCACAGCAACCAAATTTAAAATAGAAAACCCAGGGGGATCAATGAAATACTCCCTTCATATAAAAAGTTTATCATTTCAACTGTTTATATGAAGGGAGTATTTTCATTACTGCCTGGTCTTTAATTTGTAATTTTTAGTCTTGACATTACACACATTGTAATGTTACACTGTGATTATCATCACAGATCATGTAATGTCCACAAGGAGATATGAGGTATGAGAAAAATATCATTGACAACAAAGAGTGAACTGAATATTTATATGAGTCCTGTCCGTCAGCAGCTGTTGCGCCAATTGAGTATCGCATCTGCACCAATGACCCCCAAAATGCTGGCCGATAAGCTGAAGATATCAGCCTCCAGTGTACAGTTTCATATCAGAAAGCTGATGTCCATCGGGTTAATTGAGCTTGATCATACCGAAACGATAAACGGTATTACGGCAAGCTTTTACAGACCGGCACAAGTAACGGTTCAAATCGGCCTGGGGAAGGATGATGGCCTGGAAGGACAGAGGGATGTACTTACGCAAGATCTGATCGCACAGGTTTATGACGGCTTCCGTACAAGGATGAAGAAAAGGATTGAAACACAAGGATGCAGGGAACCTGAACAATTTATAAAATGGGGGGATATTCTATCAGGGGTGGTTTATTTAAATGAAAAGGAATCAATGGAACTGATTAACCTTGTCAACGGGTTTCTGGAAAAGCACGCCGAGGCGAAAACAGGCAGCAGCCCTTGGGAATATGCCATTATAGCATATAATGCGGAGGAACTGCAGGATGACTAAAATGCAGCAAATCGTTTATGCAGCGAATAGCTTTTCTACGGGAATTATGATACCGGTGCTTACGCTGACGCTTCTCGATAAGGGCTCCGACTTACAGACGCTCCCTCTGCTGCTTATGATATATTCGCTGACCGTATTATGCCTTGAGCTACCAAGCGGAATCCTTGCGGATATGTATGGGCGGAAGACTGTATTTCTATTATCCTGCGGATTCATGATGGTATCATTTATCCTCTTACTCTTAGCGGACGAAATTGTTCTGCTGATCATTGCCATTATATTTTTTGGCCTTGGGCGTGCATTCTGTTCCGGCAGTCTGGATGCTTTACTTATAGACCAGACTCTTGAAGCTCATGGCGAAGGATGCATTGCAAAAGTTACCTCGAGGCTTGCTGCCCTGGAGAGTTGCGGACTGGCATTCGGAGGCCTTGCAGGAGGATTGATATACAATCTGACCGGCACATATTCAAGCAATATCATTGTACGCCTCACGTTAACTGCAATACTTATTGTACTTAGCAGCGTTTTTATAAAAGACGAGCCGCAGCATGGTATGAAACAGCAAAAACAGCGAATCAAACTCAACGAAATCATAAGACGGGGTGGCCGGGTCATATTAAGTAAACCCAAATTCAGCCTGATTTTTATAGGAATTCTATTTACGGGATTTTTCCTTTTTACGGTAGAAACATATTGGCAGCCTGCCTTGATGCAATTTACGCCGCCAAATGGCACATGGGTACTAGGCCTTGTTACCTTTATCGGATATTTTACCATAATTTTCGGCAACATAATTGCTCAAAAGTTATTGGACAGATCAAAAATAAGCTGGTGGAACGTCTATAATATATGCCGTATAGCAATAGCTGTTATAATCCTTGCTTTTGCATTTCAAAAGAGCGCCGCCGGTTTTGTGTGCTGGTATGCGGGGATTTATATACTGCTGGGGGCCGGTAATGTAGCAGAAAGCTCTCTGATAAACAAATATACTCCTAAAAATATGCGGGCAAGCATGCTTTCTCTAAGCTCTCTTATGACGCAAATCGGAGGTTTATGCGGATCTCTGTTCAGCAGTATCATGATACTGCGCCTGCACTTTTCTGGCATATGGATTGTTGCAGGTGCGATTTCAGGTATCTTTGCTATAGCAGTAACGATAGTATCAAATATAAAGTATAAAGTGGAAGAGGAAATGCAGCCTATGTTATGCAGCCAATTTGGAAATGAAGGAAACAATGGCAAGCAAGTTTGATACAGGAAGAAATAGGACGGAACTAATATTCAAAAGCCTAGAATGCAGTACTTTATTAATATCCGTTAGTCTTGCTAATGCGCCAAATCGGGCGGGGCCCGATGCCTCCGAGATTTTTATCAGGGTTGACAAAACAGGAGATTCATTGTAGAATATGTTTTGTCGCTCGATTAATAAATGGAGAGATGGTCGAGTTGGTTTAAGGCACCGGTCTTGAAAACCGGCGTAGTCGCGAGGCTACCGTGAGTTCGAATCTCACTCTCTCCGCCATTTGAATAACGGCCGGAACTATTTCCGGTCACAATATTCTACCTGGAGAAGTACCCAAGCAGGTCGAAGGGGACGGTTTGCTAAACCGTTAGTAGGGGCAACTCTAGCCGGGGTTCGAATCCCCGCTTCTCCGCCATTGCATTATGAGCCGCGTTTTATAGCGCGGTTCATAATGCTTTTTTACGGAGTTTTGGGTCTGTGTCAGCTTACACAACCCACAAAATTGTACTTTACCTGAACGCTCTGCCGCCTATGTCCGTGCTCGTCAGTCTGTTCGTGTACGGCCACTTGGTTGATAAGACGAAACGCGGTCATTCTATCAAGACGGTCAATAGATACGCATTCCTTTATCAGTACCATCCAGTTCTGCACGTCGGCCTCGCTGCTGACCGCCTCCTGAACGCTCTGTCGAAGGTCGGTATATTTTTCTTCCAACTCGGACAGTTCCCGCTCATAATCGGCAAGCATTTTCCGAAACAGGCTTTCCGGTACGTTGCCGCTGATTTTTTCCTCGAACAGTCTTTTACTCGCGTCCTCAATAAACGCTATGCGGCTTTTCGCGTCGCGCAGAGATTTTTCCTGCGCGGCTTTTTCGTTTTGCCGCTCCTGTCCCGAAAAGGAAAGCAGTCTGTCCGTCAGCTTTTTTTCGTCTGCGATGGCTGTCTGCGCGTGATACTGAATGTCCGAGAGGATGATGCTTTCTAACGTGTCCGCATCGATGGTGTGCATGGAACAGGACTTGCTGCCGCTGTTGGCATACCGGCTGCAACGGTAAAACCGATGTTCCACGCCGTTTTTGCTCACCTTGCGATTGAAAGCCATCGCCGCCCCACAATCGGCGCATCGGATGATGCCCGAAAAGACATTGATTTCATCATCCTTGCCGCTGGTCTTGATGGCGTGGTTGGCGGCGCGTTTCGCATTGTCCATGCGTCTTTGTACGCTGTCCCATGTAAGGCGGTCGATAATCGCCTCATGCGTATCCTCCACGGCTATCCAGCTGTCGGGAGTGGTGACAAGGCGCTTTTTCGTTTTAAAGGATGAAACCTTGCGCTTTCCCTGTACCATGTTGCCTATATAGACTTGATTTCTAAGCAGTTGGATAATTGTCGTGCTGCCCCATTGTTGGCAGCTGTCGCCCCGCGTGGCCCGCTTGCCGGTCTGCTTAAAGTAGTATTCAGCAGGGGTATCCACTCCCTCGGCATTGAGCTTTGTGGCAATATTGCGCCCGCTCTCGCCGCCTGCAAACTCGCGGAAAAGACGTTTGACTACCGCGGCGGCGGGCGGGTCGATTATAAGCTGGTGCTTATTGTCGGGCGATTTGATGTAGCCGAAGGGTGGCTTGCTCCCCATAAACTTGCCCTGTTTGGCGCTGGTCTGCCGGACGGAGCGTACTTTCTTGGATATGTCCTTTGCATACATTTCATTGAGGATGTTCTTGAAGGGAGCGATATCGTTATCGTCCTTATCGCTGTCGTAGCTGTCGTTGACCGCCACATAACGTACGCCGTGCTCGGGAAAAAAGAAGTCCGTGTACTGCCCGGTCATAACATAGTTGCGCCCCAGGCGGGAAAGGTCTTTCGTCAGCACGATACTGATATAACCCTTTTCGATGTCCTCAATCATCCGTTGGAAACCGGGCCGTTCAAAATTTGTTCCCGTAAAACCGTCGTCTACATAGATATCGTAAACCTTCCACCCTCTTTCTTCGCAGTACGCCATGAGCATATCGCGCTGGTGCCCGATGCTCATGCTCTCGGCGCTGCCGTTCTGGTCGTCCCTGCTCAGTCGGAGGTAGATTGCAACGAAAATCTCCTTGATGATGCTCTGTAACTTTGCCATTGTGAAACTCCTTTCGCAGCTCCACAAAAAGCGCGGCTAACAGTGAACGGCCTATCATTTGCCTACCTCAATTATACCAAATCCGCTGTTTCGCACAATGTTGTCGCGCTTTTCCCAAAACCGTTCAGCTATCCTTTGACTTCCGATAGAATAGAGCAAATCGTCCAGCGTTGCCCTGTCCTCAAATGTATCGATAAGCTGCACAGATAGCTTTCCGGCCTTGTATTCCGTGATTATTTCGCCGGAACACGTTACCCGTCTGTCTATCTCTGTTACCTGCATATGCACCTCTTTCCACAGATCATTTCCATTTCCATCGTCCCACAGGGAACAGAAAAGGGCAGCTTCTTTCATAAGAACTGCCCTTTTCTGTTCCCCCACTTCGGGCCAACTTGACCCGAAGTGGGGAAAATTCGTTCATCAAAGCAGGAGATTGCCGCGCCGTTGTAAGTTGGCCTATCATAAGACAGAGAGAAACGGCGCGGCGCTCCCTTTATATGAAAAACGATGGCCTGAACGGGCGGTGGCAACCGCCCTCATAGGAATTTCACCTCGCCCCATGCTTATAGCGCGGCGGTCAATGCTGTGAAGCGTTCAAACCGCAAGTATCAATGTACCGTGCGCGGGATCGTCGCCCAGCAGACCTGCCACAGCCTGCCCGCCGCAGTTGGTGTTTATCGCTCTCTCCGGCTTGAGCCGGTGGTCATGGCGCACCCTGCGGCTTGGCTCCCTCACGCATCGAACGTATCCGGGCCATCAGTATGAAGTTGTAAAAGTGCATTGGAGAGAGAAAAATCCCCCTCCAATAACCGTGAGAATTGAAGCCCGAAAGTTCCGGGGGTCAGAGCGAATTTTTCAAGAAAAGCTCCATGTTCCGAAGTCCGCGCTCGATACTCTCGGATACGCGGCTCTTGGACACCCCCTCGGCCCGCGCAATCTCGGTTTTGCTCGCGCCGAGTATGTAATGCTCGTAGACCCTCCGGCCCTGCTTGCCCGGCAGGGCGTTGATAGCAGCGTATAGCTGTTTGGCTGTAGCTTTCCGCTCGTAGACCTCGCAGGGCGAGAGGGAAACAAAAAGCGCATCATGCTCGATGCCGTCCCCGGCGTCCAGTGAGTAATGCGCTTTGTTCCAGAACACACGCCTGATATAGTTCCGTTCCAGCCGTTCGGCTTCGGCCAGGGCCGCCGCCACCTCGTCAGGGATATCCACAAATAGGTCAACGTTATAAAACGGGTAGTAATCCCGCAGATTTATCCTTGTCATTCGATTTGCCTCCGTTTCGATTTTTGAAATTGGAAAATCGAAACGTGGGCGGCGGGGAGCGACAACGGGGACGGATGCAAAATGGCTTGTCCCATATAACCGTTTGGTAAAATTCGCCGACAGTCGAAAAAAGGCACAAAAAAACATCTATCAGGGAAAATCCCTGAAAGATGTCGAATAAAAAATGTGTGCAGTTATCTTCCGAGTTATCTTTTAGTTTTTTGAAGCTATGTAGAACTAAAACTTCTGCTATATCCAGCCGTCACAATAATGTGGCGGCTCCTCACGGATAAAAAACAGCGGCTTAGTGTACAAAACTAACCTCCTCTGTACTAAAGCCGCCCTTGCTAATGTAAAAATTCTGCCCTCAAAATCTCACTTGAAATGAAACGACGGCTTTGATTATTCAAAACCGCCGTTAGGCCATTATTTTTCTGTTTGAACGCGTAATAATACGGCTGCCAAACAACGGTTTTTTTTATTTCCGTCAGGCTGCCTTCTCAGTTGATATAAACAATAAATTATTTTTTAATGGTTAGTTCTCCAAACTGCCCCACCTATAATAAAAGTCTTCGGTATGACTGACCGGGTTGTTTGCATTTACAACAAGACAAATACAATTATAAGTATTTTCCAACAAAAAGCGTCCCAACGCTGCGCCCTTTGATAATTTCATACAGAGCAGATGGATTTTTTCCGTTAGTAATGATAGTGTCAATCCCCTGAGCGGTTGCCAGCTTTGCTGCTTGCAGCTTCGTTTTCATACCGCCTGTACCGCGCCGAGAACCAGCACCTCCGGCTGAAGATTGTACGGCCTCATTTATTTCGGTGATACGTTCTATCCGTTTTGCGTTGGGATAAAGTCGAGGGTCGCTGTCATAAAAACCGTCAATGTCTGATAGAATGACGAGCTTTTGCGCTCTACACAATACGGCGACAACCGCAGAGAGCATATCGTTATCGCCAAACAACCTGTCTTCCGACTCTATTTCGATATAGCTGACCGAGTCGTTTTCATTCACGACCGGCATAATGCCCATTTCAAGCAAGGCGTCAAAGGTGTTTGTCAGGTTTTGCTTCTTTTCCTCAATTTCCATATCTTCGGAATTCAGCAAAATCTGTGCGATGGTCTTGTCATAATCATGGAAAAATTTGTCGTATAAGTACATAATGCTGCATTGCCCTACCGCAGCGGCGGCCTGCTTCAAACGCATAGAAGTAGGCCGTGTTTTCATTTGAAGCTTATTAGCACCCACAGCAATCGCCCCGGAGGATACTAAAATAATCTCATATCCCATGTTTTGGACATCGGATAATACACAGGCAATGCGGTCAAAGGAACGCAGATCATTTTGTCCTATATCATTTGTCAATGTAGAAGTTCCAACTTTTACAACAATTCTGTTTTGATGCAAGTTCAAATGATTCACCTTTCTTTCGCTACACATGAATAATCTTGGAAAAGTGTTTATAAATGTTCTAAACACTTTTTCGTGGCTAATGGGCATTCGTTTTTCTCCAACATCCTGTCGCGCTTAAAACGCTTGAAATAATAAGCGGCCATACTGATCGCACATACAAGCCAAGTCAACGGCCACCCGGCAAATACCAGCGGTAGGCTGTTAGTCAGGGGAACTATAATAAACAGATAAAGCTGCCGTAACGCAACAAAGCTCCCCAGCATAAAGAACATGGGCACCTTAGAAAAACCAGCTCCATTGAGCACCCCGTTCAAAGTCTCTACAACGGACAGCGTAATGTAGCCATAGGAATAGATTTTCAGCATGTTACTTCCCACAGCAACCACGGAAGCGTCATTGGTGAATATCCGGATCAACATGGGCGCACAGAAATAGATTGTTACAGAGCTTACCAGTATCACTATAAAACTCATCAGCCAAGTAGCAAACGCACCTTTCTTCACCCTTTCTGGCTGCCTTGCGCCGATGTTTTGTCCTACAAACGTGGTGATGGTCATATTGAAGCCCTGAATGGGCAGTTGCCAGAACCCTTCGATACGCAGACCGGCAGAATATCCAGCAACTGCCGCCGTACCAAAATGGTTGATGTAGGACTGCACCACTACGTTGGAAAAGGATACAACGCTTATTTGAAGAGCAGTAGGCACTCCGATAGAGAGTATCCGGTGGATCATCTTTTTGTGAAATCGGATTTTTTTGAGCTCTATTCGGTAATCTTCTCGGGTATTCATCAGCCGGATCATGACCATCACAGCGCTGACAATCTGCGAAAACACCGTAGCAATTGCCACTCCTGCAACGCCCATGTGAAAACTGCATACAAAAAGGAAATCCAGAACAACATTTACGAGACTGGACACGATTAAATAAATCAGCGGGCGGGTAGAGTCTCCGATTGCCCTGAGAATTCCAGCTCCCATATTAAAAATCAGTGAGAATAGAATCCCGCTGTAATAGACGTTAAGGTATAATATCGAATCAGGCAGTATCTCCTCCGGTACTCGAATTGCCAGAAGAATAGGTCTGGTCGTAATAAGGCCAACAACTGTAAAAAGAACACCCAGCAATGTGGTCAGCGCAAGAGAGCTGTGAATAGCGTCACGCATTTCACTAACGCTTTTTGCTCCAAAGTACTGAGAAATTACTACGCCTGCTCCTGCGGATAGCCCCATAAAAAATCCCAGCAGCGTATTTACAATAGGCGCAGAAGACCCTACGGCTGCAAGTGCATTGGTGCTTACATAGTTTCCTACTACATAGGAATCCACGGTATTGTAAAACTGCTGAAAAAAACTGCTCACCAGCAGTGGAAGGGAGAACAAGATGATAGATTTGAATATGCTCCCTTCCGTCATATCCTTACTTGCAGTCTTCAGACGTCACACCCTCTTTTTCTCCTTGCTGCTTCCTGTTGTCTTACTGAGAAGCATCCGCTGGTCGGAATTCGTTCCTAAGCATTTTCGTTCGTAAACCGGCTTACTAAAATTATATTCTCACATACCATCCTTGTCTAACTGTTCTTTCGTGTATATAATACAAATTAGATTTGTATCTTCGGTAGAAGGTGGGACTATGTACTTTCAGAGTATGGACTATTTCGTTACAACTGCACGGGAGCGCAGCTTTACAAAGGCTGCACAAAAGCTGCATATTACGCAACAGACATTAAGCGCCCACATAGCAATGATTGAAAAGGAATTGGGATGTCAATTGTTTATCCGTCATATCCCGCTGGAATTGACCTATGCCGGAGATATATTCCTACGCTATGCTTTAAATTTTCAGAAACAATATTGCAGCATGCAGCGCACCTTTTCTGATATTTCCCAACAGTATCAGGGGATTCTACGTATTGGGGTCCCACACACCAGAGGGCGGGTTATTATGCCTAAATTGATCGCTGCTTTTCAAAAAAGCTACCCCAAAATTGAGATTCAGGTCATAGAAGATACCAATGACAATCTTGCAGAAAAACTGTTTGGCGCTGAAGTGGATATCGCCATTGCTGACTTTCCTGAAAGGATGCCGGGCATGCAGTTGATGGATTTTTACAAAGAAAACGTCGTTTTGCTTATATCTGAAATTTTGTTGCATGAGTTTTATGGAGCAGATACGGAGAAAATCATCCAACAGGTCAACCAATCCGGCAATATTGCGCCGTTGCAGGAATGTCCCTTCTTAATGAATCATGAGCATGACATCGCCGGAAAGTTTGCGCAGAGTCTACTCCGCAAGGCGAACTTCCATCCGGTTATAAAAGCCCAATCCGAAAACATAGAACTTCTGCTCGATTTGTGTCTCAGAAATATCGGTGCGTGTTTTTGTTCTGAAATGTTGGCGCAGACGGTTCTTTCTGCCCAGCAACTTGAAAAACTGACTATGTTCCATTTTGATGAAAATGCAGAATTTATGATTCGTCTCGGGTGGATGGAGAATTCAGATGATTGGATAGTTCGTTCAGCATTTCTGAATTCCGCAAAAGAACTTTATACGAAGTGAACTGATGGAACACGTAATTTGGAAGTATTTTTTATGATGGTGTCAAGCACCTGTGCGGTTGCCAACTTTACCGCTTGCAGTTTTGTTTTCATACCGCCTGTACCGCATCGTTAGCCAACGCGTCCCCGGCTAACGATTGTACTTCATTGCATAGAGTTTTGGGAGAAAATAAAATTTCCTATTCATCGGGGTACCTTACAGACGTCACCCGCTTCAGATAGTTCGAGTAGCGGCCAACCCGCCCGTGGCGCTGGAATGATCCAAACCTTAACATGGTCAGCAAGATCTGTATTTTCAAAAACGTTTTACTTTTTCATAAAAATTTATCGGGGGTTCTCTGTGCCGGAATCTTTTATATAATACGCAGCCGATGTAGATAAGTCCAAGATACCCCACAAGCGGATAAAACACGCTGACCAGTTGGCTGAAGGAAAACAGCCCCAAGACGAAAGTGAACATCGAGACACCGACGGCAAAACAGCGGTTTCCTCGCTTTTCACCGAAAGAAAAGCGGCTGCACACAGACCACATCATAGCCGAGCAGGAACAGAACATCCCCAGTATCAGGACGATGGAGAATACCGCGCCGAACGTATAAGATAGCTTTTTAGCCAGATAAAGGACTGGAATGTCCAACAGAGCCGTATGTTCCGCGTCCAGCAGAATGGCAGTGTTCATGATCATGATTGCCAGCATTAGTGCCGCCGCACCCAAGAGTGCCCCATATTTTGCACCTTTTCTGCTCTGCGCCGTGATGCCTAATTGTGTGAAATAAGTACTGCCGCTGAGAAAGTTCAGGGACGCACACAAAAAGGCACTGATGGTCCAGTGGGGCGCTGCCTGAGACCGGCTCAGTACAGACGCATACTGGGAAACCGCCGGGAAATTTGCGTAATCCAGAATAACGGTTATGGACCCTACAACCAAGGTAAACACGATGATGACCGGCCCAATCATGGAAACCACCTTAGTGAGCCGTTCAAATCCAATCAGATAGGAACACAAAACCGATACCGCCATAATCGCAGAACCGATATAGTGATTAACGCCATAGTACTCTGTAAAAGTTGAACCAGCGCCTGAAATCAGGACGGCAATCAGCAGCACCAGTGTGACCGGGATCAACCAGCCGTAAAAGGTCCCCAACTTTTTCCCGCAGTAAAACTGAAATTGATTAAATCCCGATTCCGCTCTATGTGCATATCCCTGTGTCATCAGGGTTTCTCCCAACAATAGAAAGCCTGCCAGGCACACCGCCACCACGCCATAACTCCAATAGCCGTAGCTTGTAAAAAATTGCAAAACCTCTTGCCCGGTGGCAAACCCCGAGCCGATTACCCACGCCACAAATGCACCCGCATATTTCAAAACAGCCTTCCGGCTGTGCGTACTATCATCCATCGTTTTTCCCTTACCATGTAAATTGCTGAAATTGCTGAATTGAACTTGCCTCTTACAAATTAGCTAATTTTAAGGAAGAAGAAATGGCCGCTTTTAGAGCCCACAACAATAGTATTTTCAAATACTGCGGGAGTCGCTTCAAAGCTATTGGCTTCTTCTGCTTCTTGATTCCTGACACTAATAGAGTCCACAACATTAGCTGAACCACCATCCACTTTAATCAATTTAATTGTGCCTCCAAAAAGGCACTGAATAATATATGCTTGTCCACTTTGGGTATAAATTGGAATAGGCGATGATGGTGTCCAACCATCATTATCCATATCGATTTTCCAAACGATATCACCAGTTTCTTTATTGAGGGCGACAACAAGTGCGGTTTTCGATCCATCATCCTTTATAAAGCCAGAAACTGTATAAACAATAAGCCCCCCCAATGTAGTGCCTGCCTTGCCCAGAATAGGTGATGCAAGTATGCCCCCATCAACAGAAGCTTGTGGACTTGTGTCAGTAAACGCCTTAAAAGGAGTAGTCCAAAGTATTTCCCCCGTTAGGCCGTCAATTTTTCGTGCGTAACAAGTACCAACTGTATTGTCTGTCCCCAGAACTGAATCATCATATTCGCAACCAGAATATAAATAAAAACGTTCTTTGTTGGGGTCTTCCTCCAGCACCATAGAAACATCACTATCATTTTCAAGGTTATTAGCATACACAAGTTGCATGGTATTCAAATTTACGCATTGCAACATTCCAATGTTATCTGTAAATATTAAGTAATTTCGCCAACCAACAGCGGAATTTTCCATTCCATAAATACCAGTTTTGGAATTTCTCGATGATGTATATGTATATTTCACCATCGGCCCTGGATTCATGGCTAATTTACCTGCAACTTCATCATATTGTGTGTTGAGCTTAACTGTGTATAATACGCCATTTTCTCCCGGCTCGATCAGTGTGTCCGTTGCTGCATCAATTAATGGACTAGAATCATATGCCTGCCAGTCACGAAATGCAACGGGGTCTTTATCAGATGCACCAAATTTATACAACAGCTCACTATTAATTAAATTATATATGCGGAAATACATATCGTTAGATGCAGTTGTACTTCCTTCTGGATTAAGCCCTTGTCCCACATATATAATAGGGTAGCCCCGAGGATCAAGGCTTGGCGTACCCTTAGTAGGTGCTCCGGTATTAATAGGATCACGAGTTTTTTTACCAGTCAAGAGTTCCATAAAATAAATACTTCCGTCAGCCGATGCTACAATTACCTCGGTAAAACCTTCTTTGTTCCGAAATTCATCATATAGGGATGTCATATTTTCTCTTATTTCACTAGACCATGTTATAATTAAAGGTTGCCCAGTACAAGCCGATCCTCGCCATCTACCAATAGAGTTTGTTGTTTTATTAATTGGGAGGACGGTCAATTTACCCTCAACGATATCAGCAAAACCATAGCTTGAAGCAGTATCACGATAGTTATTACCACGATAAGTAGTAATACCTTTAAGCGCGTTGTACTCTAATCCCGAACTAAATGCTATTGATTCAGGGCGCTTATATTGGTCTACTTCAACATTATCCACATAAATGTGTGTTTGAAAATCAAACAAAGAGGGGGCAGTATTCTTAGATGCAGCGGGATATATATCAGCGGCAATAGAAGGTGCCGGTGTTGGTGTTGGCGTTGGTTGAGCAATTGGGGGTGGACTTAAGACAAATGAATCGCTAGGAGACTCGGTTATATCTATCTGATGATTAATTGATCGGATAATAAAAAAAATGCCCGTAACAAGTGCTACTATGAGAATACTACTAATAATAAACCGTGTCTTTACTATGCGCTTAGTCTTTCTCCGCCTTACATTGTTTCTAAGATTTTGTGTTTCGTAACTTCTTGCACGTCCACTGTATTTCTTCATTCCAGTACCCTTTTATGTATGATTCCACAAGCTATTCTTGGGCTAATTCTTCATAAAAGTATAACTCAAATGCTTTATCGTTGTATAACTGTTGTTTTTTGTTTATAGTACAGTCAAGATTTGTGTCTTATATGTCTCGGTGTATGGATAATTTGGGTGATTGGATAATTATTTAAGGGTTAGCACTTATCAGCCCCTTTTTATAAAACGAAAACGGCAAGCAGGGCAACTGTGGCCACAGTTGCATATTTTTTGCAGGCCGAGCCTACAAAAAATTGCTTGTTGGGGCCAGCCCCGAACCCTGCCACTTCGGGCCAAGTTGGCTCGAAGTTGTGGCGCTTCGCTTTTTTGTTGCGTCATGTCGCTACCGCTCCATTTCCTTATTTCTCTGCGTATCCGTCAGGCCGAGCAGATGGTCGATATTGCTTTTCGCGGTTATAAGCTCGCGCATGTCCTTCTGAACGGCGCAGTACTCCTTGTAGACAGTCTTTTTCTCCGTGGAGAGCGTTTGCCATTCGGCTTTGAGCGCATCCATTTGGGGGAGCTTCGCCCCGGCAAGGATGCGCCGGAAAGTGGCCTGTGCCGCCCGATGGATTTCAATGTCGGCTTCATGCTCCGCAAGATATTTCCGGCTGTACTTCGCGGCCTTATACCCGTCGAACACGACACGGGTTTTGGCGTAGTCCACCGTCGCAGCCTTCAATTCGACATTGACGCTCATAGCCGCCTCAACGGTTTTGATTTTATCGGAAAGCGCGTGGAAACGTTCTGTGGCCTGCGCCGTCTTTTTGGCAAGCTGTTCATATTCCAGCATGTCGTTTTCCTGTAAATATTGGAGCGTCGCGGCCATCTGTTTCAGGTTGTGAATTTTCGCCCACCGCTCATAGCCGGGGCCTTTCCCGCTTCTCATACGGGATTGTATATCAATAATCAGGTTGACCTTGCGCGGCGATCCGGTGCGGCTCTCCGTCAAGGAGGCGCGGCCCTCGATGATGGCCTGAATATCCTCCTGCCCGTAGCCTGCGCCGAGGGTGGAGGAACGCAGGCGGGTAAACCGTTCCTGCCCCGGCGCGCGAAAGCTCAACACGCCGCCGCGCGCGTATCGGGCCTCGTAGCCTGCCGTCTCCATTGCCCGCAAAAATGCGTTCATGTCCAGCGGTTTTTCGGCAAGGCAAATATCAATCTGCGTCTTTAGGCGCTCTTGGAATGTCAGCGGTTTATTGCCGCCGATCCATTGCCCATAATGCTTGTATTTGCCCTTGCTTTTGAGCTTCGGATGGGCGATATAGGACAGGCCGTTTTCAAGACAAACACGATCAGAAAGCCGCCGCACCGCCCGCGCTGAACCGAGAAAATCCCGGAATTTCCGGGTACAGTCAAGAGCCGTGGAATTGTAGTAAATGTGATTATGGATATGATGGCGGTCAATATGCGTTGCGACGAAAAAGGCGTAATTGCCCTTTGTCCAGCGCATAGCCGTTTCGTATCCTATGCGGTTGGCATCCTCTGGCGTTACCTCGCCAGGAACAAACGCCTGCCGAATTTGATAGCAAAGAATATCCGCGTCCTTTTTTTGCTCCCGGCCCGTGAGTGCCTTGTATTTGGCTTTGGAAAGCAGAAACTCCGCGTCGGCGGTTTTATGGTCGCACGTATATGAAGAAATCAATTCGCCCTGCTGCGTTTTCTCCGGGTTTTGCCCGTAGTCGAAGCGGTCAGCGAGGGATTGCTCTATCGTTTCCCCCTTGCTGATATGATGGGTTTTCAAATAGGTTGTTGCCATGCGCAGCCCTCCTTCCCATAGATATGACTTCAGGCCAACTTGGCCCGAAGTAGCCCGGTTTCCATACCGAGATTAAAGGATAGCAAAAGGCGGGCCGGACGGCCCGCCTTGCGTATACAGTCCCGTGTCAGCTAGCCACAAAACCTTTCAGAGAATAATTGAGATCCGCCAGCTTGTCGATGAACCACTCGATGACAGCCCGGAGGCCGAAGGGGGAAATCAGAAACCCCAATACGAGTAATACCACGCCGTTAAAAGTGGAACCGCCTGTAATAAACGTCAAGACTCCCAACCCGGCGATGATAATGGCGGCTACCGTGCATATCCATTCGGAAATGCAAAAGATGAAATACAGAAAAGCGACGGTGACGCTCAACACGATAATGAACGGTATCGTAGCGATTTTAAGCAAAATCTTCATATCAAAAACCCCTTTCATGCTTGGTTCTACCTATATTTTACCATCCGTACAGGGTGTCAACAATGTTGTCGCGGCTTTGCGAATCTTGTCCCGGCACTTCGGGCCAAGTTGGCCCGAAGTGTAATTCCATTGTTAGAAAAAAGAAAATGCTGTATAATTAGGTCGAAGATAATCAATCGTGTAATCTTTTCTTTTTGCTACATACTTCATGCGGTGAACAGGGGGAATTGTCATGGCATGGGACACCGGACTAGATAAGAATTCAGCAGCATATAAATTTGCGGCAGATAATTCAAGGGTTATTCGTGTTGTTGCAGGGCCGGGAACAGGGAAATCTTTTGGCTTGCAACGCCGCGTTGCCCGCTTATTAGAGCAAGGGCAAGCACCGCGAAAAATCCTCGCTGTAACATTTACACGAACGGCGGCGCAAGATTTAAGGAATGAAATCCAGTCTGTTGGAGTAGACGGCTCAGATAGGGTCATTGCAAAAACTTTACATAGCTTTTGTTTTGGCCTTCTGAACAAAAAAGATATTATAGAAAATACAGGGCGCTTTCCAAGGCCAATGTTAGAATTTGAGCAAAAGCCAATGCTATACGACATAAGCAATGCTTTGGGGAATCTTCGTGATAAACAGAAAAGACTCCAAGCATTTGAGGCTGCATGGGCACGGCTTCAATCCGAAGAACCCGGTTTTCCATTAGACGAAGTTGATAAACAGTTTGAACGGGCAACTCTTTTGTGGCTCAAAACCCATAAGGCAATGCTTTTTGGAGAAATGATTATCGAAACATTTCACTACCTTCGTAATAATCCAAGGTGTGCAGAACGACGCGAGTTTGACCACATCCTTGTTGATGAATACCAAGACCTTAACAAAGCCGAACAGGCCGTAATTGACCTATTGGCTTCAAACTGTAATTTGGCTATTATCGGGGACGACGACCAATCCATCTATTCTTTCAAACATGCTCACCCGGAAGGGATACGAGAATTCCCTCAAACTCATCCAGGTTGTGACGCTATTGACTTTGACCAGTGTCGGCGTTGCCCGAAACAAGTAGTAACTATGGCTTCACGCCTTATAACCCAGAACATCAATCGCACATTAGGCGATTTACAAGTTTTTGAGAAAAATCAAACCGGCGAAGTAAAAATTGCTCAGTGGAATTCCCTCGATGACGAAATTCAAGGAATAAGCAATAAGGTATGCTCAGATATTGCAAAAGGTAAGATTAGCCCGGAAGATGTATTAATTCTTGCGCCAGTAAGAAAAATCGGGTATAGAATTCGTGATGCACTTGTACAAAAGGGCATAAATGCCAAATCGTATTTCAGGGAGTCAGCAATAGCCACTGATGATTTGAAATACAATTTTGCATTACTAACTTTAATGGCGAAACCGAATGACATGGTGGCATTGCGTTATTTATTAGGATACGGGAGTCAAAATTATCGTACAAAAAGTTATGTGCACTTGCTTGATTATACTACAAAGCATGATATGACAACATTTGAGGTATTAGAAAAATGCGTTGCCGGTAGCATAAAAGTTGCTAATATATCCTCTTTGATAAGTCAGTATGCAAAAATTGCGCAACAGATCGAGGAAATCCGCATTGTTGTTAAAGATGATGGTGATGCATTGATTGATATTTTTGCTGAAGATATTCCGGAAAATAGTGATTTTAGAAACATCCTAACTGAAGCCGTTGCAGAAGCCGAGGAAGAACAAGAATCCGGCTTAGAACCTTGGCTTCAAAAAATCCATTCATATATTGTTGAACGAGTTTCTTTTCCAGAAAATACATCAGAACGTGATCATGTTCGTATAATGAGTCTACATGCTTCAAAAGGATTAAGCGCCAGGTATGTTATTGTAATGAGCGCAATAGACGAATTGATTCCTCGCTTAGATAAAGAGAGCGAAGTAAGCCTTGAAAAGCAACTAGAAGAACAGCGGCGATTATTCTATGTCGCAATTACTCGATGCAAAAGTAGCGTCGACGGATATCCTGGCACATTGATAATTAGTTCATTTGTAGGGCTTCCAGGGAACGAAGCCTTGGGAATAAATATACTTGCAAGCCCTTATAGCTGGCGGTCTACATCCGCTTCGCGCTTCATAAGGGACTTTGGAGAAACAGCTCCAGCAACTATTTCCCCTCGAAAATAGCATTTACTATTCCATAAAGGACATAAAGGAAGAGAGAGACGATATCTCCCTCTTCCTTTGTTACAGTTCCACCACCACCGCAAGCTGCTTCAGCACATCGGATACCCGGCCCCACAGTTCGGCATAGTCCTTTTGCAGAGCCGTGATTTCTGATTGGTACACGCCGTAGGTGTTGGCATGAATGGCGATCTGATTTAGGTTGTTGGCACAGCGGCGTTGCAGAGAAACAAGCTCACGGACGGGAGCGAGATCAACATTCAGAACATAGCCGTTCAGGGCCATCTTGCGGATGTAAGCCCCGGCGTTGGTTATTCCGGCTTCGGCCATGCGCTGATAAATGGTGTTAAACTCGTCCTCCGTCACCATAACGTGCAGATGGATATTGCGCCTGCGGGCGTTCACCGTTCCAGTTCGCGGCTCCGCTTTTTTACGGGCGGTTCCTTCACCCTATCCAGCGGTTTGACCTCCGGCACGGGGACGGACGGAGGAACCGGCAGGGCCGCATTGTTGGGGATACCGTCGATCATATTACAGTTCTGTTCTGTGGAAAGCTCCATGCTTTTCAAATAATTGTCCTTTTCCATTATGAAAAACCTCCTTCTTTCTACTTCGGGCCAAGTTGGCCCGAAGTTCCGTTATCTGTCCTTTTCTGTATTCTTCACGGGAGCAGGGCGGGAGGCGTTGTCCCTTTCCGCCTGCTCCGCTCCCGCTTTCAACTGTTTGGCAATCGGCTTCTTCTCAACCCGTTTCTGTGCGGCGCGGACTTTGATCTCCACGATGTAGCTATGCCGTTCCTCCAACTGCTCCGGGGTCACAAATTTTTTTTTACAAATGAGCCAAAATCGGGATACCACCAAGTCAGCCGCAGGCGATCAGGCACCTTGCGCTTTTCCTCCCATTGGCCGACCGCCTGCACCATTTCGTCAAGCCGCTGAAGGTTGGGATTGCCGGGAGCGGCCCGCAGCTCGTAATCGTCCATCTGCTTCTGCGTGAGAGGGGCAGAATACAGAAGATAGCCCCATGCCCGGAACCTGCCGCTTTCTACTTCCTCGCGCTTATCAAAATTGACGATCTTAGCGGGGCCGTTTTCTGTCTTGGGGAACGTCCCGATGTCCACGGGCCGCTGCGTGGAGTAGTATTTGTAGACCTCCGGCGCGGGCCTCGCGGCCTTTTCGGAAACGCCGTAGCTCCTTTGATAATCTTCAATGCGGGCCGCATATTCCTTTAGCGCCGTATCCGCGTTTTTGGTGTAATGGCCCCAATAATAATCGCGCTTGCCGTTTTCTTCGGTAAACTGCCATGTGACAAAAGGCTGCGGGGCGTTGGGGTTCTCGGCATAGGCAAAGCCCCGGTCATTCTCAAAGAGGATTGACCGCATGATTTCGTAGCCGTGTACCCGATCCCCGGCGGCGGGATTGTTTAAGGTGTTTTCCTTCACGTTTTGACCTCCATTTCTGGGGCATACGCCCCCGTTTTCAGAAGTGGCTGGGCAGGGGTGGGCCGTTACCCCTCCCGGCCCGGCTGTTGCCCACCTTCGGAGCATACGCCCCTTCCCGGCGGCAGGACGCCCTCCTTTTTCGCCCGCGCGCTGTCGGCGGCGCGGCGGGCCTCGCTGTATGGCTCCCGGATGGACACGCAACGCTTGGGGACGATATAGCCGACCGCCCCGTGCGGGAATGTCCGTTCAGGGAAGATTTTATCGGGATATTTCAGGGCAAGGGCCTCCAACTTTTCCCGGAGCTTCTTGTCGTGGGTGTAGACGCTGGCCGTGTCCTCACCCTCGTTGTAGTTGATGATGGTTTCCTGTTCGTATTTGGTAAGCTCCATCCCCTTCACCGTCCGGGGGACTTCGGGCCATGTTGGCCCGAAGTCCCCGTTTTCCTCTCAACAATCAACTCGCGGTAGCAAACGCCCACGCAGGCCCGGCCATCCCAATAGCCGCACTCCCGGCAGGAAGAACGGCGGGACGGCTTCCGCGCCGCTCCCTCATGGATGGGGCGCGGCACTTGTTTCATCATTTTTTCGTAAGGGCTGTCGGTGAAGTTCATGCCTGACCATCCCCGTTGTCGTCATCCTCCCACGGCGGCAGCTCGTCGGTCTGTTCCGCATCTTCCGCGCCGTAAAGGTCGGTTTCGCCCTCGTAATCAAAATCGTCCTCGCTCTCGGCCCGCTGCTTCTTGGGACGGTAAATCTTAAAGTAGTATCCGGCCCCGCCGCCGATCACCACAACCGCCAGCACAAGCAGGAGCGTTCCCATGTTGTTGTTCTGCGCCGGCGTGGGAGCCTGTTCCATGGGAGCCTCCGTTTGCGGCGTAGGCGCTGCTTCGGAGGCCTTTTCCGGCTCTGGGGTGGGAAGGGCGCTCTGTGTATCGCCGGACTTTTCGGCAAGGGCCATCAAATCATCCTCGGTTACGGCGTTCAGGAAATATACATTTTCCTGCCCGCGCTGACGGTCAATGACAAGGTAAAACACGTTTTCATCCGGGGTCATAATCGTGAAAAACTCCTTACCGTCCTCGCCGGTGGCGTTATCAAGCACCGTGCCGGTTCCGGCAGGGGTAAAGGGGTTGGGCGCTTTCGTCGGCTCCGGGGATGCCGTGGGCGTTGGAGTGGGTTCCGGGATTTCCTCGCCGCCGCTGGCATAGGCCACGGTGGTAAAGCAGAGCATCAGGGCGAGAACGGCGCACAGCACCGCCAGCTTGCGAAACTTTTTCATTCTTCGTTTTCCTCCTTAATTGGTTTAATGGACTTCGGGCCAACTTGACCCGAAGTGAAAGGCGCTCCGCTTTGTTCACGGAGCGCCTTTAAGATGGCCGGGAGGTCGGTCAGCGGAATATTCATGCCGCGTACGGCCTCCACGATTTCGGCGTTTTCAAACTCGGTTTTCTGCTTTTCAAACTCCCGTAGCCGGGCCTGAAACTCGCTGATTTTTTCTTTGGTTTTCTCAATGTCCTTGTTGACGCGCTCGATTTTCGCGTTCAAAATAGCACCTCCGTTTCCGTTAGTTGTAGGTGAGCCGCCCGAAGGCGTAGAAATGCTGCGTCCAATACCGGGTATCCATCCGGGCGTACTGAACGCCGCCGCTTGCGCAATGAATCATCATATTGTCACCGACGTAAATCCCGACGTGCGACACCGGGCCGGACGAATCGTAAGTGCCCGTAAAAAAGATGATGTCGCCGGGCCGGGCTGCGGAGGGCGCAATCGGCGTGGTTTGGTTGAAAATCCCCTGCGCGTTTGTCCGGCTCATGGGATATATGGAATGATCCAGTACCCAACAGACGAAGCCGGAACAGTCAAAGGACGTGGAGGGCTTGGAGCCGCCCCAAACATAGGGGTAGCCCAAATACTTCTCGGCCTCTGCGATCAGCGCCGCGAATTGTGGGTCTGCAAGAGCATCCGGCGGTATCTCGTAATCGGTGTACTCGCCGGTGGGGTGGGCATAGATGTTTCCGGCGAACAGGTAAGGGCGGTTGCCCTGCGTCCGCTGGTAGACGGCGTACCGTTCCATTTGCTCCGTGTCGAGGTTTGCGACTATGACCGCGCCCAATGTGTTGTTTTTCAGGGTGACGTTCAAGATGTAGTAGTTGTAGGGAATCTGAACCTCATAGGTTTCGGAATAGGTCGTGGTTTCCCCGGTTTCAGGGTCGGCTTCCGTCCATGTGTCCGTGCGGGTTTCGGTGCGGTAGCGTACCTCCACGGTTTGCGTCGTAGTCAGGGTGTATTGCTGCCGGATAAGGGCCTGCAATTCTGCCTGTACCGTGGCGGGGGTGTAGGCGGCGTATTTCGTGGTCAGGTAGGAAGCCAGTTCATACGGGTCATGCCCGATTTCATCCACGGTGTAGCGGTATTCGTGGTAGCCGGGATAGTCGCTTTCAATGCGCCCCATCCGCGCCCGCAAGTCCGCTTCCAGCCGTGAATAGTTGGCCTCCACGGTTTCAATGTCGCTGTCCGAGGATAGATAGGTCGTACTGCCAACCGCGCCAATCAACCCGTTTCCAACCGTGGTCATGGAGGAAATGCAGGATTGCAGGACAACAACCAAAAGGAAGGCCCCAAGCGCGATCAGCACGCCCACGGGATGCCGCTGGACAAATCCCCATACGGCGCGGGCGATCTTCTCCGTCATGACCGCCGTTTTCTTCGCGCCCTTCTTCGCCGCCTCCCTCGCCTGTTTCTGATAGCGCCGTTTGATACGCTGTTTCTGAAAGAATCGGGAAAGCGCGTCTTTCTTTAGCTCCGGGTGTTCCTGTACCATCGTGCGGTACTGAAAATCCGCTTTAGCCTTAATGTCCCGGTTTTCCCACTTGCGGACTTGCCGGGCCGGGCGGGTACGGATACGGCGCTTGATGAAGCGTGTCGTGCCGCCGATAACTTTTCCCCCGGCAAGCTCCGTTTTGTGGGCGGCCTCTACGCCCGCATTTTCGCGCTCTACCTCATGGATTTTGCCATGCACATACCGCGCCGCCTGAAAACGCACCGCCCGGCCAGCGGTTTTCACCGGGCCGGGCTTCTTGATGGGCTTTTGCTTTGATAATCTCTCACGGGCGGTGTCCAGCTTCGTGCCTGTCTTTTCGGCCCGGAGCTTGGATTTTTTCAGCTTATCAGCCTCCCGCGCCGCCTTGTTATCAGCGGGGCCAGTATTGGAAGAATCGCCGCCATCATCGGCGTAATTGCCGGATGGGGCTTCCTTTTCGTGCCACAGGCGGTCGGAGGGCCGGGCCTGTTCGCTGTGCTGGCGGTATTTGCGGTTTTTGGACTTCGGGCCAACTTGGCCCGAAGTGCCGGGCTCATTCGTTGGCCGCTTCATTGGTTATGTCCTCCGGGCGGGTGGTGAGGAGCCGATAAATTTCGGTATCCTGGGGGAAGCGGTCAATGAACGGGATAATGACGCTTCCATAGAACAGCAGCCCTTCACCGGAATTGGAGTGGGTCACATACGAAAGCTGATGCGGCGAGATACCGAGCTTTTGGGCCAATATCTGCCTGTCGCCGGGGGCCTGTGACAAGAGCGAAATAAAATCGCTGTTTTCCAAGATGTTTTCAATCTCGGAGCTTCCAAGCAGGAATTTTACGTTTTGGGTCAGGCCGCTCGGAATACAGTACATCTTCCGCAGCATCTTCCAGATGGTCACGAAATAGCTTGCGGTCAGCGGGTCTTTAAGAAGCGCGTGGAATTCGTCGAAGTAGCACCACGTCGCAATGCCGCGGCTGAAATTGGCGTTGACCGCCGAGGTCACAAGTTCATGGGTAATGTGCATGGCGATTTTGCGCAGGCCCTCGCCCATACCCTTCAGCACGAAGCACACCACGCGGCTGTTCAGGTTGACGTTGGTTTCATGGTTGAACAGGTTCAACGAGCCTGTACAGTAAAGCTCCAGCGCCGTTGCGATGCGCTTCGCTTCTGATTCCGGCTGCTCACAAAGAAGCTCGTACAGGTCTTGCAGCACGGGTTTTTTCCCCACATGCAAGCCAAGAGCAATGTCGCGGTAGACGAGGCGCACACATCGATCAACGACCGTCCGCTCGATGGGCTGTAAGCCGTCCTTGCCGCCCAAGACCAGTTCGCACAGCGACAACAGGAAATCCGCTTTCAGCGAGAGTGGGCTTTCATCCCCCGACAGGCTCATTTGAATATCCATAGGGTTGATATGGTTTGGGCTGTCGGGCGCGATCTCTACGACCTGCCCGCCCAAGCGACGCACAAGGGGCGCGTATTCGCCCATCGGGTCAACGATGATAATGCGGTCTTTGGTGGTAAGGAACACGTTGACAAGCTCCCGTTTCGCCGCGAAGGACTTGCCGCTGCCCGGTACGCCGAGGAACAGGCCATTGGGGTTTTTGAGCTTTTTCCGGTCTGCCATGATGACGTTGTGGGAAAGCGCGTTTTGTCCGTAGTAAAGGGATTCCCCCTCCATGCGAAGCTCGCGCGTCAGGAAAGGGACGAAAATCGCGGTGCTGCTGGTGGTCATGCCGCGCTGTATCTCGATGGCGTTGTTGCCGAGGATCAGGCTCGACATATACCCCTGTTCCTGCTGAAAGTCCAGCCGTTTGAGCGCGCAGTTGTATTTCTGCACGATGCCCGACACCGTAAAGATGTCGTTTTCCACCTGCTGGCGGGCCGGGGCCGTGTTCAGGATAAGGAAGGTGAGCAGGAACATTCTTTCATTCCGGCTCTGCAAATCCGACAAAAGCGCCGCCGCGTCCTTGCTGAACGTGATTAAATCCGGCGGCAGAATGTCTATGTCGTAGCCGGAGCGCACCGCCTTTTTCTGTTCGTCCACCTTCATGCGGTCAATGTCGGTCAGCTTCGCCTTGACGGTTTTAATGGCCTTGCTTTGGTCTACCGTCTGAACATGCAGGGTAATGGTCATTTCCGCGTCCACTTCCAGAAGCTCCGCAAGGAGCTTGTCGGAAAGCTCGGAGGCCATAATCTGCATATACGAAGCCGCGCCCCATGTCGTTCCCACACGGAAAGCGCGGCTTTGCCTAAAGTCAAAGGACGTGGGAGCTATGAAGTCCTTTGTCCCCATGCCCGTTTTCGGTATCATGTCCCATGTGAACACGAACGGTTCGCGGCTGTTCGGGTGTAGCTGCCCATGCAGCACTTCCATTCGCTGCCGCCCGGTGAGGGGCCGGGACTGTACGCCGAGCTTTTTGAAGTTGCCCATGATGTCGGCCTCCACGCGCTCCAAGCGGGGGCGGGCTATTGAAATCCCGTCCGCGCCTATGCCGAAGGTAATATACTTGGAGCGCATGATGCCGTTGTTGCTCCGGGCAATCTGCCCGGTCAGCATTTCCACATATTCGGCCCGGATGCTGTCGTATTCGTCGCTCTGCGGCGGGATGTTCACGGCGTATCGGTTTTCAGGCCGGGAGCGGTGATTGATGAAGGAAAGCTGAAACGGCAATGCGCTGTCAAAATAATTGAGGAACGCGCAGTAGCCGTCAAAAATGGTGGCCTGATCTTCCGACGAGGCCACCGCGTAATTTATATCTTCATATTCAATGGTTTTTGTGTAGAAGCCCTCCCGCACTTTGCAGATACCGTCAGGTAACATCTGCACATAGGGGATGGTCTGCTGCGCTGACTGCGGCCCGCGCTTTTTCTTACCGCTTTTTATGGGCGCGGGATTTTGCTTTGTTGCTTGCTTCAAGTGGCTGTACCTCCTTTCGGGAATTGCTGAAATAGCCGTAAAAGTTGTCCGTCCTGTACGGCCTCGTCCGGGGCCATAGGAACGTGGCGCGGACGATATTCCGCAGCACTTTTTCAAAGGGAAGCCCGTCGCGCTCGTACATGGCAAGCAGGAAGCACGGGAGCATCAGGCCGATCATCAGGAGCATGGCTCCCGTGTTACCGATAGCGGAACGGGCCAAAAGATAGGTTGGAATCCCTACCGCCGCCGCAATGCCGAAGCAAATAAGCTGGCGTTTCGTCAAGTTGAACGCAACTTTGGTTTTGATTTTCGATAGGTCGTTGGGTACGTTTACATACGCCATAGGGCTGAAAGCCTCCTTTCGGGTGAAATGGACTTCGGGCCAAGTTGGCCCGAAGTGGGTCAGCGTTCGGCGCTGTGCACCGTGGCGGTCTGCCGGGCCGGGACTTTTTCAAGCCCGGCCTGCCGCGCCCGCCAATAGTCCGGGTTGTATTCCCGGATGGACTTGTTGATGTTTTCTTCAAATTTGGCCGTGTCCTTTATGCGGTCGGGGATTTTCCACAGCTTTTTGTCCAAAAGCTCCCGCAGCACGACGTTTTCCTGACAATCTTCCTCATAACAGAGGAAATCGCCCTGCCGGAAACCGCACTTGCGAGCGGCGGGTGACAGCAGGGCGGCCATATCCCGCGCCACCATCGTACCGCCGTGGCTGGCCGTGCTGACTATAAACACGCCGGGGCAGAGCATATCGCAGGTTTGCACATCTCCCCACGGGGAAGTCTTGGGGGCTGTGAATATCCCTGCGGAGCGGCTTTCTTTTTCCTGTATCGCCGCCACCTTCTCTAAAATCGCCCGCAGCTCCGTTGAAAAATATGCGTACTCTTTCAGGACGCGGGCCGCGCTGCCGCCGCAGGCTTTCAGCAGCATTTCATAAGCGCCGCTGTCCGCCGTGGTGCAGCGGCCCATCAGCTTGCCGCCATAGTAGCAGGCCGCGTCATATCCTGTACGCCTTAGCGCCATGATGTTGTCGCCTCCTTCCACATCGGGCCAGGTTGGCTCGATGTTACCGTTCCGCGTTTTTCGCCTTGCCGCCCTTTTCGGGCGCGGGCCGGACGGTGTTGTCCTTTGCCGCCTGTTTTGCGCCCTCGGCAAGCTGTTTCGGGATAGACTGTTTTTCCGTGGCGGGTATGGTGGCGGCGCGGGCCTGCAATTTCTCAACCTCCGCGTGATACGCCGCCGCCACAGCCTCGGTCAGTTCCGCGCGAAACTCTTTTGTGATAGGCCGGGCCGTATCCCGGTAGCCGGTCTTGCTGCCCTTGTCGGGCTTGCTCGGCATCCCCACAAACAGGCCCTTGTCGCTTTGTAAAACTTTGAAATCGTCGATTACAAAGCTGTCGTTGATTTTCAGGCTGGCAAAGCCCACAAGGTTGCCTTTCGGCTCGATGGGCCGGACGGAAACATCCAGCTTCATCGGCAAAGTGGGCGCGGCCTCCTGTTCCGGGGCCTGCCCGTTGGGCGTTGTTTCTTTGCTCATAATTGAAACTACTCCTTTCTCACTTCGGGCCATGTTGACCTGAAGTCCTTAATGCGCCCCGAAGATGCTTTTTGCCAAACTGCCGGTTTTGAACAGAGTGAAACATAAAAGCACCGTGTACCCAATCGTTGACCATATCGCGCCGATGGGGTCGCCGCCTATGGCGATACTCTGGACAAGCACGGCGTAAATCGCCACGCACACCAGAATGAGAAGTCCCTGAAAGCCCACGGCCAGCAGGGATTTGAAATAGTTGTGGCCCATGCTGCCAAGCTCCCGGTTTACTACCGTGGCAAAGGGAATCGGGGCTAAACTGGTGAGTAAATAGATTTCCACCATTCTTCCATACACAATGACGAAAATCACAATGTTCAACGCAGTCATGGTAAAGCCGATGATAAGGGTTTGGAGCCAGAGTCCAAGCAGAGGGCCTATGTCCATTGCCGTCAACTGGGTTTCCAGCGTAGCCAGCATATCGGGAGTGACCGCCGTACTGCCGCCGATCAGGCCCCCGGCGCTGTTCACCACGCTTTGCGCCACGTCGAACACCGCCATCACGATATTGAATGTATTGGACAGGATCATCACGGCTACAAAGGTTTTGAAAACCCACTTAAAAAACATCCATGTGTCGATGTCGTGCAGGTTATTGCGGTCAATTATCATTTGGATAAGCTCATAGCACATGACAAAGGTAAGAACCAGCCCGGCGATTGGTAAAACAACCGTTTCGGAAAGCTGCCGTATGAGGGAGAACACCCCGACGTTCCATGCCGCCGGGGATGTTCCCACCTGCGTTGCAATCTCTCCGACCTGATTGTTTACGTTGTCGAAAAGCCCGCCCAAGTTGCCCATGATACCGTCAACAAGCACGCCTTTCAGCCATTCGGTAATCCAGTCGGTGAGAAAATCCATAACGCTTTACCTTAAAACAGGCCGGACAGCAGGGGAATAAGCGTCGTTCCCAAGAGGATAACACCGCCGCCCGCCATGAGCTGTTTGATGCCCTGGGACTTGGCCGCGGGGTTATCTGACCCATACCCTTCCAAAAGATTGATTACGCCCCATACCGCAAGGCCCGCGCCGAGCGCGATAACAAGGGTTTGAAGGGTATCGACAGCGGAAGAAAAGAATTCCATAGAATGTACCTCCATTTTCATTTTTATTTTCGGGTATAAAAAAGCCGCCATTTCTGGCGGTGGAACACTTCGGGCCAACTTGGCCCGAAGTCAGGGGCTTTTTCTGCTTCGGGAGGTGCACGAATCACAAGAAAAATCTCCTTTCTCGTTGCTTGGTGGGGATTTTTGGTATAAAATAATAAAAACAACTACTTATTAATCAACAAGCAGTTATTTGTTATATGAAGCGACATATCAAAATGAGTCTCAGTTTAGCAATACCATGCAATTCAATAGGACGGCGGTGTAACGGTTCACAGATTGCAAAAGAGGAAATGGAGGAGTGCATATGCCAAACAAGACGCTGGTTCCTGACAAGCTGCAAGGGTATCTGCTTCAGGTGAAGCATATGCTCTATGAACTCATTTCAGTTGATTACCGTGTTGTCAGTGTTGAGAAACTGGACGATGTGGCTGTGGAGATTGACGAGAAGGTTATCGCTGAGCAAGTGAAAAGCGTTACGTCAACTAATAACCCAATAGCTGAACGATCCTCAGTTTTTTGGAAAACACTTTATAACTGGTGCACTTACATCGAGGACGGCTCCTTGCCATCCGAGGCTGTTCTACGCTTTGTTGTTGTTGCGAACGGCACCATTACCCCCGGTGGCATTCAGGAGTCTTTCAAGAATGCCCACTCCGATGCCGAGGCACAAAAAGCCCTCACCGATGCAAAAACCGCTATCCTCGGTACACCGCCGGATGATCCAACCGCTGATGTATATGCAGCTTTGCCGGATACCTATAGGGACTACGTGAAATATCTGTTCGATGGCGGTCGGACGAAAACCGTCTGCGATATTATCAAAGCTATGGAAATCGAAATCCATAACGATACCTATGATGAAGATCTCTTGAAACGGTTCAGCAATCAAACAATCCCCGCCGAATACGCCGACCTGCTGCTGACAGATATGCTCGGTTGGGTTACTCGAACAGTGGAATCATTCACGAAGGACAATAAACCTGCCTACATTGCTGCTAAAGACTACCGTGAAGCCTTGAATATACAAATTAGAGCAAGCGATACAAAGACCATTCTTCGAGCAGTTTCACGAGTTCCTTCAAATGCTGAACAAAGTGGCGAAGTCGAACGGCTGGACACCTATATCAGGCAATTGAAGTTGATTGAAATGGATGACACCACTTTATATGAAGCTGCTAGCGATTTTTTGCGGACAAAGGTAGACAAGATCGAGTGGGCACAACGTGGAATTGTGAACGCGCAGAGCTTTGACGATTATCATGATGCACTTTTCCGGACTTGGACGAATCGAAAACAGCTTATGGGGCTGCAATACGGAACCGATCCCATCGCTTGCGGGAAAGCGGTATACTTCAATTGTAGAGATGATTCCGGGCGGCAAAAGCTACAGGGTGTTGAGGCCCCGCCTTTCTTCGGCAGCGGTTCCTTGCAGGGCTTGGCGAACGATCCTGCTGATGCACCGAGGATTGGATGGCACCCACAGTATATGGATTTACTGAAAGGGGGTAGTGTATGAGCTTTTCGGATCGCGATGTGATGTATGTGCAAAATCCAGCGATTGGCGCAGCTTTGCTCTGGCGGTTTATTTGTGGGTATTACTCCAACGAAAACCGACCTATACCTTTCCCTCTGCTGTTCGTGGTTCTGCCCATTGTGTTCCGTCAAGACCTCTGCACCGTAATCAAAGGCACTCAAAAAGCCAGTGGCTTGTCAAAGGTCTCAGAGAAACTATTCTCAGGCAGGCAAAACGACAGCATTCATTATGTGAACACCACTGCTATACAAATGCGCGGGTTAACGCTTGAAGCGTTCAACATTGCCGTTGAGGCAAATCTCGTGTCATTGTCAGCCGAAACCGCGACGGTATTCCCGCTGACCACAACTGCTCGCAAATATACCCCCAAAGGCGACTGCAAGGACATGATGGCGGCAACAGAAAAGCTCGGAGCATGGTGCTCCGAACTCACACTTCTTGAAATCGCAAAATGGCTGAAAGTGAGGTTTTAAAGATGAGGTTTACAATCAACTCTGTCATTTTGTGGTCAAAGAAGGTGGGGTCTTCTCCCCGTACTGTGCCATTTGACGACCAGTCGGTGAATATCATTACTGGCGCATCGCGCACCGGTAAATCCGCGCTTATTCCAATCATTGACTATTGCCTTGGTTCAGATAAATGTACCATTCCTGTGGACATCATCCGCAACGCCTGCTCGTGGTTTGGTGTGCTTTTCGATATGGATGGAGAGCAACTCCTCCTTTGTCGGCGTGAACCCGGCGATAAAGCAACCACTGGTGATATGTTCATCCTTCGAGACAAGGAGATAACGATCCCCGACCAGATAGAAAAAAACAACACGAATATCACGTCCATTAAGGATATGTTGAACGAGTTGTTTGGGATGTCATTCCTTGAACTTGATCCCGATGCCGGGGTATTCCGTCCTTCATATCGTGATTTCATGGCATTCCTGTTCCAGCCACAAAATATCGTTGCTAACGCTGACGTTCTGTTCTACAAAGCAGATACCATGGAGCACCGCAAAAAGCTCATCGATGTATTTCCGTATGCACTCGGGGCTGTGACTCCTGAAACGCTTGCCAAACGCAAAGAAATTGAAAGGCTGTCAAAGATATCGGAGCGATTTCAGCGCGATCTGGAACAGATCAAAGCCGTTGCCGAAGGGTGGAAGCAGGAAGTTGCTGGCTGGTTGACCCAAGCCCGTGAATACGGCTTGACCAATTATGTTATTAACGATGCTGATGGCTTTACTCGTCAGGTTGATGAGCTTCGCGCAATTTCGCAAAAACGAATCACAGATGCCACGGTTGCGCCTGAACGTGTTACATATCTATCCGAAGACCTGGTGGCGTTGCGGCGAGATGAACAGAAAACATCCAGTGAATTGTTTGCTGCCCGCAAACGACATACTGAGATGCTCCAACTTACGAAGTCGATGGGCGAATATGATAAATCACTACAAATCCAGCTTGATCGCCTTGACATATCGACTTGGATCCGTTCCAATATGACGGAACGGAATGTTCTCCCTATTTTTCATCCAAGCCATGAAAACGCCATGGATGACGTGAATACTTTATGTGATGCGGTCAAGCAGATTGAACTTACCACGACGGAAATGGCTGTTGTGCCAGCCGCCTTTGAGCGAGAGATGCAGATTGTTCAGGCGCAAATACAGGAGCAGGCTGAAAAGCTGGAAGCCATTCAAAAACGTATTAGGGCTGAGTCACAGGCACTTGCTGTCCACCGCGAGGAAAGCTATACACTGGAATCGATCTCCCGTTTTCTTGGGCGCATAGAAGCGGCAATAGATACCTACGAACGTATTGGCACAGACAGCGAGCTTCAAACCAAGCTTGACGAGGTGAATACCCGCATTGAGCAACTTAAAAGAGATGTGAACGAATCTGAAATACGGCGCAAGCAGGACTATGCCCTGAGCTATTTGAGAGCAGAGATGGGAAAGATTCTCGCCCAATTGGATGTTGAACATCCAGAAGATCCCGTGGAGTTTGTTATCAAAGACTTGACCGTCCGGGTGAAGAACCAAACAGGGCGCGATGATTACCTATGGGAGATCGGCAGCGCGTCCAATTGGCTATCCTATCATATATCGCTGATTCTTGCCCTGCAACACTTCTTCCAAACCAAGTCCAGTGTCAATGTGCCGAACTTTATCATTTTCGATCAACCAAGCCAAGTCTACTTCCCGCGCACTCGGTATTCTCCCGACGCGGCTGAACTACAACTAAATGATGATGATAAAAACGCGGTCAGGAAGATATTTGAAACCCTATCAGCCTTTGTGAAGAATGCTGGGTTTGACATTCAGATCATCGTTACAGAACACGCTGATGACGATGTATGGGGCGACATACCCGATTCCCGCATTCATCTGGTTGAAAAATGGAGAAATAACGTCAAGCTCGTTCCTGTTGAGTGGCTGGAGTAAAGGAGGAAACTGCCGATGATCAGCGGAGTTGTGCCTTAATTTCCTATTATGTTTATAATCTCCCGCCGGAGTTAAAATCCGGCGAGAGATTACCACATCGGGCCAACATGGCCCGATGTTAGGCAAACGCCTCCGGGTCGTCCACATCGTCATAGTTGAGAATGTCCTCGTTCTCGTCTATGGTGGCGTCCTTTCCGGGTACATCTGCCTCGTAAACGGTGTATTGTTCGTTCGGCTTTACCTCCATGCGCCGGTTCAAAAGGGAAGAAATGTCGAAGCTGTTGCGTTTGTCGGCTTCGGCGGTGTATTTGTAGCAAGGGTGCTTTTTCAAATCGTACTTAGGGGACAGGAAGGGCCGGAGGCCGCGAAGCTGTAAAATGCACTTGCTCCCATCCATTGTGGTCAGTTCGTCTATGGTCATAAGCTCCTTGCCGAGCCGTTGCAGGTTTTGACCATGACTTTCCTGCTGGCCGCGCGTCCGGCTTTCGGTATACATGGAGATTGTTTCTTTCCCCAACGCCTCCGAAAGTTCCTTTACCGTGGTATGCTCCCGGCCTCCGAGAAAAATCACGCTGTCCATATTGCCCATGATGGTTTCGGCGTGGTCTTTATACAGGGCCTTTAACTGGCTCTGGGCCTGCAAGAACAGGCACAGGGAAATCTCGCGGGAACGAATGACAGCTACCAGTTTTTCAAGCTGCGGAACCTGTCCCGTGTTCGCGGCCTCGTCCCAAAGCACCCGCACATGATGGGGCAAGCGCCCGGAATACTTGTTGTCGGCCCGTTCGCAAAGCAAGTTGAACATCTGCGAAAAGGCCAGCGCCACGATAAAATTGTAGGTGGCGTCCGTGTCGGAGATCACAAAAAAAGCGGCCGTTTTCCTGTCGCCCATGCGGTCAAGCTCCAACTCGTCATAGCTCATGATCTCCCGAAGCTGCGGAATGTCGAAGGGAGCTAACCTCGCGCCGCAGGAAATCAGGATACTTTTCGCTGTTTTGCCGCTGGCGAGCTTATACTTCTTGTACTGCCGTACCGCAAAGTGATTGGGGTTTCGCTTTTCCAGTCCCATGAACATGTAATCCACGGCATTGCGGAAGTTGTCATCATCTTCTTTTACTTCCATGCTGTTAATCATATCCACAAGGGTATTCATGTTGCGTTCTTCCTCCGGCCCCTCAAAGACGATATAAGCCACAAGTGCGCAGTACAAGAGGGTTTCAGCCTTCGTCCAAAACTCGTCGCCCTCCTTGCCGTCACCTTTGGTGTTGGTAATCAGAGCGTTCACGAATTTCAGAATGTCGCTTTCCGTCTTGATGTAGGCCAACGGGTTGTAGTGCATACTTTTCGCAAAGTCGATAGAGTTGAACACCTTGATTTTATAGCCTTTCCTTTTCAGGAAGGAGCCGACCTGCCCTAAAATACCGCCTTTCGGGTCAACCACCACATAACTACTGTGGGCTTGTAAAAGCTGTGGGGTCAGCCAGAACCTTGTTTTGCCGGAGCCGGAGGAACCAATAACACAGCAATTCAGGTTTCGGGCGTTTGCGGGGTTCTGGGGGCGCGTGTTCATCGTGAGAAATTCAGTCCCGGTGAGTATGACGTTGCTCTTGAAAACGGGGTTGATGAACGGCTTGATGTCCTTCGCCGTACCCCATCGGGCGCTCCCATATTCCACATCCTTTCTGAATTTTTTTGCGTTTTTTATCTTGTAGTACACCACAAGCCGGATAATCACGGCCCCGGCAAGGCCGATCAGCCAATCGGACAATATAAAGCCCGGCGTTATCGTTTCAAACGTCGGGCCAATGGTTTTTATCATACCGAGCAGCTTTTCCCCAAAGCCTGTTCCGGCCGCGAGGCGGTAGGCTGTGCCGAGCTTCAGACAGCACCATAAAATGAACAAGTAGGGGATATTTGGTAGTACATACTGCCTGATTTTATCTGTCCTCATGTGCCACCTCCCGTTTCCGCTCCTGCTCACGGGGCCGTGACCGCGCCCTTTCTCCAAACTGCTTTAACTGTTGCAGGATAGAGGGCCGCTTGCTTTTTCCCCGGCCCAATACCAGCTTGGTATATTCAGAGAACGCCGCCGTAATCGCGTCGGCCTGGGCAGACTTAAAAAACAACAGGTACTTTTTTGGCCCGATTTTGTGAAAAGCGTAATCAACGTTGTATTTGCGGGCCACGCGGTCAAAGAGCTTTGTTTCCCCGTCCAGCGGCAGGGCGTTCGTGGAAACACGGTGGTTCATCAACTTTTTCACGCTCTGCTTGCCCTGCGGGGTCTGTGCTTTGTGATACTCCTTTTGGATCTTCCGCAAAACCGCCGCCAACGCCTTTGCCAGCACCTTCGCGGTCAGCTTTGACGCTGTAACGGTTACGGCAATAGCCCTGCGTTCTATATCTTCCTGCATGAAAAACCTCCTTTCAAACCGCCACTTTTTTTACGGCGGCGGTATATGCAGGGGCGTATGGGGAGGACTTCGGGCCAAGTTGGCCCGAAGTGGCTTACCGTTCCACATCGGCAAGGCGGGGCCGTTCATGGGAGGGCGCTTCACTGACCGACTGCCGGTATTCCGCGAGTGTTTTCTGTATGGACTTCTCCGGCGCGGGATAGGCAAAAATGCGGTGTTCCTCCGGCAGATCATCCCTGCCGTTGTAAAGCTCGACAAAGCTGTTGCCATTTTCCACGATATACCCGCCATCCACAAAGCGCCCGTTATCGTCCAAGTCCATGTCCCGCCCGTATGCCTCGTAGTCAATGTAATTTTCCAAATGCTCCGGGACTTCCAGCGTACACATTTCTTCAATGTAGAAGCGCCCTAAATCTTCCTCGTCCTCAATGCCGGGGTAAAACTCATAGCAATCCAAGTTTTGAGCCAAATTGATAAGCTCCCTGACGCTTCCCGTGTGTTCGCCAAACTCCACGGCGGCGGCAAACTTTTGGGCCTCCTGTTCCTCCATATCGTCAAGCAGGGAGGCCAGATAGTTCAGTTCATCAATGCTTTCGTATTCGCCCAGGCAGTCGTACAGGCCGGGAATATTGGTTTCATAGTCCGTGATGAACACTTCCTCATACCGTATCCCGTCCACATGGATACGCTTCAAAAGGGCCTGTACGTTCTCCGTTGTGGCGGGGAGCTTCAATAACTCCCCGTCCAGATACCCCTCGTTGTAGCGGCCAAGATTGGTGACGAACGCTTCAAGCATGGTCTTTCGCCCGGCCCTGTGTCTTAACGGTTAAAATTCCGTCCAACGTGGTCGCCGTGATATTCAGACGCCCGGCAACCGCAATGTCGTTTTTTACATCCTCGTCAATGCCCGTGCCGCAGATAACCACGACATGAGAGCGGCGCAAAAGGTCGCGGCTCATGTCGATGGCGCTTTTGTGTTCTTCCGGGATTGCGTCATTGAGGAAAAGCGGGAGATAGAGAAGCGGGCAGACCGGGGAAAACCCGGCCTCGTATACCGCCCGGCAATACTGCGCCGCCTGTTGGGTGTCGGTAGAGCGGTCGCCGCTCCATGCGGCCGTGATATATGCCAATGGCCTTTTCATATAGAAAATACCTCCGTTCATGTTGCGTTAAGTGGTCAACCTATCCCCCGCCCTTTCCACTCATGGAAAGGGAGCGGCTCAAAGGAATATATATCCCCGTCGCTTGACAGCCTTAAAGCATAACCGGGAAAGCCAGTCGAGAGCATGGCCGCCGCGCGCGGCGGTGCTTCGCACTCTTGACAGGCTTTTCCCGGCTATGCTACGGAATAATTGGCGACGGGGAATATTTTATATCCTTTGAGCTTCGGGGCGCGGGGCAGCGCCCCGCATACCAACATCGGGCCAACATGGCCCGATGTTCCTATTTCTCCTGTTCCTGCTTCTTTTCCGGCTTGGAAAGCTCCGGCTGCTTGGCTTTCCATTCGTCCAGCAGCTTCAAAATCTGGTCTTTCATGTCGCGCGGGGTTTTTTCCTTGCCGAAATACTGGCTCAATTCCTGACTGGAAATAATCACTTTGTCTACCTCCTTCTTTTCTTCGAGCATGATACCGTCGATCACATCGCCGTTGAGCATACCTTTTTGGTCAAGCTCCCTCATGCGCTGCGCCTGTGAGAGCGACGGGGCCGATTGCTGGCCCTCGATGGCATCGGCGATATACCGCTGATTTTTGGGCTTGATATACGACATTTCAACGGCGGGGGTGAACGCGATTTTCTTTTCGTCCACCATTTTGCTAAGGTCGGAAACAAGGTCGTTGAGCTTGATATACCGCTGCACCAGCTTGACGGTCATCTTATTACGCTCTGCTACAATCTCATTGGTGCGTTGTCCGTTGCCGGTTCGCACCCCTTGCCGCTTGATGGCCTCCAACTGCATTTGCAGGGCTTTGGCCCGTTCGCTCGGCAGGATATTTTCGCGCTGATTGGTGTTGTCCTCCACCATCTGCGTGATGGCTTCCTCGTCGGTGAGATTGCGGACGATACAGGGCATTTCAAAATACCCGGCAAGCTCGCTGGCCTTCTGGCGGCGGTGGCCGGATACGATTTCATACCCGCCGTCCTCGCGGGGCCGGACAATGGCGGGTTGGGTGACGCCCTTGTCCTTGACGCTCTCCACCATAGCCCGCATTTCTTCATCGTCCCTTATCTGAAAGGGATGATTCTTGAAAGCGTGAAGCTCGGACAGATTGAGATATACAATTTGTTCCGGCTCACCTTTGCGCGGGGCCTCTTTCGGCTCCGGCGGCTTTTCCGGCTCCGGGGGAGGGGCTACCTCTTTCACCGGGGCCTTTTTTTCGGCGGCAGGGTCAGGAATTGGCTTCCCATCCGGCAGGGGTGACGTGCGCTTTCCTTCCATGAAGTCAATCACCTGCGCGTTTCGGGCCTTCCGTGTTTGCCCGACCTTTTGAGCGGGAGTAAGCTCCGATTCCTTTTCCGGCCCTTTGGCTTTTTCCGATGTGGGGGCCTTATCCTCTTTGGCAGGCGCCGCCTTTTCGGCCTTCTCGGCTTTGGAGGGCTGCTCCTGCCGCGCCGTCTTTTTCTCCGGGGGCTGCTCCGGGGCAGGGGTATCGGGCGGGGTATCCTGTGCGGCAATTTGCTCCGCCGCCTTGCGTTCGGTTATAAGCTCCTCGATTTTTTCAAACGAAACGACCACATCGCCGGGGGCGGGAATGTCAAAAGGCGCGGGCGGTTCAAGCTGTTCTTCGCCTAACTCCCGCAACGCCGCTTCGCCCTCATGGGCGAGTATCGTGGCTTCCTCGTCCGTCAGTTCAGGGGCAGGGGCTTCGCCGCTTTCCGGCACAGCCGGAATTTCAGGCGCGGATTGGCTATCAATCCCGGTTTCGGGTTCCACAACGACCTGTTCCGCGCCGCTTTCAACGACTGCCAATTTGCTTTTCGCCATGCGTATTACCTCCTTTGTCTTAAATGGCATGAAAAAAGGGCCTGATTTTTCAATCAAGCCCTGTGGGGATGGTGCAATCCCTCCTTTCCACTTCGGGCCATATTGGCCCGAAGTGACTGCTACCACGCAAAAACGCTGCCCATAGTCTCACTTAGGCAGCGTTTTACATAAAGCAAAAATTTCATATTTAATTTTTATCTTGTCATCAAAAAGTTAAGCATGGCACCCATATTTATGGATACGATCCTTGATTGTAGCTCATTCCAGAGAATGATTAAAATCAAATATTTCATTATCAAGCAGAGGCGCTATGCTTTCTTGCTTAGATGCAATAGGCAAAAGCGTTTTAATTGTTTTATATAGCCCCATAGCAACTTCTTTATTGACCATTTTGCCTTCATGAACCAATCTGTTTCTGGCCTTTCTAATAGAATATAATTCTGAGTATATATCAGCAGGTATGATACCAAGCTGGAATAAAATTTCTTGCTTAACGGAAGCACTATATGTTCTGTTATCTTGCCGCAAGCTCTGTATTCTTGATGGTATATTCGGATTTCTGGTTTCGTCAGCTAAAAATCTGTTTTCCCATAAAAAATCGGTGATCTGTTCTGTTATGATCCAAAGATTAGAGAGAGAGGCCGACCAATTCCTATATCGTAATTCGCTTATTCCCGTCAACAAATAAAACGTGCTAATATTGTCGATGTCACCTATAATTGCATTTCCTCTCGACAGAGCCTTCTTTATTTCCAAAATAGATTTAGCACCTTTACATGCGCCATCAAGAAAAATAGTTTCCATATTGTTCGCTAAACGCATTCTAATTCTTGCGTGCATATTTGAGCTGAGACTTTCACCAAAATTAACTGGCCATATCATATTTCTTCCGTGTAATGAGCCCGTTGTTATATCTTTGTTATTTATCGCTTCTACATATATACCGCCAAGAAGAAGTTTACAAAGAAAATCATTGAAATGTAGTATCAAATCGTTTGTCGAAAATGATTTCTCATCAATACTTATCAATAATGCACCATCGCCACAAATGGTATATTCGATTTCTATTCCATTAAAAGTATTGGATAAATGTCCTACGATTCTACATAAAATGGCATGGTCATAAGTACAGTCATTAATCTCGTCAATAGTAAAAGTTATACTTTCCCCTTCCAGAGTAATAAGGCGCGTTGGATAAAGATAGCATAGCCAAAATCTTTTTTCATGTATTTGCGATTTTTCCATGTTATTACCTCCTGCCTTATTCAATAACATAATAACACAAAAGGATTCAACGTACACAAAGATGTTGTATACCACTACTGCTTATTTATTTCTGAAGGTATTATTTATACAGAAACACCGCCCATATTCCATCTGGACGGCGTTTTGCGTAATGTGATAACTACATTATTCACAACAAAATCGTGAGTTTGGCAAATGATAAGCCGAAGTTAGCCGGATTTTGTGAAGGCTCGTTATAATGATCCCATGTTCTCCGCCACAGACTGTCCGAAAACCCGCTATTTTAGCGGGTTTTTTGGCATAATTAAGTGCTTTTTCAAATTCGTTTTTTGTTGATTTGAAGAAATCGGAAAGGCAAAAGCAAAAATCACAATAAGCTGAGA
>JBDKVA010000070.1:0-4019 GCA_039679375.1 Clostridiaceae bacterium
AGCTGGGAGCCAGCGGAGTGCAAATGGCCACCCGTTTTGTATTAAGCGAAGAATGTGATGTCGCCGATGAATACAAGCAAATCTATCTTAATGCCAAAGAAGAAGATGTGATAATTATCAAGAGCCCGGTAGGCATGCCGGGACGGGCTTTGCGCAATGATTTTATCGAAATGGTCGAAAAGGATGCCGATGATCTTGAACCCGAAGAATGCGATGCCTGCTTAAAAAACTGCTCCGGCGATTACTGTATATTGCAGGCCTTAACCAATGCCAAAAATGGTTTGGTACAACAAGGAGTAGTTTTTGTCGGCAAAAATGTTTTCAAGATCAAAAAGATCCTTCCGGTCTCAGCTATTTTCGATGAGATACTGGCTGAGTACGCCGCCGTCCAGTAGTAACTTCAAATACCGCCTTAGATTAAATTGAAAGAGCCGACTCGATTTAAAGATTCGGCTCTTTGTTTTTAGTTAATCGGTTTAAGCTTCCGCTTTTATATCAAATTACGATATTCTCTTCTTCCGTCTACAATCGCATATATAATTACCAGCTTATCCGCCTCATTTATCTTATAAAAAACAAGATGCCTTTCGACAATCAATACTCTATATCCTTGCTTTTTCAAAATCGAATATCGCGGAACACTTCCTGACTCCGGAAACTCTTGAAGACGACTAATTGCTGCTTCAATCTTGTCCAAATATCCAATTGCAATATCAATATTACCGGAATCACCGGCAATATAAAAAACGATTTCACGGAGCTGATCCTCCGCTTTATCCGTTCGTAGTATTTTATACTTCATCCATTCTTCCTTTCCAGCAAAGATGCACGAAGATCATCGAACGATTCCTGCATTGGCGCCAATCTGCCATTTTTCACATCGTCTTCCGCCTCTGCAAGTGTTCTAAGTAGTTCAAGTTCTGATTTCATTTGATAGTAATCCTGTAAACCAAGAACTGCTGTATCACCACGTCCATTTACTGTAATAATAACAGCATCCCTTGCTTCTTTACATTGCTTGGAGATTTCACTATAATGATTTCTTAAATCTGCAGATGGTCTTATTGCTGCTTCCACGGTATCACCTCATTCCAATAACTTGATAATCATATTATAACACAATATAGTCTTTATATATCATAATATGACTATATTGTTATGCCTCTGAATACCACTCTGACTGTTTCACTCCGTCTGGGGCAACATGTTTTGATCATGAACGAATATATGAACAACAATAATCAGTGGTTTCTTTCACAATTAGATTAAATTTAGAATTTGGAGATACCTCGAATGATTCTCCGCCTGTGAAAATGTGCCAGTCATCGCTGCCAGGCAATTTTACTTCAAGATTTCCTTGTATGATTTCCATAATTTCTTTGTCTGAAGTGCCAAATTCGTATTCGCCAGGCAGCATAATTCCTAATGTTTTCTTTTCCCCGTTTTCAAACAGAACCGTTCTGCTGGTCACTTTTCCATCGAAATAGATATTAGCTTTCTTAACTACTGTAACCTTTTCAAATCTATCCACAACCATACCTCCAAATAAAAAATATACTTAGGATTATATTGCAAATTAGTTCATTGATTAGATTTATTATCTATCAGCCCTTTCGTGCAAGAAACTCTTCAAATATGGAAACCGAAATCGCACCCAAAGTGAATATAAACTTCGTTTTATCCCTAATTCGGTAAATGGTCGGGCCTCAATAACTGATACGGAATTGGTTGCAGAATTGTTAAACAGCAATTGAACGACCATTGTTTTTGTTATTTTTATTTGAATCAATATTTTCAATAACAGAATACCCTAATGCTTTTAAATAGTCATCGCACTCTTGATAATTAAGGCTAAACTTAATGCTCTCCTCTTTTAGACCTGACTCCCCATTCTCTCCGTCACACTCACACATCGCTTTTAGCTGAAGCCAGAGTAGGTCTGGAAGAAATTATGGAACGCCTTGGGCATATCGACGATGATACGACCAGAAGAATTTATTTACACGTCACAAAAGCTATGAAAAAAGAGGCATCTCGAAAGTTCAGTGAACTAATGAAACGCCTCTAATTTTCCTTACGTGGTCAAAATGTGGTCACGAACAGTTTAAACAAGAAACTATCGCCGTAGAATAGGGCCTAGTTGCGTCTTTTTACATCATGCCGCCCATTCCACCCATTCCGCCCATGCCGCCTCCGGGAGGCATGCCTTTCATATCATCTTCGCCCGGTGCTTCACTTACTACAGCTTCAGTGGTCAGAACCATGGCGGAAATGCTGGCTGCATTCTGGACTGCAGAACGGGTAACCTTGGCCGGGTCAATTATACCGGCGGCAATCATGTTTTCATAAACTCCGGTCAGTGCATTGTAGCCAATGCCTACGGCTGCTTCTTTGACCTTTTCTACTACTACTGAACCTTCCACACCGGCATTGTTGGCGATCTGGCGCAGGGGTTCTTCCAGGGCTTTCTTGACCAGTTTGACACCGGTATATTCATCGCCTTCGGCTTGCACTTTTTCAATTGCGGCAATCGCATTGATCAGGGCAACTCCGCCACCGGATACGATGCCTTCTTCAACGGCGGCCTTGGTAGCTGCCAGGGCATCCTCGATGCGGTGTTTCTTTTCTTTCAGTTCGGTTTCGGTTGCGGCGCCGACTTGGATTACAGCGACACCACCGGACAGTTTGGCGAGTCTTTCCTGGAGTTTTTCGCGATCGTATTCGGAATCGGTTTCTTCCAGCTGCTTCTTGATGTTGGCGCCTCTGGCCTTGATTTCATCCTCAGAGCCGGCTCCGTCAACGATAATGGTTTCGTCTTTCTTGACTACGATCTGGCGGGCTTTACCCAACATATCCAGAGTTACGTTTTCCATCTTGATGCCCAGTTCTTCAGAAGCTACCTGGCCTCTGGTCAGAACTGCGATGTCTTCCAGCATGGCTTTTCTTCTCTCGCCAAATGCCGGAGCTTTTACGGCTACACAGTTAAAGGTACCGCGCAGTTTGTTGACTACCAGGGTTGCCAGGGCTTCACCTTCGATGTCCTCGGCAATCAGCAATAAAGGTTTGCCGGTCTGTACAACTTTTTCAAGCACCGGCAGGATTTCGCCGATTACAGATATTTTCTTGTCACTGATCAATATATAGGGATCATCGAGAACTGCTTCCATCTTTTCAGCGTTGGTAATCATATAAGGAGAAATATAACCCCGGTCGAAGTTCATACCTTCGACAACATCCAGGGAAGTACCGACGGATTGTGATTCTTCAACGGTAATAACTCCATCCCGGCCCACTTTTTCCATGGCATCGGCAATCAATTTCCCGATTTCGGCATCATCAGCGGAAATGGCCGCTACCTGGGCAATAGCTTCCTTGGATTCTACCGGCTTGCTGATGGCTTTGATTTCTTCAACTGCGGCTTTAACGGCCTGGTCGATACCTTTGCGCATAATCATCGGATTAGCGCCGGCAGCGACATTCTTAAGGCCTTCCTTGATCATGGCCTGGGCCAGCACAGTAGCGGTAGTGGTGCCGTCACCGGCAACATCATTGGTCTTGATGGCTACTTCTTTAACCAGTTGGCAACCCAAATTTTCCCACGGATCTTTAAGATCGATATCCCGGGCGATGGTAACACCATCATTAGTGATGGTCGGAGACCCAAATTTGCGGTCCAAAACAACGTTTCTGCCTTTGGGTCCAAGAGTAACCTTGACTGCATTAGCCAGGGTGTCTACGCCTCTTTCCAGGGATCTTCTAGCATCTTCACCGAATTTTATTTCTTTGGATAACATCTATGTATCCTCCTTTTTTTCTTAGTTAAATTTTGCAAGAATATCGCGTTGATTCATGATCAGGTACTCTTCGCCGTTGACCTTGACTTCGGTCCCACCATATTTGGAGAAAATAACTTTATCTCCTACGGCTACATCCATGGGGATTCTTTCGCCCTTGTCGTTTAAAGCTCCCGGACCTACAGCTATAACTTCGGCCTCCTGGGGTTTTTCTTTAGCGGTGTC
>JBDKVA010000071.1:0-17773 GCA_039679375.1 Clostridiaceae bacterium
ACATATATCGCCATCCCTGGCGTAGATGTGCCTGAATGGACATCGTGTCCATTTCACCGCCTGTTTTATTTTCCTTCGGGCATATCACGAAGCTTTTCCTAACACTTATAAGCGGCTTCGAAGGCACTGATCAGCAAGGAGCGGCAGTGCTGTTTGTGGATATAGATTTCGCTAAAGCGAAATATTACATTAGTGTAGCATTTCTGCAAAGCAGAAATTCATTGTTGTGTTTCCGGCTGCGAAGTCCTTCCATTTAGTACTCATTTAATGGTGTAGACTGCAATGCCTAGGATGCATGGGCGAGCAGCATACGCAGTATGCGACCAGCCCGTGGGACAGGACTGCTTACTTCGAGCTATAATTACTTGAAAGAATGCACGTAAGCAGGTGCTTGGAAACACAACCAGAATAAATAGCGCTGACGATCCTACCCTGGCAATCCCACGCATCAGAAGACAAGGGGACGGTTCTATTGTATGCTCCGTGAGACAGACAATAGAACCGTCCCCTTGTCTTAGGGTGAGATTGCCGCGCTGCGCTCGCAATGACAGTGCTGTGCATTATTCCCATATTCCACATCATTCCGACAATTCACTGAATCCCTATATTATGCATTTTTCTCAGATTGCATGTCGTATATAAATTTCTATTTAACATGATAAATTATTGTACATAACCATACGCATTTATGATAAGATTAAGGATGAAAAAATGATCGGCTAAACGACAAAAAGGACGGATTTTGATTAATGGATGCAATCATACTTGCATCTTCATCACCAAGGAGAAGAGAACTGCTCAGCCAGGCAGGAATACCGTTTACGGTGATGCCGGGCGAGGTGGATGAAGAAAAGGCGGAGCTCTCAGGTACCCCGGAACAGAAAACGGAACAGCTGGCTTATCTGAAGGCTATGGACGTGGCGAAAAAAGTACAGAAAGGCTTAGTACTCGGAGCAGATACCATCGTAGTGTGCGATGGAGAAATATTCGGCAAGCCTGCAGATGAAGAAGACGCCATAAGGATGCTCGAAAGCTTAAGCGGCAGGGAGCATCTTGTAATTACCGGAATTGCGTTGACAGATGCCGAAAGCGGGAAGGTCGCAATAGGGCATGAAACGACAAAAGTGAAATTTTCCCTCATAACGTCTGAGAATATCAAAGCTTATATCAGAACAGGGGAACCGTTCGGGAAGGCAGGCGCATACGCGGTCCAGGGCAGAGGGGCGCTATTTGTGGAAGGTATTGACGGATGCTACTCCAATGTAGTGGGCTTGCCGCTTTTCAGACTGGGCAAGATGCTACATGAGTTTGGTAAAAATGCGATAGAGTAAATAGAAAAATACGATAATATTTACAGATATTACAAAATAAATGTATAAATATGGTATAATGAAAGGAGTGATGTAACAAAATATTAAGAAATGCGGGGGTTGACCAAAATGGAATACAGACTTAGAATGAAGGATATACCGGTAAATGAGAGACCATATGAAAAGCTGGAGAAATATGGTCCCGAGAACTTGTCAAATGCGGAATTGCTGGCGATCATTATCCGCACTGGAAGCATGGAAGAGACTTCGGTTTCGCTGGCTCAAAGGGTGCTGTCGCTTGGTGAAAACAATGGCGGCCTGGCTTTCCTTCATGACATATCGGTGGAAGAGCTTAGGAAGACAAGGGGAATAGGCAAGGTCAAGGCTCTGCAGATTAAGGCAGTGATGGAGCTGTCGAAAAGAGTTTCAGCTTCACTTATAAATAACAACAAGGTGACTATAAAATCGCCTGTTGAAGTTAGTATGCTTTTAATGGAAGAAATGAGGCATCTTAAAAAGGAAATTTTTAAGATCATTTTACTGAATACAAAGAATCATATCATAAAATATCTTAATGTTTCAGTAGGAAGTCTCAATTCATCCATAGTCCATCCGAGAGAGGTATTCAGCGAGGCTGTGAAAGCGGGTTGTTCAGGAATGCTGCTAGCGCACAATCATCCCAGCGGCGACCCGGAGCCCAGCAGGGAGGACATTGAAACGACGCAAAGGCTTGTAAATGCAGGAAACATATTGGGAATAAAGGTTTTGGACCATGTAATCATAGGAGATGGAAGGTACATAAGCTTCAAGGAGCAGGGACTGATTTGATGCCCCGGTGCTCTTTTGACAAGAGTTTGGGAGGACTATACAAATGGGATTTTTTGCAAGAGACATAGGAATTGATCTGGGAACGGCCAATACACTTGTTCACGTAAAAGGGAGAGGAATCGTCGTAAGGGAACCGTCCGTTGTTGCAATCAATAAAAACAGCGGAGCGATCCTGGCGGTAGGCGACGACGCAAAGAGCATGATCGGCAGGACGCCGGGGGATATCGTCGCGATAAGGCCGATGAAGGACGGAGTTATTGCTGATTATGACATTACGCAAAGCATGTTGAAATATTTTATAAAAAGAGCTATCAACGGTGGTTTCATGTCAAAGCCAAGGGTAGTCATTTGCGTCCCTTCAGGTGTAACGGAGGTCGAGAAGAGAGCCGTGGAGGAGGCTACGCTGCAGGCGGGCGCGAAAGAGGCGTATCTGATTGAGGAGCCCATGGCAGCTGCAATCGGAGCAAATCTTCCGGTTGAAGAACCCACCGGCAGCATGATTGTTGATATTGGAGGCGGCACAAGTGAAGTTGCCGTTATTTCGCTTGGCGGTATTGTCACCAGTAAATCGTTAAGAATTGCAGGAGATGAGTTTGACGAGGCGATCGTACATTTTGTCAAGAAGGAATACAGCCTGATGATCGGGGAGAGGTCTGCCGAGATGATCAAGCTTGCGATCGGCAATGCATACCCCAAGCCAAAGGAAGAATACATGGAGGTAAGAGGGAGAGACCTTATCACAGGGCTTCCCAAGAATATTTCGATCTCTTCAAGTGAAATAAACGAAGCTTTAAGAGAGCCGATCAACTCCATCGTGGACTCCATCAAATATACGCTGGAAAAAACACCTCCTGAATTAGCTTCAGATATCATGGATAAAGGTATTATGCTTGCGGGCGGAGGAGCCCTTCTCAGTGGATTGGACAGGCTCATCCACGAGGAGACGGGGATGCCTGTGACGGTTGCCGAAACACCGCTTGACTGTGTTGCCATCGGCGCGGGTAAGGTGCTTGATGAAATCGAAACGTTGAAAAGGGTGCTGATAACGCCAAGAAAATTAAGATAGAGAGGAGACCGTTCCTTTGCTGCGTTTTTTCAGAAGCAAATGGTTCATTGTGTCTTTAATAACCGTCGTACTTCTGGTGGTTATGGGGGTTTCGGCCAATAAAAACAGCAGGCTGAACTGGCTGAGCAATATCATCAGCGTGCCGATGACGCCGATCCAGGGATTCTTTTCGTCGATAGGACAGAAGGTAGAGGATGGTCTTTCTTTTTTCAGGGATATCGAAGCTGTTAAAACGGAAAATGAAAAATTAAAGGCCGAGGTTGCCGAGCTTAGGAAAAAGAACCGCGAGCTTTCCGCCCTTGAATCGAAAAATGATGAATTGAGGCAGGCTTTGAGCCTGAAGGAGCAATTCGGCGACTATACCATTCTGGGTGCAAATATTATAGCGATCGATCCGGGTAACTGGTTCAATGTTTTTAAAATCGACATAGGCAGCAGAGAAGGCATCGGAAGCAACTGCCCTGTTGTAACCAACACCAGGGGTTTGGTGGGAAGAGTACTGTCGTCCGACTTATCCTCATCGAAGGTGATTACGATCATTGACGAGGAGAGCGCCGTAGCCGGCTGGATTTCCAAGGCGAGCGGCGGCCATGCCATTGTAAGGGGCGATATGGCGCTCAAGGAAAAAGGCCTGTGCAAAATGGACTATATTCCGCTCGAGGTAGATGTTGAAGTCGGAGATATTATTGAAACATCAGGCATTGGCGGTATTTACCCGAAAGGGATCGTTATCGGCGAGGTAATTGAAGTCAGGAAAATGAACAGTGAATTGGATAGATATGCAGTTATACAGCCTGCGGCAGATTTTAAAAGACTCGAAGAGGTGTATGTCCTGAAGGGTAAAGAAAATCGGGAAACAGGTAGTGTAAATAAATGAAAAGCAAGATACTTTTTTATTCTTTTTTCATATTTGTGTTCCTTCTTTTTCAGACGACGCTGCTTCAATATGCAGCAATCTATGGCATCACGCCTAATATTCTGATGGTATTTATTATCGTCACATCTCTCATCAGAGGTAATATAGAGGGCAGTATCACAGGTTTTTTTGCGGGACTTGCCATAGATATGATGTTTGGCAGCGTGCTTGGGTTCTATGCTTTAATGGGGTTTTATCTGGGCATTGCCGCGGGGTCTGCCAATCGGAGGATGTTCAGGGATAATCTGCTGGTTGCCCTGTTTTTCACCTTTGTGTATTCTGTTTTATATGAAATAATCGTTTACATAGTGAACAATATAATGGGCGGGGAAATGGAATTGCTGTATGCCCTTTCACGTGTCATCCTGCCGGAAGCAGTCTATAACTGCGTGACAGCAATGCCGATTTACTGGCTGGTGATGAAAGCGGATAAGCGTTTTGCCGGGACGGAGAAAATGGCAAGAAAGTATTGAGCCTTTGAGTCCGCTCGGACACAATGGACGAAAAGATGCTTGCAGGAGTTTTCGAGCAGACTCCTGAATATAGAGGTGAGTGTGTTTGAAGGAAAAGCTGAATAACCGGTATTTGATTCTCAGTCTGGGCTTTATTGTATTTGGGCTTATAATCGTATTCCGCCTGTTCAATCTGCAGGTCGTGGAAGGTGAAAAATATAATGCCGATTCCCGGAACAGCGTTTTAAAGGAAAGTGTCATTGAAGCATCAAGAGGAAAGATCCTTGACCGCAACGGCGTACCGATCGCCATCAACCGGCAGGGATTTGCCATACAGATCGTAAAAACGGATATTGATACCTCCGAGTTGAACGCAATGCTGTTAAAGCTTACCGGAATACTTGATAAAAATAAGGTGAGTTATGCCGACAGCCTGTCAAAATACCTGACCTTCAACCCTATTACGTTTAGCGAAAAAGAATTGGATGATATTAAAAAATGGCAGAAAAATGAAAACAGGCTCAATATGAAGGAGGAAGATGTTAAAAGTAAGCCGGAAGAGCTTTTTCAATACTTGAGAAATGAAAAGTTCAAAATCGATTCATCCTACTCAGATGAAGAGGCATATAAAATAATGCTTCTGCGGTACGAGATCCTGCTCGATAACTGGAATTTTACAATTGGAGGGTCCATATCGCTGGCGAAGGATGTCGGAATGGATACCATATCCGAAATAGAAGAAAGGCATCATGAATTTCCCGGCATCATCACGTCGATCGTACCGGTACGGGAATATGTCGGTGCGTATGATGAAGCTCACGTGCTTGGTTATATCGGAGCGATCACACAAAGCCAGTATGACAATCTGAAGGATGAAGGGTACGGCAACAATGATCTGATTGGGAAGGCCGGCGTGGAGAAGACGGCTGAAAAGTACCTGAGGGGCAGGGACGGGAAAAGAAGCATTGAAGTGGATACAAGCGGCAGGCTGACGAGACAGCGGGAAACAATAGCGGCGGTTCCGGGCAGCGATGTTGTGCTGACGATCGATACGAACCTGCAAAAGGTAGCTATGGAGTCGCTTGCGCGGAATATAGAGTTGATTAGAAACAAAAAAGGGGACAAGGCAAACCTCGGAGACGCCAATGCCGGTTCTTTGGTGGCGTTAAATGTCAATACGGGTGAAGTGCTGGCAATGGCAAGCTACCCCAGCTATGACCCGCAGATTTTTCTGGCAGGCTCGGAGGATAAAGCGGCGCAGCAGGCAATTATAGACCTTAATTCCGATATTAATAAACCGCAGATCAATCGGACCATTCAAGAAATTTATGAACCTGGTTCAACCTTTAAGCCTCTTACGGCCATTGCCGCTCTTGAAAAAGGGGTCATAACGCCTCAAAACAGCAGATACTATGATTCGGGTCATACGAATATAGGGGGAAGGGATTTTTATTGTCTGGAGTATCCGGTATCCGGGCATGGCTGGATGGATCTCAAAAAAGCGCTTGAAACCTCCTGCAACATATATTTCTATGAGCTAGGCTTTAAAACAACGATTGATACACTTGATGCATGGGCGGAACACTTCGGACTTGGAAAAGAGACGGGAATCGACTTGCCGGGTGAAAAAGCCGGGTTGATGTCTTCGATCCAGTTAAAAAAGGAACTCCGGGACGATATATGGAGGCCAGCCGATACGGCTCAGGTTTCCATAGGCCAGTTCGATAGCAATTTTACCCCCCTGCAGCTCGCCAGCTATATCAGCACGATTGCAAACGGCGGCAAAAGGTATAAACCCTATGTAATGAAAAAAGTCGTTAAATATGACGGTTCGCTTGTAAATGAGACGCAGCCTTCCTACACGAAGGTGCCGGTCAAGCAGTCGACGATCGATGCGGTTAAGGAAGGTATGATCGCTGTCGCGCAGGGAACAGACGGTACCGCATATAAATCATTCATCGGGCTTCCTTTCCAGGTGGCAGGCAAAACCGGTACAGCCCAGAGATCAAAACTAAATTCGCCAACAGCACTTTTTGTATGCTACGCACCGGCGGACAATCCCCAGATCGCTATTGCGGTCGTCATAGAAAGGGGCGCCTGGGGCTCGGATGCCGCTCCCGTGGCAAGAGACATCATCGATGAGTATTTTGGACTGAAGAAGGGGAATACGGATGATGAAGTGCTCAAACCGGAGGAACCGCTTTTCAACCCATGATTAAATTCATCAACAACTTTTACTTGTCTATTTGGATAAAAAATGTGATAATTGTGTATGAAAGTTATAAGTTCCAGGATTGACAGTGTACTGGCGGGATCTTTGTATAAAACCGTCTTACATACAGGAGGTCTTTTATGGACGACAACATCATAAGCTTCAAGGCAACGGTAAATGGCCTGATTCTGATTATGCGGGGAGAGGATGACTTCGAAACGGTATATGACCATATCGAGAAGAAATTGGAGTCGTCAGGCAGGTTTTTCAAAGGTGCAAGCATAGCTGTGAAATACCGTGGAAGGAAGCTTATTGCAGAGCAGGAGGAGAAAATCAAAGAGCTTTTGTCAAGGAAAACAAGTGCTGAAATCAAGAGCTTTGAAGAGGATTCGGCACTGATGGAGAAGGAGCAGGCAGAAGTTGAAAAAAGTCATGAAAAGCCGAAGATGAAGCTGATGTTTTTTAAAGGCCTGGAAGAGGGAATGACAAAATTCTACAAAGGCACGGTCCGGTCCGGGCAGCTTATAAGCTTTGATGGGAACCTTGTTATTATTGGCGACGTCAATCCGGGAGGAGAAATACTGGCAACGGGCAATATAGTTGTGATGGGATCCCTGCGAGGTATGGTTCATGCAGGCGCGGACGGCAACAAGGAAGCGATCGTTGCAGCCCTATGCCTTCAGCCGACGCAGCTGCGCATCGCAGATGTCATCACAAGGCCGCCGGATACAAAGGAAAACAGGCAGGGGCTGATACCTGAAATGGCTTTTGTAAAGGATGACATGGTATATATTGAGAGATTTCTTCCTCAGTATAAATAGGAAATATGGTCAATTGACAAAGTATTAGAATAGCTTTATAATGCATAGATTCAGATAGAAAATTCGATATTTACATAAGATAGAAAAATGCCCAAAAAGGCGCACGGGAGGTATTCGGATGGGGGAAGTCATAGTTGTTACATCGGGAAAAGGCGGCGTTGGCAAAACCACAACAACGGCGAATCTTGGCACGGGGCTTGCACTGGCCGGCCAGAAGGTAGTTCTTGTCGATACGGATATCGGGCTAAGAAATCTTGATGTTGTCATGGGTTTGGAAAACAGAATCGTATATGATCTTGTAGATGTAATAGAAGGCTTTTGCCGGATAAAGCAGGCGCTTATCAAGGACAAGCGTTTTGACGGCCTTTACCTGCTGCCGGCCGCACAAACCAGAGATAAGACATCGGTGAACCCTCAGCAGATGATGAAGCTTTGTCAGGAATTGAAAGAGGAATTTGACTATATTATCGTGGATTGTCCAGCCGGTATCGAGCAGGGCTTTAAAAATGCGATTGCAGGCGCCGACAGAGCAATCGTCGTAACGACTCCCGAGGTATCCGCTGTAAGGGATGCGGACCGTATCATCGGCCTTCTCGAGGCTAATGAAATCAGAAATCCCAAGCTCCTGATCAACAGGCTGCGCGTGGATATGGTCAAGCGCGGCGACATGATGACAATCGACGACATCATCGACATCCTGGCAATCGGCCTTATCGGTGTTGTGCCCGATGATGAAAAGATCGTTGTGTCGACGAACAGGGGAGAACCGGCCATCAATGACGACAAGTCCATGGCAGGACTGGCATATAGAAATATTGTAAAGAGGATCATGGGCGAGGAGATTCCGTTTATGAACCTTGAAGAAAACCAGGGCTTTGTACTGAAGCTAAAAAAATTATTTGGCCTGAAGGCGAACTGAGGAGGGGAAACAGATGCTGCTCGACTTAAGTAAAATATTCGGCAAACCAAAGAACTCCAAGGATGTTGCTAAGGAAAGACTGAAGCTGGTGCTGATCCATGACCGTGCGAATGTTTCGCCCCAGTTCCTGGAAATGCTGAAAAGTGAAATCATCAAGGTTATTACGAACTATATGGATGTTGATGAAAGCGCTTTGGACATACAACTCACAAGAACGAAAAGCGACGATGGGGAGAGTACGGTACCGGCGCTTTATGCAAACATACCGATCAAGAATATAAAAAAAAGCGGGAAATAAGGTAGATTTGGTCCAATGAACATTGCGTTTATAGCACAGGACAATAAAAAGGAACTGATGGTAGACTTGTGCATTGCATATAAGGCTATTTTGCAGCGGCATTCATTATTTGCGACGGATACCACCGGTTCTTTTATCGCGGAAGGTGCGGGGCTGCCGGTTTACAGATTTTCAACCGGGATGCTTGGCGGTATTGAGCAGATTGCAGCCAGGGTATCGCTGAATGAAATGGATCTGGTGATATTTCTGCGGGATGCGGCAGTTGAAAGAGGATATGAGGCTAAAATAAATTCATTGCTGAAAATGTGTGATGAGAATAACATACCTTATGCTACGAACATCGCTACTGCAGAGATATTGATCAAGGGTCTTGAAAGAGGGGACCTATCGTGGAGGGAACTGGTTGCCGGCGAATGAAAACGTTCATGGCCGGATAAAAGAAAAGCCGAATAAATCATAAATGTAAGAAAAACGGTGCGTACTGCATCGTTTTTTTATTGTATATCATTTTGTTACGTATACATAAAAATCCAATCCGGCAAATATAATTTAATATCTATATCGAATGAACTATGTAAATAATTGTACAATACAGGAGATGAGTGGATATGGAGAGCTCTATTGTCAGACAAAGGTATGCGCGCAGGCCTGTTGTTGCCAGACGGCGCAAAAGGATGCCACAGGCTCGTCATGCAGGTATGAAGCAGACTATCGGACGTCAGACGGTTATTTGTCTGATACTTCTGGTCATGGTCGCAATAATAAAAAACATCCATATTTCTGCAGCAAATTTCGTTACGGATCAGGTTAAATACATACTGAGCTATAACACGGAACTGAAAAATGTATTCTCCTACATGGACAAATTGGCTTCCGACATTAAAAACAGTGTCACAAAGGCAGCCAATGGCGATTATGACGCTACTGAAGAGATGCAGGAGGATACGACAACGGCTCCGGATGCTTCACAGGGGAATGAAGCCGCTGTTACCGAAGCGGCAAAAACAGCATCCGAACAGGACGGCGAAAGCTCTAAAAAAGGTACGATCATAGCAAACTCATCCATAGAAAATAAAACTGCCGAGGAAGTCAGCTATACCGGTGCAACAGGGGAAAAATCCGAAACCGCTGTTCTATCTGCAAGCAGCGAAAGTATGACATCTGATGTTTTCGGCATGCTCGAACCTGTTGACGGTACGCTGAGTACGTTATATGGAGAAAGAACCGTCAGTGCAACAGGAAATGTGAAAATACACAAGGGAATCGATATTTCCGTGAAAGAGGCAGGAAATGTAAACGCGGCGCTTGAAGGCGTTGTTACGGCGACAGGGTTATCACGCGAATATGGGGCTTATATCGAGATCAGGCATTCAAACAGTATGAAGACCATCTATGCAAATTGCAGCAGCCTCAATTCATCAGAGGGCGATAACGTTAAAAGGGGAGATATTATTGCAAGTATTGGAGGTGCAGGCACTGCAGCCGGCTCACATCTGCATTTTGAAGTGTGGGTGGACGGTGCTGCGGTAGATCCGCTTGAATATATCAACATACCTGTCAGGTGAGGATAAGGATCGGGCATATAGAGCTTCAAATAAGTATATTCATTTTTACAGTACCACTGCTGCTGCTTATTTCAGGATGTATCCGGGAATATGCCGCAGCATTTGTATCCATAGCACTGCATGAAACAGGGCATATGGCTGTGGCACATTTTACCGGTCACAAAATAACTGTGGTCAGGATTACGCCTGTCGGGTTTTCACTATCCATGAACGGCAGGGATTGCAGCAGGATAAATTCGATCAAGATCCATTTGGCAGGTCCTGTTGCAAATCTATTGCTATTTGCAGCAGGATCGCTGGCGGTTTCTGCATTTCCTGAGCTTAATGGGGCTTTGAGGTTGTTTTCGGCAACCAATCTGTATCTTGCTTTGTTCAACCTGTTACCGGTCTTCCCGCTTGACGGAGGAAGAGTATTGCTTGAGGTGCTGGCGGGGAGCGTGGGATTGCTGGCGGCAGGCAGAATGATCCGCAGGCTGGCGATGATCCTGTCAGTTGTACTTCTTCTCACCGGTGCATATCAGCTTTATTTATCGGGTTTCAATTTCAGCTTGATCATCATCGGTATTTATATCTTTATTGTTTTAAAAACAGGTAGAATGGAGAGTGCTCTTATGAATATCAGACAAATCATCTACCGCCGCTCCAGACTGATAAAAAAAGGGATATATCCTGCAAGAGATCTGGTGGTCATGGGAAACACACTGCTTGCTGAAACGCTGAAATGCATGGATTTTGACCGGTTTCACATCGTATACGTACTTGACGGTGAACTAAGGCTCGTGAAGGCATTCACAGAGAACGAAATACTGAACGCGCTGGTCGAAGGTGGTGAAAGTATGACATTTGAACAGTTAATGAAGGGGAAAATGACGTAAACAGAAGACCATTTGTAATATTGCAGCGTAAACTTATATAGAACATATTTTTGATTATTTTGGCACTAAAAATGAGATACTTTATATGTTGTAACTCATTTCGGATTGTGATATTGTTATGGAATTTATTGTATTAATTATTCCAAACTTATATGAGGCGACTAAAATGGAAAAAAAGAAACCGGAATTAAATGATGTAAGAATCAGTAACATACATAAACTTCATTCTGAAGATGCATGCACATTGTTGGGCACGGGACATGAAGGCCTGACGGCAGAAGAAGTACGGGACAGGCAGAATGAGTATGGAAAGAATATTATCAGTGAGAAAAAAGGCAAACCCGTTATTTTGATATTCCTGTCCAACTTTATCAGCCTGATGGCGATCCTGTTATGGGCAGGCGGTATCATTGCATTCGTTGCCGATATGCCCGAGCTTGGTATCGCCATCTGGATGGTCAATGTCATTAACGGAATTTTCAGTTTCATGCAGGAAAGCCGTGCGGGGAAAGCGACGGAAGCCTTGAAAAAAATGCTGCCCTCCTATGCCAGGGTTGTCAGGGATGAAAAGGAACAGCAAATACTGGCTGAGGACCTGGTGCCGGGTGATATCATGCTGATTGAAGAAGGCGACCGCATATCGGCCGACGCTCGTATTCTTGCCAGCAATGATTTGCAGGTAAACCAGTCTACACTGACAGGAGAATCCAATCCTGTGCGTAAAATACATGATCCTGTTTTGAGAGAAGGCCTTTCACGGTTTGAGATCCCGAATCTTATTTTTACCGGAACCAGTGTGGCCAGCGGAACAGCTAGAGTTGTGGTCATTTCAACAGGAATGAAAACCGAATTCGGCAAAATTGCCAATTTGACGCAAACCATGAAGGAAGAGAAGAGCCCGCTGGAAAAGGAACTGGATACCTTAACGAAGCAGGTATCGGTCATTGCCGTGAGTTTTGGAGTCCTATTTTTTATTGCGGCAGTATTTTTTGTGAAGGAGCCCATTGCAGAAGCCTTTATTTTCTCCCTGGGGATGATCGTAGCCTTTATACCGGAAGGCTTGCTGCCGACAGTGACGCTTTCCCTGGCAATGGCTGTTCAGCGTATGGCGAAGGAGCATGCTTTGGTGAAACGGCTTTCGGCCGTTGAGACGCTTGGCTGCACTACAGTGATCTGCTCGGATAAAACCGGCACCCTGACGAAAAATGAAATGACGGTAAGCAATTTGTGGCTGCCGGACCAGGAGTACACGGTTACAGGCCTGGGGTACACACCGGAGGGAAAGGTCCTCGCAGGCAAACGCGAAGTAAAAGCCGATGGGAACACAGATCTTAAAATGCTTCTCACCGCAGCCGTTCTATGCAGCAATGCCCGTGTGGTACCGCCCAATGAAGAATCCGACCGCTATACTGTTCTGGGTGATCCGACGGAAGCATGCCTTGGGGTGGCTGCCCAAAAGGCCGGGATCGACATTGACGGACAGCCTGTACAGACGCCCAGACTCAGAGAATTGCCGTTTGATTCAAGACGCAAGAGGATGAGCACCATCCATCAGCTGGACAAGCCTGTAAACGACTGCAGGCGAATTGCCTATATCAAGGGATCGCCAAAGGAAGTGCTGGAATTATGCACAGGGAAATACAGGCAGGGAAACAGGGAAGAACTTACAAATGAACAGCGAGTAAAAATCATGGAGGCAAATGACAGGTACGCCGCCAATGGGCTAAGGGTCCTGGCCGTCGCATGCCGGTATTTGTCCCGGAAGGATAATCTGCCTGCTGCCTTAAGCGCTTATACCCCTGAACTGATAGAACAGGATCTGACCTTTATCGGTCTGGTCGTTATGGCTGACCCACCAAGGCCGGAGGTCGCAGCGGCAGTTGAAATCTGTCATAAAGCCAGTATCCGCATTGTCATGATCACCGGCGACTACGGACTGACTGCAGAAAGCATTGCAAAGCGAATCGGCATTGTCAAAGGAGAGCATCCGAGGATCATATCCGGCATGGAACTGGAAAAAATGCCGGATGGAGAGCTTAAGGAAGCCCTGAAGGATGAAGTGATCTTCGCAAGGGTAGCGCCGGAACAAAAGTACAGGGTCGTATCAAGCCTGCAGGAGCTTGGACATATCGTAGCGGTGACCGGTGACGGCGTGAATGATTCGCCGGCGCTGAAAAAAGCGGATATCGGTGTTGCTATGGGCATTTCGGGTACGGATGTGGCCAAGGAGGCTGCCGACATGATCCTGACGGATGATAATTTTGCTTCCATTGTCAAAGCGATTGAGGAAGGCCGAACAGTATACAGTAATATCAGGAAATTCCTGCTCTATATCCTAAACAGCAATATGCCTGAAGGAGCGCCGTCAGCTGCCTTTCTTTTTTCAAGGGGAGGGATCCCCTTGCCATTAACAGTTATGCAGATTCTGTCGATCGACTTAGGCACCGACATGATGCCTGCACTCGGACTTGGTACGGAGCTGCCGGAGAAGGGTGTCATGGACAGACCTCCGCGCTCCAGGAAGGAAACATTATTAAATAAACATATAGTTCTGAAGGGATTTTTCTGGTATGGACTATTGGAGTCTGCTGTCGCGATGGCTGCTTATTTCTTTGTGAATTTGCTCAATGGCTGGCCCGGTGTTCCGCTGGCAGCTTCCGGTATCGTATACAGGCAGGCGACAACACTTACGCTGGCTGCGATTGTTTTCTGCCAGATCGGAATGGTGCTGAACTGCCGTACCGAAAGACAGTCGGTATTTAAAGTCGGCCTGTTCAGCAATAAGAAGGTCATTCAGGGGATCGTATTTGAAATACTGCTGATTAGTTTAATCATCTATGTGCCATTCCTGCAGGAAGTTTTTCAAACTGCGCCCATCGGCATCAGAGAATGGGCATTTCTGATCGTTCTTCCCCCGTTGATTTTACTTATTGAAGAAATAAGAAAAACTATTTCCCGCAGGTATGATAAAATAAAGCTAGGGAATGAGGTGTAAATGCGATGAAAGTTATAATCGTCGGTTGCGGCAAGCTGGGCTCCGGACTTGCCAGAAACCTTACAGGGAAGGGTCACAGGGTGACCGTGATCGATAATAATCCGGAAGCATTTGAATTGTTGGGGAATGATTTTACCGGGGAAACGATCGTAGGGATCGGTTTTGACAGGGATATACTGGAGAAGGCTCAAATCCGGCTGGCTGACGCCATTGTCGCATGCAGCAAGAGTGATGATGCAAATGCGCTGATCGGCAGGATTTCACGGAATATCTACAAGGTCCCCCGCGTCATTTCCAGGCTTTATGACCCAAGGAGTGCGGAGATATACCGAAGCCTTGGCATACAGACAATTTCGACGACTACCTGGGGTGTGCAGCAGGCAACGGAAATGCTGAGTTATAACCAGCTGGATAATATTTTGAGCATGGGTGACGTTGAAATCATAAGGGCTGACACGCCTGCACTGCTTGTGGGAAGAACGGTGAACGAACTGGCTGTGGTTGGTGAAATTCAGGTTGTTTCGATTTGCCGTGATAATAAAACCTTTATACCGACAATGGGAACGGCTTTAAAGAAGAATGACGTTCTATTTATTTCCGTTTTATCGGCATCCATAGGCAAATTGAAAAAATTACTGGGCATGGAGCAGAAATGGGGGGAGATCAAATGAAGGTTATTATTATTGGCGGCGGCCAGATGGGTGCTTATATAGCCAAGCTGCTCCTTGACAATCACTGCTCCGTCAAGTTGATAGAAAACAGGGAAATTATCCTTGACAGGCTGAAAAAGGTCCTTCCGCAGGACACCATCGTATATGGCAGCGGAACGGATCCAAACGTACTTGAATCTTCGGGAATTATCGAGGCGGATGTAGTTATGGCGGTATCCGGTGCGGATGAAACGAATCTGGTTGCTTCCACCATAGCCAAATTTGAATTTTGTGTTCCCCGTGTGATCGCACGTGTCAACAATCCTTTAAACGTATGGCTATTCAATTCCGGAATGGGTGTGGACGTTGTACTTAATCAGGCAGATCTGATGGCTCACCTTGCAGTGGAGGAAATTGATCTGAGAAACATAATTACACTGATGAAGATAGACAGGGGTACGTATTCTATTGTACAGGCCGGGGTCGACAATCAGTCCGAGGCTGCCGATAAAGCCATCAAGGACTTGACCCTGCCGGTGAAAGCAGTATTGTTCGCTATTTCCAGAGGCAAGGAAATGATTATACCTCACGGTGATACGGTCATTAAAGGCGGGGATAAGATATTTATATTTGCAGATGAAGAATCCCAGGTTACATTAAGCAGACTTTTCGGACCGAAGTAAGGGGTATGATGCCGGCTATCATTCCGAACGGGTAGGGGCGGCCATTGACCGCCCGCTTTAAGGTATAATGAAGAATTTTCTATGAGTGAATGATTCCTCCGGGAATATTGATATTTAAGGTATCTAAATATATAATGGATATAAATTGGAAAATGATCTCTATGAAAAATTGTTTCATTTGAAGGGTGGTATTCCGATGTACCAGAAAGCAGCTCTGAAATTTCAGAACCTGTTGTATCTTGCAGTGGGAGCAGCTTTGGTATATGGCATTCAAAATGCTGTACCCGGAAAGCCCTGGCTGGCTGCAGCCGTCGGTGCGGCAGGGGTTGCTACATATGCGGCTGCTGTGATCCGTACTGTAAAAAGCAGGCAATTCCAGGAAGAGTACAAGTTGGCGGAAAAGCTTGACGATATCCATAAATTGAGCTGGGAGTGCAACAGCTTCTACAGGAAAAATTCAGGAAGCCTAGATAAAACTCTTCGGACAAAGACGATCGGCGTGCTCAAACAAAAGCAGGAGCTGATCAGCTACTTCGAACGGTATTGTGAGGATCCGATCAAGCAGAGGATCATTGAGCAGGCTTTAAAGCTTGTGCTGGCCTATCTCAACCTTGCCGGCAATTATTCCGACAGGATGCGTGAGCTGTCACAGCAAAATATGAACAGTCTGATTGCAAGGATCAATCTGAATAACAGGAAGCTTGGCTCGCTTAAAAGCTACGAAGCCGTTCTCGAGCTTACAAAGACGGTGGAAATGGATGAAAAGCTCCTGCAAAGCTTCAAAGAAGAGCGCGAAGAGCTGGAAATGGTCAACGTACGGCTGGACCAGATCGAAAGCACCATCGTTGGATTCAAGCACAGGATTTTATCAACTGACCTCTCCGATCCCGAAACTGAGGAAATAGAAAATGTCATAAACGAAGCCTCGGCGCTGGACAACGCCTTGAACGAACGCGCAAGGCTCCGCCAGCGGATGTAGAGTGATTGATAGATACAATCGGATCAGGGCTGCGATCTACTTTATGCCTGCCATGATCTCGGCAGTGGATTTCGGCCTGTTCATGGTGTACAGGTGAATGCCGTCGACTCCGTTCTCAATGAGGTCTCGTATTTGCTGTGTCGCGTACTCGATACCGGCTTTTCTCAAATCATCCGGATTTTCTTGATATTTATCCATCATCAGAACAAGCTTGGCCGGTATGGAACAACCGCTTTTTGCAGTAATGGATTTGATCTGGTCGGCCTTGAATATGGGCATGATACCCGCTGCAACCGGACAGTTTATGCCTGCTGAGCGTGCCTTCTCCATGAAATCGTAAAACAGTCTGTTGTCAAAAAACAATTGTGTGATAAGAAAATCGGCCCCGGCGTCCACCTTTTCCTTTAGATGGGCCAGGTCTTCGCTGAGTCTTTTGCAGTCCGCATGGCCTTCTACGTATGCCGCAGCTGCGATACAGAAGTTGTTGACCTTCCTGACGTGGTTCACAAGTTCGGAGGCATAGCTGTAAACATTTTTATTGAAATCAAAATCAGGCTGTCCGGCCGGAGGGTCGCCCCTTAAGGCAAGGATATTCTCCAGCCCCAATTCATGCATGGAGGCAAGCATACTGTCTATTTCCTCCCTGGTATGCCCGACACATGTAAAGTGGGCCATACTCTCTATATGATGCAGATTTTTGATCCTTGTTGCGATTTCCAGCGTTCTTCCCTTCTGGCTCCCGCCTGCACCGTAGGTAACGCTGATATAGTCCGGTTTCAGAGCTTCAAACTGGTCCAGATGATCATAAATGGTGTCAATCGGGATGCCGGGCTTTGGTGGGAAAAGCTCAAATGCAATAACAGGTTTCTTATTTTTAAATAAATCAATGATTCTCATAATGACCGCCATTTCCGCCGGTATTCACCAGCACAACTGCACTTTATAAGTCTATGAACATTAAGTATATTATAACATCATTCAAATTACTGTCAAGTACAATTAAACAACTATTAACTACTATACACCGTTTTTTGCACAGAAAATATTTTGTAAAAATTCTGCATTTATTTGGTTGCGGTAGTATACAAAACGTCCAATAATTGCATATCATGTATTGAAATAAAAACAAAAGCCTGCTACAATAGATTCAACCGCCGCCGATTTTCAAATACAGCAATGGAGCGTATTTGCGTAAATCTGTAAG
>JBDKVA010000072.1:0-2293 GCA_039679375.1 Clostridiaceae bacterium
TCTTGTCAATATCGGAATCCTTAAAAATTTTCAATATCCCGCCGATATGATCTTCGTCCGTATGCGTTAAGACCAGCAAATCAATAAATTCACCTTTAGCGGCGATTTCTTGTATCTCATTTTTTAATCGCCGATAAGCCCGCAGTCCTATGCCGCCATCAATTAATATATTCGTCTTTTTGTTTTGTTCACCAAATGAAACGAGAATACAGTCGCCGCTGCCGGCAGGTAAAGCTTTGATTGAAAATGACATTTTATCGTCTCCACCCATCCTATATTATTCAGAATCTTCCCTGGCATAAACTCCAAAATAATCAAAGTAATCACCGCATTTATTGATTTGTGTTATATTGTTTAATCTTCCATACTTTTACACAAAACTCCTTCTGCCTGTTTACGCAGTTTATACTTTCTTAAGGGAAACCCGTAAACTGAAAAACAGCAAGAAAGAGCTGCTGACATAGCGCCAAAAGCTCTTTCTTACTGTTTATCTAAGTTTTATTATGATCTGGAATACATTTATTTCGCTGATTAACTTATACAGGGTTGTAGACGAGCACATTTCCAATGGTTTTAATTTTCAAAATTTTGTTCCTACAAACGCAAATCCCGCTCTCCATTTTCAAGCTTCTTTAAATTCTCCAATATCGTATCATAAATTGGTTCGCCTTTAAATTGCTCAATATGTTTTTTTAACACAGCGTCACCCTTGGCCTTTGTTTCATCACCCGCATAGTCGAGAAGGTATTCTTTTAATGTGAAAATAGCATTTGGAATACAGAAGTTATGTACAAACTTGGATTTTGCAACCTTCATAAACTGTTCACCCGTGCGGCCTGCGCGATAACACGCAGTGCAAAAAGAGGGGATGCAGTGCATATCACAAATTTCCTTAACTACGTTATCTAGTGAACGTGCATCGCCGATAGAAAACTGTTCCTTATCAGGAAGCTGATTTGCATTCGAGGATTGCGCATAAGCGCCGACACCGATACGTGTCCCCGCATCTATCTGCGATACCCCGAAAGGGATTACTTCTCTACGCACTTTTACAGATTCACGCGCAGTACAAATCATGCCCGTATAAGGAACGGAAAGGCGAAGTACGGCAACTAACTTTTTAAAGTCGCTATCACTGACCGCATATTCGGGATGATTGGAAAAAGGAGTACCGGTGGCAGGCGTGATACGCGGGAAAGAAATCGTGTGCGGCCCCACGCCATTAAATGTTTTCTCCAAATGAATGGTGTGATAAAGCAGCCCCATGACTTCAAAACGCCAGTCATAAAGCCCAAACAGAACGCCTATGCCACAATCGTCAACTTTTGCTTCCTGCGCTCTGTCCATGGCATACAGCCGCCAGCGATAATTACCTTTGATGGTTCCGGCGGGATGCATTTCACGGTAGGTTTCATGATGATATGTTTCCTGAAAAACCTGAAATGTACCTATACCCACTTGCTTGAGCTTCTTTAACTCTTCAACAGTAAGCGGTGCACAATTGATATTTGCGCGACGAATCTCGCCGTGCTCCGTTTTAACACTGTATACCTTTTTAACCGTTTCGCACATAAAATCTACTTCAGTAGCAGGCGATTCACCATACACAAGCACGGTACGCTTTTGACCCTCTTCGATCATAATGCGCACTTCCTGCTCAATTTCGTCCATGCTAAGAGTCTTGCGGTGCATGGAAGTATTGCTGCTGCGAAACCCGCAATATTTGCAATTGTTGGCGCATTCATCGCTTATGTAAAGTGGTGCAAAAAACACAATGCGATCACCATATACTTCTTCTTTAAGCTGATGAGCCAACTCATACATTTCCTGTATAGTGCTTTCATCCTTGTTTTGAAGAAGAATCGCAGTTTCCTCCGGTTCAAGCCGAATACACTGCTGCGCTTTTTTCAGTACACGTCGTACATCTTCCTTGGATGGATTTTCCCATTTGTTTAATTGCGCCCAAATCTTATCGTCATCAATAAAATCATGATCAAGTTTGTCATATTCCTCAAATTCCTTTTTATACTTTTCTAAAAAATTCATATTATCTTCTCCTCCAACTATAGAATTTTTATTTGATATTTTTAGTAATCATCGACTTTACCGAAGCACCGGAGATTCTGCCCAGTTTGCCTGTCAAAGCACTGATAGCATCATTACTTCCATCGACGATCAACGATATAACCGATACGTCCCGTTACCTATAAGGAATCCCCATTCTTCAAATAATCAACCCCGCATATTCATGCAAAACCCCGTTCACTCGTTCTGCGCATGAAAGGTCTTCAAT
>JBDKVA010000073.1:0-19808 GCA_039679375.1 Clostridiaceae bacterium
GCCTGGTGTTCAGTTTGAAGAACATCCGGAATTTCTTGAAGATTTTCTTCCCTGGTCAGAGGACGCAATAGCATTTTGCAAAAAGGCCGAGGGGCAGGTCAATGCACCAGGTAATTAGACGCTTACGAAGTACCAAATTATCAACCTTACAAGACATTCATTGTCTATTTAGGGCTTGCTTAACCGCATTAAAAGCCGCATAAACACTGGATTCCATGGCCATTTTCTGATAAAATAGTGCATAGAAAATAAAATTTTTCTCAAAAAAGCGTGCACTTGGGAGAGTCAGAAATGTATAAAAGTAATGAGAAACAAACCACCATACCGGACGACTTTTTCTTACCCTTCGGAGGGAAGCTCAACAAGGAGAACCGCTGGGTCAAACTGGCCGGAATAATACCCTGGTGGGAATTCGAAGATGATTACAGCAACAACCTCAAGCCTTCCAACACAGGAGAGCAGACGTTTTCAGTCAGAGTGGCTCTTGGGACGCTAATCATAAAAACGAAGCTTGGTGTTTCTGATGAAGAGACAGTGAACCAAATAGCGGAGAATCCGTACCTGCAATATTTCCTTGGGTATCCCAGGTTCAGCGAAGGACAACCGTTTGCATCCTCGCTGATAACGCATTTTCGCAAGCGCTTCAACGCAGATATATTGAATGAAGTGAACGAAAAGATTGTGCAGGCGGCAAAACAGGAAAGTAAAGACCATAATGGCAATCCACCGACCTCCAGTGGGACTGGACACTCACAAAGAGAAGTGGACGGCTTGGGAAAGTCCGGCAAAATGATACTGGACGCGACTTGCACACCGGCTGACATACAATACCCGACGGATACCAGGCTTTTGAACGACGCACGTGAAAAGCTTGAAGAAATCATCGATGTGCTGCACAAGCCCGAACAGGGGAAGAGGAAAAAGTCCCGGACTTACCGGCAAAAGGCGCGGGAAAGCTATCTTGCATTTACGAAGCAGCAGAAGCCGAAACCGGCGGTTATAAGGTAGATGAGGGGAAAACTTCTGAGATATATGCGCAGGGACCTGAAAATCATAGAAGCGCTGGCGGAAAGGAACGGCTTGGAGCTGTTGAGCCGACAGCAGTACAAGAATCTTCTGGTGATACACGAGCTTTACCGGCAGCAGTTAGAAATGTACGAGCACCGGCAGTACCGCAAGGAAGACAGAATCGTGAGCATAAGTCAGCCGCATGTGAGGCCGATCATAAGAGGAAAGGCATCGGCGTCAGTGGAGTTCGGGGCGAAATTATCGGTGAGCGTCGTAGACGGGTTCGTTTTCTGCGAAAAGCTAGAATGGGACGCATACAATGAGGGAACACGCTGATTGATTCGCTTGAAAGATATAAAGAGAAAAACGGGTTTTATCCGGAGGCAATCCTTGCGGACAAGATTTACCGGAACAAGGATAACCGGGACTACTGCAAAGCAAGAGGGGTACGGCTGAGCGGGCCGAGGCTCGGGAGGTCGTCAGAGGAAGAAAAGAAGGAAGCAAAGAAGCAGTCATACCAGGATTCAAGGGAACGTAACGAAGTGGAAGGCAAATTCGGAACGGGTAAGCGGAAATTCACGGTGGATTGTATCATGGCAAAGCTCAAGGAGACGAGTGAGTCTACAATCCTGCTGAATGTCCTGATGCTGAACCTTGAAAAGGGGCTGCGGCTTCTTTTATACCATTTTTTAAGACAGTGCTTTATGAGCGAAAATACGGTTTTGGCTTAATGAATTTTCACGTAAAAAATGAAAATGGGCTGCCGTTAAGCAAGCCCTATTTATCATTTTCTGATCCTAATATTATAAAAGCACACAGGGGGGTAAACAAGTTGATGCATTACGGTGAAAATATGAGAAAGACGTATGACCGGCATTAAAGTTTATGTTATAATAAAAATGTAAAAAAATATTATATTTTGTAACAATTATTCTGTTGAATTGGAATAAAATATATTGATTATACCCTATTTAATAGGGTGATGGGTTGAGAAGGGAGTGATGAAAATGAGTGCATATGATAGTATTATTAAGGGATTAAATGAAGCGGTGCAATATGAAAACGGTGAATTACAAAAAGTTAAAGTAGATCGTGTTGTTATTGCATCTTTACCACGTTTTCACGGAGAGGAGATTAAGACAATACGCTGTAAGCAAAAAATGACGCAGAAAACTTTAGCTGCTGTTCTTGGTGTGTCAATTAAAACTGTTGAAGCATGGGAATCCGGTAAGAATGTTCCGGAAGGACCAGCACAAAGAGTGTTGGAGCTAATGAATAAAGATGGTAAACTACTTGAAAGATATGCTATTCTGAGCAGAAAATAAAAGTTGTCCGCTTTGTGGGGTTTATATGTAATAACATAATATTATGGAGGATTAAGTGTAAATCACACAAGCCTTCTTAGGGAAAACCTAACATCCTAAAACATAGTTATATTTACTGTAAAATCACTACTCTTATTTTCCGAAAAAGTGTAATAGTATGACAATATAAACATAAGTGCCTGTATGGTGTAAATGGTTAATCGCTCTGAGAGCATGACTAATATTATGAGTATCACGAAAGGGATTCGGGTGCTTCTTTATTTTACTTAACATACATTTGGATGCTCTATTTTTTAATAAATTCAACTTTTTTCTTTGGAAACTTTGGATATACTGACTCTTTGAACCTGTCTAAATCTAATTCTGTAAAGGATCTCTTTGGAATAATCCATACCGTTAAATTTGAAATGTAAATAACAATGGATTTCTTGGTTTCAGCAATTTTAAAAACTTCGTTCCATCTTATCTTTGCAGAAGTAGACTCAGAAACACATTCAACAGTTTCGTTAGTAAAGGTATAAGTCATTTCTTTTTGAATTAGTTTGTTACTGTCATAGTGTTTTTTAGAACTAAATTTAATCAGCCATTTCCTCCCAAAGACTATAAATGCGATAAAGCATATAAAGAAAATTGTAGGCAAGTAAGAGAGGAAAGGATGTAAAGAAGCAGATGAAGAATGTATTGGTGTTGAGCTATCTTGAACACTTGAAGGAGGATTTGATGTATATAATGTTAATATAAACAGAATAACCACGAATAAGATTAAATAAATTGCCAATGGCTTGATAAATCGAGAACTCTTAAATTTAGTCAATGCATATCTGACACTAATAAAATCTTCCTGCTCCAATTTTGTTTTCACTATAATTGGGTTGCAGTCCAGCTCATTCATACACAAACCCCCCCGATTGTAATATTGCTTTTATCTTACATTAGCACATAATTACTGTCAATATGTAGAAAAGACAGGAATTACACAATGAAGCAGATCCCTTTAACCTTCATTGCCTTTATAATTAATACGCCTTATCCACCAATAGGTTCCCCTCCATTGTTTTGGCAGACAGTTCTCTTGGTATAAACTTCTTCCTTATTTGATAACCATATGGTTTTAGCTGCTGCCAAATCAGGAAGCCGTTCTTAAGTTTCCTGCTTGTGCGTTCTTTTCTTCACAATTACAAGTATACGGTAAGTTACATATAAAGCTATAACGGATAAAGCTACCGCAAGAGATATGTCCCTGTAGGTAGTGATGAAATTTACTATACGCGGCAGGTTGCCGCCCATATATCTGCCGCCCAGGAAAAGCAGTATATCATGTACCAATGTTGCGATCATCATACCGGTAAAGGCATACCTTTTTTTATATTTCATGACACCGCTGAAGAACACTGTGGGCAGATACATACCGGGTATATAAATAGCTGTGAGAAAGATAAAAATACCGTATTTGGAAAGCCAGCCTTTTATCTTTTCTCTGTTCTTTTCGGTAAACCAGCGGGATACAAAGCGATTATTCAGCAATGCTTCTCCCTTATAGGCTCCCAATGTATATAAAGCTATATTTGCCGCTACTATTGCAGTCCAATAGGTAATGAAAAGAGTCAGACTTTCTAATATATTCTTTTTATATTCGAGGCATCCGCATAACGTCAAAATGAATTCGCCGGGATAAGGTGGGAATACCACCTGTATCAGGCCTGAGAAAAAGGTGGCTAGAAAAATGCTCCACCGGGGTAAATCATTGATATGTTCTATAAATTGATATATATATTCTTCCAACGTAAATACTCCTTTTTTATTAACTATATATAGATACGTCAGGATAAGTAAAATGTCGCATAAAAACATAATATGCAAACCCTTTAACAGGTTTGTATATTCTTAGCCTGACTTTTCAGGAGAATTTGTATTTTGACTTTACTGTAATTAACTATTTATAAATTCGGGCAATGGGGAGGTCACCCTTTGCCTTTTATGTGGACAGGGTGACTGTAGCTTTGAACAGGTCTCCGTCTATATTGATGCGGAAAATGCCACCCTGCAGCTCGGTAAGGCTTTTGGCAATGGAAAGGCCAAGCCCGGAGCCTTCGCTGTTGCGGGACTGGTCACCGCGCTTGAAACGTTCCGTCAATTCGTCGGGGCTTATGTTCAGCTCGTATTCCGAGATGTTTTTAAACACAAGATGCGCTCGACTGCTGTCATTTATAATATCAATGTATACCCGTGAACCGGCAAGAGCATATTTGAATATATTTGACAGAAGATTCTCCACAACCCGCCATAGAAGCCTTCCATCGGCCTTTACCAGCACTTTTTCCTCCGGAATACTTACTTTAAAATCAAGCCCTGATGCATTGATTCTATCTGAAAGCTCGCCCATGCCCTGTGAAAGCAGAGCACCTGCGTCAAGCTGTTCAAGGTTTACGGCAATACTGCCGCTGGCAGCCTTTGCTGCTTCAAACAAGTCCTCTGTCAGAGTCTTCAGCCTGTTGGATTTTTTCTCAAGTATCTCTACATACCTGGCTGCGTTTTCCGATTGGAAGCCTTCGGTTTTCAGAAGGTCGATATAGGTTATAATTGAGGTGAGAGGTGTTTTAAGATCATGAGATACATTTGTCACAAGCTCAGCCTTCAGCCTTTCAGCCTTTACCTCACTTTCTACGGCTTCTTTCAGGCCGTCTGCCATATGGTTAATATTTTCCGCAAGGATTGACATTTCCTCGTCGCCGTTTCCTGTAATTCGGTTTGAAAAATCTCCTGTCCTGATTCGCTGGACTCCTTTGGTTATATCACTCAATGCTTTTGCCCTTTTAAGTATAAAAATGAAAGCGGCTATATTTATTGCCAGAACCAGCAGAATTCCGAAAAGAACCCCAAATCCGCTTTGAGAAATGGCAAACCCGATGGTAATGATGACGGATATGGTTGTTGCTGAGGCATATGAAATGAAAAGCAGCGCTGTCCTGACATTTAGGGGCCCTGCATTTAAGTGGCTTTTTATCAGGTGGCAGAGCCTTTTTACATATCTAAAAAGGAAGGCAGGTATGGCATATATCAGGTTGCTGCGAATAAATTCACGGCGCTTGATGCGTTTAGCTGCCATTGTAAGATAAACCAACGACAGAATTGTTCCGGAGATTACCATGAGGGCGCCTATGGTATAAAATACACCTGGCTCTGTTTCATATATATTGTACCACATTTCATGCAGCAGACTGAAATATAGCGCTGCTATACCTATAACGACGACCAACCCGATATCAAGGTATAGCCTGTCAAATGTAAGGAGATGAACTCCCTCCATACCTGGCCGCCTCCCTGCAGAATAGAGAAGATAGAAAAGGCCGATGAGATATATGACAAGACCGGCTAAAGACTGGTAAATACCGTTGAGCCCGATTGCTTTATTATCGTTATATGCTTGCTGCTCCCGGAGGAATCTTTCTTCAGTCATAACTGTATAAAGCTTAGCACCGCCAGATAGTGTGTAACCTGAATAGCTGCTTATATGATTCTTCGCTTCCTGCCTTTCGCCGGTCATATACACCGGAAGCCCTTTGAAAAAGGCCTCTGCATCTGATTGCACACCGATATTGGTGAGAGGGGCTTTATCGGGTGTTAATGCATAATAATAGACACCGTCTGCATTTTCCAGCTCATCTATGTAGGAATAGAATTGGGCCAGCTGATTTTGGATGTCATTTTGAATCATTTGCTCTAGCTCTTTATTCATTTGCAGCTGTTGATCCTGTATCAATTTGTCGCGTTCGTCTTCCAAACGGGCTATTTCCTTGTCATTTTCGCTTTCTTTTGCAACGTTGATCCATTGGAGGTATTGATCATTAATGGATGCTATTGAGTGGTTCATATTTTCGCTGAGACGTCTTTTATATTCTGGTATTATGTCTGATAAAAGATTGGCGGATTTTATATTATCTTCGCTTTTGAAGACAAATGCCATTTCGTAGGCTATTTTGTAGAACTCGCCAAGACTTTTGGTATTGGCGCTGCTTCCCAGGTATTGGTCCTTGCCGATCGCATTTTCGAAATGCGGTGCTTCCAGCAAGCCGAATGACATAAGCAGCATTCCCAGAATGCATATAATTACTGCCAGCAGTTTTATTCCTGATGCATATTTAATATTTCTCAATCTTATATCCAATTCCCCATACCACCTTTAAATATTTTGGTTCCTTCGGATTGATCTCTATCTTTTCCCTTATATGCCGGATATGTACCGAAACTGTATTATCGGGGTTGTAGGAGGGCTCATTCCATACCTGCTCATAAATCTGGTCGATGGAAAACACCTTTCCCGCACTTTCACATAATAGCCGCAATATTTTATATTCATTGGGAGTGAGTTTGACAGATTCACCTTCAACAGTGACTTCTTTACGTTCATCATCAACCACAAGGCCTCCGCTTTTTAACACTCCGTTTTTCTGCGCAAGGCCCCCAAAGGTTGTGTAGCGGCGAAGCTGCGATTTCACACGGGCCAGTAGCTCCAACGGACTGAAGGGCTTAGTCATGTAATCGTCAGCGCCCATTGAGAGCCCAATTATCTTATCCGAATCCTCTGATTTTGCTGACAGAATGATAATGGGAATATTCCTTTTTTCACGAATTTTCAAAGTTGCATGTATGCCGTCAAGCATCGGCATCATAATATCCAGGATAACAAGGTGTATATCTTCATTTTCAAGCAAACGTAATGCCTCGGCTCCGTTATATGCCTTAAATACCGTGTAGCCTTCATTCTTAAGATATATTTCTATAGCGTCTACAATTTCGTTGTCATCATCGCATACAAGTATATTCACTTATGTTTACCTCGTCTTAAAGAGTTTTTTTTCATTATATCACATCCCCCTTGGCCCTTTTTAATTTAATAATAGCAGCCAATTCTTAACAACCGGATGATATGATTTTTAATATTTTCTTAAGAAATACCTCATTTTTTCATACAAGGACTGGGAAGGAAATAATGGATTGGTTGTATGATAAATAATACTGCTAAACTGGAAGAATACCCTGATACATTGCTAATTGCTAGGTTAAATTCTTCTGTAACACTATAATGATTAATGAAATCACATAGCAAAGTGAAACAAATATAAATGATAATAACATTCCGTATTGAAGAATAGGGTTCATTGAGCCCTGGGGATAAATGAGCTGTAGTATCAGCCTTGCTATCCACAAAATTGATGTTGCAGCAAGCATTACAATTATTGAATATTTATTTGATTTGTTTCCGAAAATAAATAATATATTTACTATTCCAAACAATACTAAAGATAAAGAAAAAAATACATTTATAGCCCGAACGGCTATTAACAACTCTGTAGCATGGATATCAATATATGAATACCACCTCCATGCTTTTGGTACAAAAAAGTGCCATGTCCCAAAACAAATAGATGCAATACTACCTAATATCACTAAAATCCTGACGAACAGATTCATTATTTTACCTCCCGTTAAAATCTTATTATATCTATTCGGTTTTTATGGGACGTTATGCTAAGCCAAGCTAAATCAGATATATGAATTACATTAAAATACAACCATTTTAAATTCCTATTACCATAAAAGGTATTTCTGTCTTATTAATAGTTCCTCTTATATACTAGCATATTAATGTAGAATTAACAACACTTAACATAAACGTGATAACCATTTTATACATGATCATCTGGACTTCTCTTCTCCCATATGCTACAATCGTTGCTGTTGTCAGTAAAAGCCGTTTCGGGGGAACAGCATATGAATTGTATATCTGCGCCGGCCAGCTCGTTGGGCAGATTCCGGCATACTTTTATCGGTGACTGCGCATTTTATAAAACCGTACTCGCTCTCGTTGTGCCGATTATTGTGCAGAACACAATCTCCAACTTCGTCAATCTGCTCGATAACATCATGGTCGGCCAGGTAGGCACTACACAGATGTCTGGTGTTGCTATAACTAACCAACTCCTGTTTGTATTCAGCCTGACTATCTTCGGAGGGCTGTCCGGCCCGGGCATATTCGGTGCACAGTTTTATGGCGCGGGTGATAACCAGGGGCTTCGCCATACGTTACGCATCAAGTTATGGACAGTAATCATCATACTGACAGCCGCAGTTGCTATCTTTCTGACCTGCGGAGGCACGCTGATCTCTATGTACCTGACAGGTGAGGGCGATGCGGCCGATGCGGCGGCGATGCTTGATTACGGCCGCGCTTATCTGAAAATTATGCTCTGGGGGCTGCTGCCTTTTGCGCTATCGCAGGCGTACAGCGGTACACTCCGCGAGACAGGCGAGACTATGCTGCCCATGAAGGCAAGTATTGCTGCTGTGTTTACAAACCTTTTCCTCAACTACATATTAATATTCGGCAAGTTTGGATTTCCAACGCTGGGCGTAGTTGGAGCTGCTATTGCAACAGTAATTTCCCGATACGTAGAGCTCGCAATCATCGTGATATATACCCATCGGCATACCGATCGGTTCCAGTTCATCGCAGGCATATACAGGTCAGTGAAGATCCCTCGCGGTCTTGTATTGACGATATTTAAAAAAGGAATGCCACTCCTCCTGAACGAGTTGTTATGGTCGCTCGGCATGACGACACTGGCGCAAATCTTCTCGACATGTGGTCTGAATGTTGTAGCTGGCATCAATATATCCAGTACGGTTACAAACCTTTTCAATGTCGTACTGCTCTCGATGGGTACTGCCGTCGCTGTCATGGTAGGGCAAGCCCTCGGCGCGGGAGATGTGCCGCGCGCGAAAGCTTACGTATGGAAGCTGATATTCTTCAGCATTTGCGTCTGCTTTGTGATCGGTGGAACGCTTGCGGCCGTATCGCCTGTGATTCCGCGTATCTACAACACGACCGGCGATGTTCGCAAGCTGGCGACACACTTTATGCTTACAAGCGCTGTTTATATGGTGTTCAATGCGGTAACGCACTGTTGTTATTTTGCTCTCCGTTCAGGAGGAAAAACGATCATTACCTTCCTTTTTGACCGCGTATACACCTGGGTCATTTGCGTACCGTATGCATATGTGATTACACACTTTACAAAGCTGGACATTTATGTGATCTATCCCATCGTTTATATAACAAATATTGTCAAGAGTCTTATCGGGGTGCTCATCGTGAAAACGGGCTACTGGGCGCAAAATGTAGTAGCGGATGATGCCGCAGCTGATCTGTCTGATATAAAGGCGGAGCAGCAGACATGAGGTTAATCAATAATCTTAAAAACATAAATCCATACTACATCCTTCTTGCGGCTTCGTAGGCCAGTTCAGAACGTTCGCATTCTTCATCGGTCAGCGTGATCTGGAAGCAGAGCGGGCTTCCTTTCATCCTCTCCGATGCGAAGCTCAGGCCATTTGTTCTGATATCGAGGAATGGATGGTCGATCTGTTCCGGGTCGCCTATCAAAATAATTTTCGTTCCCTTGCCCGCGCGCGTTATTATTCCCTTAACCTGCTTGGGAGTGAGATTTTGAGCCTCGTCTATAATGACCCACTGCTTTACGATAGAACGGCCTCTGATAAAGGCTATTGCTTCCGCACCGATTATTTTTCTGTCAAACAGCTCGTCTATTTTATCCTTAAGTTCCTTTTCACTGCTATAGCGCTCGCTTTCATCTGCGTCGACCAGTATTTCAAGATTATCAATAATTGGCCGCAGGAATGGTGCGATTTTCTCCTGCTCGGAACCCGGAAGGAAGCCGATATCCTCATCCAGCTTTACATTCGGACGGCATACCAGTATTTTTCTATATGGGGAGTTGCGCTCGCCGACTATTTTATGAAGACCGACAGCTAGTGAATAAAATGTCTTTGCGGTGCCGGCAGGCCCTTTGGCGATAACGAGAGGTGCCTTGACGGCGTCCATCATAAGCGCTTCCTGGAAGAATTTCTGGCCGGCATTTCTTGGCGTAATGCCAAAAGGATGCTCCTGTACAAAATTCAGCGGTACGATCTCCCTGCCGTCAAATCTGGCTAGAGCTGTCTGCTTTTCATTACTGAAGGAGTGTATTACCAGAAATTGATTGGTTATAATGTTTGCAGGTATGTTTCTATTTGTTGCGACATCATAACAGAATACATCTTCAGGCAATAGCTTTGATTTCACGTAGAATTCGACCAGCTTCTGCTCGTCTGCATATACATTCAGGCGGCCTCTGTACTGTTCGTCGTAGACCGGGGCCTGTTCGTTGAAGAAATCCTGTGCGGTTATTCCGAGTACGTCGGCCTTTATTCTAGCGAATACATCCTTTGACACCAGAAATACATTTTCGCCTTTTTCCTGCAGGCCTTTGCAGATTTTCAGGATCCTGTTGTCATTGACCGTACCGACCCAGCTTTCAGGCAGCTTTGCATCGAGGCAGTTCATTTCGATTCTTAGAGTTCCGCCGTTATCCAGCTTGATTCCCTTATTGAGACTGCCCTTTTCGCGAAGGTCGTCAAGGATTCTGGCTACTTGCCTGGCATTTGCGCCAAGCTCGGAATTTTCCTTTTTAAACCTGTCGAGTTCTTCAAGTACGACTTCAGGTATGACGATGATATTATCATCGAAGGAAAACAGTGCATAAGGAGTATGCAGCAGTACGTTTGTATCCAGGACAAAAGTCTTTTTGGATTTCTTCATCGGTAATCACTCCCGTTAGTCTGAAGTTGTGGTAAAAATACAATATTTAGTTTGCTTTATTTAAATTATACCATATGTATGAATTTATTTAAAAGTACAATTTAGATAGAATAGAAAGAATGTATATGCTAACAATAATAGAAGGTTGGCTAAGTGTTCTGAAAAATACTAATGGCAAAAAGGGGAGAAGCTTGATTATGAATAAGACTATCGCTGTAGAACGTAATTTGACACCGGTTATCGAATATCTTTCTGAAAAGGGATATAAGGTTGAAGGTATAGATCTTGGAAGTGAATATAGTAAAAATATTGATAAATATGATGCAATTGTGGTTACAGGTATGAACAAGGATTTCCTTGGAGTACAGGATATCGTATCGAAAATACCGGTAATTGAAGCAAAAGGTTTGTCGGCGGAGCAGGTGTACAGCCAGATATCAGGTAGAATCTGATAAAAAATAAAACCTGCCAGAAAGCAAAGGACTGTACAAAGGCACAGTCCTTTTTGCTGGCATCCTTCTATGGAAAACGGTTCTTTAAGCGGGTTAAAATTCAATCTTTCGGATCGAGAGAGCCATAATATTCCCACGTATTATTGTTATTTACGAAAATAAGCCATAATTCGCAGTCTGAGGATTGGCCGTCGATCTTGATTTTGTATTTTATCTTAACCACAGAAGCGTACAGATTGCCGGATTTCTTGCCTATGCATACGATACTCTGTTCGGATGATTCATAGGTCGTTTTCAATCCGACGAGGGACTGGCCTTTAAATGACCGTCCGATACTAATAAACTCCGCTTTGAAGGGGGATTCCTTACAGACATGACAGGTATCTGCCGTAGCTTGATTATACAAATTACCGCTATATAAATTAATCAATAAATCATCACATGCTTTTAGCAGCCTTTTGTCGTCCGTTTCGTTGCCGAGAGTTGTAATATCCAAAAATTTTGTGCCTGATAACATGCTTTCATTTAGTATTCTGGAATTTTCAAATGCATTTCTGATGCTTATGGATGCATCAAATACGATTTGTATAAATGCTTCGTCTGTTGACAGGGCTTTAAATGCTTCTTCAGTACGGGCCGAAAACATATAGGTTGTATTCAGCGATATTGCTTTTTGCAAATAGATCATACAATTGCTGCCATCGCCGCTTTTTGCATATGCAAGGCTCAGATGGTAATTGACAAATGCGTCGTCCGGTTCAATGGAAAGTGATTTCTTTAGCGTTTCAATGGATTCGGCATATTTATCCAGATAATATAATGAATAACCTTTACCGTTAATTGCATTTATAGCCGAAGGATCTATATTAAGCGCGGTGTCATAATGTTTCAGTGCTTCTTCATATAATTTTTGATAGTAATATGCATTGCCTGACGATATACTGATATTATAATCATTGGGGTTCAATAGCTTTGCTATGTCAAGGCATTTTAAGGCTTCATCATATTTTCCGAGCTTAATCAGGGAATCTGCTTTGTTTACATATGCATCTTCATAGTTTGGGTTGATGCTCAGCGCCTGATCATATGCCTTAACCGAGTCGGAGTACTTGGCAGTATAATAAAGTGCTGCTCCTTTACTGTAATAAGCATATGCATTTTTTGGATTCAGGCCGATGACAATATCATATAATTTTATTGCTTCCGTATAATTATTTTTTTTGTAAAGAAGATCAGCTTTGCTTATATAAGCCTGAACAAATTTATCGTCTGTTTGTATCGCTTTATCATATGCTGCAATGGCGTCTTCGGATTTATTCAATGCCAGTAACGCATTTCCGTATTGCAAGTACAGGTCGGCATTTTCATATTCAAGTTTGATAGCCACTTCAAAGGATGTTACCGCACCTTCGTAATTACCCTGCAAATAAAATACTTTTCCTTTATAGAAATATGCATGAGGATCTTTCCAGTCAATTTGCATCGCTTTATCAAAACAACTGATCGCTTCTTCATATTTCTTCAAATTGGTCAGAGCATTTCCCTTACCGATATAGGCCAATACATACTTTGCATTCCGCTTGATTGCCAGGTCAAAGTTTTTGATCGCATCCTGGTACTTACCGGCATCACTAAAGGCTACAGCCTTTTTATAGTAGCTTTCCGCCGCAGTTTGCTTTGTTGCCGCAGCTGCGTTAAAGGGAGTGAGGCTTATCAGTAATATAATGATTAAAGTAAATGATATTTTTCTCATATAATTTTTCCTCCATTAAAACCATATAGCTGCGGGAACGTTATTTTTATAGCCGTATACGATCTTTACCCTGTAAACTTCCCATCTCCTGGTATCGGTATTGTAGTAGACCTCCTTATCGGTATATCCTTCAGGTCTTGTATTGAATGACCAGTCCAGGGCAACGACGATATAAATTTCCTTATCGGGATATTTGGCTTTTGCGTTTTTATAAATAGTATCGAGCCATTTCTCAACCAGCTGTTTATTGCCTTCAAATTCAGCCATGAGGATTTCTGCATACTTTAAGGGATTCAGACTCAGGAAAATATTCAGTTCATTTGGATACTCCTCAGGCTCAAACGCATACACATCAGTAATGCTGAACATATATTCACCGCTTTTTGTATTCGGCAGGTTGAAAAATAAATAACCGGAATATTGCGGGTAAGTCATTGCCGGATAAACTTCCCTGATGACATCGGACAACGATTTTATGCTTTTTGAGCTGATCATTGGTTTTAATTGATTTATTGGTATGGAATAGTTCATATTTTGTGCGTTTATAATGGTAGAATAATTTATGCCGACAACCTCACCGTACATGTTGAATAATGGTCCTCCGCTATTTCCGGCTGATATCGGCGATGTGATCTGAATGTCCTTTTGGCTGGTCCTGTATAGTCCCCCGGGGGTGTTGAGGCTGCTGACATTTCCAAATGTTACTGTCACCTGAAGTCCGAGAGGGTATCCTATTGCAACAACCTCTTCTCCCAGCTTCAGATCATCTGAGTTGCCAAGCTTGACGGCAGGCATATTATCGGCGTTCTTCAATTTCAATACTGCCAGGTCATAGTCGACATTATAGGATGTGACTCCCAGTACATCGTATTCCTTGCCATCCGATGTAACTACCTTCAATTTCGGCACCATATCGATCACATGGTAATTTGTAACGACCTGTCCGTCGGAGGAAATAATAAAGCCGCTGCCGTTGCCTATTTCAATATCATTGATATCATAGTATATCACTTTGACTGTCGAAACGTTTTGACTGGACACTTCAGTCTTGCTCAGTAATTTTCTGATATTTTTGACTTCAAGTTTTGCAATATCGGAGAAAGCTCCTGATTTATTTTTACCTCTCGCTTCGATCAATGCGTTATCCTTCAAAATAACAGGAGAATTGTAGCTTTGCCATTCTCCTTCATTGATCCGGTACTCTTTCGTTACTGCGTCTCCCCAATTACTGATTGTTACCGTAACGCTTTCCGTTTGTGCCGTAATGTCCTGTGTAAGGGCTGGAGTTGTTGGTTTTGCCGGAATTACCGCGGCATACGCATTTGTTGGAATGAGGGTCAGGGTAATTAACAAAATAAGAATAGCAATACGTTTGATACTTTTTTTCATATTCGCCCGTCCGATCTATAAAAATTGTGTACAGTAGTGTTAAAATATGGCAACATTATTATACATTAAAAATAAATGAACAAATGTCGAATTATGTCTATAAATTTGCATTTGCGGAAATATTTATTATATGGTAACATATGCTTGAATAAACAGACTGGATCAATACGAACCGTTTGACACTCCATATCAGCATGAACGACCTGAATACTTCAGAAATATCACCCGAGGTAAGGCGGTATCCCGGCTCAATGCGGGAAACAGCAAACAAGGCAGGATGCCTGTCCGTCTTACAATTGACAACATACTCCCGAAATAAATGAATAGAATAAAACCATATTGGCATGTTGCTGGCGCCATATCAGTTTTGAGGCTCATTGCAGCTGCATAATCATTTGATTATTATCATTTATTTGTACGAAAGAATCATGAATCAGAAAAAAAATATAGGGAGATGCCGGAATGAAAAAAATTATATGTTTATTGCTTTCTGTTATTCTTTTCTGTCAGCTGACAGTGCCTGTATTTGCGGATACGTCAGATACGGTCGGCAATACGGCTGAAGAGAACAAGACGATCCTGGAAAGCTTACAGAAACTATATGGGGATGACCTTACAGAGGATGATGTTCTCAAAGAACTGTCGAACATGGGCTTATTAGATGATAATGGAAATCTTAATGTGAGTGAGAGCATCATGGTCGACGGCACACCGATGACGCTGGATCAGGTCAAAGTAATGCTTGATGCCGATAAAGCAGACCTGGGCAAAAGGGTAAACGTCGACGGAACGTTGATTACACTAGCGGATCTGAAAAGAATGATCGAGATCGAGGACGAGCTTGCGCGAATTAGAGAGTCGTATTTTTCCAATGCAGTACCATTTACGGAAGAGCATAATGCATCCTTTAACAGCCTGTTGAAGCAAATTGAAAATGAGGGGATACTCGTCACAAGCAGCCTGCCGGGAGCTGAAAGCTCCGGAACGGCAATTAACCATGACCTGCGCATAAAAGTGAGCGGATACGAAACGCGGTATACCCAGACGGCAGACTTTAATTTAAACTTTTCTATTGTAGATGCAAATGGTGACCCTGTTTCAGAAATCCCCGGTTATGATATTTCCTTTGACTGGCATCTGCTGGACGGTTCTGCAAAAGAGGGAATACACTATAACAAAGGAGCAGGAGTGCCTGAGGGCACCGTGACTTTTACAAATGGGAAGACATCTGCTTCCGCGGTCGTGTCAATTGACCTGACGACCTATGGTGAAGATAATGCATCAATGCGCTGGAACGGTGACAAGACGTTCCTCATTCAGCTGTCCAAGCCTGTCAATGCTTTATTTGAAGGAAATGTAAGAGCAAAGGACATTCCTGTAACCATAAACAAAGCGTATACCTGGAAAACCGGCCTTTACAGATCAATTTGGGTTGAGGATATTCCAAGTACCGAAAAAATTCCAAACACATCCGGAGCAGGTATCGCTTTTGGCTTTCCAGATGCGGACAAAACCTTATTGAAATATGCAGCTGATGATATTTTTGGAAGCATAAGCGATGCATACTTTGAATTCGGTTCATATGTCACACTGATGCAAGAGTCAGGTTCCAATGATGAATTCAACTATACATTGTCAATGAAGCCCATGCTGGTGGATTCTGAAGGGGCGGAAGTCGCCAATACCCAATACTATGATTCGAATTACGAAAGTCTGACGCCTTATTTATTGCCGGTGCAGCACCATTTCCACGTCGGTGATCCGTTTCCTTCAGGCAGTCACCTGTATGCAAGGTTTCCGGGGTCGGAAGAGCTGCCTACGATGTATATATTTACAGATATCCAATACAACCCGTCCTATCCTTACAGTACGATGGTTCTTTATTACTCGGATGTTAATTTTAAAATAATAGACAATGAGGCTCCGACAGTGAAAAACATCACCGCACCTGCGGGAAATTACTATTCGGGACAGGTTATTCCCATCACTGTGGAATTTTCAGAGCCCGTGGTGTCTTATGAGTATTCTGAAGTAGAAGGATATCATGAAAGTGTCAGTATTGAAACAGGCTCGAAAAGTATACCCGTTTCTGAAGGTTATGAGACTGTTTCAAAGTATGCGACTTTTTTATACACAGTGCCTGATAACCCGAACAACGCGCTTGTAATTAATTCTGTGTCCGCTATAATCGATATGAGTAATAATCGGACAGATTCCTGGCAGCCTGCAGATGGATCGGCTGTAATAGTTGAACGTGTTACCATGAGCCCTGATCCACTCAATGCATTTACAGGGCTTTCATTGAATAATAAACCTGGAAGCGGCGTATATGCGCCGGACGGAATTATAGATGTAAGGCTTGATGTTGACGCGACAAAATCCCTGTGGCTTGATAATGATTATGATTCAGTCTCCGGTCAATTAAAAACCGTGTACCTTAAAGCGGGAAATCATACTTATCCTCTTGCCCAGATGGAAGAAGGCGCCTGGTACCTTGCCCAAATACCTACTACGGACCATGCAGGTACAACACAGCAGTCGATCAATATCGGGCTGTACACCGGAGGCAGCTATATCGGGGGAACGGGAGCAGAACCTGCACATTTTGAAGGCGGCAGCCCGGTCATTGGGATAAAAGCTGCAGCAAGCATAGCACCATTGATATTAGCGGATATTGTTGATATAGACAAGAGTACATATCCCGAAAATAATATTATCTACCTGGCAGGTACAAAAAGCATCCAGTTGCAGGCCGCCGCAGTTTCATTGTCCGGAGAGGCGCCCTCATACCCGGAGATAAGATGGGAAAGCAGCAACAACTCCGTAGCCGAAATAACCAACAAAGATGATACGCACGAGAAGTCGGGTATCATCATTCCTCATAGCCAGGGTAAGGTTAAATTCACAGCTGTTGCAAAAAACGGCGGTTTTGGATCTGTTTATGCGGAAACACCCGAGTTCACTGTCAAGGACGGAGGTCCTCCTGCTATTGTGTTCCCGGAAGGTAATAATGCTTTTGTGACAAGGAAAAACGAAGAAGTCGGGATCGCCTGGGGCCAAAACCTCATAGGCAGAATCGGGGGCGCTGCAATTGAGTTCACTCTTGAGATATATGAGGGCGGATTTACAAATATCGACGAGGTTGCCGGAACTCCTGTTCACACCGCAAAAGTCACAGATGTCAGCTGTTATACTGTGCCGGCAAATACTCTTGCAAAGGTATCGGATGGAACAGATCCTGCTTATACTGTAAAGGTAAGCGCTGTTAATCCCGAAAATCCGGCTGATACATTGGGCGCGATAGGATATATCATTATATATCCGCAGCCTGCAAGGGTAAAGCTCAATAAGCTTGACAGCTATTATATAACGGATGAAACCACGAGCCTGAACATTGGCTGGACGCTTACAAATTTTGTGAATGGCGAGTTGGATTTAAAAGTTGTTAAAAATCAGGAGGAAATACCTACCGGTACCCAAAACACGGGGGATATCGGCAGCTATACTCTTGATATCGGCAGTGTTCCCGAAGGCTCTCTGAAGGATATTTATACAGTCGCCATCAAGGCGAAAAACACCCAGGACAGTGCCTGGTCAACCGATTCCTTCGTGCTTCATGTATATAATAGAAACTCAATGAAAATATTGACGGACAATCAGGACCGGTCATCACTTTTGATGGATAACAGCGATGATATCAAGGGAAAAACCAGCGAAGAGATTCTTAAGCTGAATAGAAATATAAGCTTGAAAAATGATATAAACATCAATTACAATGATTACCCCTGGGGAAATATAACAGACCAGATCGAGTGGGCTTCAAGCGACTCCCAGACTGCTTCGGTTAATTACCGCCAGGGAACTTTTTATGAAAATGTGGAAAAATTCGATTATTCAAGCTATCGCCCCTCCACAGAATTCATGCTCGCAGGAAACTCGGACGGTAATGCGGTCATAACGGCGACTCATGCGGCGACAGGCATGAAGGATACACTTGACGTAACGGTTAAAACATTAAAGGATAAGCTTTACATATTCAACTTCTATCCCAGAAAGGCAACTATACTTGAATACATAAACGGCGATGGCGAGCCACGCAGCCTGACTACGAACGAAGCTGGTGAAATTGCGATCTATGAGGAGAACGGCATTGCAAGCGATATCACATTAAAATCAGGCACGCCGGAAGACCTTTATCTTGGTACATTATACAACGATAAGCTTGTTACCTCGGAAAAAGATCCCGGCATATTTGAGCTGTATCCTGTAAATATTTTCAAGCTTCGTCCCGCTGCCCGGGTTGAGCTCTTCTTTAAGAACTCGGAAGGGGAGCCATATTCAGGGCAAGTGACATACAGAGGCGCAGTCTATAAGAACGGTATGCTGTGCGGTGAAACAATGGAGCAGGCCGGTAAGGTGCTGGCGCTCGGAAGCGATGGACGCTTCACCATTAACCTGGATTCCACCAGGTTTTGGGTAGCGGCAAACAGCGAAGCGCTTTCGGCTTCTGATAAATTAGAGTTCATTTATGAGTTGATTTTTGCGGAGGATTATTATCCCAAGCTTATTAAAGTCAATGGCAGTCTGAGTGTTGAAGATATAGTCCGGTTTGGCGAGAGCGTTGTAAATTTAAAGCCGGTCTCCACCGGGGAAAAATATAAGCCGTTTGTAGCATCTCAGGCTGTTGACTACAATTTAAGCAGCGGACGCACGATTGATGTAACGCAATACGAGGGCTCGATAGGGCCAAGCAACATGTACCCTGCAGCAGACCTGTTAACAATAGCAGCCTGGTGGGGAAAGGACAAGGCAGACGGATATGATATCAAGGTCGAAGATGAATATGGAAGTGTAGTCGCGGGGCAAAAGGTGAAGACCTTGCTTTATCCTTTTGCCACACTTGCTTATTCTGAAAATATAACAACAATGAATCCGGCATCATTAAATCTCGGTATCGGTGAGATGAAAGGAGCGGCTGTATCGCTCCTAAGTCCGGATGGAAGTTTGCTAAAGCATGTTGAAAGCCCATTCACGTTTACGAATATGGTGGGAGCGCCGGAAGCGGATGATGAAGAAAAGGGTGTCACAAAGGCGGCAGAGGATCTGAATGAATCCGGAAACCTGGATTTTAGTGCTTCCACCAGCGGCGGAGATAAAATTATTATTAAAGCGCTCGATTTGATGGCAGGCTCATCCCTTGGCGGACAGATGATGAATCTTCA
>JBDKVA010000074.1:0-14574 GCA_039679375.1 Clostridiaceae bacterium
CCATGAGTATCCTCCAAATTACTCCTTGGAGTTTTTAAACCATAGTCGAAAAACTCCTTAGATTTTTTAGAGTATTGTCTCATACGCTGGGTGTTAATGCCATGCACCTTCTTATTGTACGCTTACCATATATGAAAGATCACAGGGGACGAATTTCATTACCACAGAGATGCTTCCGGCTCGCTTACTTGCCACTACCGGCGCAGGGAACACGCCCGGCAGGCAGCATCATCCGGCTTGCCGGGATGCACCTGAATGGGCGGCTCCTGCGTCTGCCCGCTTACGGAGGCACTCACCGGAGCGGCGTGCCGGAACGGGAACGCAGAGGCACGGATGCGACGGGCACTGCGGAGGAAGGCAGCGGGGTAAACTAAATCTAGAGGCATCCTTTACGTATTTTCATTCCATTCTATTTCCCACAAAATATGAGCTAAAATTTGAGAGTATGAAAATCTTTCTATTGTTGATGATTCTATATAAAAGCCTAACAATTCATCATATTTTGCTGATGCTATTGAATATAGGCCATCATAGAGGTCATCTTTCCCACATACATCAAACATTAACGTACTGTCGTTATTATCAAAGTCTTGTATAGTTATGTCTTCATCACCTTGCTCATTTTCCTTTAGAACTCTAATAAATATAACCATATTATTTTCATTTTTTTTACATGGCATATTACATAATTTTAAATATAAATGGTTGAGTTCTTCTAAATGATCGTCGCCATGATGGATTTTTATCTCTTTTTCGACCGTATCAAAATCTATATGCTGAATAATATCTTTAACTGTTATCATTTAATACGCTCCATTCATTAATGAGTTTTTTCAAATATCTCCCAAATTATTTCACCAATATCATTTTTATTACCTAATAGCCTGTAGGCGCCCCCTACTCCCTTAATTTTTACTTCATACATGAATCCTTTTATACCTTTTCCGGTTAATTTTTTTATTCCATTTGCTCCTTGCTTACCAGCATATTTTGTCATAGCCTTAAAAAATTTTTTAGCCCCTTTTTCTCCAACTTCTTCGTACATTTCTTTAAGTGCCTTTTTAGATATCACTTTTGCCACATCGTCAGGAGACGGAGAAAGCAGTCCTGCAAGAAACATAGTAGCATTTAGTACTTTCTTCTCGCTAATGGAAATGCTATTGTCATATTTTTGTACTTGTGTTAGCCAATAATCTCTTTCTGCTCTTGATACATCCCCACCTAAAAACCAGGAAAACTCATCTGCGGCAGCCCCTGTAATTGATTTTGCTTTATCTATAACACCACTGAGGCCACTAGACATTCCTTCTCTTATATCATTAGCTCTGTTGTGTATATCAGTTCTCTCTTCATCGCTGTCCGACATATACCATGCTAATGTCAATTTTAAAAGCTCAATTTGAACTATCGTACTGAATTTGCTATCAGTTTCTATCCAATGTCCTGTTGGGTCCCATGCATTTATTGGACTATTATGGCAATAGGTATAAAGGTTGAGACTCAACGGATCAGTATATTTTCCGAGGTAAGTATCCTCCGTTATGAACCGTGCATTCTTCGGGTCATAGTATCTGGCATTCAGGTAATAGTATCCCGTCTCGTCATCGTAGAAATATCCTGCATACCTGAAAGGATTAGTCCTGCTCTCATTGACCAAAAGCGGATTGCCGAAGATATCATAATCATATTCATTTACCAAGGATCCGCTTGCATTTATTAGCTTAACCACGTCTCCATGGCCGTTGTACAGGTAATACAAGGCTCCGGCACCATCATTTCTTGCAATTAGGTTTATACCATATATATTCCGGTTGTGGGTTCCGCCAGTCTCTTCCAGTATAACATTTGTGCCATCGTAATGATAGGTGGATGTCACCCCGTTTACCGTTTTTTCTATCCGCATGCCGGATGCATCATACTTGCTGGTAATTACTTCACCGTTAGGCGTTTGAGCAGTTTTAAGCTGATTGAAGTTGTCATACTCATAAGTTGATACCTTGGTACCGGAAGGCCCTGTTTCAGTTACAGTTTCCTGATTGCCGTTATCGTCATAGGTGAGTGCAGCTGTAGTAGTAGCGCCGTTACGGGTTTCGACGGTTTGTACCAGCCAGTTCTGTATGTTATATATGTAGTCCACATCCAGACCGGGTGCATCGACCGTCTGCGTATCACGGTTGCCCGCATTGTCATAGGTGTACTGTGTGATCCTGTTCCCGGGCTCGGTAACCTTTTTTATCCTTCCGAGATCGTCATACTCAAAATCTGTCCTGCCATTTGGTTCCACCTTATACAATTGCAGTCCGTCGGCATCATATTGATAGGTATAGGTTGTATTCACGCCCCCGGTACGGTTAACAAGGCTTGTCAGCATATTGCGTGGGTTGTATTGGTAAGTGGTAACTGTTCCGTCAGGTAGGGTCAGCGTTTCCCTGTTGCCATTTGCATAGTATGTGTATGTACTGGTTCCTTCTGTTGTTGTTACCGTCTGAAGCCTGTTCATTGCATCGTATGTATAATTCGTCGTGTTATTATCAGGATCTGTGACAACTGTGTTATTGCCCTCCGTGTCATAGTCATAATCGACAATTTTGCTTCCCGGCAGTATCTTCCTGTCCAGCTGATTCAAGGCATTATACTCATAGGTAGTGGTTCCTGTTTCGTCTATTGTAGATGCCAAGTTGCCTGCTGAATCATAGGCAAACTGCCTGCTGTCTGTCCCGGCAGTTTCACTGAGCAGCCGGTTTAGATTATCATATGCATATGTGGTTGAAATCCCGTTCCTGCCGGTTTTCTGCTTTAGGTTGCCACTGGCATCGTAGGTGTCAAATGTCTCTTCAAGGGTTCCTGTGATCTTTTTCTTCAACCGGTACAGTGAGTCGTACTGACAGGTTACAGTAATCTGACCACCCAGCGTCTGCGTGAGTAGGTTGTTCATCAGGTCATATGTATAGGTTGTCTGCTTGTTCTCCGCATCTTCCACTTTGCCAAGACGGTATAGCTCATCATATGTATACTGCGTTCCGACGTATTCGTTCTTTCTTGTGGAATTCCATGTCTTGTTTCCAGCCCAATCATAACGGTAGTGTTTTGTATAGCCTTCTCCATCAGTTTCGGAAACCAACCAGGGCAAACGCATGACATCTTTTAAATATATCAACCATTCAGGGTAATTATGACTCTCATGTTTTTTACAGAGAGCGTTAGAATTTAATCCTCAGCTTTTTAAGCGAATTTTATGAAAATAAAGCGGCTATCCGTAGATAACCGCCTATGTGTATGTATACTGTTATGGTGTAACCTGCTTAAAGTTTGGCACTTGCTTTGGGAATCCGTCTATTGGAGTTTCAAACGGTATAATTGGTGCATTCTGAGGCACTATCACCCTACTCATATGAATGCCATGATTACATGAGTTACACCAAATATCCATGTATCCAACTCTCGTATTTATATCCCCAACATAAATAAAATCTACTGCCTTTTGAGAACATTTTGGGCATTTTAATAATGACACATCTGGTAATTTATCTTGAATTTTAACAATTAAATCAAGCCATTCTTTAAATGATTTTTTCATGTTATTACCTCTTTTCTAAATAGTAATTCCACCATGAATCCTCTGATCCATAGGCAGCTCTCTCAAAATCCATAAGCAAGTCTGTGTCTTTAACTGGACCAAATGTTTTAGCTTGATAAATGTGTGTCCGCTCATGCCCTAATGTTTTGACTAAAGCCTCTCTATTAGTGAAGGCATCAGGATATAAATCGATTCTATTGCCTTTAGGACTGGCATATCCACACAATCCTTTGTTAATTAAATCAGGGTCACGAACTATTTTCACTTTAGTCCCATCAAGCCCAATACCCGCTTCCTCAGCAACTTGACGTACATGTTTTAACTGCATTGGTTCGGATAACTCTTTGAAAGCACCTGTATTTGAAGTTTTTCTATACAGTCCTCCAACCTCACTCGCTCCCGCAGCGGCATCATCTATGTTATCAAGTAAAATATCTCCCCACTCATTCGTGGCCCTTTTTGCGGCGCTTGTTGTAATATCACCTGCAGCATCAATTACATCTACTGCTGTCTTCGATGAACGTTTTGCTATGGCACCGAAGATAAATGGAAGACCTACTTGTGCACCTGTACTAATGCCGGAAAGTAAACGATTTGCCTTATTGCCGGTAATAGGGTCAAGACCAAAAATTGTTTCAATGCCACCTTTTAGAAAATCTACTCCATCAATACTTTCAGCAACAAACGAAGCTACCTCTCTACCTGCTGCTATGTTTCTTCTTTCCCTCTCTTTAAATATAATACGATAATATTGTGGATTCTGGCTCAATAAATTCTCGTAGTTTTGGGCTGTTTGAGCATTAAACAAATCGTAATTGAAGTATGAATAAAGTATTTCTTTAAAAACCTTATCATTGCTATAGATTACAGAGTTTTGAAGCAATAGACTCTGTATCATATTAAGTTCGTAAATATTACGGTTTATTACTGTACTCCGTATTTGGTTCGGATAAAGCATAGCAGTCGCATTACCCGATATTATACTGTTTATAACGGCATATCTATTAGCCTCCAGTAAATTATCTAATGTTTCTGCCCTGAATCTATATCCCTCAAGCAGATCATAAGCTTCAATTATTGTTTCTTCATACGTACTGGCATTGGATATCCTGCCCCCATACTCGAATTTTTTACCTGTTTTACTATAATAAACCCATGCTCCTGTTCCATCATCAGCAGTAGCCCTATGTCCGCTGTGATCCCAGTACATTACGGGTTCATTATGGCAATATGTATACAAGTTCAGGCTCAGTGGGTCGCTTGGGTCGCCGCTGTATGTGTCCTCCTGCAGGAAGCGGGCTATTTTGGGATCGTACATGCGGCTGTTGAGGTAGTACAGGCCGGTTTCCTCATCATACTGGTATCCTGCGTAGGTGATGCTGCTGTCCGTACCTGTGTGATCCAATATATTACCGAAGGCGTCATAGTAATATGTGCAGGCAATTGCCCCTGTAACGGAATCCAGCAGGGAAGTGACGTCACCATGCCCGTTGTACATATAGTAGCATGTCTGGCCATCAGAAGACCTCATCAGGAGATTTATCCCATACACATTCCTGGCAGTCTGATTTCCGCTGCCGTCCGTTTCCAGAGTAACCTTGTCGTATTCGTAGAGATACCTTGTAAGCACTCCGTTTACACTTTTTGATACCCTCAGGCCTTCTGCGCTATATGCATTGGCTACGGTTGTTCCGCCAGATATTGTCTGTACAAGCTGGTTCCTTGCATCATAGGTGTTTGCAGCCGTGACCTGTCCGTTTGTTGTGGTTGTAAGCTGGTTTCCGTTATTGTCATACCAGTAGGCGGTTGTTTCAGTAATCACTCCATTTGTCATGGTGGTGATGCCTGTAAGTCTGTTTTGCTCATTGTAACTGGACGAGCTTATAATAGTGCTACCGCCATACGCTACGGTTTCCGTTTTCCTATTGCCTGCACTGTCGTAGGTATAAGTTGTAGATCTTCCGATGGGCTCTGCAATGGTTTCAAGCCTGTTCAGAGCATCATAGGTGTAGGCGGTGCTTCCTCTGGAGTCTGTTTTTCCGGTCTGATTGTGGGCAGCGTCGTATTCATAAGTATAGGTGTCGATAACAGTTCCGTCTGCTTTTTTATTTGTCAATGTACATAACAAGTTATCCGCGAAATAGGTGTAGTCTTCTCTTGAGCCGTCCTGATATGCGGCGCTTTGCCTGCTGCCGTTGTCGTAGTAGCTGTATACAGTAGTTTTTCCATCTGTCGTGACAATCCACAGCCGGCCTGCTCTGTCGTAAACCTTCTCCGTCAGATTGCCCTTTGGATCCAGAGAAGTTTCTTTCACGCAGCCTGTGTCCACACCTGATATTATATCATAGGTGAACGTGCTTGAACCAATGTAAGGCACAGACTTAGTCATAACCCTGTTGAGTTCGTCATATGTCCTGGAGGTGGTTCCGGAAGCATCAGTCATGGTGAGCTGGTTACCGTTGCCATCGTAGGTATAGGATATTGTTTCGCCGCTGACCGTCTCCGAAGTCAGTCTTCCGTGGATATCGCAGGTATATGTTGTGGTTGTTCCGTTCCTATCGGTCTTCGCTGCAAGTGTTCTGTCTGCGTTATATGTATAGCTTTCGGTTTTAGCCGAATCATAAGTAAAGCTTCCGGCTTCGCCGGTTCTGCCGCCGTGGTCGATTTTCCTTGCAGGTTTATTTGCTGCATTATACTCATATGTGGTTGTATTTCCGTTACCATCTGTCTGGGTCAGCAGATTTCCATTTCCATCATAGGTATATGATGTGATTTCATTACGGGCATTTTTAACCTCTGTCAGCCTGTTTAATCCATCATATTCATATGTTGTGATGTTGCCGTTTCCATCTGTTACTGTCTTCAGGTTGCCATCTTCATCATAGGTTCTGCTGGTTGTGTGATTTGCAGGGTCTATGGTGGTTATGAGCTGCTTTTTGCCATCATAGAAGTACTGCGTTAGGTTGTTAAACGCGTCATAAGATTTTGACTGTGTTCCATCTGCATTATATTCCAGCTTCTCAATGATTTTATTATTTGGATCCTTTTTCTCAATCAACCGGTTAAGCTCGTCATATACATAGGTATATGTGTTACTTCTCCAGTCTGTTTCGGAGGTCTTGTTCCCATTTGCATCATACCCGAAGGTCTTGGTTTGAAGCACTCCAGAGACAGTGATGGATGAAGCCTCCAGCCGGTTTAATGAATCATAGACATAGGTCCTGGTTATATTATTTCCGTCGGTTTCTGTGAGCTTATTGCTATTTCCATCATACGTCACCGATGTTGTAATGATCTGGGTTCCATCCGTTTTCTGACTTGTCTGGGATATCTGTCTTCCTAGTTCATCGTACTCGTATAGATCCACCAATCCAAGACTGCTTTCCTTCCTCACAGGGTTGCCTAAAGCATCATAACGGATATTTATGGAGCAGGGGAGTAGGGTAGAATCACCGGGATAGCCTTCAACCTTTACTGTGTATAAGGCGTCATACTCATATGTGACAATGTTCCCATTTGCATCCTTCTTTGAAAGAATGTTACCCATGGCATCATATGTATAGGAGGTCTGCTCCGCACCCACGGCATTCACTATTTTTGCGAGCCTGTATAGCTCATCATAGATATACTGCGTTCCGACATACTGGTTCTTTCTTGTTGACTCCCATGTCTTGTTTCCGGCCCAATTATAGTGGTAGTGCTTTGTGTAGCCTTCTCCATCGGTTTCGGAAACCAACCGGTTCATATTGTCATACGCATAGGTCGTGATATTATTATTTGGATCGGTAACCGTCAGGGGGTTTCCGGACTCATCGAAGCTGTATCCCGTTATATTGAGCAACGGATCCTTCATCTCATACAGCCTGTTCATGCTGTCGTAACGGTATTCGGTTCGGTTGCCACGCCTATCTGTCACAGCGCTCTTATTTCCTACTGCGTCATATTCCATTTCCGTATAATTGGTGCCGGTTGCATCGATGATCTTCTTTACACGGTTTAAGGCGTCGTACTGGTAGGTGGTGGTGTTTTGCCTTGCATCCGTCTCGGTAAGCAGATTCCCGACAGCGTCATAGGTGTATGAAGCGGAATAATTCATTGCATCTGTAATTTTAACAAGCTGTCCTAATGCATTGCTTTCCTTGACCGCAGTTCTGTTCAGGGCGTCAGTTGTGATAAGCTTTTCAAGTTTGTCCCCGGTTCCATTGACATATACATCATATGCAGTCTTTGTTGCGATGTTTCCCAGCAGGTTACCATATTCATCCAATGGGCCGGTAAAGTTTCCCTGCCCGTCAAGATAAGCTGCATCATATCCGTCGATTACCCTGATCTGCCGGTTTAATGCATCATACTCATATTTCGTTATTTTCCCAAGAGCGTCTGTCAATGACTCCAAATTGCTGTTTACATCATACTGGAAGTCGGTAGTTTTCTTTTTTGTTATTCCTTGCTCTGTATAGAATTGTTCCTCTTTGACTTTCCTGTACATCCCGTCATAGCTGGTAAGAGTTACTCTTCTAAGAGGGTCAGTGACCCTAATATTGTTGAAACCTGCAGAGTCAGCGACACCGCTTTCATTAATATCGTAAGCGTATGCCGTGGTGTTTCCCAGTGGATCAATCGTCTGTATAAGTCTATTGACGGCGTCATAGTCATAATGTGTCGTACCGTTCTTTTTATTGGTTTCCTGTACTTTATTGCCGACAGCGTCATATTTGTATTCCTCGAAGTATCCCGCTGCATCAATAACCTTAACAAGCTGATTTTTACCGTCGTAAACGTATTCGGTGATATTTCCGTTTTTATCGGTTTCGAATCGATTGTTGCCGGCATCATCATACTGGAACGTTGCTCTATTTGTCAGCGCATCTTCTTCAGCTGTCAGCCGGTTCATATTGTCATATTCAAATTTCGTTGTATTAGCTCTGGCATCCGTTATTTCAAGCAACCTTCCTGCGGCATCATAGACCTCCATGGTGGAGTTGCCCAAGGTATCAATCACCTGGGTGCGATTGTTGCAAATGTTTTCATACTTGAATTGTGTGTTTTTAAAACTGGATATTAGATCACCCAACGAATTCTTCCTGTTTTCAGTTACGTTTTTCAACAAACCTTTTAGAGAAATATTGATTCCGGGAATCGATGTGGCTTCTTTATCCTGATAATAATCAAAAACTGTTTCATTCTCCATAGGGTCTGTTACTTTCAACAGGTAAACGCCTTGCTCATCGTACATGTAGATCGTTTCTTCGAGCTTCTTGCCAGTTGCTTTGATGAGATTGTTTTTATTGTCATATACCATGATAATAGAGTGGTTGTAATGATCCGTTTCTTTCAGGAGGTTGCCCCATTTGTCCGTTTCGTAAACTATCTGATAACCTTTTTTATCTGTGATGATCTCTTTTGTAGCCTTGTTGCCCTCCATAAGCTTGCTCCGGAAAACATCATATTCGGTTCCGCTGTCTGTTATAGCCGTAACATCCGTCCATTGGCCATTACCGTCATAATCTATGTAATACTGATGCTGTAAAGTTTTGCCGTATGTATCCATTTCGGTTACAGGCTTTAATGTAACATAATTAAATACTGTTTTTGATTCATTTCCATTCTCGTCGATATAGAACCTTTCCAGAATCTCATATCCTGGAATCAGGCTGCCGTCTTCATTTTTGTATACATCCTTGTATATATGGTATTTAATATTTCCATTTCCGTCATATTGTCGTGTAAGGCGGTCATTCTCATCATATTCGTTCTTAATAATCTGATGGCCGTTTGCATCGGTGATTTGTTTCAGCTTGCTTTTTTCGAAAACGCCAGTGTCTTCATTAAAACTATCATAATAGGTATAAGTTGTTTTCTTGCCGGAAAGGTCAGTTACTGCAGTTAAGTTTCCATTAGCATCATATTCATATCCGACAAAACGATTTAGAGGATCGGTTATTTTTACGAGCATATTGCTGCTGTCATATTCGAAAACAAGTTCCCTGGAAACCGGGTCAACTACTTCCGTTATCCTGTTTTGCGCGTCATGGTTTATAGTTATTACATTGCCGTACCTGTCCGTAATGGAAGTGAGACAACCTGAACTGTTATAAAGATAAACCGACTGATCCTTTCTAGTCAGCTTATAGTCTCCGGATACCTCTTCAAGTATATCTTCAGCGCCAAAAGGTGTAATATACAAACCTGTAATAAAATTCTTTTCATAGACGATTTTTGTTCCTGAACCGTATGTAATCCGGACTCCATTCTGAATTGGTGTGCTGATATACCACTTTGCAATATAGCCGGTCCTTTGATCTGGCAATATGATCTTGCACCAAGTTCTCCCGAGACTGTCGGTTTTTTCTTCGCCAGTAAGATAAACTATTGTACCGTATGCCAGTACTGCTATTCTGGTATTTTCGATGCCCGCATCCGTCCTTACATTCAATGCTGACGCAATGACCTTGCTGTATTGGCTTACTGCTTCTGCATGGCTGTCATAATTCAATCTCCAGCCATTGCCCAGCATGGTTTTTTCGTTTCCTGCTTCAGAATTGTATGTTCTCAGGATTTCCAGGTCAGGACCGGTACTGTTGATTTTGATGTCTGAAGCCTGTTCAATAAAATTGCCTGTTAAAAGATTCGTGTGTGCTTTGGAATATAGTGCTTTGGCTTCCTCAGAATCGTATCCCTTGTACTTGTCAGAGTAAATAACTTTTGACAACTGCTCCTGATAGGATGGTGGGGGAGTGGAGGCAGTGTCAAAGGTGATCTGTTTCATGATCCTTTCATAAATGACGTTAATCTGTTCGCCAACATCCTGTTGTGAAGCATCGATATAGTGATAGCTTCCGCCCGTAATTTCGGCCATGTTTTGCAGAAAGCCGGAATTTGCTCCATTTCCGATAGCAACAGCGTTAATGACTACATTTTTATTGCCCTCGGCCAATTTTTCCAGCATCGACTGCATTTTTTTATCTTCACGCTCATAAGAGCCTCTGCCGTCTGTTATCAAAACGAGGATTTTCCTTCTCGTATGGTCAGGGTTGTTTTCGTCGTACGTAAACTGCTGATTAGCCAGCCATACAGCATCAGTAATTTTTGTGGTTCCCAGGGTATGATGCATTCCGTCTATTGATGTTTGAAGTACGGCTTGTTCACTGGTTAAGGCTTGTTTTACTGATGCGAAATCGGCAAACTCAAGCAGCCCGATTCTTAAACGATCTTCATCTGCTGTCCCGTCTTTGTTCAGAGTATTCATATTATCGATGAAGTTCTCTGCCAGTAAAAGCCTTTTATTCTGCGGATCTATAGATGCCACGCTCTTTGACTGGTCTACCGCGAATATCATATCTACTCTGCTTAAGTCAACTTCCATATTGCCGCCAAGTATATATGTACTGAAGTGAGAGGTTACAGCGCTGACAGTACCGTTATCTTTATCGACCCGGGTATTACCAAGGGGTACAAGCAGGCCATTATCCCAATCGATCCAGTATATTCTGAGATCATCTTCTTTTATATTTCCAAGCTTCTTCTTGTCATATGATACGGTTATAACCGCAGAATTTATTTCAATATCTCCCGCAGTGATTTCAACAGGATTTCCTACAGCGCCCTTTAGGGATTTTAAAAAGGCTTTTTCAGATTCGGTTACCTGAAGTCTTGCATTTTCAAGGCGTTCGTCTCCAAATACGGTAACTTTTACCCTTCCGTCCGGAGAATTTGCAATCTTATTCATTTTATTCGGGACTTTTGAGTTTATTGTTGCTCTTTCAGTTTCATTGGGTTTATTGGAAGTCCTCTTTTTGCTATTATCATTCAAGGAGCCTTTGCCGGTATCTGCTTTTAAAGAATTATCCAAATTGTCTGCATTGTACTTCACGGGCTTATTCTGCATCTTACCTACAGCAATTTCATTTGAAGGAATACCTTCTCTTCCGGCAGCGTCACAGGCTTTTACCAAATAGTAATAAGTTGATTCCTCAGCTACATCGAAGTCCTCAAAAACATTTGTTGCCGCATGACCCAGCAATACTGAATAAGGGCCTCCGGGAGTAGTGCTTTTTAACAGTGTATAGCATTTTGCATCAGCAGGGCTGGTCCAGCTTATTTTAATAGAATTGGCTTTTCTCAAAGAGTAAATGATTGGTGCTGATGGAACGGCCGCCCTTGTTACTACATTTGATTTCATACTCTCAGCGGTACCTTTTACGGCGGTAACTGTATAGAAATATGTCGTGCCGTTTTGATAAGAACTATCAATGTAAGAATCGCCCGAAATTGCGGAAGAAAGATAAGTCATCCTGCCCGGGGACATCCCTCTGTAGATATTGTATAGATCGGCATCCGGAACCTGTTCCCAAAAAAGAATGATTGAGTTGTCTGCTTCTGATAGATTAAGGACAGGCGCTTTTATTGCCGGGTGTAGTACTTTTATTTTTGCCGTTGCAGCTAAATTCTGATACTTTCCTGAAATAAATGTTTCTCCTTTTTTAATGCCTGTAAGTTCGCCAGCTGTGGTAACAGCAGCAATTTCAGGATCAAGTATGTTAAATTCCACCTTTTCATTTGGTAGCACTAAAGTTTTACCATCTTTCAATAATCCGTTAATTGTCAGGCTGACAGAGCTGCCCGGCATGAGGGAATACTCATTGCATTCAAATGAAATTGACGCCATGGTAGTAGCTTCTGTTTTTTTATCTGAAATACCGTCTATCACAAGTCCTGAACCTGTTGTATTATTTATAGTGTTATCTGTAAGTTCTATAGTTTCTGAAAGGGTATTAATTGAATTATCGATTCCAACAACAGGCATACTTTGAAAAGCAATTATCAGAACCAGTAAATATATAGCAAATCGTTTTATTCTACTCATATTAATAGCCTCCTTCAAAAACATTTACAAGGTTGGAGTATCTGCCTTCAATGAAGTCACAGCCGCCAATCACATAAATCATATTGTCTGAGACTGTGACTCCTATTCCGGTTCTGGGTATTTCAAGACCTTCCCACATTCTCCACTGTCCTGTAGCCGGATTGAATTCGGCAATATCTCCAAGGTAATTACCGTTCCATCCGCCAACCACATAAATCCTTCCATCCATGACAACAGCTTTGCAGCCAGTGCCTGCGACAGGGAGTATTGCCCCGGGGGAAGACCAAATATCTGCAGCAGGGTCATATATCTCGACTGTATCAAGATATCGCTCATCTTCATTGTGTCCGCCAATAGCATAGATTTTACCGTCAATTGAGGCCAGAGCCATACCTGCTCTTGCTGTAGGCATACTTGCTTTATATACCCATTTGTCGATTAATGGATCATATTCCTCCACTGTATTCAGGAAACCGTTCTCATTAACTCCACCGATTGCATAAATCTTTCCATTTGCCTCAATTGCAGCAAGTTCGTATCTCGCTGTCCGCATGGGTGCCTTGAATATTGAGAGGTCCGTGGAGGGATCATATTCTTCGAGCACTGTAGTACAGCCATCGCCGGATCCACCCATGATATAAATTTTATTGTTTGCAGACGCTATTCCAAAACCCAACCGGGGACTCTGTAAAATACCTGTTTTTGCAGACCACATATTCGCTTGTGGATCATACTCTTCAATGGATTCCAATACACCGCCGGCAAGGTAATTTTCTCCGCCAACCGCATATATTTTTCCATTTACCTGTGCCACTCCCATCCCTGATCTTTCTATGGTCATAGGAGCTTTATCGGACCATTTGGAAGGCAATCTTCCTAATAAAAAGTTTCTGATGGTTTCATATGCATTTTCTACATCGACAGTATTAATCAGAAGATTTGGATTTGTAAAACCGCTGACTTCTACTATGTCAAAACCGGTATAATTGGTGCCCTCAAACCTGCCTACAATCATAACTGCAATAATTGGTTCCGTGATACCGGCGTCATCAAAATCAAGTGACATTATCTCCTTATTTTCAGTTACCATACCCAGGTAGTGTAAAGTGCCATCCAATGAGCTTACAAATACATCGGCCTCCTCATAGAAAACTCCTGTCCCTTTTATATATAGATCAGGGATACCTTGCCTGTTCACAATAGGCTGTTTAAAGCCCAGAACAGTATAGCTTCCTTTTGGTAAACTCACAAACGATCCATCACTATCTTTACCGACTAAAAATGGGGATAAATCCGAAATTTCAATATACGTTCCAGCGCCGGCATACCCTCCATAGAAAGAGTCAAAAAGTGCATTCTCTCCATCCTGGTAAAACGAGTGGACTATATCTGTAGGATATACCAAATTAATCGGTTCAATTTCATTGTAAGTGATATAAGCTTCAAATAGTTCGCGGGGATACCACCCATACACATTACTGGTTCCTGAAACGTAAACAATAGTTCGTCCGTTTGCATATATTGGAACAGTGCCATAATAGGATTTGCTGGTTGAAAGGTTTGAATTCTGATCGAATCTGTAGTAATCGTATCTGGCTGAGTTCCAGTAACTGCTGTTGTTTGTAATATTAACATTTGATAAGGATGAATTTACAAATTCGTAGGTCTTTCCTACACTCATTGTAAATTCATATAATGCTGTTTCAGGTATTTCTACATACGATATATCCTGGACGTATAATTCACGTGGATACCAGCAGCTTATATTTGAATTCGCTGTAACTTTGGTTGTGCCACCTTTTGCTATATCAATTGTCCGATAGATATTGTTTTCCCACGAAATGCCTCCTGAGGCATCCTTCTTTACATAATCAAAGGTTATAACCAAAGTTGAGTTATTCGTTATATTCCTGTCAGCGGTTGTCGACGTATTTGTAAATTCATAGTTTTTTCCTGCAGCTAGAGTAAATTCATATAATGCTGTTTCAGGTATTTCCACATACGATATATCCTGGACGTATAATTCTCGTGGATACCAGCAGCTTATATTTGAATTTACTGTAACTTTAGTTGTGCCGCCTTTTGCTATATCAATTGTCCGATAGATATTGTTTTCCCACGAAATGCCTCC
>JBDKVA010000075.1:0-57412 GCA_039679375.1 Clostridiaceae bacterium
CTGCGGCTTCCTTCAGATTCCGCCTCCCGACGGACACCCTTGCCGTTCAGCTAACACTTCCTACTACCAAGCGTGTAGCGGACTTTCACCGCCGAGTTATTGCCCATGCCGGGCGCACAAACAAAAATAACCATCGATACTTGAATTAATCAGGCATCGGTGGTTATTTTCATTTAAATCATTTAATCTACATTTGCTGAACTACTGGACAGGTATTCCATCGGATCCGCATTGACATCCTTCTTCAGTACCTCGAAATGAAGGTGCGGCTGCTCGGAAGATTCATCCATTGCCGTATTGCCAATACTTCCGATCACTTCACCCTGCTTCACCTTCTGGTTCACAGCCACTGTTTCATCCGAGGCCAGATTCCTGTAAATGCTCTTCAAATCGCTGCCGTGGTCAACAACGACCGTTATGCCGTAGTAGGAATCATTCCTCACATCGCATATAACACCGTCAGCTGCCGCCTTTACGGGGGTGCCGCGCTCTGATGCAATATCCACTCCCGCATGTGCACGCCATTCCTCAAGAGTCTTTGAATACACTAGCTTGTCCATGGCATACCCAAGCGATATCTCGCCGACCACAGGCATTTTAAAGCTTATCTGCTTAGCCTGGGCAGTGCTTTTGGAACCGGCTGTATTAGCAGTATTTTTTGAAGATGTGATGGGCGATTTGGGAGTGGTAGCCTCAGCTGCATTATCCTTGGGCTGTGCTGAATTATTGGCATCCGTATTCGTCATTGAAGCAGGCTTTCCAATATCGGACTGCTTCCCTGCAGCTGCCGACGCCTGTGTATCTTCAGATTGCTGGGCGTTTGCCAATTCGGAATCGTTGACAGCCGCATCCTCGCCTTCATTTTCAGGCGCCAGATTCCTGGCTTCATAATCCGGCTGCTCAGAAGTAGCATTCCTCGTAGTAACAAATACGGCTGTACCTGCCACAACAGCTATGCATAATAACAGGACAATGTAAAATCCTTTCTTGTCCAGAAACTCCCTAAATCCTTTTTTCGTTCCATTCTCATCGGGAAACTTTTTTGTATTCACAAATTCCACCTCCATATAATATTGTTACCGTAAGTGGCAACTATATACATATGGAGTTAAAATATTTACCTTTTCTTCTCATATTCACCGATTGGAATGACGTCTACACCGGTATAATAGTGCTTTAGTATTTCGATATATGTGCCGCCTTTTTTCGCCAGTGAATCGGCTCCCCACTGGCTCATCCCCACACCGTGCCCAAAGCCCTTCGTAGTGATCCTCACTTCATCGCTTTTGCCGTCCACCCATTCCAATTTGAAGCATGCGGACCGGAGTCCGAGCAAAGTTCTGAATTCCGTCCCTCGTATAGTAATGTTTCCAATTTGTAAAGTATTCACACGGTCTCCGGTCGTATAGTCCAGTATTTTCATATTTTTCAGGATACTTTTTGTAAATTCCGCTTCCGGATAAGATTTGCGGAGCTTTTCAAGGAGTTCGGAGGCTTTTACTGTGATTGTCGTGATATAGCCCTTGGAGGCTTCCTCCCCACTGCTTTCAACACTTCTCAGATAAGGTACGCTGACGCCGGACCAGACTTCCTCGGAGTTTTCGGTTTTACCCGGACTGCTGGCATGAAAAAGAGTATTGGCAACTGCGCTATTGTAGATAACGATCATTCCTTTTGTACTGTCTACGGCCTTCTCAATTTTGTTCCAATTTCGTGAAGCAAAAAAAATGCTCCATTTCTTCATCGCGCTTTCCTTACTCATCCACGCCTGGCAATGGGCTGAATTTGTGCATACGTCTACTCCGTCGTGCACACCCTGCTTTGACTGGTAAGCCCCTGCAAGCCGCCCGTACGCGTACGTTCTTGCCGCTACCGCCTGGGCTTTCAAAGCCTCTATGTCAAAATCCGCAGGCATTTCTGCTGCCAAAACGCCTTTTATGTATTCCTCCAGATCCATCTCTACTATCTGATCCAATGATGTATGATAAACACTGATTTTACATTCTTTCTCTTTTATTTCTTCAACAGGCGGCTTTTTCCCGGTTGGCGGACCGCAGCCCTTTACAATAAACATGGGCAGCAGTATGACCACCACGATCATCATGCCGGCATAGTAAATAAATTTTTTCATCCTGTCCCCCGCAAATATTTACTGGTCTCTGGTTTCTGCCTTCCAGGTCTGTCCTCTTTACATTTTATTCATGCGGGGGAAAAGTATGTTAATCAATCTTAATTAGGCTTGATTTAGCAGATAAAGCATTATCCGTTAAGCATGCCCTAATTATCGACTCTCGCAATGCTTGCGCCAAGGCCTCTCAGCTTTTCATCCATTTTTATATATCCTCTGTCAATGTGGTCGATGTCCTCAATCTCGGTCTCTCCTTCTGCAATGAGGCCGGCCAGCACCAATGCCGCGCCTGCCCTCAGGTCTGTGGCTTTCACTTTCGCTCCGGTAAGCTTTTTGCAGCCTTCCACAATTGCACTTCTGCCCTCGACCTTGATATTGGCGCCCATTCTTTTAAGCTCGCAAATATGCATAAAACGGTTTTCAAAAATGGTTTCGATCACCACGCTGGTACCGGATGATACGCTCATCAACGAGGTCATCTGTGACTGCATATCGGTCGGGAAGCCGGGATATGGATGCGTCTTTATATCGAATGCCTTAAGCTCGCCTCCCCTTACCCGTATGGAGGTCAGTTCCTCCGACACCTCCACTCCGGCCTCTCTGAGTTTTGCACTGACAGGCTTGAGGTGATCCGTGACGATATTTTCTATTACAACATCGCCTCCCGTGATAGCGGCCGCTACCATATAGGTGCCCGCTTCAATACGGTCCGGTATAATGGCGTGGCTGGCCGCCTTCAGCTCCTTTATTCCTGTGATCTTGATGGTATCGGTGCCTGCGCCTTTTATATCCGCTCCCATCGCAGTAAGGTATGTCGCCAGGTCAACGATCTCAGGCTCGATCGCTGCATTTTCGATCGTCGTCATACCTTCGGCCAGTGAAGCAGCCATCATGATATTCTCCGTAGCGCCCACGCTGGGGAAATCCAGATAAACCTGCCCACCTTTCAGCCTGCCGTTTACATTTGCTTCTATATATCCATGTCCCTGGGTGATATTAGCTCCAAGTGCCGTAAACCCTTTTAAATGAAGGTCTACCGGTCTGGATCCGATTGCGCAGCCTCCGGGAAGCGATATGCGCGCAGTACCGGTTTTTGCCAGCAAAGGCCCGGCTACAAGAAAAGATGCCCGCATTTTGTTGACAAGCTCATAGGGAGCTGTTGTATTACATAAGGATCTACAGTTGATCTCCAGTCTGGTCTGGTCATCCGATATCACTACAGAAGCACCTAAGGACTTTACCAGATCACACATGATTTTCACATCATTCAGGTATGGTATTTCTTCAATAACACTTTTGCCATCCGCCAATAAAGATGCGGCAATGATCGGGAGCACCGAATTCTTGGCCCCGCACACTCTTACTCTGCCTCTCAGCGGCTTACCTTCCGTTATGATGAACTTGGACATTCTTCTTCTCCCCTTTATCCTGTGTGTTTTAACATACCGCAGCCTTTGCCGCATGCCTGGCAGCAATCCAATGTGGGCTACCGCCCACAACCCAACGAATGTACTTATTGCCGCGAATGTGAAACTGTTTTCTTGTTTTTTTTGCAATTTCGCGGCAATAAGTTACTAATATTCCGTAGTGATGACAGGTGTTGCCAGCCATATGTATGTTTTTCCTTCGTATGAATTGTACCGGACTGCTACATTTAAATTGATCCTTTTTCCGTTTACACGTACTGCCTCATCAATTACAGGCGAAAAGGCCGATACGCTGACGAGTCCGCCATCCCGCATCCCTTCCACCTTATCTGCTCCTGCACTTTTAAATATCCTTTCAAATACTGTTTCCAGTTCATTATCATTGAGCTTGCCATCCATACTGCCTGTCATGCAGATGTTTACATCCGGTTGCATGCCATAGCTTTCCAAGGCGCCGGTAAGCCTTTTTACCGATGCGGACAATTCTGGCCTTTGAGAAGTATCGGTAAGGCTGATGAGTACATCCCTGTATTCGTCAGGCATCCTTCCTTCTGTGCCGTTCAATATGCTCACATGAATGCTTCTGTTATCATTTATTATGTAATCAGATTCTGTTCCATTGCCGGTATCATTTTCAAATGAAAAGAAAACAGGCTGTAAAGCCTCCGTGTTGCCGCCGGCCTGCCGGATCAGGCTGGTCAGTAATTGTTGTTCGTATAAGGCATCGACATTGCCGGTTTTCAAAGTACCTCTTATATAGATCTCGGAACTTGCCACCCGTGCCCTTGCGGCGGCAAATGCTTTTTGTACAATCTCTGCCGCCGGATATCCCGGTCTGTTCACACGTATGATTATAATAAAAATGGAGACTAATAAAGTAAAAGCCGCAAAAAACATCAGAATTTTTTTCAAAATCATGCACCCCCTTTTTGTTTACCATAATCATTTGCATGATAACCTTATATAAATTATTGCCTCATGCCGGGGGGCATATACATGAAAAATTTCTATATCGCGCACCATTACTGGATGTTGAACATATTTTTATACAAATATCCTAAAAAAGCTTTTTTATAGCTCACCTGCATACCGGAGCAGCTTTTCAAGCAAAATCATGGCTTCTGCCCGTGTGACAGGATCTTTTGGTCCGAATGTATCGGAAAACCTGCTTGTTATTACGCCGCTTTCCAGTGCAAATCGAATTTTCGGAAGAAATACCGCGCTCACCTGTCCGATATCTTTGTATATTGCGGTATGATCCACCGTTGCCAGTGCTTTCTGCGATGTCTTGACCTCTGCTGTTCTGACAGCCATGGCAATTAATTTCTCTCTTGTACAATTTGAGTTGGGTGAGCCGGCATCGGAGCTTTGAACAATACCGGCCTTTGCGGCAAGGGTCATATAATTGCTGCCGTAATCTGCATCCAGCATGTCGAGCATGAACTTTGCCGCATCGCCGACCGTCAGGTATTTATCCGGTTCAAACCTGCTCCCTTTAACCGATTTTAGTTCATGCACCGATACTATATTCGCAATAGACTGCCTGGCATAGCTTCCGGAAATATCTTCATAATAGTCCATCCCCGGCTCCGCGACCGCCATCCGCCCCGGAACGAAGGTCTCGAAGCTCAATTCTCCAATGCCCCTGTCCGCGTCAAAGGCGCCGGCCGTCGCAGATTTTTGCCATTCAGCCGCTCCGGCTGCGAGCATATATCCTGAAGTTGAACCTTCCTTGTACCAGGTGGCCGCAGTATATTCATATATGACCTTCAAAGGCCTTTCAAACCTGCCCAGCGGCAGGAGAATCCCGTCCGACAGCCCGACCGACAATTGTGACACCGGCGTCCGGAAGTTCATATTTCTTATATTGCTGCCAGCTGTTGTACTGTCCAGCACAAATGCGATGATGAAATTGGCGTCCCTTAAGGACGAACCGTATGCGCCGCTGCTGTCCGCCAATACTCCCGGGCGGATCACAACAGTATTACGCAGGGTCTTTATAAGCAGGTTCTCGCCCAGCATTCCAAGCGCCTTGAACACTCTCTGGGAGATGATGACCTTTATTTCCTTTGTACCGGCGGGCATTGCTTTCAGATCCATGCAATAGTCAAGGATGCTGTCCGTCTGTACAGATTGTATGAACCGGTCCGCATTGACGCCTGTAATTCTGACAGTCCATACGCCATTGACGGATACCGTATCTTTAATGACAAAATCGCCGCTGATGATATCCTCCGTATCCTCGCCGGAATCATAATCGTCGCTGCTTCGGAGCGTTCGTACCGTGACGCTCTGAGTCGGCTCCGAGGTCAGCTTCTTTGCAGGGTCATACGCGTACAGTCTGGCATAGTATCTGAAATTGGACCGAAGCTCTCCGGCCGTATATTCGGAAACATTTTTAGCCTGAAACTTTTTGCTGTCCTTGTAGCTGATATCGCTTGCTATTTCCAGGATGTATTCCATGCCGTCTTCCATGATCCATTCATAGGTTATGCTGTTCCTGGTCACAGAACCATCCGTGCTCTTTATGCCAAAGCCCTTTGGCGTGGCTGGCGGAATGTCCTTACTGGTTTTTACCAGATAGGAATCGCTGAAATCGGATCGCTTTGAATCTCCCGCAGAATTGGTCGCCTCCGCCTGGATCCAGAAGTAGTAAAGCGTATCCGGCTTCAGGTCATTTACGCGATAGAAGGAAGAGAACTCCAGCATGTCCGGCGTAATGGTCTCCCTTTCGGCAGCTTTGCTGCGGTCATCGCTTGTGCCGTATTCCAGATAATACGTATACAGCGGGTTGAAATTCCAGGCAAGGTCGATATGAGTATCGGCCGGGTTATTATAATTAAATACGGGGACCGTCGGCTTCTCAATTGTGACGGGAAGGTCCGGTATGGTCGTGACGATGATCGGGTCGGACGGGCCGGAGATGAGATCCACGCTCCGTCTTGCCGCCCTTACCCATACGATGTAGGTGGTGTTGGGCTCAAGGTCTGTCAAAACAATGTCGATATTGTGCTTTTTACCATCCTGGATGGCATCCGGTGCCGACACATTCTCATCCGGGTCATTCGGCGTCACCGGAAAGCCTATCACCTTGTTGGTCGCAAGCGTCTCAATGTTGTCGTAGTCAATGTCGGGCGTGTATTCCACGCAGCCCACGTCGATCGTTACTCCATCGTCATATACCACCTTGCGGAATTTAAGCGGGTCGGCATTACCATTCTCTATATCGCCCAGAAGATCGGTTATTCCGAGTTCAACCCCGATCTGCCTTATCTGCTCCGGCGTCATGTAAACCCATGCGTATCTTCCGCCTGCCATTATGGTATACATCTCATACCACTTGTTTTTCAACGTAACCGTTGCCGTAGTGGTAGTGACCATATCCTTTACCTGACTATCCGTCTTCAGCTTAAACGGCGGCCTTCCCGGAACGACAGGCTGATCGATGGAGCCAAGGGTCGGCGTGATGATGATTTTCATCGCGGCATCGGACTGAAGCGTAATATTTTCAAGTACATTATCAACAAATTCAACATATTCCTTTTTGGCGACGATTTTAAAATAATAGGTGGAGTTGGGAACCAGATCATTTATTTTAAATTTATAGCCAATCAGCTTTGTACCGCTCATCACAAAATTACTGTCATTCATTTTGACCGAAGAAGCGATCATCGTGCCGGAAGGCGGGTCATCAAGCAAATTTGGGTCGCTGATGAGCCATATATCGTACCGGACTTCTTCGTCCACCTCGCCGTTGCCTTTAAGCGGGGTTCTCCAAAGGATCGTGGCACTGTTTGCGCTCAATTCATCCTTATAGGAAATGATCGTATCTTCCGCATTTGAAAATTCAAGCACCAGTTCAGGTACCGCCGGGATCGACGCCACCTCGGACTCCTTAACATAGATCTTCTGGGACTGTATGCGGATACCCGGATATACGTCCTGCCCATTGCTGGTGACCATCGCCTTGATTATGTAATAGTAATTTTCTTCACCCGGTTGCAGTGTCAGAAAAAAGGTCGTATCATCGACTGAGGCCATATATTGTTCTATACTGCCTCCTGTACCGGATCCCCTGTATATCTGGTAAGACACCTTTATGCTGCTGTCCGCAAGGCCGGTGACAACAGGGCTCCATTCCAGCCTCCAGATTGTACCCGCATCGGTGACCGACATTTTTGTGGTCTTTGCCAGTATATAGCTGCTGACCGTCACTGTCGGGCTCTCTGCCGATCTTTGCAGTTCGGTTTCGGATGTATCCGGCACCACCTTTATGTAGTATACCCTTCCCGGATCTCTTACAGTATGGATGTACTCGAGCTTTCCGGTGGCCTCGTTTACCGTGACAGGTCCGTTCTGGCCGATCTGCTCCTGCCCTATGTAAATAGCAGGTGCGTTTGTAAAAGTTTTATTTTCCGATACATACAGCTTGTAATCCATTCTTTTTCCCGAATTCCAAACATCATCCCACTCGATTTTGATTTGATTCGGGCCATAGGAATAGGCATTAATGGCAATGTCGGTCAAAAACTTTACGGTATTGGAGGCTGTCGATTCACTGCTGGTATAGGTTGTCGTATCCTTTGTGTAAGTGTAATAGGCCTTTGCATAGGTATAGTAAACCGTGCCGGAAGATAATTCACTAAAACGCACCATGTTGTCCTCGGATGAAGACGCAGGAAGGTCTCCTTCCTTGAGAACGGCAGGCTTAACAGGCTTATACGGTTTATTGACCTCCTGGATGTAATAGTCGAGGTACATCCTGGGTGAGGAAACACCCACCGGAGGAGTCAATTTATCGCACTTCAGGTCAGCATAGTATTTGTCAAACTGGTTATATCCGATGGGCGGCTCGATATTGGGAGCCTCATCATTGATAGCCTCTACTCTGAGCCTTTCAGGAGCGGGCTGGGGTGCGTTGTCAGCCGCTTCAGCAGTCGCAGGCCAGCCAAGCTGTATTAGAATAAATGCAGTTAAAGCAATACATATTATTTTCTTCATCTCTTTCATTTTCTTTGCCATCTGCCTTCCGTTCTCTGGTGTCTGGATACTGGAAACTGGATCAAAATGATGCTCCATGATTTTCACATCCGTTTCTAGCCTCTGGTATCTGATCTTCCGTTCTCTGGTCTCTGGTCTCTAGCTTCCGTTCTCCGGTTTCTGGTTTCTAGTATCCCGTCTTCTCCAGCAGCTTTACAAAAGCCGCTACAACCTCTGCGCGCGTCATTTGCCTGCCCGGATAAAAATTCCCGCTTTCATCCAGGCTCATCACATTCATATCCACAATCATCAGCACCGGATTATAATATTCCTCTTCAATGCTGCTCTCATCAGTAATATATACCCTTCCGCCGGGTATGAGATTTGCCGTGCCGATACCCTTCTTGGCAGCAAAAAGCTTTAACAATACGGCTGCCGTTTCCTGCCGATTCACGCTTTTCAAAAGCGAATTCGGACTGATTACGCCGTCAAGCCCAAGCCTGACATTCTTTTGTCTGATATCCAGCCCTGCGTTTTCCGCAGCTTTGCCCGTTACCTTTTCGTACAGCAAAACAACCTCCCTGCAGGTTGCGTAGTTCTCCGGCATAAAATTGCTGCCGATTTCCGGAAAGATATCACTCAGGTCATATTTTGAGGACAGGCTTGTAACATAGCTTTCAGCCCAGTAACCGGCTGGTATGCCGCCGATGCTTCCCTGTGAGGACAGAATGACATATTTCCCTGTTTTCAAAAGGCTGAAGCTTATGCTGGAGGCCGTTTGAAGTGTACTTTCGGTTATTTTTTGCCAGAACGACGTCCCATCGTATATTACATATGGCTGCATGACGCCGCTGCCGCCGGTAAAGTTCAGGCTGGCAGATACAGGAGTGTCAAAAGAGGTTACATCCCTGACCGTATAGCTCAGCTTAACAGATTGAAGTGTATTGTCGATATAAACCGACAGCTCATTTTCAATCATCCCGATGAGATTTTTTGTATACTGGTCAATCAGCTTTGCTGCTTCGGGGCCGCTTCCGACATACGTATTCAGAAGCATGCTGAGCTTTTCACTGACCAGCCCGCTTTCTTCGTCATAAAGCCTGTCATGGAACAGCTGCTTCAAATCGCTGTCTGCCCTGGAAAGTCCCATTACCTGTATGCCCAGTAAATGAATATCCGATACCCGCGTACAGTTTGCCGGAAGTGCTGCAGAAGACGTACCGGAGCGCATAATGACCATTTTTGCGTAGAGATCCTTTACCTCCTGCCTGTCCAGTATCTCTTTGATCTGTTCGCTATTCGCATTGAGAGAGGCAGGCCTCAGCAGCAGCTCCGCACCGGAGGTACGGATCACAAGGCTTCTGTTCAGTGAATTCATCGTTCTCAGCACGGAAACCGGCACATAAATTTCGTCCGTGCTGATGTTAACAGAAATATCGGTCATATCGACCACAAACGAATCCGACGAGGTATTGGTCATTGCGTCGGCAACGCGGTCACCCTTTAGTAATATCTTGCTCGCACTGCTGTTTCCGATTGCCACCCTCCAATAATAGCCCTTTTCAAGGTCCGCCAGCCTATCAAGGAAGGTCGCCTTCTCTTGCTCCTCCCGATCCGTATTGTCATAGTCATCCTGGTTGAATTCCGTCCGGGAGCTGACCGGCCCGATGTATTTTGAATATGCGATCAGGTCGGCTTCTATCGGGTCAGCCTTGACTGTCCTGACCTTTATATAATATTTTATATTGGAGCGCAGAGGCTGATTGGCAACCATACCTCCAGGCAGGACGACCCTGGCGCTTTTTATTCTGGCGTGATAATAAATCGCATCCGAGTTCAGTGTCAATGCGGTTTCTTCCGTATAATACGGCAGTACCGATCCGTTCCTGTCTACGTACTGTTCCAAGTCGGAGGCCGATAATACGGTATATTCGGATGCACCCTCAGCCATGATTGCTATATCATAGCGGGAATAATTATCCATAGGCTTACCCAGCCATTTTATCTCGAGCTCATGGTAGCCATCCCTTGTTGCAGCTGCCGCTTTTTCATACACGGTTGTGTTTGCGCCCTTTATTACCCTGATATCATAGCAGGAGTTCGGTTTGAGGCCGGTAATCCTTCCGTAGTAGGTTTCTCCGTCCGTATCCTTCACAATGGTCGACTGTGAACGCGAAATCAGCTTAAAATCAGCATCGGAAGGACCCTTTGCATAAATTTTAAAATCCTCGGCAGTCAGGCCGTATGTGGCATCCGTCCAGCAAAAGCCCAGGCTTGCGTTCACCACTGCTTCAAGTGAGAGCGGCGCCTCGATGAGCGAGGTCGTCACCGGTATAGATACCCAGACGCTTTGCGAGCCCGTTTCCAACGGATCCTTTGTCTTTACTCTCACCGCTTTCAGACTGAAATAGTACAGCTTGTTGGGGAACATTCTACGGTCAACAGTATAAGTACATACTTTTGTCGCGCTGTCGTAAGTAAATTTTCCCGGATGAGTAGGATGGCCTGTTGCAGGGGCGGGATCCAGATAAGCGAAGTCATTGTCGAGACTGTCGCTCAGTGTGTCATATTCCTGCAAAAAGCTTACATATTCCGGGTCGGTCCCATAGCTGCCAGCCCCGTCTGTCGGGCTTACCTTCCGGGTTGTCCTGATCAGTTGATACAGGACGTCCTCCTCCTGCCTGACCCACGTAAAGGTGACACTGCTGCCTGAAAGAAGCTGATTCTGGTCACTATCCAATGCAATGGAAAAGTCTGTGGGCGCAAGCGGTTTCCTCTGACTGTCGTCCGGGGCGGTAACCTCCAGCACAATGGTCGTAACAGGCAGTATGGCTGTTTCAGCAGATAAGGTGGAAACCGTTGAACCATCTGCCCTGTTTTTTATTACAAGTCTCGTCCTGGCTGTAAAATAGTATGTCGTATTCGGCTGAAGATTTTCGCCGAACAGTCTTTTGGAGTCGGCCGCCGTAAATTTCGATATGCGGGCTTTTATGGAGGTGCTTTGCGGATCGTCGGCGCCGGTGAAACCCACATCGCCGTGGAGCTCCTCCGTCGTCCCGATACGTACTGTAAAAGGCGTGTTGGTTCTGGTATTCATATAAATATCATAGTAAACTTCATAGGAGTATTTTGTTTCATCGTAATTGTTCGTATAGTTACTCCAGTCGATATTCGTAATTTTGTCAAACTTCAATTCAACAAAATTCAATACCGGCGCCACTGTCTTCCCGTTCACATCGAGAGAAAAGCTCATCGGAAGCGGCACATCCAGCTGAGCGCCGTTCAGCGTCGTAAAACTGGTTATGATGGACCGGTCGGACGTATACTCTTCCTCTGTTTTCCCCTCGTTCCCGGCATTGGTCGTATACATCTGCAAATAATAGACTGTATTGGGAATCAGGAAATGCGGATAATTACCGTTTCCGGTTATATCACCGCCCTCGGCCGGCGTGCTTCCCTCCCATTTGAACAGGTCATACGCCTTCATTGTGTACGATAACCTGTTTCCCTCTTCACTTATGCTGCTTGATAATGCACTGACATACTTAACCAGCCTGTATTCGGCCGGATAGCTTCCCCAATAGGTGCCGTCGACATAAAGCGGTACATCCTCCGTAATTTCCGATTGGTTCGTATTCAAAAGGAAATGATAATAAAGGTCTTTTTTCAAAGTTTCCCAATTGGCCGGTTTGTCCCATGAAATCGTAACATCCGTAGATTTGATCGTCAATGTTGCGTTGGATGGGGTCGTTACCTGTCCTGATTTCAGGTTCCTGTCCACAATGGCGATGCCGGTCGGAAGCGGCGGCCTGCCCGTATCCACCGTCAGCGTATAGGGCATTGGGAGCGATTCAAGCCTGTCACTGGGACTGTCGGATTTGACCACGATCTTGTAATATACCTCGTTGTCGGGATTCACGCCGGAAATGACCGTTACGGCCGATTCACCGCTGAAATAGGAATCGTCCATAGTCTTCTTCACTACCCAATCCCCTGCGATTGCAGGATCATCCGTAGCCTGTACCTCATAAAAAAGCCTTGGCAGGTCCAGGCTTCCCTGATTGATTTTATAAATCTTTACATAAATATTATTTGCACTGTCCTTCGTAAGCTGGAACCGGATCGGCGTGCTGGTATAGGATCTATCTCCCGAAATCAGGCTGCCGTTCTGATCCTCCGGATTCCCTGCCGTAACTGCGGGGACATTGGCGCCGGAGGCATCTTTAAAGATCGGCTTGATATTCATATAATACACCGTGCCCGGATAAATTTCATTGTCCGGCAATACATAGATACCTGCAGGCGTCGTGCCTATCTGAGTCGGCACTGTTGACGTTTCATCCGCCCTGCCCCAGAGTTCAAAGCTGACAAAGCCCTGACTGTCCGGCGCGGTAACGTCCGCGCTGTGAACCGCATCACGGGATACGTTCACCGTGTAGGCAGTCGCGTTTTGACTAATCAGCAGGGAAGCCTGAGTCGACCCTGAATTAAGCAGGTTGAGCTCTGTCGATATGTTTATCCTGAAATTGAGGGTGGATATCACTCTTCCGTCATTATATATTTGATTAAGTGAGTTCTGCATATAAGCGAGGGCATTTGCCTGATTCCCCGGAATAAAAACATTATTATTGGGATTGGAATCCACATCAGGGTATACGGTATTTTCCGGGTCATAAAAAGACTTCGGTATTTTCCAGCTCAATTTAAGCGTGGGAGTCGCGCCGATCTCACGCCCGCCGCCCAACAAACCGACATAAGCCTGATATCCGGCATCCGACCTGAATGTGATAGACGGCAGATAAAACAGGATACCTCTTCCGATGGGTTCCCCGACAGGCTTATTATCGGCGTCGATTTCTCCATAGACAGTGACCGTAATGTCGTAAATGTAATCATCCTTAAGACCGGAAATGCTTGCCTTATTACCGGACAGTATAGCGCCTGACACAACAAGAGCGGCAGTATCATCCGCATTTGGCTTGTGATATGCTATTACCGCGGCTTTTGCGCCGGAAGGCTGATTCCAGCTTATATCAAGCTTCCCATTTTCATAATTCTCCACTTCAATGGTTATCTTCGACACCGCCGCGAAAACTCCATACAGACAACTGCCCAGGATACTGTAAACAAGAACGGCAGACAGTATTGCAGCCAGTGATTTTCTAATACGTTTCCTGCCCATAGTGCGATAACCTCCTTAAGGGTGTAACCCAATATATCTATCGGCAAAAAGATGCCTTCATTTAATAGTTTGTGATATGATATAGGTGTTGTACTTATTGCCGCGAATGTAAAACTATTTTCTTGTTTTTTATTGAAATTTCGCGGCAATAAGTTACTAACGGAGGAATCCTGCATGATAACGAAGTACATCGTTCTGCTGCTGCTTTTGGCAGTTTCAGTGACAAGTGATCTCCGATCTTATCGGATAAACAACCTGCCCATAGCAATTGGCTATACCGCAGGACTTATTTTAAACTTCATCACCGGCGGCTTTGAAGGATTTGCATTAGCGCTTCTGGCCTCAATTATTCCGGCGGTGCTTCTTATTGCATTATTTGCGTTGAGAATGCTGGGCGCAGGTGATATCAAACTTTTCTGCGCTATCGGAGCCATTATGGGAATACAGTTTGTATTCTGTGCCATGGCCTTTTCTTTTCTGGCAGGAGGAGTTATGGCCATTGGGCTTATGATCGCCAGACGGAATCTGATACAGAGGCTGAAGCATATTGCCTCGTATATCCGGACCGTCTTTTTCACACGATCCTTCATGCCATATACGAATTTCGGCGATAAGAGCGATGGCTCGAAATTCCACTTTTCACTGGCAATTGCGGCAGGCTGTGCGATTCAATTAGTATTATCCGGGATTTAAGTCTGGCCTCTTTATGCCCTCCTGCTTACGATAATCTGATTTCTTCCGTTTTTGAAGGACTTTTTTACCTCATAACCGCGCATGACCAGAGTGTCATATATTTCATCCGTCTGGTGGAAATAGTTGTTGCCTATATCGAGAATGAGCGTCTCACCAGGTTTTAATTCACACGATATCTCATGAAGCGTTGTATCAATATTAAGGTTTTCGGCATTTACAGTTCTTTCTTCTTCTGCACCCTCGCCCAAGCTGCCGTTATGGCAGTCGATCTCCTTTGAAAAATCCGTGTAATGATCCTTTTGATAATGATTGTAATGAGTGTTTTCCATTTTACCCTCTCCTTAGCTGCAATTAAAATCCCGGGGCATTGAACCCCTCTCAATGGCGCATTTTACTTTGCAAAATCGCCTATTTGGAGCAAGACTACGCTGCTCCATTAATAAAAGATTTGACGGCCGGATCCGTTCAAAACCGTGCTTCAACTTATATCGTTGCGGTTTGGAAGCGTGCTATGTTATAGTATTATCAACAAAAACGAATATTATATATTATAAATTTCAGAGTACCGCTGTATTTAAAATCGGACAGGTGGTCATGGATGATGGAGAACAGGAATATCGTACTGATTGGAATGCCGGGCGCAGGTAAAAGCACTATTGGCGTGCTGCTTGCAAAGGCATTGATAATGCCTTTTATAGACACCGACCTTCTCATACAGCAGAGGGAGAATTGCTATTTACAGGAGCTTATCGATACACGCGGCATTCAGGAGTTTATTAAGATAGAAGAAAACATCGTCCTTGAGCTCGATGTGCACAATCATATCATCGCTACCGGCGGAAGCGTTATCTACAGCGAGGCGGCAATAATGCACCTGAAAGCTTCCGGTTATCTTATTTTCCTGGATACAAAAATGTACCAGCTTGAGCACAGGCTCAAAAATGCCCGTAAGCGCGGCATCGCCATGAAAAAAGGGCAAACGCTCGCTGCCCTGTATAATGAAAGAGTACCTCTCTATAAAAAATATGCAGATCTGGAAGTGGACTGTTCCAGAAAACATATTGAAACAATTGTATCAGAAATAAAAAATAAGATTTATTTTTTACTTTAATGAATAATATGTGCAGTTTTGGGTCAATAATAATATTGACCTCACAAAATACATTTTGACCCCCTTTACATGGTTAGTCGCCAGACTAACCACTTTTTTTGCCCTAATACTACATGCTTTCGCCGTAGTACTAATGTGGGCTACCGCCCACAACCCAACGAATGTACTTATTGCCGCGAATGTAAAACTATTTTCTTGTTTTGTATTGCAATTTCGCAGCAATAAGTTACCAATCGATGTTATCACCAGTTACCGGTCTTGGGCCTGCTTTTGCCGAATACCAATGCAAGTCCGCCCAATACAAGAATTACGGGTATTACGAGGCTTATATCAATTGTACCAAGGAAAATCCTGAACAGGATGATTATAAAGCATGCCAGTACTATCCCTCCGAGAATACCTGCTGCCACAAGCAGCCCTTTGTGCCTTCCGGAGAAAAGATACAGCTGGAACAGGCCAATGGTAACGCCTAACAGGTATACAGGCCAGGTATAGGCTGCAAATTTCCAGTTTGTCAGGACCTCAAAGAAAAACAATATACCGCAGGTCGTGAGGATACCGCCCGGTACAAGCAGGCCGGGAGCCCTCAGCGTAATAAAATAGGCAAGCTCAAAGCCGACGCCGAGCAGAAGTATGATCATAGGCCAAAAATCCTCAGGCCCCAGCGTTAAAATAGAATTGTTGAACAGGAGCTTGGATGCCAGCAGAAGGCCTCCTAAAATGATCAGTATTCCACCAAGCAATGAATTATTTCTTCTCATATATACACCTCCAGGAACGATTTGGTTTATCATACACCAGATAATACTCCGTCCTGCTATTTATGTCTGAAATTGTGTTGTTGTTTTCCTCAGAACGTCCGTTTTGTGGATATGCTCGCTGTGGATAATGTGGATAAGTCTGTGCATAACCCTGTTTCTGAGGCTATAAGCTTGTGGAATCTCAAATTTAATGCACAGGTTATACCTGTATACGGGCATAAATATAGAGGCAATCTGTGTCCTTGGCAGATCCCACAGATTGCCTCCCTTTGAAAAATGTACCTATCAGAGATAGATATGCCATAAGTATGTACGATCCTGCTCCAGGTTTAACCTTTTAATTCCTTCATACAATTGACACATATATTTTTTCCCTTATAATTGATTACATCCTTAGCATCTGCACAGAAAATACATGCCGGTTCATACTTTTTCAAAATGATGCTGGAGCCTTCAGTGAAGATTTCAAGTGCGTCCTTCTCCCCTATGTCCAAAGTACGCCTGAGTTCCATAGGTAAAACGACTCTGCCAAGTTCATCAACCTTTCTGACTATACCTGTAGATTTCATTTTTTCACCCCCTTTATGTATTATCGTAGCGTTATTACCACTCTAAAAGCCAAATTAACTACAAAATTCTAAATATTTTACGTTTTTACATCATCCCAGCAGGAATATTGTTTTAACATTCAGCGAAATAATAATATTTTGCTGCCGGCAACTTACAGCAACTTCAAGAACTGTAACCACTATCTCATAATACCATAATATCCGCCAAATTTCTACAATTATTTCATTATTGGTATACCAGGAGTTTGATTTGCAGCTGTGCAAGCATTTTGATGCATTTTATGCATAAAAAATATTCAATTTGCATGCCTTCTTGCATTATTTGATTATAAAACTTTCAAATTTACTATTGACAAAGTGATATCCATGATATTATATTATAATAGTATTTGCTGGATTACTGAGCTTTATGGCACATTTTCAAAGTGTACGGGTACAATTTACAGCTACATGAAGATGCTAACATATGAAGGAATTTTTATATAAACCTGCACATTGCATGCTAAACAGTAAATATGATAATTTATTAGGAGGTATATAGATGAAAATTTTATCAAGCGTAATGGAGCAGGTAATTAAAAGGAATCCTAATGAACCCGAATTCCATCAGGCGGTCAGAGAGGTTCTCGAATCCCTTGAGCCGGTTGCAAAAAGACATCCCGAATGGGTAAAGGCAGGGATATTTGACAGAATCGTAGAGCCTGAAAGGCAGATCATCTTCAGGGTACCCTGGGTTGACGACAATGGCAGGGTTCAGGTAAACAGAGGCTACAGGATCCAGTTCAACAGTGCGATCGGGCCATATAAGGGAGGCATCCGTCTGCATCCATCCGTTTATTCCGGCATCATCAAATTCCTCGGTTTTGAGCAGATCTTAAAAAATTCCCTTACAGGCCTCCCGATGGGCGGTGCAAAGGGCGGCAGTGATTTCGACCCCAAAGGCAAATCCGATAATGAGGTCATGAGATTTTGCCAGAGCTTTATGTTTGAATTGTCAAGGCATATCGGCGAAAATACGGATGTCCCGGCAGGAGATATCGGCACCGGTGCGCGTGAAATAGGCTATATGTTCGGAATGTATAAGAAACTGAAGAATGACTTTACCGGAGTCCTTACCGGTAAAGGACTTACCTGGGGCGGAAGCCTGGCAAGGACAGAAGCTACGGGATATGGCCTGTGTTATTTCATGGAAGAGGCGATGAGAACTTTGAAGGGCAAATCCTTCAAGGGATCGACCGTTGTCATATCCGGCTCGGGAAATGTCGCCATATATGCTACTGAGAAAGTTCGGCAGCTTGGCGGCAAGGTAGTGGCTCTCAGCGATTCGAACGGTTATATATACGATCCTGACGGAATCAAGCTTGATACCGTCAAACAGCTTAAGGAAGTGGAACGCAAGAGGATCAGCGAATATGTGAAATTCCATCCCCGAGCTGCTTATACAGAAGGCTGCAGCCAGATCTGGTCAATTAAATGCGACATCGCGCTGCCATGCGCAACACAGAATGAAATCGATGAAGCTTCTGCAAAAATGCTTGTTGCAAACGGATGCTTCGCAGTCGGAGAAGGCGCAAATATGCCCTCCACACTTGAAGCCACCGAGGTATTTTTAAAGAGCGGCGTCGTATTCGGGCCTGCGAAGGCAGCAAATGCAGGCGGTGTAGCTACCTCCGGCCTTGAAATGTGCCAGAACAGCATGAGATACTCCTGGACATTCGAAGAGGTAGACGCTAAATTGAAGGAAATCATGATAAACATATTCAAAAATGCAAGCGCGGCAGCCAAGGATTACGGTTTCGGGAACAATCTGGTGGCAGGCGCCAACATAGCCGGTTTTGAAAAAGTAGCCAGGGCTATGTATGAGCAGGGAATTACTTATTAATTACAATATTAAAAAAAGTCCATGTAGCGTATATGCTACATGGACTTTTTTGTATTCCGTTACTCATAAAAGCGTCCTGACCGGCTGATAAATGATGTTTTTAATCTAGTCCGAAACGTTTCAGCTTTGAACTCACATCTGCTTTGAATCGGTCGATGTACGCTGTTACGTAAGCTTCGATATCCATAGTTTTATCCTTTATCAAAGGCGTCAGATCCATGGCGTAGGACAGCGCGGTTGCCTCGTCCGTACCATGGGATGCGAAATACGTTGCGTTTCCGACTCTCCTGCCCGCTGTTGCAAGATCATATCTTTTCCCGCCGCAAATCTGTGAATCGAATACTTCCAGCACAGCAGCCGCTATATTGGGATGAGCGGATACATCAAATGCCACTTTCTCTTCATCATTTACCCAGTCCAGATTCCTCCAGACTTCGCAGCCGTAGAATTTTTCGGGCAAAGCATCCTCCGGCAGTTCTCTTAAGGCTTTGAGCAATTTCAACGCAGTGGAAACATGCGTATCATGCTTGTCTGCAAGATTGTGGGTATATATGACAGACGGCTTTGCCGCCAGTATCAGCTTTTTCAGTTCTTCGACAACATCCCTGTTTGCCGGATCCTTTACCGCTGAACTGCTGTAGTCCATTAATGCCAGCGCGGAATATTCGCCTACAAATGCGGCTTTCTTCTGTTCGAGCTTTCTTATCTGCTGCATCTGCTGATCCGTATAATCTGCATACAGTCCGTTTCTTGGGCTTCCAGCGCCATTGGTTGCCACTACTGCCATGAACCATTTGTCGTTCCTGCCAAAGCACTGGCCTATTCCATCGTATGACATGATCTCAATATCGTCCTGATGAGCCGAAACAGTCAGGTGAGTAGTTCTGCCAATTGCTTCGTCTAGAGGTTTATTGTCGGGCACATAAAATTCAGCCCCTGGATTTTTCAGTTTCATCATAATATCTCCTTTAACTTTGCGCATTGCGCTAGCTATATACATTGAAAAAAGAATTGGGATCACAAGTTTTTTCATATGTATTACCTTGATTTAATGTTGAACAAATTTTATTCATTCATTATCCCAAACCATTTGTTCAACTTGTATAAACATAATGTGTTCATTTAATGATCAGCATCAAACTATTTCCGGCAGGCTTGCGGCAGCAATAGACTGTCCGACTCTCCTGCTCGATTCATCTGGCAGGTGGATGCGGATACTCCCGGCAAGCTCCGGGAACTCCTGCTTCAATACTTCTCCGGCCTTCCTTACGATAACTTCCCCGCCTTTGCCGGATGTCACACGCCCTAATACCAGTATGTGCTTCATCTCATAAAAGTCCGCATAGTGAGCTATGGCATAGCCAAGGTAGCAGCCAATCGATTCGAAGATCGCCTCGGCACGTTTATCCCCATTTTCATGCAAGCCCTGTACAACTTTCAGCTTTTCAGCCGGAGACAGCCCATCCTCCAGCACGATGCCTGCAGGTGCGGCCAGCTTTATCACGGCATCCTGTGAAAAATACTTCACGCCGCAGCCATAATCCCCGGACCACTCGTCTACCATGGATCCCTGGTTATAGTCAACCGGTACGAATGCCAATTCATTGAGCCAGCCGGTAATATTCCCCTCGGAATCGATATAGCCGGCCGCTTCGCTGGTACCCATCGCAAGGCCCAGTACTTTGGTATCATCCAGATCCATTGCTCCGGCCAGAGCAGTAACATCCCCGTCATTTGCAACCTGCAAAGGTACTCCGTTGAATTCCTTCTGTATCCTTATGAAGATGTCCTTTACTTTTTTCTCAAACAGATCCTCCGGCACCTTGAGGAAGAGTGAAGCCACCATCACCCGGTTATTGATATAAATGCCGGCCGAGCTTACACCTATGGCATCTACACGCGGCATATGAGCTGCGGCGGACTTCATGGCTGCAAGAATCCCGTCATAATGATAATCCGGGTCGCTCTGAAGCTTGGGGTACCATACTACTTCTTCACTGTACACTGCTTTTCCGTCCACTACGGCAGAAACCTTTCTGTCGCTTCCACCCGCGTCAAAGCCGATACGGCAGCCGTCCAGATGCCGTCCGACCGGCGTAGCGCCTTCTTTAGATGAAGGCACCCTGTCCGCTTCCGTTATGGCGACGGTAAAAGGCTTTTCATATACCTTGCCCATGAAAATAGCATCGAATTCCCTTGAACCGCCCTTCTTATATGCATCCCTGATGTATTCCCCAATGTACTTCGGTCCGCCGATGATTACTTTCCAGCCGCCCCGCACCCATAAAAGGGCTTTTACCAGCCTGTCAATGTAAAAGCAGCTCTCTTCCTCATGCCCGCTCCCTTGTGCATAAACCTCCGTCCGGTATGTGGAGATCAGGCCGTCGGAACGTTCGAGAGCTATAGCTATTGGTACGTTTTTACCTGATGCCTTGACGGATCTTAAAAAATACCTGTTTGCCAGGGCAGCCGGGCAAAACTCAGGATCAAGCGGCGGCAGCAATTGGGGTTTTATATCCGGAATAATTCCTTTCATGTTCATTAACCTCCTACGATTTTAAATATTTATCATAATTTCAAGCCTGTCAGCTTATATCAAGGCTTTCGGCGTGGCAAGCAACTATTTGGTGATCGTCACCTTTTTTAATTCCCTTGGACTGTCCGGGTTGAGTCCTTTAGCGAGTGATAGGTTGCAGGCGAATATTTGAGCGATGACAACATTGTAAAATGGAGATAAAATATCATTATTTGTTGAAGGTATGGAGAAAGAGCAATCACCCATGCCAAGTATCTCCCTGTCATCGGAAATAATGATCAGTTCCGCTCCGCTTCCCTTGAGTCTGGTGATCATCTCTTTTACGTCACCGAGTGCAGGACCGGCAGGAGCAATGACAAATACAGGCATGTCCTTCTCGATCATTGCATAAGGCCCATGATAAAAGTCCGACGTAGCATAAGCTTTAGCCCTTACATAGCAGGTTTCCTGTATCTTCAGCGCTGTTTCGAGGGCGATGGAATAATTCACCCCTCTGGCCAGAACAAAGCACTCCTCCATGTAACGGTAGCGCTGTACCTTTTCGCTGATGCATCCCGAGTTCTTGATTATATCGGCAATTCCAACCGGAATCTTTTTGATTTCATCCAAAAGCGCCTTATCGTCTGCCCACACCGCAGTGAGTGCGGAAAGCAGCGTAAGCTGCGCCAAAAATGTCTTTGTGGCTGCTACACTTTTTTCAAGGCCTGCGCTGCAATCCAGATGATATTTTGCTTCAAGCGCCAGCGGTGAATCCGGGAAGTTGGTAATGCTTACCGTAAGTGCACCTGCCAGATTGGCGGCTTTGATCACTTCAAGCACGTCGGCGGCTTTTCCCGACTGGGAGATGCCGATCACCAATGTCCTGTCCAACTTAAGGTTCCTATGATATACGGTAAATACGGACGGTGCCGCGAGCGCAACAGGGATACCGAGTGTGATTTCCATAATGTATTTTGCATATACGGCTGCGTGATCCGACGTCCCTCTGGCTGCTATCATGACGCGGTCGATATCCGATTTCCTGATATTGCCGGCGATTTCAGACAAAAGGCCAATATTCCTGTTCAGGCAGCTCTCCACCACCTGCGGCTCTTCTTTTATTTCACTCCACATCAGTGTCATTATAAATCCTCCCTATCGGTATATATGTATAGTGGTATATACCATCTAATTCAAATTATATCATGGTCTTTTTCAGGAATCAATATGGTTCATAAACAATTTGCCGTTTTTGGGTTCATCTCTCCCTGTTCATATAGATCCGCACATTGTATGTATATTCGTCTGACCTGTAAACATCCTTTTCGTAAAAAAGCCTGGTCCCATCATCATTATGGCTTGTATTGGTGATCCTCAAAACAGGGGTGGCATCCGGCAGGTCGAGAAGCTTTTTCTCTTCCTTCGTCGGTTTGACCGCCTCGATCACATTGTCGATATAGCTTATAGAAAAGGAATATTCCTCCTTAAGAAGCTTATAAAGTGAAGATTTCAGGTCAAATGCTTCAAGCCGCGGGCAATACCTTTCCGGAATGAAGACCTCCTCAATGGCAATAGGTACGTCATTGGCCAGTCTGAGCCTTTTTATATTATAGAGTTTATCATCTTCCTTTAAATTCAATATCGTGTTTATGTCATTCCGGTCGGATATTTTTTCAAAATGAAGAATAACCGTGGATGGTACAAGACCTTTGTTACGGACCGTATCGGAAAAGCTCATAATATTCCGCTGCACGATTTTGCTCTTGGCTACAAAAGTACCCCTTCCCTTTTCCCTGTACAATACGCCTTCCGTGACAAGCTGGTTCAAAGCCTGACGGACTGTCATCCTGCTGATGTTCAGTTCCTCTCCGAGATCGCGCTCGGAAGGGATAAGGCTCCCTTCAGTAAACTCCCCGTCCTTTATTTTCTTCAGAATGATATTTTTCAATTGATAGTACACTGGAATCGGGCTTTTTTTATCTATATACATTTTCTACCTCTTTAAAATTAATCACAGTAAAAGGGACATTCCGGAATTACAGAAAACAGATATCAAATAACAGACCTAAGTATAACTTCGGAGAAATTCTTAAATCTGACTTCTGATCTCCGGTATCCGGTATCTGCCTTTCGGTGTGTCCATATTGCTTTAGCGTCATAAGGGGACATTCCTCAGGCCCTGATACCTTTCTTCCCGTTGAGGTGTGTCCATATCGCTTTAGCGTCATAAGGGGACATTCCTCAGGCCCTAAAGCCTTTCTTCCTGTTGAGGTGTGTCCCCTATCCTATATACTACTCAATCCCTTATGTAATGTCAAAGAGATTTTTAATGCCGGTACTTTAAATAGTTACCGGCATTTGTTGTAATTATTATGCTGTTGATTTGGATTGAAAGCGCTGATTTGGAATATTAGCCGACTCTTGTTTACCGTAAGTTAGATTTAATGATGTTCTGGCGATAAAAATCTTTAAATGTCTGATGAAGCGCTTATCCCTTTGCACGACTTTAAGACACGCCCTGAATTTGTCATCGTTTGGTATGCAGTAGATAACCTCGCATTTGATGTCATAGGGAATATTGTCAATTACAAATTGAAAAGCCAGAATCTTGCCGATGCTTATTGCATGGTCGCATATAATGCCGATCCCGGCCATCGATAGTTCATTGATGATAAATACAAGGGGCTGGTCCAGAAGGGAAGGCTCCGACTTTATATTGTCAAATATGATATGACACTCCACCCATTGCATATGCCGGATCCTTACAAAAAGCCTTCTGTCGGCAAGCTGTTTTTCGCTGAGCTTATTTAACAAGGTATAGTCATTGCCCCATACATTTTCATCTACCGGCGGCTGTTCCGCCTGTACTTCATCCTTCTCTGCCGGTTCTGTACCCTGCCCGGCGCCGGCAGCAGCTGTATGACGCCCGTTAATCTCATAAGCGCCTGGTCTTTCTACTCTTTCTTCGTTTTTCTTACCACCGCTGATGATAATCTTATTATGCATCATCACTTATCAACCTTATACCTTTCCGGATATAATAGTGGATTTATCTATATTTTACCACAGATGCCACTAGTTAATAAATAGATTAAGCATCCTATAAGGTTGGGACTAATGTCCTATAGGGTCACTATAAGGCCAAACAAGTACAGGGTTGTCAACGGATCAACCAATGTGGGCTACCGCCCACAACCCAGCGAATGTACTTATTTCCGCGAAAGTGAAACTATTTTATTGTTTTTTATTGCAATTTCGCGGCAATAAGTCACTAGCCTTTGACTGAACCGAGCATGACTCCCTTTACAAAGTATTTCTGTATAAAAGGGTAAACCATAATAATCGGTACGACCGAAACTACGATCGTCGCATACTTCAGCCCGTCTTCTGTAATTGCCATGTCCCTGGTTTGGGATATGGCAGATTTGGTGACGCCCTCTCCCTGAATGATCAAGTTTCTCAATACACACTGCAGAGGATACTTTGACGGAGTTTGAATATACAAATACGGAACAAAAAAAGAATTCCACATATCAACAGCATAAAAAAGTCCGACCGCTGCCAGCACAGCTTTGGACGTAGGCAGCACAAGGTGGAGAAAAACCCCAAAATCATTCAGGCCGTCAACATGCCCCGAATCTTCAATCTCGGAAGGGAAGCTGAAAAAGAAGCTTTTCATTATAATCAAATACCATGAGCTGACAGCTGTGACAATAATGATCACCCATATCGTGTCGATCAGTCCAAGGCTTTTTGCATTCAGAAATTGCGGGATCATGCCGCTGTTAAAGAACATTGGTATCGTCACAAATATATTGAAGAATTTAACAAACGCGAGCTTTCCTGTCTTGCTTAAAGCATATGCGGCGGCGCTGGTGACGGAAAGAGATACTGCCGTTCCCAGCGCAACATATATGATGGTATTTTTATATGCTGTAAAAATAGTCGGACTGTTGAAAACATACTTGTACATTTCAAGCGTGAACCCTTTGGGGTAAAACGTCACTTCATTTTTCATGACATACAGTTTACCAGACAGAGATACTGCGATCATATATACAAAAGGATAAACGATCGCAAAAATCATGAATCCCAGCACCAGAATTTTTAAAATGGTCCATATCGTAAATTTTTTCCTTTTCAATGTCTTATCCTCCATATCACCATAAACTTGTTTCACCTGCATGTTTCGCAAGCGTATTTGATACCAGCAGAAATACAATATTGATTATCGAATTGAAAAGGCCTATTGCCGTGCCATAGCTGAAATTCCCCTGTTTTATTCCCGATCTGTATACGTACGTCGAAATGACATCCGATGTTGAATACGTTGCAGGCATCTGAAGCAGGAATGCCTTATCAAAACCTACATTCATCAATTGCCCCATATTTAATATAAACAATATTACGATCGTCGGAGCGATACATGGAATGGTTATATGAATGATCTGCCTCCACTTGTTGGCTCCGTCGATTTTGGCCGATTCATATAGCTGCAGGTCAATACCGGCAATTGCAGCAAGGTAGATGATACTGTTGAAGCCCGTCTCTTTCCATATGCCGGATGCAATGTATATTGTCCTGAAGTAATAGTCCTTGGACAGGAAATAGATCCTTTCATATCCCAGAGAGTCGAGAAGGTTATTTATAACACCGGTTGAAGGATTTAAAAACATCGTAAGCATACTGCATACTACAACCGTTGAAATAAAGTGCGGCATATAGCTTACTGTCTGTACAAATTTTTTGGCCTTCAGATTGCCGACTTCATTCAGCATAAGGGCAAACATAATAGGGATTGGAAATTCCCATACAAGCATATAAAACGAAAGCAGAAGCGTATTTTTAATTACAACAAACGAGTCCGGGCTAGAAAAGAATGAAATAAAATACCTGAGCCCTACCCATGGACTTGCTTCAAAGCCCTTATAAATCGAGTATTGCTTGAAAGCGATAAGGACTCCCCACATGGGCTTGTATTGAAAAAGTATATAGTAAATGACTGCCGGTAAAAGCATCAATAATAGGATCCTGCTGTTTTTTATCTTTTTAAGCAGGGGCTTCTGTGTAAAAACCTGAAGATAACCGGTCTTTACGTTTCCATTAACCGTTTTCATATAAAATCACATCCAATCAAAATCTCGGAGGCATTGAGCCCCGCTCGATGGCGCATTTTGCTTCGCAAAATCGCCTATTTGGAGCAAGATTTCACTATGCTCCATGAATTAAATATTTAGTATATAAGTTGAACAAATGATTTGTACTAATGAATAAATAAAATTTGTTCAACATCAAATCAAGGTAACACATATGAAAAAACTTATGATCCCAATTCTTTTTTCAATGTATATGGGAGGGAAAAGCAGTATGCTTACTTGGTATAATGCTTTTCCCTCCAGTATCTACAATACCTGTGTTACATTTGTTTAAGCTTTATTTTATACGATCATAGGCTGTCTTGTAATATGAAAGATATTTGTCCGTTCCGAGCGATTTCATTTTTGCAACATATGCGTCCCAGCCGGACATATCCACTTGCCCAAGAATGAATTTCGTAATATTCTCCTGCATGTTGGTAGTTATGGAGACCTTGAGCGGATTCATCGTGTCAGTTTCATCCTTCGTGAAAGCCATCCACATTTCAGGATTAAAATGCTCTTCGCAATAATTGTAGTAATTCTTTATGCCGTCCAGCGTCCCGCCCTTATATTGTGTTTCCGCACACTTGTCATCCATTCTGAGGTTGAATCCGAAGGTGAGCAGGCCGTACATCATTTCCTTGGTCGAACCCTTCTCATCGGTAATAAATTGTCTCTCGTTATTCACTACTTTATAGGTCTCGCCTTCCTTGCCCCAGTTGGTAAGCTCCATGCCCTGGTCGCTGTACAGCCAGTCGACGAACTTCATGGCGTTATCGGAATTCTTCGTATTGCAGACCACATTGCCGCCGCCGTTATAGCTTGTACGAAGCAGCTTATTCTTCCCGTTTGTTCCTCCCTTGATCGGCGCCATCCAGACCATATTCGCATCCGGGTTTTCTGTCTTCATCGGCTTATTGAAAAAGTCCAGCCTTGTGATATAGTCGCATGTCACGAAGCTTTTGCTGGAGCTCAGCAATTCCACCCATGAATTGGTAGGCATTGTAAGGAAATCAGGCGAAATCAGGCCTTCGCTGACAAGCTTCTTGAAGAAAAGTACCATCTCCTTGAAATTGTCCTCGATCGGTCCGTATTTCCATTCATTTTTATCGAAATCAAAGTATGCATCATTGCTCGTAGACCATTCCGGACCGATTACATCGAACCGGACCTCAAGCGCTTTCCTCAAAGCAAAGGGATAACTTTCCGGATATGCCGTTTTGAGTGCCTTCAGTACATTGTAAAGCTCTTCGTCTGTTGTGGGTATTGCCAGTTTGTTCTTATCCAGGATGTCCTTCCTGATCAGCCAGCCCATTTCATTATTGCCCAGTCCGCCGACGATCGGGAACATGTATACCTTACCGTCTGCAGCAGTATAGGACTTCAGATCTTCTTTGGCGGACTTAGTGGTTTCATACCATTTTGTGAAGCTGGGGAGATTTTTCATATTATCGGAAAGACATACGAATGGTCCGTCCATCGCGTAGGTATTTGCGGACACCGTGTCCATATATATGATATCCGGCAGATCGCCCGATGCGATCGCAAGCTGTATCTTATCATTGGCCTCATCACCATATGCTTTTACATCCATTGTAACGTTTGTAGCATCCTTTATGGCTTTGAGTATAAACCAGTCCTCCTTGAACGGCCAGCTTGCATTGGAATAAGTAATCATCGAAATCGTTACAGGTTTGTCGAAAAGTTTTGTCTGCTCAGGTGCCGCCGTGCTGGTTTGAGAATCGACAGCAGCTTTTGTGCTGGTTACAGTTGTATCGGTATCCCCCGAGGTGGAAGTTTTGCCACATGCAGTAAGCCCTAAAACTATTAAAATTGCTAAGACCAATGAAAATGTTCTTTTCATTACATGTTACCTCCTTATTGTATTAAAATCGGTGACTTGTTCTGCAGAAACATCACAATATTATAATAATCAATCTATTACACTTTTTTAAATGCCCAAAATGTTAGAAAATATTTCTAAGGATATAAAATAAACAAATTGAAGATAATCAAACAGATTAATGATTGAATTACAAATTGCTCTTCCTATAGTCATTCGGCGTTTTTCCCGTATACTGCTTGAATAGTCTTATGAAAGTGTTTACGCTGTATATTCCAACCTCCGGAGCAATATCCTTTACCTTCAGAAGGGAATTCTGCAAAAGTGCGCATGCTTTCGTCATCCTGACATTGTTCAGGTAATCGCTTAAATTTACTCCTGTTTTCTTCTTAAAGTACCAGGATAAATATGCACGCGTTATTTTGAGGCTGTCTGCGAGGAGATCAACTGTGATCTCCTTTGAATAATTTTCATGAATATACTTCTTAACATAATCTACGATATAATCACTTTGTTTATGGTTATTCCCGATGTAGTCTATACACTCGGATATAATACCGGTGTATCTGTTCCTATAGTCCTCCAGGGAGGAGCATTGCTTCAAAAAGTAATATTCATTATTGGTGGGCAGATCCCTGGGGATTTCATTGGAAAATTGCAACAGCACATTGTAGCAGCAGTCTATCACCTGTACATAAAGAAGATACACGCAGTATTCATTGGCTTCCCTTTTCAAGTTATAATCAAAGACCTTGTCGATGAGTTGTATGCACTCCTCCTTCTTTGCATTGGCCATCAGATTACTGAACTGTTTCTGCTGGTTTTCGGGAAAATAAAACACATCCGGTTTCTTTTCGAGTACCTTTTCCGTAATGATCTGTGTTTTATCAATAAGCTTCCTGTATTTCATGATCTCTGCGACCTTTTCATATGCCGCGTGCAGATCCGAGCTGCTTTCATATACATTGCCGCAAACAATAGTAAAATACACATATTCATCTTCCGACATCAATTTCTGCACCGTTCTGTCTATGGCGTCATCAATCGTTTCTATACCTTTTTTGATATTGACGATGGATACGATCTGGTTATCTTCGGTCTGAAATGTGATCGCGCTGTCAAACTGCTCACACATGTACAGCTGTATAAGCTCCTTCAGGTTAACGGATCCTTTGCTTATATTCTTGGATATATTCTCATAATAAACATCCCTGTAGTGGACTTTAAACAGAATAATGGCATAATTATCCGACACGGAGGAATTTTTCCCGGGTTCATCCGCCTGTAATAATATATTTTTCAATCTCGCCTGGTAAAAATAATTTTCAAGCATGGAGTTCTTTTCCTTTATATCCTTCAAATACGTCGTATTTTTGTCAATAATACCTGCAACGCCTTCCTTTATACTCTTTAGATCGACGATGTCCCTGCCTTTACTCGAAACATCGATGGATTCTCTGATGAGCCGATAGATCTGTTTGACCGGATTATTGAACTTTCTGACGATATAGACGGACAGCGCAAGGCTGATCATGACCGACAGTATTATGATCGCCATAAACAACCTGTTGGTTTCGTTGATTTGCTGTACCACTGCAGTATTCGGATAATACTTGCAATAGACCAGTGAATTCCTGGCAGACTTTTTTGTAAATACATAACCGTTTTTTAATTTTGAAAATGAAGGTGTGTCACCCTTTCCGGTTATTACATCGGAAATAGCCGGATTCGCCTGATCTTTATCCGGGAAGATGAGCTCTCCGTTCGTGTTATATATGTCGAAATCGTCCATAAAAGCCGGTACCAGGTCATCTGAAAAGTTCCTTATATCGATAAAGGCAATAAGAATATAAACTGAGTTCCTGTTATTCTTTAATGCAATGGGCATTGAGTATCTCCGCTTATATTTCTGTATGCCCGTATAAATTTCAAATTCATCTGCGGGATATACTTTATATGTAAAATCCTTTTTCATTTCACCCATCCAAAATTTTTCCGTATAGGATCCGTTTTTATTGAATATGTCAAAATAATCCTTTTTATAATATGTTCCTTCCGTAGTCAGGACATAATCAAATTTATCGATCAAAACGACAAAATCCTGGAGGTAGTTATGATTCACCAGGTATTTCTGCAGCTTGTCGATCATGACCTGATCCTTATCATCAAGATATTTCGGCGATTTTAAATAGCTGAAGAATTCCAGATAGAAATCCTTAAGCAATTTGCTTTCAATTTCACTGAAATACTGTTCAAATTCATTAACGGTGTTATTGAACTTTTCACTTGTATTATTGGTAATCTCCCTTTCCATGTTCCTTGTATAGATGTAGTTGGTCATGAGCTGGCATGAAGATATTACCAGTATTACTACTATAAAGCCTATGATCAGCTTTGAGAACATGGACTTGAAACACATAAGTCTCTTAAGGAGCTTTTTCATATCTGCATTCAATCCTTTTCCGCCCGTTCAGCGATTATCATTAATTATAGTTCTTCTCAAGCCGGAGCCTGGCCTTATCGATACATTAATTGAATGAAATTTTCTAAACACCTGTCTTCGCAAACATCATAGAATCACTGCTGTTTGCGCAGCCATTCGTAAAGAAAATTAGTTCATTCAATATAGTATGAAATTTACCACCTGTTTCGATATACCAAGATTATATCATTATATTGATATGTAATCAAAACCTAATCAGATTCATATACCGCTATTACCCTTCCATTTTCTGATAAAAGGCATATTAAAGTATTGCCGGAATTCCACCACCACACTAAGATGCACAATATACTCCTTCCGCATAAAAAATTAGTTGACATAAAATATATTATGTAGTACTCTATCAATAGAGACATAATCATGTCGTAACGTCATTGCATAATTTCCACTATTTCACTTTGATCCTGCACATTCAGGAGGATTAGCATTATGGCAAGAGTAGAACCATTTTACCAGAGGGTAAGAGATAGCATTGAAGAAAAGATCAAAAGCGGATTTTACAAGCATGGTGAGTACCTCCCGAGCGAATCAAAGCTTGAGGCTTATTACAAGGTGAGCCGTACCACTATACGCAATGCCGTTCAAGATTTGGTGGACGATGGGTATCTGATCATAGTAAGAGGAAAAGGTACCAAGGTGACTTCCTCCAAGCTCAGCCCCAGGCTGCCGAGTCTGGTCAGCTTTACAGATATCGTCAAACAACAGGGTTTAAAGCCTTCTATGCCCTACATAAAGGTTCAGCAGATATACCCTGCTGAAGATATTGCGAAAAAACTTGATATAACCACGGATGAGAAAGTATATGAAATTTACCGTGTGCGTGCAGTTGATGATGAGCCGATAACAATACATCACTCCTATATTCCCGGTAAGTATATTGAAAATTTTAATGTCTCTGTACTCAAGGAGAAGCAATCGCTCTACCGTATGCTGGAGGAAGACTATAACATCATCATCCAGATGTCTGAGGATAACATAAGCGCAATACTTGCTGATACGCAAGTTGCAAAAGCGCTCAGTATCGAAAAAGGCTATCCGATTTTAAAGATTGAAAAAGTGGCATATGACCAGAACAACAATAAAGTTGAATACGGACAAACTTTTTATAGAGGCGATAGATGGAGCCAGTCAATAATCATGCGTAAAAACTTCTAAATAATAAAAACTATATTGAATTACTAATTGATAAAAATTGAATACGATGCAAGAAATATTGCAGGGGAGGCAGATCAGAGTTGAAAACTTTAGAAGGAGCTGTAATGCCTGTTAGCAAGGAGCCTTACCTTAAAAGAATGAATCTTTATTCCAAGTTCGCTATTTTTGCCGGTTTTGTGGCAGTGGCAATGGTTTTTAACAATCCTTTTTCACAATTGCCGATTTTACTGATATGTCTGGCACTTTGCATGGCTGCAGGTATTAAGGTAAAAGCGCTATTAAACACGGTAAAAACCGTTGTCAGTATTTTTATGATACTGCTTGTGTTTTCTGCTCTTATCTATAATACTAACAGTGCACACCACGAAATTGCCAAACAAGTATATTTTATTCTGTTCAAAACAAGTTTTATGACAGTTTCATTGACCAGCGGCGGCATACTTATGGGACTGAATTTCATAATCAAGATGATGATAATGATTTTAGCCGCCAATCTATTCTCACAGACCACAACAGTAGAAGAAATGCTTTTCGGCCTCAATCGCATCGGCCTGCCTTATCAGATCGGCTTAATGTTAAGTATATCCTTAAGGTTTATCCCTACGTTGACAAAGGAAGTTGAGCAGATACAACAAGCGCAGAAATCCAGAGGAGCATCTACTAAAAGGAATAAGAAAGGAGGCAAAAGAGCTGTAGTACAAGGAATTATTCCGTTGTTTGTTCCAATGATCGTATCATCCATGCGGCGTTCCGATACCATGGCAATGTCTATGACATCCCGCGGATATGGTTTCTCAAACAAGCGCACGCAGTTGTTTGATATCAAGTTCCGTTTTGCTCAGCTTTTATTCTGTTTAGCAGATATTTGTGTCGTGGCAGCATGTATCTACATTAAAAGGAAATATGGTATAGGTGTACTATAAAAATTGTGGGAGTTGATGAATCTATGGAAAATGAAAGAGAATTGATAGTAAAGAGCAATAGCTTCTTTACGCCTAAGCGCATGGCACGTATGTCTATTTTAATTGCTTTGTCTGCAGTCGGAGCATTTGTTAAAATCCCTGCTCCTACAGGGGACATTGGACTTGACTCCGCTCCCGGTTACTTTGCCGGCCTGGTAAAGAAATGGGATTGGAAAGAGGCACAGATTATCGGTATCTTTGCACGTTTACTGGCAGCATGGGTAGTCGGCTTCCCTCTCGGAATACCGGTACAAATTTGCTGGGGAGTCTTGCTTGGCAGCTGCATGGGTATATGGTCAAGACTTGCCGGTCTCAAATTTGGTAAGATTGCCGCAATAATCGCTGCAACGCTTACAAATGGCGTGGCCTTCTCACTTGTTGTCCTGCCGATAAGCTTTATTGTTGCCGGTGGCAGCACAGTTGCTGCAGCTTTCGGAACTGGTATCGCAAGTGTAATAAGCGTTTCCATAGCATCTGCTGTTGCATGTGCTATAGGTGCCGCAGCTAATCAGGTACTCTCAAAAGCCAGTTTTGTGAAAGGATAGGAGGATAATTATGATTTTTTTATGGTGGCTGATTCTTATAGTACTTTGCTTTACTCCTTGTCTTGTCTATTTTGCAATCACAAAAAAGTATGGGGGAGAACCTCTTGTTTTGAAAGATAAATCAATGAAGTAAGATACTACCTATATGAGAATGCTGACCGGAGTAATCCGGTCAGCATTCCTGCAAAATATTAGTGGAGGTTAACATGCCGATAGCCAATATTCAAAATGTAACGTGGAAATATGGTACCGAAGAACCATCGGTGCTTAAAAATATATCTATGGAAATCGAGCCAAAGGACTTTATAGGAATTATGGGTCCGACCGGAGCCGGAAAAAGTTCTCTGGCGTTTGTATTTAGAGGTTTGATCCCTGATTTCTTCGAAGAAGGTGAATTCGAGGGAAAAGTAACTATTTCAGGCATTCAGGTTTCCAAAAGCTCGCCTCAGCTGTTCGCAGATGTCGTCGGCAGCGTGTTTCAGGATGCATCAAGCCAGATCCTGGGAACAACTGTATTTGATGATATAGCTTTTGGCCCTTGTAATCTCGGCCTTCCAAAAGATGAAGTTATAGAGCGGGTCAATACCTATTTAAAAAAGCTGAAGCTTACAGAAAAATCAAAGCGCAAGCCAGACTCCCTTTCAGGCGGAGAAATGCAGCGGCTGGTTTCTGCAGGCGCATTATGCATGGAACCAAAGGTCCTTGTTATGGACGAACCGGCAGCAGAACTTGACCCGAAAGGCCGCAAGGATCTATGCGAAATTCTTGATAGTCTGCGTCAGGGGAAAGATATAACTGTTGTACTCATTGAACAGGACCCTGAACTGATTGTCCAATATTCGTCAAAAATTGCCTTAATGAGTAAAGGCGAAATTGTAGCATGGGGTACGCCGCACGAAGTTTTCAGAGATGTGGAATTGTGCGGGAAAATCGGCATTGCTCCTCCTGAAATGGTGAAGCTTGCATATATTTTGAAAAAACAGTGGAATATCGAACTTCCTGATTTTCCTCTTACCACCAATGAAATGTTTGAGAGCCTGCTTTCCGTACTCAAGGCTCCGGCGGCCAATTCTACGCGGATATTGGATATTCCTAAGGCATATAACTATCAAACATTTGAGAAAGACGATGAAGAAGCCTTACTTGAGTTTTCCAATATCACACATACTTATCAAACACCGGAAGGTCCGTTTAATGCATTGGATGATATCAGCCTGAATATCTATAGAGGAGATTATATTACACTTATAGGGACAAACGGCGCAGGCAAAACAACACTTACAAAGCACATAAACAATATTCTTACTCCTGACAAAGGCACTGTAAAGCTTAAAGGAAAAGATATCCGCAATCGCGAAACAGCAGACTTCCTTACTGAAATAGGCTACTGCTTCCAGAACCCCGATCATCAGATTTTTTCCAAAACAGTAGAGGAGGAAGTGGCATACGGCCTTATAAATCTGGGTTTGCCCCAGGAGGAAATCGATAAAAAAGTAGATGATATATTAAACCTGATGGACCTTCAAGAAGTAAAGGATGATAACCCGTTTATTTTAGGAAAGGGTGAACGTCAGAAAATAGCCATAGCATCCATTGTCGTACTTGAACCGGAATTTCTGGTAATTGATGAACCAACAACCGGATTGGACTGGGTTGAAAGTCAAAAAATCCTGGAATTTATAGAAGCGCTGCATAAACGCGGAATGACCATACTTGCAGTCACACACGACATGCGCATAGTAAGGGAATACTCTTCACGTGTTGTAGCTATGAATAAAGGAAAAATAGTATACGATGGAGATGCAGCCGGCCTTTTGGATTATCAGGAGGTGTTTGAAACTGCAAACATCAGCCTTCCTCCTGTCCTGGAGCTTTACCATATGTTGAAATCCCGCTTTTCGGAAATCGGCGGCCAAAATGTAAAGACCATTGAAGATATGGCAGAGCTTATTTATAAATTATATGTAAACCATAGCATGGAGGTTTAGCATGAATAAAAAATCACAGGTTGTTGTCGTCGGTGATGTATTTGCCGATATGGTCACTCATATCATCAGCTATCCGGCAAATGGCGAAGGGACTTATGGTACTCCCTTAGAAAGATTTGGGGGCGGAACCGGCGGAAACGTAGCAGCCGGTCTTGGCCGGCTTGAAGTTCCGACTACCATGGTCTGCAGGCTTGGAGACGATGAAACGGGAAGGTTCCTGAAATCGGACATGGCTGCTTACGGAGTAGATACCAGCGGTATGTATCTTGACCCTGTAACGCCTACAGGCGCTGTAGTAATTACGGTAGATCCCGAAGGAGAACGTACTATATTTGTTTTTGCAATGAATGCAGCCTATGGCAAGCTTGATGCTCAGAATATAAAGCTCATAGAAGAAATACAACCCAAAGCCATTTTTTTGACGGGAGTTTTACTGGGTCTAAAGCCTGCAGAAGAGACTATATTTGCAGTAGCCGAAAAATGGAAGGGCAAGTCCCGTCTTTATTTTGATCCCAATTTACGCTATCCGACCGACGCGGTTCCTCCGGAAATACGCAGTGCAATGCAGAAATTATCCGGGATATGCGATGTAGTGCTTACCGGTGAATCAGAAATGAATGCACTGGGCTTATATCCGCAAAAAAATCAAATCTTCATCGTCAAGTGCGGAAAAGCAGGTTCAAAATTTATAAATGAAAATAATGAAACAGTTTTCACTATACCATCCACCCCTCACATTGCCGTTGATGCTACCGGAGCAGGTGATACCTTCGCAGCCGCTTACATTGCAGCTGAACTTGGCGGTTCTCCCATAAGGGAAGCCATGCAGTTCGCAACATCCGCAGCAGGAATTTCCGTAACAAGAAAAGGGGCCAGGAGTATGCCTGCAAGAGAAGAAGTATTTGAATATTTTCAAAGCATAAAGGAGTAGACTCAATATGAATAATTGGAATGACAAATATTATTACCCAAAAGAAATATTTGAACAAGCTGATGCGATAAGCAATTGTTTGACTGCAATATCGGGCGATATAGAGAAAATCTGTACCTCTCACAAGGAAATTGGCGAGATCCATATTGTAGGGTCGGGAGATTGCTATTTCATAAGTATCGCTGCAGCGGAAGCATTTAAGAAAATTACAGGTTTGCATGCATATGGATATGAAGCCTATGATTACTTTTTAAACAAACCTGCAATTACTGCAAAAACAATGGTCATTCTTTTCAGCTCGTCAGGGAAATCCCTGTATGTGCTCAAATCTGCAGAATATGCAATTGAAGCGGGAGCAGTTACCATTGGAGTTACCAATCATGCAGATAGTCCCCTCGGAACAATGTGCACCTATCCGCTTGTAACCGTTGGCACAGGAACATCCAGATCATTCCCGACGAAAACAACGACAAGCGCGCTTGCCCTGCTCTATCAGATGGCATATGAAATAGGAAAGCTCAACGGGATGCTTTCCGGTAAAGAATGCAGAGAATTGGAAGAAGAATTGTCGGAAAAGATTCCTGATATGATCCGGAAGATATACGAGACCGAACATGAGAAACTGGCTAATGCTTCACAGATGTTTCTCGGCGCCCGCTGCTATACTTTTGTGGGAAGCGGGCCGTCACGGACCACAGCGATTACCGGCGCTGCCAAGCTGGTTGAAACATCACGCCTGCATGTTACTTTCTGTAATGCTGAAGAGTACCTGCATCTGCATGGTTTTTCAGTAAAGAGCTCCGATGTAGTAGTGGTAATAGGTAATAACATTTCAAACCATCGTGAAGTTCAGGTAGTCGAATATGCAAAGAAACAATGTGCCAGAGTACTTGTGGTTGGCGATGTTCCTGTTGAGAATCACGGTGAAAATATCCTGCAGGTTGCGGATTTTATAAAAGGCCTTTCTTCCTGGGGTGTGACCCTGGCATCGCTGGTAGTTATTCATCTATTTGCCTGTGAGCTTTCAAAAAAAGCAGGCATTGACCCTGACATACCCCACGAAGTTGATCTGAAGAGTGTTATTGAAATGCTTTATACCGGTCCTGTAGCAGGCTGGCAAGTGTAAATGGAGCAAGAAGCACCTATATTTATCTGAACAGGATATTTTACAAATACTATTATATGAGAGGTCCGCCATGATAACGAAATACAAATTACAGACCGACGTACATGGTGTACATGATATTACCGAGGAAGTAAAGAAGGCGGTAGCGAAAACCCATGTTGTTTCCGGGCTGTGCTGTGTGTACATCCCTCATACAACAGCAGCAGTAACAGTCTTTTCAGGTGACGATCCTCTTGGATTTCAGGACATCAATGACGAAATCAAAAAGCTGGTTCCTGTCAGGACAGACTTTCATCACCAGTGCGATGGCATGACGGATGCTGCAGGTCATATAAAATCCTCGCTCCTGGGAGTTTCCATGACATTTATCATAGACAACGGACAGTTGGTTCTCGGAAGAGCGCAGCGCATCTATTTTTTTGAATTCGATGGTCCGCGGGACCGTGAGTTTATTGTAAAAGTAATTGAAGGCTAAATTAACTCATTATTTATAATGGAAAAAGCCATATGTCTCAAATATTTGAAACATACGGCTTTACGAAAATCGATTATTTGTTAAAATCTTTTATACACTGGCTGCTGCTTTATTACCTTTATTAGCTTTCCGTTTTTTGATAAAAGGCATAGCCAGGTTCAAAAGAGTAACTATTACTAAAATCAAACTAACCGGTCTTGTTACAAATACAGATAATGAACCGTTTGCATAGGTCATGCTCTGTATCCAATTGCTTTCCATCATCGACCCAAGAACAGTCGAAAGTATAAGAGGCGAGGTAGGTATATGGAATTTTTTAAATAGATATCCAACCATTCCGAAGACTATGATCAGAACGATATTAAATGAATTGTTACCTACTGCAAAAGCACCTGTTACACAAAACACCAGTACTATGGCACTTAATATTTCTTTTTTGAGTTTTAATACCGGAGTAGCTAGCATATTACAAAACGCAAAGCTCAACGGTATCATTATTAAGTTTCCAAGTAAGAATCCAAGTACTAATAAATAAGCGATATCCGGTGATTCTCTGAACAAGCTGGGGCCCGGACGTAACCCATGAATTGCTAATGCGCCCAGAAATAAAGCTGATGTGGAATTGCCGGGTACGCCAAGGGTGATGAGGGGAACCATCGAACTTGCAACGACTGCGTTATCAGCCGACTCAGGCGCCGCTATACCCTCGGGAACCCCTGTTCCAAACTCCAAATGCGGATTAGCCTGCACTGCTCTTTCATACGCCATGTATATTGCCATTGTCATACCTGCTCCAGGTATGACGCCTAAAATATTTCCAATCATACTCGACTTAATCCAGGTTGGGTACAATCTCTTCCTTAATTCCCTATTGGGAAATTCTGCTTTAATTCTCTTAAACTCTTTTACAAATGATGATTTTTCAAAAGTTTCTACCAATTCCAGCGTTGATGTGATTCCATAAAGTCCTATTATCATTGACACAATAGACAGGCCATCCAATAAATTTGGAATACCGAACGTAAATCTTGCATATCCTGCCTGAGGGCTCATACCCACTGTAGATAATAAAAGACCGAAAGCCATCGACAGTAAATTCTTGCTTATATTCTTCCCAGCCATGCCTACTACAGTACTTAATCCAAGTATTGCCAGCATGAAATATTCCGGCGGTCCGAATCTCAATGCCTGTTTCGCCAGAAATGGTGCAAACAATAATAAGCACAATGAACTTGCAAGCCCTCCGAAAATTGAGCTGGTGATAGTCAACCCCAGGGCTTTTCCGGTCTCACCATTTCTAGACATTGAATAACCATCCAATGATGTTAAAGCAGCTGATGCCGTCCCAGGTATGTTAATAAGTATTGCCGGAATTCCGCCGCCACACGAAGATGCACAATATACGCCGATTAATATGGCAAGTGCAACATAGGGATTCATTCCAAAAGTAAGCGGGATTAATATAGCTATGGTTATTGTATCATTTAAGCCTGGTATTGCCCCAACCGTTAAACCTAAGAATACCCCTCCTGCCAATGCTATTAACACAGCTGGCTGAAATAAGGCTTCAACCCCGAACCATATACCGTCAAACACAAAATCACCTTCCTAAAAATCCAGTATGAGCAGTGGTAATGAAACTTTAAAAAATACTTTAAATAGTACAAATATCGCTACTGAAGATATCAATGAATATAGGACAGCTCTCTTGTAATCTCTATATTCAAGGGAAATCATAGTAAATAAACTCAGGATAACTGAAGAAACCACAAATCCAAGATAGGGTAAAATAACTGTATAGATTGCCAACGATAAAAGCGTTTTGAGTACTCTTCCCAATCTAAGGCCTTCAAATGGGTTTTTACATGTTTTGCTTTTCAATGTGCTGACAAAAATGAAAGCCGATACAATGGTCATAAAGATCCCTACCATTCTGGGAAATATGTCCTCATCCCCTGGCAGTGAAAGACTTCCGATTATAGTTGCAACTCCTAGTAGAATAAAGAAAATCGGCATTAATAATTCAATTTTTTTTGCCTTATTCATGGTAACTACCCCTTTGCTAGATTTCTACGAGTTATTTTTGTAATAAAATCGGTTTAAGCTTCGTAATGCCCTCAGCTGTAAAATCAATATATGCTTGCTGTTCTTCGGGAGTAGAGTACCCGGGAGTCAGATTAACCTTCTTCATTCCTTCAATAAATTTTTCGGATTCAGCTACTTCTTTAAATTTCCCGATCAGGTAATTATACACGTCATCAGGTACGTCCTTGGAGCAGGCAAAACCTCTGAAAGCACCGTCTATCCAGCCTTCATAACCTTCTTCAGCAAATGTCGGTATTTGATCCAATCCTTTTACTCTTTCTTTATCCATGACCGCAATACCTTTTATTGTACCGTCCTTTATTGCACCCGAAGCCTCGCCAACCGTCATAAAAGCTACCTCTGTATGTCCGCCCATCAGTTGCTGCAGCTGAATGGCTGCACTGTCGTTATGCAAATATTTGAACTTCAAACCTTGTTTATCTGCGAAGTTCATAGCTCTGATATGATGTCCGGAAGAGTGACCAGGTGTGCTGACCATTACTTCCCTGGTCTTTGCTGCTTTAACTATGTCGTCTATTGTATTAAAAGGCGAATCTTTCGGAACGGTTACTATTTCCTGATCCGGATTAACAATACATAGCGGCTTGAAATCTTTATATGAAAATGTCACTTCTTTTAATATTGTATTGTTGATTACAGAGGATGTAAATAGCATTACAGTATAACCGTCAGGCTCAGCGGATTTCGCTACATATGTTTGTCCGATAACTCCGCCGCCGCCGCCCATGTTCTCAACTACTAAAGAATAGCCGTCAAAATATTCCTTTCCGGCTGCTTCTGCAAACACACGTGCAAGGATATCGGTTCCTCCGCCTGGATCAAAGGGTACAATAATTTTAATGTTCTTTGTAGGAAAATTGAGTTTAGCCTCTTTCGTTGTGACCGCTTCCGTTGCTTTGGGTTCTGCAGTTTGTTTTGCATCAGTGTTTGCCGTTTGGCCCGCACATCCTGCAAAACTAACAATTAGTAGTAACAAACTCACTAATAATGCTGCCCTTTTCATAAATTCTCCTCCTTATTTTTTATTATTAAAAGCTATTTGGCTTTAATAATTAATTAACATAAACATTACCCTCATATGTCCAGTGATTTATACTTATCAATATAATTAAGTAATCCTCCCTCGTTAATTATTTTTAATTCCTTGTCTGATAGCCGGAATGATATCAAAAATGCGGGATCATTATCTTTTGTTATGGAACCCTTATCAATGTTGATTGTTATGACATCTCCATCGGAGATCAAGTCCGTATCGCACTCAATAAGCAGCATTCCATTGTTAATGGAGTTCCTGTAAAAAATCCTGCCGAAGCTCTTTGCAATCACTGCCTTTACCCCTGAAAGTTTAATTATTATAGGCGCAATTTCCCGGCTTGAGCCACAGCCAAAGTTTTTACCGGCTACAATAAAATCTCCCGGTTTTACACATTTCGCAAAATCCGGCCTTGCATCCTCCATTACATGCTTTGCATACTCCTGGGGATTTGAACGTAAAGAGATTAAATGTCCGGGAGCAATTGAATCAGTACTGACATTGCTGCCAAATTTCCATGCTTTCCCTTTATAAATATTCTGTATCATACTGACAGGACCTCCCTTGGATCTGTAATATATCCGGTAAGCGCAGTCGCTGCAGCTGTCGCAGGACTGGAAAGATAAATACTGGCAGTCTGATTTCCCATTCTGCCCTTGAAATTACGGTTCTGAGTAGAAACGACTACTTCATTATCAGCCGGGATACCCTCATGGACTCCCATGCATGGCCCGCAATTAGGGGCCAGTATCATAGCGCCGGCTTCAGCTAAAATTAATAAAGTCCCGTCTTTCATTGCTTCATTGTAAACTTTAGATGAATTTGGAATTACCAGTAACCTTACATCGTCAGCTTTCTTTCTGCCTTTTAAGATACTGGCGGCTATATGCATATCCTCCAGCCGTCCATTGGTACAGCTGCCTATGTAAACCATATTCACTTTTTCACCCTTGCAGTTCCTGACCAGATCCACATTTTCAACATAATGAGGTTTTGATACTACCGGCTCCAATTTCGTTGCATCAATATTTATGACCTTTTCATAGTCCGCGTCTTCATCACCTTTTATTTCTCTATAAGCGCTTTCCCTGCCCAAATCCGCAAGATATTTCCGGGTTGTTTCATCCGTCTCCATGATTGCAGTTTTCGCTCCTGCTTCTACTCCCATGCTGCAGATCGTTATTCTTGCATCCATGCTTAAGGAGCTTATCGTATCGCCTCTAAACTCAAGTGATTTATATATAGCATCGTCTGATCCCAAAAGCCCGATCAGATGCAACATAACATCTTTGGAATAAACTCCTTTGGGCAGTTTACCGGTTACATTTATCCTATAAGTCCGCGGAACTTTTATCCACGTCTTACCGACGCTTGCCACACAGGCCATATCGGTCGATCCCACGCCGGTGGCAAATGCTCCGAAAGCGCCATGGGTAGTTGTATGTGAATCACCGATAATTATAATGGAACCACATTCCAAGTGGTCTTCTACCACATGCGTATGAACGCATCCGGTACCGCCTTCATGCCAGCAGCAACCATGCTCATGAGCAAATGTACGGATAAGTTGATGTTCATTAGCCAATTCCTTTGTTGATACGGGTCCGAATTCTGTACAAAACATCAAATTTTCAGGAGAATGAAGCTTACTCCAGCCACGTTCCTTCATCAGTCTTACCATTAAAGGACCTGATCCGTCATGCAATGCGGCAAAATCCACATCAACCACAACAGTGTCCCCTGCTTTTACATCATATCCAAGTTTTTTGCTCAGAACCTTTTCTACTAATGTTTTCCCCACCGTCAACACCTCTTAGTAATATTAATAAAGCATCTCTACTGCTAAATCAGCTTTCCGCAAATGCCTGCGGACTCGTATCCGGTTTCAGCATGCTTATCAGGCCATACATGTTACCTAAATCTTCAAATTTTTCTATTATGTTAACCAATCCGCATGCTCTTTCTTCAGAAATAAATAATTCGGTATTGTCTTTAAATTAGGAAATGATTCTACGATATAAATTTGGATTTTGAATGGTTCCCTGATCCTGTAATTGCTCCTTTTGAAACCTTCTGCCATCCTCTGCAACGACCTCTACCCATCCCGGGAAATACCCTGGTTTGCTCATTTCCGCATCCTGTATGCAATCCACTTTATCCATCAAAGCTTGTACATCAGGGCTTTTTGCATATTTAATGTTTATTTCGGACGGGCTGACTCTTCCTTTTATTAAAGCGATCGATACCAGGTAAGGAAGACTGAATCTCATCATATAATCCGTTTCAGGCCGGATCTTGGCTGACATCGGTTCGCAGACGATCTTATATCCGCGGTCGTCTATTTTACAAATTATCTTTTTAATATCTTGTTCCTTGAGATCATCTTCTTTTTTAATATCCAGTATGCAGTCAATAAATGAGTGTGTAAAATGGCACACAGGATACATTTTAAACGTAACATCAGTGATATTCCAATTCAGCCCTATATCAGAGAACCCTTCATTCAGCCCTTCTGTTGTCCCCAGATGTGTATTCCATAATCCGTATTTCCCTTCAAATACCTGTCTGGGTCCTACCAAGCCCTCATGAGCCAGCTTTAATGCATAGATCGCAGAATGCGCCGCCCACCCAGGATGGATTTTTTTGACCCATGAACCGTCCTGTAAAAATTGCTGCAAGGCTGCCGATTGACTCCCGCATATGCCTAAAGCATTGACTAATACTTCTTTAGGAGCTTTCATCAGCTTTGCGGCTGTACAAACTGATGCAAATGAAGATAAAATACCCGTAGCATGATAGCCTATATCATGAAATTTACCGTTTGCAGCTAATCCAAGTCTGATTATTACTTCCCACCCTGCTACGATGGCTTCCAGTACTTCCTTTCCATTTGCGCCCGCAAGCTCCCCGACTGCCAGAGCCATGCTTACAATTGAAGCGCTGGGGTGGACAATACTTCCCACATGGGTATCATCATAATCCATTCCATGAATCAAAGAAGAATTGTAAATAACGGCGTCACTTACCTGTACTTTTTCACAAGTGCCCCAGAGGGTGCTCTCTTTTTGAGTCTTGGAAGCGATCAGTACATTTTTTATCATTCTGGCATGGTCCAAATTATAAGAAGCTATTGAAACACCAAAAGTATCAATTAACATCTTTTTCCCATGAGCTATCACTTCATCCGGAATGTCTTCAAATGATAAGTTGATGGCAAAATCTGCGATTATTTCAGAAATTGAATTCTGCATTACAGTCCCTCACTATTTACAGCATCTGCTATTCTTTTTAAAGCTTCCTCAAGCGTATCTCTGTGACACCCGATATTTATCCTCATATATTGATTACCCTCTTCTCCGAAAGCACTTCCGCTATTCATGGCGACTTTGGCTTTATTTAACATAAAGTCCGCCAATCCATTTGGACTAAGTCCCAGGCTGCTGCAGTCAAGCCAGATTAAATATGTTGCCTGTGATTTTGTTACCTTGATTTTAGGAATGTATTCTTCGAAATATTTTTGTAAGAATAAAAAATTGTTCTGAACATAATCTGCTAATTGGTCGGCATAATAATCACATTCGTTGTATGCAGTCTCAAATGCGATCGATCCAAATACATTCCTGTTTTCTGCACGGTTAGAAATAAGCGTATTATGAAAATCATCGCGTAATTTCTTATTCGGAATAATTGCCGCACCTGTTCTTAATCCGGGGATGTTGAATGTTTTACTGGGGTTAATAAATATCAAGGAATTTTCTTTTATCTCTTCCGATAAAGATGGAAATGGTATATGTTTATAACCATCATATATGATGTCCGAATGAATTTCATCAGAAACTACAATGACATTATTTTTCAGGCACATATTGCCGATTCTCATCAGTTCATCCTTCGAATATACCCGCCCGACCGGATTATGCGGATTACATAAAATAAATAATTTCATCCTTGAGTCTTTCAGTTTTTCTTCCATATCATTAAAATCAAGATCCCATTCACCGTCTTTGCAGATTAGGGAACTGATAATCTTAATCCTGCCGCAATTCTCAATAATGCTTTGAAATGGATGATATACAGGTGAATTTATTAAAACCTTATCACCGGGTGAAGTAAAAGCCAGTATTGCGTTTACGATTCCCGGCACCACAGCATTCACATAGTTGACCCAGTCATTTTCAATTTCCCAGTTAAAACGTTTCTTCATCCAATTTTTAGCGGCATTATTAAAACTGTCGGTGACGGTCGGATATCCATAAGCGCCAACCTCTACACGTTTTCGAAGTGCGTCTACTACAGGCTCCGGGGATTTGAAATCCGTATCAGCCACCCACATGGGAATAACATCTTCCGGATAGTAGTTCCATTTCTTGATATTAGTGCCTCTTAAATTGATTTTTTCTGTAAACTCACTGGAATATTTAGTATTCATATCTAGCCTCTTAAGTTATTATGTTATATGAATTTGATATTATTTCCACTGATTCTTAATTGTAAGTAAATGTTTTTAAACTGCTGATTTAGTCATTTAAATATTGAAATATCCTTGGCTTAAATATATAATTAAACCAGTATTATGTCAAATACATAAAATTGATAATTATATAGGCAAAAGCCTATACTTCAATAATAGGAGGAGAATTAAAAGTGGCTGAAAGAGAATTCAAGTACATACTGGAAATAGCGGAATGCGGCAGTATTTCCAAAGCAGCAGAAAAGTTGTTTATTGCACAGCCTTCTCTTAGTCAATGTCTTAAAAAAATAGAGGCAGAGGTAGGGGAACAACTCTTTGACCGCAAAAAAGGAGGCCTTTCACCAACATCCGCCGGAGAACAATATCTTAATTACGCGAGAAAATCCCTTAGCCTTACAAAGGATTTTAATAGAATAATAAGTGATAATGGGAAAAATCAAATCGGCGGGATCCAAATAGGAATACCTTTTACCAGAGGTGCATATGTACTCCCGAAGGTTCTTCCGGAATTTAAAAGGAAATTCCCGAATATTAAAGTCAACGTAATAGAAGATAACTCAGCCAATCTTAGTACGATGCTGGAAGAAGGAAAAATAGAAATAGCATTCGTGAATTTACCGTTATTAAGTGATAAATTCGGCTACTACCCTTTATATAACGAACGAATTGCTCTGATAGTGCCTTTTAACCATCCCCTGTCGCAGCAGTACACAAATTATAAAGGAATTCCTGTAATCGACGCGCATTTGGTTTCCAAAGAACCATTTATCTTTTTGGTGTCAGGACAAAGAATCAGAAAATTCGGAGAAAGAGTATTTAGCGAAATCGGAGTAACACCAAATGTAATATTATATTTGTCAAACATTAATACGATAGAAAAACTGGTATGTGAAGGATACGGGCTAGCCTTTGTACCTCACAGGGAAGATGATTACAACTATCAAAATCAGCCATTTAAATATTTTTATTTAGATTGCAATTTTGATAAATTCTCCATCGTAATAAGCTATAATAACGAATTTTATAAATCCAAAGCAGTTCAGGCCTTTATTTCAACATGCCATGAAATCTTTGCAGCTAATAAATTTCTCCCGGATAAAATAGATATTGAATCCGATTAGCTCCGGATATGAAATTATTTATACATAACTATGCCAGATAGATTATTACACTCTTCAATGTTGATTATTTTATTTATTATAGCCTCAGTATTTCCTTCACATCCTACGTTTAAGAGTGGAACCGCTTTGTTGATTATTTCATTTTTAGATATGGGATTAAACACACTGCCCAATGCATCCTTAATTTCTACTTCGAAATTATCTCCATTTGTCATTTTTATTTTGGTTCTGCATCCCCAATGTTCAGGATACCGGTTTGTAAATGTATCATTAGGCAATACTTTGACCTTTTTGAGTAAATTTTGTACTTTTTTATCGTTTATCTTTAGCCCATCAAAATATTGTAAAGTCACCTCTCCATATAATAATGCAGTTGCTACAGTATACGGAGTAGAGAATTTCGCCTCTGCTGAAGTTTTTGGTTCTTTGCTTCCAGCAGTGAAACCACATTGCTTATATCCGACTAAATACGTTTCAACTTCTATTTCCTGTATGCCATGAATATCCGGATGATAAGCTTTCTTTAGAAATAGCGCTGAGTCAATGGCACAGTGCGTGCTTCTGCAGCACGGGTAAGGTTTAATATCCATATTTAAAATCTCATACGATGAGCCCAGACCTTTTGTTACCAATGATAAGTCATACTCATCGGACATGGCTCTATACAGACCTCCGTCTCTGGCGTCCAATATGTTTACAGGCCCCGTCATCCCCGCCCTGGCAAGGATTGCAGCTTCTGCTCCGGATGCGGCAGCTCTGGCAGGATGTAATATTTTGGAGCTTGCGCTATCCTCAAGGAAAGCCCATAATCCAAACGACTGGGCGCCTGCCATCCCTAAAGCATGCATTGTTTTATTGACGTCAAGTTTTAATAGTTTAGCCGCTGCAGCAGCACTGCCAAAAGTACCGGCTGTAGACGTTACATGCCACCCTTTATTTCTGTGGCTTGCAACCCCAAAACCCATCCCTATCCTTGACATGGTTTCATATCCGCATATAACTGCTTCCAGGAATTCCTTTCCTGATGAATTTAAGCTTTGGGCCAGACAAAATGCTGTTGGAACGACAATCGTACCAATATGAGTCTTGGATTTTGTATGAACATCATCAAGCTCGAATCTATGCCCTATTAAAGCATTTATAAAAATCCCCTGCATAACGGGAAAACCAGTATCGTGTCCCCAAACCCTTACCTGGTTTTCATCTGGGTAATATGCCTTATATTCTTTAATAATACTCTCGATCAACTCATCTTTTGATGCCCCTACAGCTGATGCCAACGAATCCAGAACACATATTTTAGCAATTTCCGCCACATTTTCAGGCGCTTCGGCCAGATTAAAATCTACTATGAACTTTGAGAGTTGTTCCAGTTCATTCATAAGTTCATCACCATTATTCCAAATTTGTTTTTTTGATTAAGCTGATATAATTGCAAATATTTTAAATATTGAACTTCAGAACAATTATATACTAATCGTCATATATGCTCCAATATTAAAAACCGATATGAGCTATAGGTATTTCCTATACCGGCAGCAGCCTGATATGCCAAACCATACGTGGAATTCCGTCCAACATGGCAATTATCATGGTCCAAGGGTCTTCTTTCTCTCTCCGTATATGTTAAAAGCCATAAATACGGCCGCTGCTATATAAATACACAATCCGGCAACAATGGAAGTATACCCGCTGAACATCGTGATGATAAGCCCAAAAACCGGTGCGCTCAAAACTCCGGCAAGACCGATTATTGATTCACTTAAACTCAGACAGCTGATTTTATATTTATCCGGAGCCAATTCATATATATAAGTTTTGTAAGCTGTCGCAAGCAAGCCGTAGGCAAAGCCGGACAACGAGCCTAATAAGATGATCGAAAGCGGACTATTGAAAACCAGAATCAAGGATAGTCTGATGATTTGCAGCACAAAAGCCGTAAATATCAACCCCTTGCTTCGGTATTTATTCAAAAGCCTCGTGGTAAGAAAAAAAGTGATTACTTCCGGAGTAGCGTCAAAGAAGTAAGCAAAACCAAGACTGAGAGGTCCTCCGCCAAAGTCTGAAACCAGAACACCCAGATAATTATAAATGCCTTTCACAACAAAGTTATAGATGAAGACAATGATAATAATATACCTTAAGGGCTTTATTCTCACTATTTCATGCAGTGCCGACTTAAAGGAAATGTCCCCGTTATCTTCTTTACGTCCATCGCTGCCTTTATACAATGAGATGCCTTTGTTATCAGTCATCATTAATATTACTAATAAAACAAAACATGCACTTAAAAGTATATACCAGAAGTATATACTCCACCCAACGTTCTGCAATAAAAAGCCCAGCAAAACTCCGGAAACCCCATACCCGACAGAACCAAATCCACGTATTTTACCGAAATCCTTTTGAGTGCTGTTTTCTTTCAATATTTCTATATACCATGCTTCTGAAAGGGATACAGTGCCATACAGAAAGAAACCCCATAATAATATCATTATATATATGCACCAGTTCTGTTTTGCAAAAATCAATGCTGCTGTCACAACAATTCCAACACTGATCGAAATTAAAAGTATCTTTTTTACACGTTTAGTACGATCTGCTATGTAACCAATAAATATTTGTCCGGCTAATGAAGAGACAGTAAATATTGTAACAGCAATGCTTATTTCCTTTTTAGAAAAGCCTGCCTGAACAATATACATGGAATACATACCCGCAATGCTTAGCATCATTACCCAGTATGCAAACATGAATATCTTAAATTTTTTATACTCTGTCTTAATACCAATTCCCACCAGACATTTTAATTTATTACTACAGCGAAACAGACGCAAATGCTTTAACGCGCTATTTCTGTAAGGATATATATAATATTTAGCTGTAGTGTTAAGTACTAATTTTAATAGGATAGCATTAAGAATTTTAAAAAGCAATCCCCAGAAACATAAAACCGGAGCCTGCGGGCTTTAGTGCTTACAGGCTCTGGTTCTATCAAAAAGTATACAATCAAAAATGAATGGAATTGACATAATTTCCTATTGCGGAATAGTAAAATAAAACAGAACGCCCCTTTCAGTATTTTTGGCTCCGAATTGCGCATTATGAAGCTGCAATATTTTAGAGGATATGGCCAGGCCAAGGCCTGTCCCGCCATTGTCCCTTGATCTTGAAGACTCTATCCTGTAAAACCTTTCCCATATCCTGTTCATTTTCTCGTCAGGTATGCCGTTCCCCTGATTTTCTATACTAAAGCAGACATTATCCCTATCTTTTATTATATTGATCCATATCTCTCCGTTATTTTCAGCATGCAGCATAGCATTGGACATAAAATTTCTGATCACCTGGCCGAGCCTTGCGCGGTCGGCCAGGACTCCGACAGGCCCATACCCGCTCTGCATAGTGAGCCTTATATGCTTTTCCTGCATTAAACCGCCAAACTCATCCGATATTTCCTCTGTCAAGCAGCATAAATCGAAAAACTCTTTTTTCAGTTCAGGTGAGCCTGACTCCATACGCGAGAGCTCAAGCATGTTCTGTACCAGCGCATTCATCCTTTCAATCTCCTGCTGCAGCCCTTCCAGATATCTTTCTCTTTTATCCTTGCGTATATCGTCCCTCAAAGCCTCCACAAATACTCCCATCGCCGCTATAGGTGTTTTCAGCTCATGTGAAGCGTTGGAAACGAACTCTTTAAGCTCCGTTATAGTTGAATCCAGCCTCGAGGACATTATATTCAGGCTTTCCGAGAGGCTGCCGAGCTCATCCCGGGAAGCAATGCCGCATCTTTCCCCGAAGTCCAGGCATGCCATTCTGGATGCGGCCCCATTTATTTCAATAAGCGGCTTCGTCACCATCCGTGAATAAATATAAGAGAGAAGAAGGACAAATGCAAGCGCGGCCAGAAAAGCATAACCCATATAGTTTCTTATCATTCCTGCCGCTTCATCCAAAGGCTGTAGCGGAACAATGGCAAATACGGCCCTATTGCTGCCATCCTTCATGACCACTGGAAAAATAAGCAGCTTGTATTTGTTTCCCGTCGCCGTTTCCCGATATTCCTGCGCCTGCATACGGGACGGTATCTCCAGGTAGTTATCCTGCCATTGCTTGAGCGCTGTATTCAGCGCCGCAAATGGAGAGCCGGTATTTACATATTCATCCTCGTCCAAAAGCCTGAGGTATTCTATCGTACCCTCAAGCATCACCATTTCACCCTTTTTTTCTGATTCATCACCGGCCTGAAACGCCGTTCCGGATACTTCCGATTCTTCGGCGCCGCCGTACGTCCATCGGGAGTCGCCTACATCGATCTCATATGGCTTGATTTTTTTGCCGTCTGCGCCAAATACTCCGCGCAGTCTGACATGTCCGCCGTTTTGCAGGCCGTCCGCCTTCAGCGAGTCAAGAAAAGATATGCCGCTGAGGTCTACGGTAATTTCCCTTCCATCCGCGCCTCTAACCGCCATTTCTGTTCCGCCGTACATATTTCTCCCGTATAAGTCGGTAACCGCCAGCTGGATGCCATACTTATCAGACATGGATGATATTTCGCTTTCCAGTGTCGACCTATTCCAGCTATTTTCAATGTAGCCGGCGGAAAATATCTCTATCCTTTTTATAGACCGCTGTTCCTTAACCGAATAATAAAAATCGTCGAGAAAAAATATCAGGAAAGCAAACAATACCGTCAAAAATGCAAGGAACATAGCAGCATTTACCAGAAACAGCTTCCAGGTTATGCTTGTCCGCCGATGCTTATTCATAAGCTTTCCTCAAATTTATAGCCGGCTTTCATGCATGTGGATATATGGGACGCCTTGCTTCCCAGCTTTGACCTTAGCTTGCGTATGTGCGTATCCACCGCTCTCGTTTCTCCGAAATAGTCATATCCCCAAACCCTTTCAAGAAGCATCTCCCGTGTCATAACCCTATCCTTGTTTTGCATCAGTGCAACCAGCAGCTCGTACTCCTTTGGCGACAGCTCAATTCTTTGTCCGTCCGCCGTGACCCTTCTTGAAGACAATTCTACCCTGACGCCCGCTGCGGCAAGTACGCCGCCCGCACTTCCGCCAACCGTTCCATATGAACGTTTGAGCAGGTTTTTGGATTTTGCCAGGAGGACCTTTACGCTGAAAGGCTTTGTGACATAGTCATCCGCTCCCAGCTCGTACCCTGTCACCTTGTCCTCCTCATCATCCCTCGCCGTAATGATGATGATAGGGACGGCGGAATTCCTGCGAAAACGCCTGCATAATGAGAAACCGTCAAGCCCGGGCAGCATGATGTCCAGAAGCGCAAGGTCGTATCTGCCTTCCTCCCACATTTCCAACGCTTTCAGTCCGTCCTGTACCTCATCTACGGTAAAACCGTCATTAACAAAATAATCCGTTATTATTTCCCTTAAACCGTCGTCGTCCTCTACCAGTAATATCCTGCCATCCATAAACCTCACCTTTACATTATTCTTTTATCATCATATTGACCCTGCCCTGGATCACATTGGCAGTATCTTCCGCGGATCTCTGACCGTTAAAGTATTTTTCAGTCTCCTCCACAGCAATTTTAAGGATTTGCAGGTTTTTTTCGGGATAAACGAATAGTTTTGAGAATATGGGATTGTCTACCCCCAACGCTGTGCCTGCTTCCGTAGACCTTTCACGTTTGATTTTAGCGGCCATTGCATTTTTATTTACAGGGAACGGGTAAAACTCTGGTAATGCTTGCATTTCCTCAGAAATAAGGAATTTAACAAATTTCCATGCCGCTCCTTTACTCCCGGAGTTACTGTTTATGCCATATTCCCACCATATATCGGCGCCTATGCCCGACTTGCCGTCGAGAGAAGGCATGGCGTAAACATTATTCCCGCCCCTGGGGTTTAAAAAATAAGATAGATAGTTTGAATCGTAATTTGACCTCATCAGAAAATATAAGTTCTCCCGTTCTTTAGGCCATGAGGCCATATCGGCGGATTTGAATATAAGCTTTTTATCGGCGGCGTCCTTAATCTGTTTTAAAAGCCTGACAAATTCACTGGAGGTAAAGTCGCAATCCCTGGACTCTTCCGATACAAAACTTTTATAATACCATATAAACAAATTTTCAAAAAGCTCCCTTTCACTTGTATTCAATACATATGTTCCGCCAACGCCGTTGGCTCCCAACGTTTCGCCTGCCAGCCTGAAAAAGCTGTCCAGCGTCAGGTTGTCCGTTCGCGCTCCGTCCGGCAGGCTGTATTTTCCCGCCAGCATATCCGTTAAAAAGCCGAGAGGCATGGAATACAAGCCTTTCTTATATTTGGCGGCGTCAAAGATATTTTTGTAATAGTTATTGATATCAAACTCCCCGTCCTGTTCGATAAACTTTTCCATATCGCATAAAAATCCATTGTCCGCAAATTTGGCGCACGGTATGTAGAACGTGTTTATGATGTCGGGTCCCGTGCCGGACATCAGCTCCGTACTTATTGTCTTAATGTATTTTTCCCCGCCGGGGTCCTCATTTTTACTTATTATTATTGACCCGCCGTCTTCGGTCTCGCTCTTATATACCTCGCCCATAGTCGAGTATTGTTTTATATCCACAACTATACCCGGGTATAGTTCATTGAATTTTTTTACGGCTATCTCCAGAAATCTATTATTCGCATCTGAGGATGCAACGGTTATCCTTGTATTATCGTCCTTCCCCATATCAATAACAGACGCCTGCCCACTCCCGATGCCTGTACCATCTCCGGATGTACCTGCCGTATTATCGGCCGTCGCGCCTGCCGTCGCATTTTCTCCCGATGCCTTTTTTCCGGCGGCAGAGCTGCATGCCGTAATACTCAGCAGCATAAGCGCGGCTATAATCAAACAAGCTTTCTTCATTAATATTTTCATTACTTAACAATCCCCCATTCATTTTATAACAAATCCTCATAATAATAAACTCTATTCCCTTCTTAGCTTTACCCTGTCGCCGGCCGTCACCGGGCGGTCACTTTCAGCAACAACGCATTCAAAGGGGAACAGGCCGGAGGCCACAGCAGTTTCTTTCATGTCTGAAGCCTTTATATATATGAAAGCCTTCTGCAGGTAATACTCCTTGCCGAGTGAGCTCTCCCTCTCCTTGACCACATAGACAAAGTCCCTTCCATTAACGTCCTTACGCACAGCGGAATTCGGAATTATAGTATCTGAAAATTCCGATTCCCTGGTTATCTCGATTTCTATCATTTCACCTCCCTTAAGACCCGCCCCCTCAAATGACGCGGAAATCTCCAGCTCAGTACCGGAACTGGTTCCCGCAGGCTTTATCGAGCTTATTTGCGCGTCGATCTTTTTATCATCCATTGAGGGAACCGTGATCTTCATTTTGTCACCCGCTCTCAAATTCTTCGCTTCCGGCTTGTCAACAGTGAATACGGCGTTGAATCGGCCGCCATTACAGGCGATCTTGAATATGGGTCCGGAAGTGTCAGCCATGGCGCCCCTCTTCGCATTCATTTCCCAGATGTAACCATCGGCCGGAGACAGCAGGACCCTGAATCCGACGATATCCGACTTGAGAGATGCAATATCCTGCTCGAGTTCATCCGCCCCGCGCTGCATTTCTGACATTGCCGCAGCCTTTTCCGCCATCAGCTTGTCAAGCTCCCTTTCATCCGTTTCACTTTCATTCCTCAGCTTTTCAATGTTAGCCGACGACTCAACGCCTGCGACATAAAGCTCCAATGAAACGGCCAGCTCATTTTTTGAAGAGGCCGCTTTTTTTTCGGCATTTTTTATTGTAAAATCATAATTCAGGGTCTCCGCCCTGATTTTTGCCCTGGCGCTTTCCAGCTCCCTTTCCTTCACTTTCAGCGCCTTCTCCAGATCCTTAACGTCAAAGACGGCAAGAATCTGTCCCTTCACAACCGAATCCCCGTCTTTTACCTCAAGGCTTTCGACATTAAGCGCACACTCCGGAAATATCTCCTTTATCTCCGCAGGAGTTGCAACAGTAAGGCCCGATATGCTGTATTCAAGCCTGCCTGCCCTTACATCGGCGGCGACTACCCGTATAAGGCCCAGATTGTTGATAGTACTTGAAAAGAAGGTAAGGAGCAGCATAATGGCAATAAAAAGGTATGTAATTTTTTTTAGTAGCTTTTTCCCTGCCGGCTTTAATTCGATTTTGTCCTCAATTGTCATTGGCCATGACCTCCATGCATTTAAAGCGATTTTCTCACTAAGTCAGGAGTTCGCTCGGAAACTCCTTACAATTCATCCTTTTACTCCCGAAAGCTGCATTCCGATACCGGTCACCATATGTTCTTCACCATGCAGAAAGACAAGTATCATGGGCGCCAGGTAGAAAAACGACGCCGCAAATGCAATCCCCGGTTCTTCATTATTGATATTCGAGAGAAAAAGGGACAGCGGTTCTTTCAGAGGATCGCTCAGGAATATCAGAGGCTGCTCCGACATATTCCAGTTGTCAATGAAAATCAGTACAAAAAGAGCAGCCAGTCCCGGTTTCAGCAATGGGACTACGATGTCGAGAAATACCTTCAGATAGCCCGCGCCGTCAATTCTGGCAGCTTCCATATAGCTTACCGGTATCGACGTCATATACTGTTTCAGGAGGAATACGCCGAAGGTACCGAAAATACCGGGTAATATTATCGAAAAACCGGTATCGAGAATACCGAGCCAGTCGGCCATGATATAATTCGGCACCAGCGTGACCTGAAACGGCAGAAGCATTACAACAATATAGAGGAAGTAAAGTACATCCGCCGTCTTTGATTTCATCAATGTGAAGGCATAGGCCGCCATCGATGCCACAATCAGCTGTCCGGCCGCTATGGGAAGCACCAGCTTTATTGAATTCCAGAACATGGATAGGTACCGGGGCCTGCCGATGAGCGCCGTATAATACTGTTTTAGGGTGACTTCATAAGGGATAAGCTTCAAGGCGACACATTTTTCGTTTGAAGCGGGTTTGTCGGCCAGACTTTCCCTGGCGCCGTAATATTCGCTGATCTCCCAGTCCGCCATAAATGAATCGGCAAGTGTGAATGCGACAGGATAGATAAAACATAATCCCGCCGCAAGCACCAGAACTGTAATAAACAACCTTTTCAAGCATACCGTGTGTTTTACCGCCGGTACGGCGCGTTTCCGCGGCAGGGCGCAATTGCCTGCCCGCTTTATTAAATCCATTTTCTGACCACCTGCCTGAATATTTTTTATAAATTACATCTTTACGATGCCCTTCTTTCGAATATATAAATTACCAGAAGCACCGCTGTAATAAATACCGCCGTTATGTATGCAGCCGATGTGAGCTTCGGATAATTCAGCTGCAGAAACATGTTATTCATAAAATTCTGAAGCATATACACATTTTCATTCGGATACTTTCCGAAGATAAGATATGTCTCGCGGAACACCTTGAAGCAGTTCACAATGGAGATGGTAATAACAAAAAAGATGGTAGGAACAAGGTTCGGAAGCGTCACGGCAAAAAGCTTCCTTACATGGCCTGCTCCGTCGATGCCGGCAGCCTCATACTGTTCCGAGGGGATATTGTTGACGCCAACGGTGTAGATTATCATATCGTACCCGAAATTTTTCCATAGGTAAACTGCCATAACAACAACTACACCCCATTCTCCTTTTAACCAATCCAATGGTTTCATACCGAAATTCACAAGCAAATGGTTGAGCGGTCCCCTGAAATCAAAGAAAATCTGCCAGAACAAGGCGACTGTAGCGGACGGTACGGCCATAGGCGACAGTATCAGTATCCTGAGCATTTTTTTAGCGTATACGAACCTGCTGAATAATATTGCGGCAATCATCGGCAGTACAACACATAAAAATACAGATGGCGCCATAAAAAGAAGCGTATTTTTAATCGACGTTAAAAAGGCTTCATTAGCGAACAGCCCCAATATGTTTTTCAGTCCCGTGAACCGTCCGTTCATGGAGCTGTCCGTCAAAGCATAACCCAGTCCCGCGACAAAAGGCAAGAGAAAAAATAAGAGAAAGCCGCTCAGGCTTGGAATCAGAAAAAATACGACCGGCATTTTTTTTGCCTGTCTTTTTATGTGCCTTTGCAGGTTCATCAGCGCAGCTATTGCAATCTCCCCCATTATTACAGCTTTGTTTTCCTAATACTGCAGCAAAACATTTTATTTATCCTTCCGAAAATAGCGCGTTGAATCGTTCGCGATATTTCCGGAAGGCGCATAAATGCCGATGTATAAATGTTTGTTTCGCTGTAGTACTAATTGAAGATTATATACCGCTGATGTGTATTCTTTGTGTACATACGGTTTAGTAAATATGTAACTTTTTCTACCGCGGTAGAGAGTATTCAAAGATAGAAAAGCGATAATATAAAGAAGAATAAACTTACAGTCCATACGGCCTCAGTACGGCTTCGATATCGCTGTTGATCGTGCCGACATTTATGCTGCCGATTGACGTATCCCTCAGGTTATATTTTTGTTTCAACTTCAAAATACGGTATACGCTTTCGTTTATCCTCGACATAGGTATTGTGCCATTCGCAGCCGCATTTTTCAATGCGTTCAGCACCCTCACTACGTTATTGTAGCCTCCGCTCAGCAATATGATATCGCTGCCTGCATTTACAGACCTTACTGCCGCATCAGCCAGATCGTAATTATTCGTAATGGCGCCCATAGTCATATCGTCCGTGATCACCACGCCTTCGAAGCCCAGCCGGTTCCTCAGAATATCTGTAATAACGGTTCTTGACATG
>JBDKVA010000076.1:0-76779 GCA_039679375.1 Clostridiaceae bacterium
CCCGTCACCCGGATCGGTGAAGGCTCTGACGGCAGCAAAAAATGCGCGCACCACGCCGGCCGAACCGGTGATCCATTCGGGCTTTATGTCCCAATTATGCCTTTTTTTCATCCAGCCGCAAACAGCAGTATAATAGCTTTCTGTTGGCATCGCATAACCAAGGATGGCTGTATCAAGATATTCTTTCAATCCTTCTATTATTTCAGGCGCCATTCTAAATTCCATATCAGCTACGGAAAAAGGGACGATACCGTCCTTTACGTTAGGTTTCCACGACTTCATCTGTTCCCATTTGGACGATCCGGTGTTTGTTCTGTTGACAATAGTTCTAAAATCGTAATTCATATGTACACCTCGCGCGCTTCCTGGTAAATTCCATAAAACCGTCTTCCAAAATGCCCTAATCTTCGAAAAAACGACCGGCAGCAGCAAACTTGATTACAAGCTCAGCCGTCATCAGATTTGCTGAATATAGTATACCATAATTTCACTAGAAAGAGTTTCTATCGTTAACTATTGTTGAAGCTTTTTATACTGTCCCGGCGTTATCCCCTCATACCTTTTAAAAACCCTGATTAGAGCGCTGCTGTTGTAGTATCCTACTTTGCCCGCAGTATCCTCGATGCTTAAGCCGGCTTCCTTGAGTAAATATTTCGCTTTTTCGAGGCGAAGCTTATTGATGAAATCAAGCAAACCCGAACCTGTCTGTTCTTTAAAAAAACGTGACAGGTATTCCGGATTTATTTCAAACTTATCAGCAATCAGTGCGACACTGAGATTAATATCCTGATAATTATGTTCGACAAAATCTATAATATTTTCTGTAAGTGTATCGTTATGACTTTTTTTACTTTTACATATATAATTACATATTTCATGTAACATGCCTGTCATCTCATTCTTCATTTCATCTGCAGTTTTGCAGTTCAGAAATAATTTAGCGGGATTCATCTGTTCGAACAAGGTTGCCCTGCTATTCGTGCTTATGCTGTTAAGAGTTTTAATTATTGTACTCATCAGATCGAAAAGTAAACATCTTGCCATTTGTATTGATATTGATTTATCATTGAAGTTTTTCTCGAATACTTCATCCAATATTAGCTTTGACTTTTGGAAATCTCCTGTCTTAATAAAATTGATAAGCTGGCATTCGGCTTCCAGAGTGTAGTCGTAATTATGTCTGGTGTTTTTTACATCTTCGTAGTTTATTATGGTATTGCAGTTTCTGGTCATTTTATACTGCATTGCCTCAAACGCTTCATTATATGCTGTTGATATATTTTCAACCGACTTTTGAATTGAGCTTATGGATACAGTTGTATAAATCTGGAACTTCTCGCTCAGGAATCTTTGGATTTCTGATGAAATGGTCATTATTTTCTTTCTATTACCACTGCCGCCTTCATTCTTAAAATTAATCAGGCATGCCAACATTTCATCTATTTCTGCAATAAGAGTGCTGCCGCTCTGCTCACACATTTCCTCACTTATATTTGAAATTATAAAATGCAGTAACTTAAGCTTTTCTTCATCCGGCAGCCTGTCATCGTTTCTGAAAAGCTTACTATAGTTCTCTATAGAAAATAGGATTACTGCAAATTCATTCGATAGAAATCTTATATTAAACGTATCCAGAATTTCTTTAGTTAAGCTCTCCGAATTAAGTCTTCCTTTAAGCATCTTCGAAATAAACACTGATTTTAGAATGGTGTTTTGCTGCTTAAGTTTAATATCGGTTTCTTCTTTTTCCCTGATGGTATTGTTTACAGCCTCGCGTATAAACCTGTATTCATTGCAGGCATTCTGTTTCGTATAAGAAGTTTTTTGCGATAATGCCTTAACAAGCTCGTTTATCGGGTTATAGTTTCTTTTTGCAAGAAAATAAGAAAGATATACGCCTATCACAAGACATAGAAGAAGACTTATCAGAGTTAATACTTTAATCTTTTGCGCTTTTTCCATATATATTTTAGCTGGTATCACCGATACATATTTCCAGCTGCATTCCTCAGATTTGATGTATGAAACAACAACGTCGGCATTATTTATCTTATCGTGAAATGAACCGCCTGAACCGTTCAGCTTATTGATTTCAAAATAGTATGGATCATCGGTTTTCTCCCCGGATGAAACTAAACTGTTATTTTCATCAAGGATAAAAATTGAACCCTGGTTTATCCATTTGCCCTTTTTGACAACATCCTGAATCATGCCTTTGTTAATTACTACAGAAACGGTTGCCAATGATTCCTTCTGGTTGCCCAAAGGCAATGAAAGCATATAAATAATCACGTCATATTCCAGTCCGTTGGGATTTAGCTTCTTTGCCGGTAAATATTTGCCGTTGCTTTGCTCTTCGATTAGAGTACGCCACATATTTATCGGGAGGTCATCGCTTTGAAATGTATTTTTATAAAAGCTTTCAATATCGTATTTCCCGTTTGGCGACAAAATGATATTGCTATTTTTCAGATAAATAAAAAAATTGTCAATGAAATCGTTTAGTACATAATATGTACTGAAATCATTTATAATTTGATATATTTCATATTGATATTCACTTGCATATGAGTACTGTTCATAAAGCTGTTTCTGAATACGCGGATTTAGTGCGATATGAAGGCTTAATTGCTTAACCTCCGATAATTTACCGTCTATACCTTCCTGTAGGTGCTTTAGCGTAGATGCATTGGCAGCGTTGATTTCGTTTTCAATGATATTAGCCGCGGCAAAATAAATGCCGAATCCGACAAGAACCGGAATTAATAAAATTAGAAAATATGAAATTAGCCATGATACAAAAATTCCCCTTTTTTTAAATAAGCTTTTAATACCCATTTATGGCCCCCGTTTTGTTTATAGCGAGTTATTGGCTATTAACCGGCTGTTAGCTAAACTATTCTGCATCGATAGTTTATCAAAGTCTATATCATATTTTATAGCATAATAAAGCTCAGTTGCAATTTTTTCCCCAATAGAACAGAACACAGATAATCTGGTGAAATTATCTGTGCCGGGTATACCGTATAGATGTTAGTTCCGTTTATTACCGGAAAATACTGTTGCAAGTGCTGCGATCATGTGTGTCAAAACAGCGGAAATAACCGGAAACCGGCTGCTTGAAAGGCCCCGCATCAGCTGTGGTTAACTTTTTATTGCTCCTATTAAAGCGCCTTTGACAAAGTACTTCTGTAGGAACGGATATATACACAGAATCGGCACTGTAGCTACTATTATGGAAGAATAACGTACAGTCTGGGCTATGGCTGTCTTTTCGTTGCTTGCATCAAATATGGACTGGTCCTGCAGATCCAGATCTACAAGAAGCTTTCTAAGTACCATCTGCAATGGATATTTTTTTTCGTCGTTTAAATAAATCAATGCGCTGAAATAGGTATTCCAATGTGCAACCGCGCAAAACAGAGATATAACCGCCAGTATCGGCTTGGATAAAGGAAGTATGATCTTGTAAAAAGCATACCATTCACCCGCTCCGTCTATTTTTGCCGCTTCCTGAATCTCTTCTGGAATAGCTTCTAAAAACGTGCGCACCAGAATAAGATTGTATGTACTTATGGCCGATGGCAATATAAGCGCCCACATCGAATCTATAAGGCCGAGTCCCCTGACTACCAGAAAAGTCGGAACCAGACCGCCGTTAAACCACATTGTAAAGGCAAAAAACATCATAATGGTATTTCTGACTTTAAATTGCCTTCTCGAAAGAGGGTATCCGGTAATAAAGGTCAGAAATAAATTTACCAGCGTACCTACTGTCACATATACGATTGTATTGCGGTAAGATAACCAGATTTCGGCGTCGTTTATAACCCTTCTGTAAGCTTCAAGGGTAATCTTTTTAGGGAAGAGGAATATGCTTCCCTTTATAACTTCGTCGGGATCGCTTATTGAACAGCTCAATATATACAGCATAGGATATAAGGTTATTATAACAATAAATATAACGAACGCATAAGCTGCCAACTTAAATGCCATATCGCCCTTATTCAATTTTTTTGCCATTTTTTCTACCTTCCTTTACCAAAGACTTACTTCATTTATACGCTTACTGAGACGATTAACAAATAGCAGCAGTATATAGCTTAAAACAGCCTGGAATAATCCTACGGCGGTAGCATAGCTGTAACTGCCGTCCGCAAGACCGCGCCGGTACACATATGAACTTATTACGTCGGACGTCTCGTAATTCAACGGGTTATACATAAGAATGATTTTTTCGTAACCTACACTGAAAAGGTGGCCTAGCTGCAGCAAAAGCATTATTACTATAGTTTCTTTTATGCCGGTAAGTGAAATGTGCCACATCTGACGGAGCTTGCTTGCGCCGTCCACTGTAGCTGCTTCGTACAAGCCGGGATCTATACTGCTTAACGCGGCTAAATATATAATTGATCCCCAGCCTATGCCCTGCCATATACCGGATAAAATGTACATAGGCCGGAACCAGGCCGGATCTGTCATGAACGGAATCGCTTTTAAGCCTATTTTCATAAGCAGAGTATTTACAATACCGGTTGAGGGCGACATGAAGTTTACAAATATTCCAACTACGACGACTGTCGATATAAAATGCGGCATATAGCTGATAGTTTGCGAAATTTTTTTAAATTTCGCGCTCTTGATTTCGTTCAGCATTAAAGCCAGTATGATAGGAGCCGGAAATGCAAAAATAATATAAAAAATATTCAGGAGCAGGGTATTTTTTAACGTCCTGAAGAAATATATGGACTGGCAGTAATCAATAAACCATTTGAAGCCTACCCATGGTCCCGCCAAAAGTCCGCGGAAAGGCGAGTAATTTTCAAACGCAATAACTATTCCATATACGGGTAAATAAAGAAAGATTACGTACCAGACTATTCCGGGCAATATCATAAGCCATAATATTTTATTATGCTTAAGCTGCCCCATGGTTCTTGTAAGAAAAGACTTGGTTTCACAATTTACCTGCCCATTGTCCGCACTGATGTCAGGTAAGTTATTATTTGCTGCATTCATTTGGGGTTGTCTCCTTTGACCTTTTAATTATTTAATCCGGACTTTGCTCAGATTATGAACAGAGGCAGGGTAGAAACGCAGACAATCTTGCTGATTGCCTGCGTTTCCTGTATTAAATATGACTTATTTGCCGCTGTTTGAGAGGTATTTACGGTAAGCCTCATTATATATAGTAAGAAGCTTATCTACACCTAACTTGCTAAAGCCGCTTACATAACTGTCATAGCTGGATATGGGCGAAGCTCCGGTAATAAGCTTGCTCAGGTTTTCCTCTATATATGTATCCAGCTGGGTCAGGGTTGACGCTTTTATGCTCTGATGCTCTTCACTAAGAGGAAGATTCGGAAATGCGGCTTCTATAACATTTGATTTCGTATATAAGTTGTATGCGTCATAGTAAGTTTGATCCGTTGTCGCTGCGCTGTCGGAAAGACGGGATATAACCGGTACGGCTATTCCAAACACTCTCTGCGGATTTTGTTTGGGATCATCGTATACTATTCTTTCAGGTTTGCCGTTTACCATTTTATAGGTAGAATCTTCGATACCGAATAAGTTCAGCAGATTGCCTTCGTCGCTGTAGCAGTAATCTATCCACTTCATTGTAGTTTCAATATTTTTATTGTCCTTACTGATCAAAAGCTTTTGGATCATCAAAGGCTGTGGATCCTCCTTGAATTGGTCTCCATAAGGTCCCTTAACCGGAAGCATCGGAACGAATTTTTTGTTCGGATCCTCCTTTTTGAGTATGTTATTGGCATTAATTGCACCGCTTTGCGACCAGCAGTACATCGCTCCCACTTTATCGCTGCTGGCTTTCGATTTGAATTGATCGCTTTTTGTCGTTGAGAATTCCGGATCGATTAGTCCTTCATCATATAATTTCTTAATCCAATTAAGAGCTTCCAGCTGCCTGTCTTTATCATCCACAGGTCCGAATTTTATTGTTTGATCCTTTGCCACATAGAAACCCTTGTGGACTCCGAAAGCGCTCATTAAGGCTCTTAAGTCTGCAACTCTGTGATGGTCGCAGCAGAACGGTATTTCATCCTTCTGGTTGTTTCCGTTGGGGTCATTTTCTTTAAACGCTTTGAGCATGCCGTAGTACTCATCTGTTGTCGCCGGTATTTTTAAGTTTAGTTTTTTCAGCCAATCTTCCCTTACATAATAGACTTCACCCATGTAGTCGTCTGAAAACTGCGGAAATGCATAAATATGCCCGTCTCCTGCCGACAATTCAGCTTTAATGTTCGGAATAGGAAATGGGGGGTTATCCAATATTGCCTGGAAATGCGGAGCATATTGCTTGATAAGGTCTTCAAGCGGTACGAATGCGCCCTGCATTGCATATTTGTAACAAACGGTCATATCTGTGTAATTTATCAGATCGGGTAAATTTCCCGACAGCATGATGAGATTGAATTTGTCGGCTGCGCCCGACGCAGGCAGCAGTGTCCACTCAAGATGCACGTTTGTTCTTTTTTCCAACTCTTTAAAGGTCGGAAGATCATTGCTTATAGTGGTCGATGTCAGCGATGTCGTTAAAATTGTCAATGTCACCGGGGCATCTGCAATCGGCAGCTTGACAGAACCTTCTGCTGTCGTGCTTTCTGCTGCCGTGCTGACCGTACTTGAGGCGGTGCCTGTATCAATGTCAGCTTGTTTACCGCAGCCGCCCAATGAAAATAACATCATTAGTACAAGCAGAAGCACGGTGATTTTGGTAATACTTTTTTTCATTTTTTATATCCCCCTTTTATATTTTAAGTCTTACGACTTAATTTTCTTGTTGAGGAAAAACGGAGTCCCATAAAAGGTAAGTCTCATATCATATGAAAGAGCATAATTTATCTTAACTTTTATTTCAATAATCATTATTATTTTTAGTATTCAAATTCTGATAAAGAGCTGGGGAAAATATGGGTTTATGTTGTTGCCATGTGGTTTGTTCAAATGGTTTACAAAGCACTCACTTTATAGTATCTTTTAGTAAGGGTATGGCAAAATGAAAATACACCAGCACTTTATTTACCTATTCATCACAAAGATATATTAGAAACGTAAAATATGCTGCACGATCTGTAACTTATAATATTAGGAGGTACGGAGAAAAAATGACTGAAACGATTGCGGATGAGTTCCTGAAAGTGTTTGACGAGAGCCGTTTCCCTAGAGACTTTTTACAAATGTATGAACCGATGGAATGTATGGCGCATAATCAGATGGGCGAAACCCTGCTCGTCAGGGACAGACAAACCGGGTCGTTCTTCGTGGCAAAATGCTATGCCGATCAATCGCTTTTTTCAAGTAGAACTGAAAGTGAACTGCTCAAAGATCTTCACCATGAAGGATTACCGGCGTTTATTGGAGAATATCAAAACGAAGCGGTGCTGTGCGTTGTACGGGAGTACGCCGAAGGGCTGCCTCTGGATAAATATGTGCGGAACGGCAGCCTTTCAGAACAACAGATCATATCCATAGGTGTACAACTTTGCGATATTCTTGCACATCTGCATGGACACATGCCGCCCATTATTCACAGGGATATTAAACCGCAAAACATTATTATTGACCAAAACGGTAAAGTCAAGCTCATTGATTTTGGCATTTCCCGCGTTTATAATAAGGAGGCTAAAGCCGACACCGTATTTTTCGGGACGCAGGAATTTTCGCCGCCGGAGCAATATGGCTTTTCGCAGACCGATTGCCGCTCGGATATTTTTTCCCTTGGCGTGGTGCTCTTATGGATGCTTACGGGCGAAACCGGCGTGGAAGCTGCCAGGGACAAGGTACGAAACAAGCGGCTTTACCACGTTGTCCGCAAGTGCACCGCATTTGCTCCGAAAGATCGTTACGCCGGAGCCGAAGCGGTAAAGAGGGCGCTTTTGCGGTCGCGTCCCGTGGCTCTGAAGAGAGATCGGATACTGTCGGCCGTTGCGGGAGTACTTGCCGTGGCGCTTTGCGTTACAGGGGGCGTTATGTGGCATAACTATAATTCACGTGAAATTTTTACAGAGGACCATATTCCTGCCTATATTACATCTAAAGATTTGGTGGAGGAATCGGTAGAGTACTTAAACGAAAAATATGCGACAGACCTGTTTGCCGCCAGCGATGAAATCACAAACATGGGATATGTCCGCAAGCTGCTGGCAGAAGTGTTCGGGTATGATAAAGAATATGCCTATGCTATGCCGCCGGAGGACTCGCCCTATCCCCATGAAAGCGAGAGTAATTTCTTCCCATGGGGGCTGCCGGAAACGGAATCCGTACCAAAAGATGTCATGACCTATACCGCCGTCAAAATTTTCTGGCCGGATGTGATTACGGATTATTCAAGCCTCAAGGACGACAACGGTGTTTACCCGGGCGTCCGCGTGGCAACGACTTTTGCAGAGGAACACGGTATACTGAACGGCATTAACCGTCCGGCTCATCTTACCTACGGCGATATCGCGGCTATTCTGGCAAATGCGGACAAAGAGAAACAATCCGAAAAATAAATTTCCAAATATCTTGAAAGGTGTGCAGCCAGCACACCTTTTTTTGTTGTATAAATTGTACAATTTATTTGTCAATGACAGATTGGCAAATCATAAAAAGGAGAATGATTTATGAAGCAAAAAGCGAAGGGCATTATTTCTCTTATCCTGATGCTGGCCTTGGGCCTTACGATGTTTATCCCGGCATACGCTGCAAATAGTGCGGAAGCAGAGATAAAAGCGGAGGCGCTGAAGCAGCTCGGACTTTTCAAAGGTGTGTCCGACACCGACTTTGATCTAAAAAGGACCCCAACCCGCACGGAAGCGCTGGTCATGCTGATCCGCGTACTCGGCAGGGAATCGGAGGCTCTAAACGGAACCTTTACGCATCCGTTTACCGATGTACAGCCGTGGGCGGACAAATATGTCGGGTATGCATATGAAAAAGGCCTGACCAAAGGAATATCTGCAACAGAATTCGGCGTCGGCAGCGCCAGCTCCGATATGTACCTGACCTTTGTGCTGCGCGCGCTGGGCTATGACGATTTAAAAGGAGACTTTACCTGGGATGAGCCTGATACGCTTGCCGCGGCTGTTGGCATTCTTCCAGGCGGCGTGGATACGGAGAATTTCCTGCGCGCGGACGTGGCGCTTGTATCCTGGGAAGCAGTGAAGGCGGATATGAAGGGCGGAAGCCAAACACTGGCGAAGAAACTGATATCGGAAAGCATATTTTCAAGCGATGATTACGCGGCCGCACAGCAGCTTGTAAACGAGCAGGCGCCGAAGTCCGTTTCCGTCTCTACTGCCGGGGAGCTTCAAGCTGCTTTGACGGATTCAACAGTAAAAGCCGTCACAATTGATTCCATAGGAACCCCGGTTGTTGTCACAGGCAAGCTGACCATTTCGGAGGGTGTTACATTAACGGTCAATCGCGGTAACGATTTCTATATCGAGGGCACACTGACAAACAACGGCACAATCCGCATACTTGGCGCCGATTCCGTTAGCAACGATTTCATTAACTATTCTGTAATGTCCGTTAAAAATGGCGGCAAAGTCATCAATAACGGGGCGCTGAGACTGTGCGCGGCGAAGATCGGGGATACCGAAGACCGCGGCCCGGTAGGCGGGCAGCTCCGGGTTTTCGACGGCACGTTAAACAATGCGGGCTCTGTCTATCTTGAAGCCGGAATAGTTAACACGCACGGCGGCGTGACCGCTGTAGTTGGCGGTACGTTTACAAACGATGCAACGGTGGTCGTGGACGGTTTCTTCCTTCGTATCGAAAGCGGATCTTTTATCAACAACACCGGCGCGGTCGTGATCAACAATACTAACATTATTACGGAAGGGACCGGGGTATTTACAAATAACGGCACACTTTCAGGAAAAGCTGTCAACGGGTGATCCGACGGCAATAATAAAGGGAGGAAAATCATGCCGCATGCCGCGCAAAATCTAAAAACCGTGATGGGCTATTTTAGTATCACGAACAGTGAGCTTTCACGTGCGCTGGCGGTTGATCCCTCTCTCATCAGCCGTTGGCTGAATGGGCAGCGTAAGCTTAATGCCGCGAGTATCTCCATGGACGCGCTTGCAGAATTCATACTATCGAAAAGCAAGCGCGTTCATGACATTGAATGGCTGAAAGCGCAATTCGAAAAGGATGGACTGCCCACCGATCTTTCCACGGTATACCGTATAAAACAGAATCTCATTATGTGGCTGGCCTCTGACGGCGAGGCGCTGCGGCACAATCTTGGAAAAACGCCATCCATGCCGTGTTTTCAAAAGAACGTAATAAAAACGCCGGCTCATTCTGCTATTTACACAGAAGGTGCGGTAAAGATCGGTTGCCTGGAGCTTGCCCTGGGGCTTACACCGCTGCTTTCCGTGCTGCCCGGCGGCTCCGGCGTAGATATCTTCCTGTCCAATGACGAAGTTATGACAATCGTCGCCGAAGATTTTTCACGTCTGCTTCTGCAAACGATCGGGGAAAAACAACTAAAAGTCAGATTGCTCATTTGCATTTCGGGCAATACACAGGCAATGTCGCAAATTATTGATACCTATATGCAGCCGCTTGTATCGGGGTATATCCGGCTGTCGCTGGTACATGGCATGACGCAGACCGTCACAAACCAGATGCACCTTATCATCCCCGGAAAATACTCGGTGCTGGTTACCGAAGCACCTAAGGCAGCCGCGCCGCCGGTGGCTACCATCGTGAGCGAGGAAACATTCGTAAAAGAAATGCAATCAAGCTTTGAACGCGCCATCCGCTACGCTCAGCCGGTATTGAACATCTACGACGACAATTATTCCCGCAATATCCTTGAAATTCTGTATGCCGAGTTTGCTGCTCCCGGCAATCTTGATATCGTTAAGGACAATATCAATCCAATGTATATGACTGCCGACGATTATGATCGTTTTTTGCGTACGCACGGGTACAGCGAAGCGGAATTCGCATGGCGAAGCGCGGAGTTTAAACGCTTTAAGACCGGCATGGATGATACGCTGAAAGGCGGCGCGGTGTTCCGGGAAATTTTATCCCTTAGGCGGCTGAATCAAATCGCACAGGATGGCTGCTGCCGTATGCCGGGACTGTACTTTATGAAAAAAGGCTTTGTGAAATTGGATAAAGAGGGCTGCGCCGCAATTTTGAACGGGTACATCCGCTGCCTCGAAACCGTGCCGAATTTTCATGTACTGATACTTGACGACATTACAATGATGCATACCGACAACTGCTGGCAGCTGAAACAAAACCACCATTTAGCCATAAATCACTGGAGCGGCGGCGAACCGGTGATGATCCATTGTGATCAGCTCATGATTTTACGCGAATTTCAGGCATACTTTGATAACCTGTGGGCACAGGGGTCAGGATCACCGGGCAACCGAAACAATGTGATTGACATATTGCGTAATCTGTCGGAGCGCATGGAAAATAGCAAGAGGTAGTGCCTAAAGCCTGGGCTTTTGCTAATCATTCGGCTCCTGCCATTCTTTGGGTTCCTGCCATTCCTGCCACTCCTTCAGCTTATCCGGATCGAGGGACGGTGTGGTCTTTTTGGAAGTGCTGTTGACAGGAAGGGGCTGGGAGACGCCGCCCTGAGCAACATCTGGAGATTCCGGCTCCACAGCACCGGAAGCGCCGGGTTTCCCGGCATTATCGTTTTGCAGTCCTGCAGCTTTGGAAGAATCGTCCTCAGCAGTATATCTGTTCTGTGATTTTACAGCCTTTGCGGATGCCTCGGCAGTATGCGCGGTCTGCGGTTCAGCAGCCTGAGAGGGAGTTTCATTTTGCCGGCTGTTCGGCTTTTTTAACTGCCCTAACCGGCCTTCAAGCATATTCAGGCGGATGGCGTACTTTCCCAGCTCTTTGGTCAGCTCACTATAGCTGTTTGACAGCCTGGTCAATTCATCCCTGGCCGAGGACAGGCCTTCTCTGACCTCGCCGATACCGGTCTGCACCTGTTTATATGAATCCATGATAAGTCGCCTGATATCGCTGCCGGGTGAACCGTCTCCTTCACGATACCCTATCGGAAGCAGAGCGCCGTCTCCAATATCCGTATCCTGGACGAAGGCTAATCTGAGGCCGTTTGTCAGGCTGCCGGGATAGATGTCGGGCGAAAGCTGAGCAATGTCCTCTTCTCCGTTGCTCCCGTCCTGACCTCTGGGGATGTTCGCTTTATAACACAGGCACTGAAGCTGGCGTCCTGCGGAAAAACCTAGCCTTGAAGCCTTTCCCCAGCTGTTCCCGCCCTGCATGCCCATATTGTAGTAGATCGTATCTTCACGGACCCAATAAACCGCAATCGAATTGTTATTTGTCTGTAATATGGAAGCATTCTCGAAGGAGTGGATCGAGCTATGCACGACCACTTCGGGTGTCCAGAGGTTTTTATCAGGTGATTTTTGCTGGTATACCATTTCAAAGAGCTTCGGAGCCCGCCTTTGATAACATAAGTGTATAATGCCGCCGCCATCGGTGATGGCATGAGGATATTCACAATTGCCTGCATATTTGGTCACTGGTGTGAAATCACTCCAGTGTTTCTGCGCTGCCGACAGCTTTTTGTAGCCCAGCTGCAGATATTTTCCGTCATAGGACTGATAAAAGGCATAAATATTCTGCATCTTATCATACAGGATCGAACACGGCTGGCTGCTGCCGGATACATAGTCGATCACCTTCGGGTTGCTGATCCTGCCGTTGCTAAGTACCTGGCAGGCCAGCATGAAGGAGTTTTCATGCTGAAGCACATAAAAGATGTATATGTTGCTTCTGAGCGGCGCCAGATAGAGCTGTTTGTTATATACAGAGGGCGCCTTGCTGCTCAATACCGGAACTGTTTTTATTGATTGGCCGTCAAGCCTGGAATAATGTATGTTTCCATCATTGTCCTGAAAAAGGAGATGAAAGGTATTTTCCGCGTCCATCTCTGCATAAAACCAGGGCGATATGTTTTTGTGCAGTACGACGGCATTACTCCATATGCCGCGCTTTGTGAGCGTGTTATAGCAAAGGTTCTGCCTAGAATCACAGAAAAAATCCCAGATATCTCCACCGGACTGTTTGAATATGTATTGTCTGTTTTGGTAATTAAACATGGTTTCCACTCACATTTCATATGATCCTCTCTTATATATATATGAGTGCTTACTGTATTTATGGCTGAATTTGAAGTTTGCAGGCTGTTTGATGTAAAAAAACCCAAGCGTCGGGAGTTATTTATTTTATTATTCTTAAATATCACAAATATTTAAATGCAACATATTATGAAAATGAGAGGGAAATCAAATCATATAGCTTAAAATGAAGGGGGATTTAGATATGAGCTATAATCACGACAAAGTGCTTCCGGGCCTTATTTGTGAAAAAGATCTGTGCAAGATAAAGGAAGCAGTTTGTATACAGGTAGAAAAGATTTATGATTCCTGCAAGGAAAAAGATTGTATTGAAGATGCCAGAGTGCTTTTTAGGGACCCCGACAAAATACATTGGTTAACTTGCCATGCAATCAACGTAAAAGCCAGACAGGCGGAAGTGATCAAAGTATTCTCCGATGTTGAAGCAGTACCGTTCAAGAGGGGTTTCTACACAGTTGACGTCAAATTCTTCATCAAGGTTACGCTCGACTTCTTTGTGCCCAGACAAAATGGTGGTATTAGGATAATTACCGTTCCCGGTATCGTTGTGTTTGACAAAAAAGTCATCCTTTTCGGTTCCGAAGGCAACGTTAAAATATTCAAATCTCATTTTGTAGAGCATGGCATCGACAGACCTGTAGACTCACCTCTGCAGCAGGATAACCTGCCGATTTCCAAGGTAGAGGTTGCCGAGCCGATCACACTGAATGCGAAGATTATCGAAGTGCTTGAGAATGCACACGACGATTGCTGTGACAGACATATTCCGCAAAATATCAGCGACCTGCTGGAAGACATCGATTTTGATGATGTTGACCTTGGAAGAGGCGGCGATGAAAGAGAGCTTGTAATCGGCAGACGCGTCGTGGCGACCATTGGACTCTTCTCCATCATCAAGCTGGCAAGATTTGTGCAGCTTCTGATACCCGCATTCGACTTCTGCATACCGAACAAACAGTGCATCGCAGCGACCGAAGAGGATGCCTGCGGATTATTTGACACCATTGACTTCCCGATAGATGAATTCTTCCCGCCTCAAAAAGCTGATTTCCCCGGGGCGCTCGAGGATGAACGGTCTATGACAAAGGATGAATAAAGAGATGATTACTCCATGAAAATACATAAAGGGATGGCATAGCCATCCCTTTATTACTTTTCCGCTGCCGCCTCCCATGCAGCTTCCCTGGACTGCATGTCTGCTGAGCAGCCTTACCGGTATGGTCAGAGTCTTACTGCCGCAAGGAATGCGGTTGTGCCTTACATGGTCTTGCCCGGTATCAAAAGATTTATGATGCCATAAACAAGAGCACCAAGCACTGCACCAAGCAATGTAACATTATAACCCGGTACAATAAATTTGACGACGTAGATGATCACTGCAGCAACAATAAAACCTGTCAGTCCTCTTCCAAATGGTGTTGCGTCCACGCCAAGCACTCTTTGCACAAGGTAATCAAGCAGAGCGATTACAGCGGCGGCTATGATCAGCGGCCAAATGCCTGATATGGTGAAGCCCGGAGTCAGGAAGGCTGTTACAGCCAATACTACTGCGCCAACCAGCGCCCTTATTATGAAATGTCCTAAACTGAAATGCTGTGTTCTTTCAACATTTTCAGCCAATCTTATCACTTCCTTTCAAAGCATTTAATGAAAATACAATTTGCCGTCAATACTATTATTTAATTGCTGCTTTATGTTTATGCAAACTCATTTGCCTTATTTGTTTACTTTTTAAGTAATTTTTGATAAGATTGTATTTAAGCATATAATAATGTAAAAAACGATGATCTGGAAAGTAATCCTTACGATTGCCTCAGAGAGGAGCCGCCGCCGGCTGAAAGCGGCTTTGGCTGATTTTATGGATGAAGTGCGCCAAGTGAGTTTGAAGCCTGAATATGGCATGTTGCGCATGTAAGGGCTTCACGGGAAAAGCACCGTTACGCTTTTGAGAGTGGCGGATTTATCATAAGACGCAGGATAGCCTGATAAATACGCCGGGCGATTTCATTGAAACGAAATGCGGCATACCGGAAAATTCGTTGAAATGTGATACGCCTTAGAGTGGAACCGCGAAAAAGCATCGCCTCTAAAACAGAGACGGCGCTTTATTTTTTGCCTTTGTTTTGCACCGGTTTCCGGGGGAATACTATAATGAATTATTGCAAGGGGTGGGAATATATTTATGGGATTATTGGAGGATGCCAGATCGATAGCAAAAAGAGATCCGGCTGCAAAGAATATATTGGAAGTAATACTGTTGTATCCCGGTTTTCATGCTCTTTTTTTCCACCGGATCGCGCACTGGTTTTTTAAAAAGGGATTGTTTTTCCTGGCGCGCTTTACTTCCCAGTTCTCGCGGTTTTTGACCGGCATCGAGATCCATCCGGGAGCTGTCATTGGACAGGGGTTATTCATTGATCACGGCATGAGCATTGTGATTGGTGAAACGGCGGAAATCGGCGACAACTGTACCATATACCATGAAGTGACGCTTGGCGGCACGGGAAAGGATAAGGGAAAGAGGCATCCTACCATCGGAAGCAATGTTCTGATCGGTGCAGGAGCTAAACTGCTCGGCCCTATCGTCGTAGGCGACAATTGTATGATAGGGGCCGGATCCGTTGTTCTGGAGGACGTCAAATCGGACACAACGGTAACGGGTACAAAGGCCAGGCCTGTCAAACGCGCTGGAAGGAAACTTGCGCCTTCCGTTGAACTGGATCAGATACACATAGCGGACCCTGTTTCCCAGGAATTGTGCAGGCTTCAGGTGCGCATCGAGCATCTTGAGGCGGCACTCGGAGGGTCAACGGTAAAAGCAGAGGACTTCAACCGATGTAACGGGAAGACGGCTGAAACCGGCAGGGATATACAGGATGAGCAGGCTGAGCAACAAAATGCGTAAAATTAGTATAGGAGGATGTTGGTATGAAGCTTTATAACACACTTACAAGACAGAAGGAAGAATTCAAGCCCATGGAGGAAGGGAAAGCGAGTATTTATTCATGCGGACCTACGGTTTATCAGTACGCGCATATAGGAAATCTGAGGACCTATGTATTTATGGATATCCTGAGGCGTGTGCTCAAATATAACGGATATGAGCTCAAGCATGTGATGAATATCACGGACGTAGGCCATCTTGTTGCCGATGCGGACGAAGGCGAGGACAAGATGATGAAGACGGCCAGGGAGACCCAAAAATCGCCATGGGAGATCGCAGAATATTATACCGGCTTTTTTATGAAGGATATCGCCGCGCTCAATATTGGCAGGCCTGAGATCATTTGCAAGGCAACCGGCCATATAAAGGAAATGATCGAGTTTGTGGAAGGGCTTGTAGAAAAAGGCTATGGCTATGAAACAAGTGACGGGATCTATTTTGACATCATGAAATTCAAAGGGTACGGAAAGCTGTCGGGGCTGGATCTGGAAGGCCAGATAGCCGGTGCGAGGGTGGATGTGAACGATGAAAAGAGGCATCCCGCAGACTTCGCACTCTGGAAAAAAGCGCCTAAAGAGCATATTATGCAATGGCCTAGCCCATGGGGCATGGGGTATCCCGGATGGCACATCGAATGCTCGGCCATGAGCAGGAAGTACCTTGGCGATGAGTTTGACATACACACCGGTGGCGTGGATCACATCCCGGTACACCATGAAAATGAAATCGCCCAGAGCGAGGCGCTCCTTGGAAAACCGGCAGTACATTACTGGCTCCATGGAGAGTTTCTGCTTGTCGATAATGGCAAAATGTCAAAGAGCCTTGGCAATACCTATACCGTTGCCGACCTTGAAAAAAAAGGCTATAGCCCGCTGGCTTACCGTTACATGTGTTTGAACGCAAATTACAGGAGCAAGCTGAATTTCACATGGGACGGGATAAAAGCGGCACAGGTTTCATTGGACAGATTGCTCGAAGGCGTACTTTCCCATAAGAATTCCGGAGAGCAAGCTGAGGTGGATGCAGGCCTTATCGCTGCATTTGAGAAGGACTTCGACGAGGCGGTCAATGATGACCTGAACATACCAAGGGCGCTTGGCGTAGCATGGAATATCGCAAGATATGGGACCAAATCTGTGAAGCTCTATAATTTGCTTCTTAAAATGGATGAAGTTTTGGGGCTCGATTTTGCCAATGCCGTTGAGAAGCCCGCTGCCGAAGCATCGTCTCTTGACCCTGAAATCGAAGAGCTTGTAAATCAAAGGCAGCAGGCAAGGAAGGACAAGAACTGGAAGCTGGCCGACGAGATACGGAACAGACTGAACGGAATGGGCATCCAGCTTGAGGATACGCCCCAGGGAGTGAAATGGTCGGTGCAAAAATAAAGCGTATGGCCGGTTTTAATATTATGTAATGTATAATGCAACTTTTGAAGCACATTTTAATATACTGATTATGTATAATAACAAATTAGTTTGTTAGGATGTGTATTTATGAAAACAAATATCATTAAATGGGATGAAAGTATGGCAGTCAGATGCCTGGCGAGATGTCAGGACAAATTTGCCAAAAAGTATCTTCCCTATGGAACGAATATCAAAAAGCCGGTGCAGAAAAAAGCTTCTGCAGAAAAGGACTATTCGGTCGATATCGCCAAAGGGGAGTGGGATGATTTCCAATATGCCGTAAGCAATACGTTAAAGAAAAAAAACCAGTGAAATGCGGATCGGCTACATGTAATGCACGGCATCTAATGTGGGCTACCGCCCACAACCCAATGAATGTACTTATTGCCGCGAATGTGTAACTATTTTCTTGTTTTTTATTGCAATTTCGCGGCAATAAGTTACTAAAATGACATAATGCCCAGCGGACGGCTCTTCCGGTACAAATACGCAGGAAGGGCCGTCCCCCTGTGTTCCCCGGAAGGTTGATGTGAACGTCTTGAAAATTGCTTTGATATGTACTGAGAAGCTACCTGTGCCCGCTATTTTGGGCGGCGCTATACAAACCTATATCGACGGGATCCTTCCCTATCTTGCCCAATACCATCATATAACAGTATTCAGCACAGCATTTCAAGGCCTGCCTTCCTATGAAAGGAAGGGTAATGTCCGGTACGTAAGGATTTCCCACACATGCACCAGGGATTACATCCATTCGGTAAATTCACGGCTCGATAAAAGCTTTGACCTCGTATACATTTTCAACAGGCCTCTTTGGGTACTGTCAATATGCGAAAGCCATCCAAAACTGAATTACAGCCTGAGTCTCCATAATGAAATGTTCCATCCTGACAGGATCACCAAAAGTGAAGCACTTGAATGCATAGACAGGTTAGAATTCATTACGGCAGTAAGCCGGTACATAGCAAATATGGTATCGGATTTCGTTCCGCAGGCAAAGGAAAAAATCAGCGTCGTTTACTCAGGTGCAGAAGAGCAGCCATTCTGCCGGCCTGACAGCGAAGGATACCGGCTTGAAAAAAAGAGGCTTAAGGAAAGCATTGGCCTTGGTGATAAAAAAATCGTACTGTTTGTGGGAAGATTGATCCCGGACAAGGGAATCCATGTACTTATCGAAGCAATGAAACAGGTAATGGAGGAAAGAAATGACGCCGCCCTTGTGGTCGTCGGCAGCAGTTCATGGAGCATAGCATCTGACGCATATGTAAAATCGATCGTGCGCCTTTCAGGGAAATTAAGCGAGAATGCTCTATTCACCGGTTTTTTGCCCCCGTCTGAAATCACAGCTTATTATCATATGGCTGATCTTTTTGTTTGCCCATCCCAATGGGCAGAACCTTTGGCAAGAGTCCTGTACGAGGCGATGGCCGCAGGTCTTCCGGTCATAACGACAAACAGGGGCGGGAATCCGGAAGTAGTCAGGAATGATATAAACGGTATTGTTGTTGATGATTATAAAAGCGCGCAGTGCCTGGCCAAGGCGATCTGCTTTTTGCTCGATAACGCGTCAATAGCGCTTGAAATGGGCAAAACAGGCCATTCACAGGTGGCTGACATATATAATTGGAGAAGGGTGGCTAAAGACATACAGAACCTTATTATCAGCTCTCATCTATAATTGATTTTACTGCAACAAGTCCCAAAGCGACTTGTTGCAGTGCAATCATAATTGCCTGGCAGTGCATTTCATGAATTTGAGAAGACTGCGAAGTATTTTTAGTCTGTCGCGCATGTAGAGGTAACCTTCGAATGATTCATCGGAGGATTTGAAAATTTTTGCCGGTACGGCCAGACTAAATATTCTGGATTCAATAAGTTTCTGAAATTTGCCTGCCAACTTTTCGTTCTGTTCTATTTCTTCCAAAAGATACTTAACTGCCTCCTGTCTTGTTAACGGGCTGACTGCCGGTTGTTTTGCTTCTTCCGGGCCTTCGGCCACCTGCCCTGCACAGGTATCCACATCGTTAACTTCCATAAAACTGCCTCCCCGCATGTGTTTCTGTGAACCATCCGCGCTAGTAATCACTGTCGTCAATCATGCCGCTCACCTCTTCAAGCTTAAATTCCAACAATATTTGAAGCTTGATTATGTTTTTAAGGCAGTGGCATACGGAATTATTAATTCCGATTAAATCCGATTTGTCAGGGCATATACAGTCTATTACTTTTTGGATCTTTTTGGCTTCGACCTTTAATATAGCGGCAATGCCCTTCTCCTCCATTGCAATGGATTCAATCACATCGGTTATAGCCTGCCTCCTGCTGATCTGTTCATTCTCCTCACACATGATCCTATACCTCCGAAGATGCTTCATAATAATAGAGTATGAAGATATTACATAATAGGTTACTTTGAGCTTTACAAACAGTATATAAGGCAGGATTGTGCAATCCTGCCTTATACTTAGGGAACATGCTAAAAGGCATGTGTCCCAAAATCAAGTGGAGCTCGATGCTCCCGAGATTTTTTTTCGAACCAATTCAGGCAGATATGCGGATATCAGCCGCCGGAGGAATTATCCGCTGCATTTGTGCCTGCCTCCAGTGCTTCATCCAGAAGCAATTCCAGGACAATCTCTTTTTTGATCAGAAGCCTTAAAAATCTTAAAATACTGTCATTGATTGCATTCAGGCTATCAATATCGCCGACAAGTGCAAGAAGCTTGGTGAGTTTATTGACCTCTACCTGTGTCAGGCTTGCAAGTCCTGCCTCCTGGTTTGCAATAGCCGTAATAAGAGCATTCACATTAGCTGGCAGTGACATAATATTACCTCCTTCAATTTTGGATTCCAAATGCGACTGCAAATTGAAACGCAACTTGCAGATCAACATTCGCTTCGGCCTTCGAGTGCTTCATCCAGCAGTAATTCGAGTGTGATTTCCTTTTTGATCAGGAGCTTCAGGAAAGCTTCTATACTATCATTTATTCTGTTCAGGCCTTGAATGTCATTTACAAGTGCGAGCAATTTTACAAGCTTATTGACCTCCAGCTGTGTCAGGCTTGCAAGCCCTGCTTCCTGGTTGGCTATTGCCTCGATCAGCTTATCAAAGGGGCATGGGCATGTGATCTCCCAGGCGCGGATGCGGTTACCGGCAAAGGTAGCTTCATTGGTCCATAATGCGCATTTGGGAGCAAAGGTGACCGGATCATATTCGATATCTTCGGCATCATAATTTGTTGTAGGGAAGCGTACCAGTACGTTTCCATTCAAATCCGTCTGAACAATTTCCCTGTCGGAACCACTCAGCAGAACAAATGCAAGCCAAAGATTATTGCTATCGGATGCCAGGCCTGAGTTGGCGCCATTTTGTGCCGTACCACTTGGCGGTGTGCTGAATTTTCTTATAAACTGGCCGGTCTTTGTTGTGTTGTAAACCGTAAAACCGGCATCGGTACTGAAAAACAAGGTATCTGTTGTCTGATCTACGGTTACGCCGTCAATAAAGCCGGGGAATGGATCGGCAGGATCTACAAAGGATTGATAATTGAATGAGGAAAGTACGTTGCCGTTAAGGTCTATCTTGTGTATTTCGAAATTTCCGATATAATTGCCCGCCCAAAAGGCATTTTCCTTACTGTCGAACTGCAAGGCACCGTAGACAATGGTAGTGGGTATTGTCTGCAGGAATACGCCGGTTGTTGTAACCTTGTAAATCTCTGCCCTGTCCGAGACGGTAAGATAGAGATTTGTACCGTCAAAGGCAACAGCTCTCCCATTGCCCTGAGCTTCCTGCGGAGCGTTGAACTCGCGGAGAATATCTCCAACTGCCATATTACGACCTCCTTATTCATAAAAGTGCAGATGGTGCGATCGTTCACCACCTATCCTATATTATGAATATCAAATAAATAAGGTTACATAATATGTTGCCATTTATTATCTTTCATCAGAATAATTCATGTACCAGCCGACGAACCTTTCTATTCCCTCTTCCAGCTTCACCTTCGGGCTGTAGCCGAGCAGACCGGCAGCCTTGCCAATATCGGCGCAGGTAGCGGGCACGTCGCCCTGCTGCTCCGGCAGAAAGCAAATGTGCACTTCCTTTTTCAGTTTGTTTCCGAGAATTTCAACAAGGTTCATTATGTTAACTGTATTGGAATTTCCAAGGTTAAATATTTCAAACTCGCGGTCCAGATCCAATGCAGCAATGATGCCATCGACAATATCGTCCACATAGGTATAGTCTCTGGAACTGCTCCCGTCGCCGTATATGAAGATATCGCGGCCTTCGGATATGGCTTTGGTAAATGTGCGTATCGCCATGTCGGGCCTCTGCCTTGGGCCATAGACTGTAAAGAACCTAAGGCATGAGGCTTTAATACCGTAAAGAAGGCTGTATGTCCTGCAGTACAGTTCGCCGCAATGCTTGGCAGCCGCATATGGCGAGGTCTGCGCCCCCGGCGCCGCATCCTCCCTGAAGGGCGGTCGGCATGTACCGTACACAGATGATGAGGAGGCAAATATAAATTTTTTTACATTATTCTTCTGGCATGCTTCCAGAAGAGAAACAGTGCCTTTTATGTCCACATCGACATAGTCGAGCGGCGTCAGGATGGACCTTCTGACGCCGGCGAGCGCTGCAAGATGGACGACGGCATCCGTCCCTGAGCTTTTCAAAAGGCCCCTGACCAGGCTTTCATCCAGTATGTCGTCTTCTACAAGCCTGTAATGGGAGTGGCGCAATGCTTTTGCCACATTGCACCTCTTTATGGCGGGATCATAACTGTTGTTGAAATTGTCCAGGCATAATACCTCATGACCCAGCAATAAAAGCCTCTCGCAAAGATGCGATCCAATGAAGCCTGCTCCTCCGGTAACAAGTATGCTGCTCATTTCCTGCCCACTCCTTCATATTGGAATCCAAAGCCTTTTACGGTATCCGGATCATAGACGTTCCGCAAATCCATGAATATGGGCTTTGCTACAATAGATTTCAATTTTTTGAGGTCCAGATGGCAAAACTCCTTCCACTCGGTGACAAGTACGATGCAATCGCTGTGGGCGCAGGCTGAATAAACATCCCTGCAATATTTTAAATCCCAATCGGGATATTCCTTTTTCATGTTTTGCATAGCCTGTGGGTCATAAACCTTTAAAACTGCTTTTTTTTCCAGCAGCGAGGAGATGATCGCCAGGGAAGGCGATTCACGGATATCGTCCGTTTCAGGTTTGAAAGAAAGCCCTAATATGGCGATTTTCCTGCCTTCCAGCCCGCCAAGTGCACGCTCTATTTTTTCTACCATATGTTCTCTCTGATGGCTGTTCACATTCAGGATGCTGTATAACAGTTCGGGTGTATAACCGTGTTCCCTGCTTATTCCTGCCAATGCCCTGACATCCTTGGGGAAACAGCTGCCTCCAAATCCGGGACCCGGACTTAAGAATTTTGATCCGATCCTGCTGTCCAGCCCCATCCCTTTTACGACCTGCAGAATATCCGCGCCGCATAGCTCGCATATATTGGCTATTTCATTGATAAAACTGATTTTTGACGCCAGAAATGCATTGGAGGCATACTTGATCATTTCTGCCGTTTCGATGCTTGTTACAAGCACGGGAATGTTGTACAGGATCTGGTCTTCATATATTTTTTTGACTGCTTCGGCAGCGCTTTCATTCTCCGCACCGATGACGATCCTTTCCGGATTGATGAAGTCATAGACTGCCGAGCCCTCCTTGAGAAATTCGGGATTGGAGACTACATCGAATCCGAGCTGTTTGTTTTGCTCCTTCAGTGCCTGTGCTATTTCCTTTTTTACCCTCTGGCCGGTACCGACCGGGACGGTGCTTTTATCCACGATTATTTTATAACCGTTCATGTGCCTTGCGATTTCCCGGGCGACTTCAAAAACGTGGGTCAAATCACATGTATCGTCAGACCGTGTTGGCGTATTGACTGTAATAAATATGATATCCGCATGATTGACGGCTTTCCCCATATCTGTTGTAAATTCGAGCCTTTTTACGATTCTGATGCAATTATTCACAAGGCTTTCAAGGCAGGGCTCAAAAATCGTCAATATACCCTTTTTCAAATTTTCGATTTTATCCTCATCAGCATCACAGCATACCACATTCATTCCCATGGATGCCAGGCATGCACCTGTAACCAGTCCGACATAGCCCGTGCCAATGATTGAAATATTCATTACCTTCACCCCTCTATGCTTTGTATTGCCTCTGCGGCAACCCTTTTCCAGTTGTATTTTTCTTCAGCAAGCTTTCTTCCCTTCATACCCATTTCAAGTGCTTTGTCCGGATTGTCCAACAGGTAGGAAATATGCCCGGCTATTACATCCGGATTTCTATAATCGCCAATTACAATGCCGTTTCCATAGCCGTCTACAACTTCACGGTTTCCGCCCCGGTCTGTTGTGATGATCGGAAGCCCTGCAGCCATAGCCTCATAGTGGACTCTGGCCAGCGGCTCATTCCATTGGGAGGCGCAAATAAAAACATCGCCCATGCAAAAATACCTAGGAATTTTTGAAGGAGGGACAAAGCCGGTGAACAGGATAGGACCGGTGAGAGCTTTGGAAAGCTCATGGAGGGATGCGGTATACTCATCCGATTCATTTCTGCCGTACCACTTGCTTCCTACGATCACCAGCGCAACCTTCTTATGGCGGTCCATGACCTTTTTCATTGCTTTAAGAAGCACATGCACTCCCTTTTTTACACTTAATCTGCCGACAAAAAGGACAACTTTGCAGTCCTCAAGGCCGAACTTCTTTTTCATATCCAGCTTGATTTGCATACCTTCCCGGGTCCATGGCGGCGCGTATTTTTGAGTGTCTACCCCGGAGTAAACAACATGCAGTTTCTGTGCGGCATTGGGCAGGCGCTGTTTAACGGTATTGGCGATATATTGGCTTACTGTATTGATGAATTCAGCTTTCTCAACGCATAAGGCCGCAGCACCGTCCGATATTTTCTTGGTGTCGAGCATTTCATTATGGAGGCTCAGGCTGAATTTTGAATCCGGAAGGTGTTCGGCAAACGAAAGCAGAAAACGGGGCCGGTTGAATACATGGATCAGGTCATATGAAGAATCCAGCCTGTCCTTAACGCTATTTATATAAATGGTATCGGTTTTACCGGGCACCCGGATATAATGAACATTTCCTTTTTCCTCTTCATCCGGCAAATCGGGATGTTGTACGCTAAAAACAGTGATATCATGCTGCTTTGATAAAAATGGAACGATGCCGTCGATATATAATTGAACTGCGCCTCCTGCTATAGGCGGCACAGGTAGTTTCTCGGTACAGATGAGGGCGATCTTCAAGCTGTTCACTCCTTTTCGTCGTTGATCCATCAGCGGCCTTGCTGGTCTATCAGCGCCCTTATGAGGGGCGCCTTGGCCTCTTCAAGCCGTGCAATCTTTTCGATTGCGGAAGCCTTTACAGGCTTATCATTTTTAAACTGGTTTTTCACCAAACCGAAAAACCAGTGCGGGAATAAAAGGTCTGCGTACAGGACCTCAATTTCAGCCTCATTCATGGGATTTATTTCCGCATACCAGCCAAGTATCTGTCTGATGGCGCCAGCTTGCCATTGTCCTGCATTTTCAGCATTTTTACCGATGATTTTCCTCAAATCGCGGGCAGGCAGATCAAAAGTCACTCCGTCCAGATCAAGCACATATACTCCGTCAGGGGCTGCAAGTACATTGCCCCGTCCAAAATCCTGATGACACAGCACAATAGACCTGGAACCTGCTTCGGTAAGAGTGCTGTAAGCTGATTTGCCGATGCGCTCCAAGGCCTGGTCAGCTATGGCGGCCATTGAATCCGCATAGGTGGAATATGCTTTGTAATGTGGTTGTGAACTGTTACTGTCTGCGATTTTCTTCCATGCGAGCAGTTTGTTTTTCATAGATTCATACTGTTCCGGCCATTTCCCAAGCTTTGAAGAAATCCTCGACTGCTCTGCCGGACTGTAGCCTTTTGAAGCAATATGAAAGTGCGCCAGGCCTTGCAAAGCTTTATGCAGATCGGCAGGAACGCTGAAGTCAAGATCATTTCCGTCGATCCATTCATAGAGGACGAAAAGCTGTTCATTTTGCTGAACGATAGGCTCTTTGGATTTATTTAAAATAACTCCGGGAACTTTGCCGCCGGAGTTCTTTATATGGATCTGGGCATGGACTGAAAATAAAGCTTTGTCAAGTGTTTGTTTCAGGCGCTTCAGACAGAGCAGCCTGCCTCGCGAGCTTAGCTTCCATACCGTTTTCACTGTTCCGCCCTGCACCAGTGACAAATTTTCCGGCACGATGCCATATTCCTTTAAGACGCTAAGCGCAATGTTTTGGGTATCGTCCAACATACTCAGTCCTTTCTGCTTTTAAATTGGAATGACGGAGTTGAAATTCTTTAATACAGGCTCGATCGTTTTTTCAAAAGACGACATTTCAACAATCCGCTGAAGATATTTGTCAGCCGACCATTCCTTATCACGCTTATAGTAGAATTTATTGACAGCTCCCAGGAAAAGGTGGGGGAACATCAGGTCCAGCATGACGACCTTCCACTGAGGACGTGTGAGCGGATTATTCTTCTGATAAATCTTAAGGATCTTTTTAGTCAGCTCCATATCCCATTTGCCGGCCTTTTTCATAATCTTGTTCAGAAGCTTTCGGATATCTCTGGCTGGTATATCTACTGTCAGGGAATCCGTATCTAGGACATATATGGTATCCGAGGGAGTCAAAATAAGGTTGCCTGCCGCAAAATCCTGATGACACAGGCATCCTTTTCCCTGACTTTCCCTGACCCAATCCGGGTATTCTGTTCCCTTTAAGCCTTCAATCGCCCTTGTGGCGCGTTCGTAAAAGTATGGGAACTCCTTGATGACGGCTGCATTCACTAAATCATGTTCACTTTTTGAAAGCTCATTTTTATAAAATGAATTCACGTCCTCCAATTGATCCGTATAATCCTCGACCCATAAACCAAGGTGATACTTTGGCTTGGTCCCTGCCTGAGGCTGAAAGCCGGAGGATGCCTTGTGGAATTTCGCCAGTTCACCTACAAGCAAAGTCAGTTCGCTTGAGGAAGAATAAGAAGGGTTCCTGCCCTCTATGGCATCTGTGAGTACATAGCAAATACCGTTAATCATGGCATAATCTTTGCCGTTACTGGTTTGTTGCACTTTCGGAAGGCGGATGCCATTATTTGTAAGGTGGCGGACCGCATCAAGTATAAAGCGGAGGGTTTCTTCCGAATTGGATATTTTTTTAAGTATTTTCATCCCCTTATCGGTCTGAATCCACCATACTCCCTTTTTATCTTTATAGGATTCATTTTTGGTATCCAGCACTTTTATGGGGTAATTACCCAATACGGCATTCAACGGTTCATCTGCAGCGGACGACATGCCTGTCACCTCTTTCATGCGGAGATATTAAGTCGGGGAAACAGTACCAGGGGGATGGACTCCCCCTTTGGTAACTGCAGTGCTTCGGGGAAGCAAGCGGATCATTCCTCCAGCTCTACTTCAACATCTTCATTTTTCCATGCGACTTTGATGGTAAATGATCCACTCTGTTCGTCTTCATCAAACTTGACTTTATAGTCAAGATCTTTATCTGTCGGCAATGTAACGGTCTTACCCTCGATTGCCAGTCTGCCTGCAAATAAATCGGGGACAGTCTTTTTTACGTAATCTCCGAAATCTGCTTTGGAACCGACATATGTGTCCTGATACTTCATGAATCTACACTCCTTATATATAATTGATCCTTTTACATAATATTTATTTCATGAATTATGTGTTACAGTAATATGCTGAAATATATACATTGAAAAAAAAAGTTCCTGTGGAGCGTGTAAAATGTCGGGGCCGGCAAATGGAAGAATTGAAATTTACAGGAAGGCCGGATATAATTAGAGCATGCTGAAGATGCAAAAGGTTGGAAGTCCGGTATTAAATCAAACCGGATACAGGAGGATGGAGATGGAACGTAATATACGGATCATACGAACACATACACATGACCCATGGCGGAATCTGGCCGTTGAAGAGTATATGCTCGACCGTGTGGAGAGAGGCCAATGCATTTTATACCTCTGGCAAAACGAAAATACCATAGTAATAGGAAGAAATCAGAATCCATGGAAGGAATGCAAGACAGAACTCTTTGAAAACGAAGGCGGCAAGCTTGCAAGACGGCTTTCGGGCGGCGGAGCGGTCTATCATGACCTTGGCAACCTGAACTTCACTTTTATTGCCAGCCGTGAGCGATACGACCTTGAAAAGCAGTTGAGCGTCATACTTGGCGCCGTCAACAGCCTTGGCATAAAAGCTGAGATGAGCGGGAGAAACGATCTGACTGCAGACGGCCGGAAATTCTCCGGCAATGCGTTCTGTTTCCGGAAAAACGGAGCTTACCACCACGGGACAGTGCTGGTTTCGGCCGACTTTGGAAAGCTCTCGAAATATCTGCAGGTATCGGAAGAAAAGATGCGTTCAAAGGGAGTACAGTCCGTTCGGTCGAGGGTGGTCAACCTGAAGGAATTGCTGCCGTCGCTTACGATCGATAAAGTGGCTCAGGCGCTGATTGAATCTTTTATGTCGGTCTATGGCGGTACGGCGCGTGTCGAAGATGCGTTCAATGACGGGCAGGCAGGAAAGCCGGCATTAGAGGAGCTTTACAGCAAGTACGCTTCCTGGGACTGGAGATATGGAGAAGCGCCGAAGTTTGACGTGGATATGGAGACGAGATTCCCGTGGGGCGGCGTTGAAATAGGCTTTAAGCTGGAAAATGGGCAGGTCAGGGAGGCCTCCGTCTACTCGGATGCGATGGATGAAGCGTATATTGCTGCGCTGCCCGGTATTTTCAAGGGCTGTATCTTCAGCTCAAAGCAACTGGCTGAGCGGCTCCGGCTTGCGGTAGCGCCGGATAACGCCGAAGCAGCCCGGATGCCGGACTTTGCGGGCACTGCCGGAGCAATGATGCAGGACATGGCGGGGATCACAAGGACAATGACGCTTGATCTGGCGGAATGGCTTGAGGGCAAGGGATTCTAAGATTAATAATGATATATGATCTTATACATAGTTTTTCAAGAGGTGTCAGTTTTATATGAGCATAGACGTTAAACCAATTAATGTAGGTGCTATGGATTGCTTTGAAAGTATTTTTGCATCCGTACTGGAATGGAAGAAAATCCATCATGAAATCCTATGGATCAATTCCATAGGATTTGATTTTATAAGGGACGATAATGCTGCAACAGACAAAATTGGCAAGAGAGTAACTGCAGGTAAAGACATTTTTGAATTCAACAGCTTTGCAAAAGAGTTTTTAAACATATATTGCACGGAGCATTTAAAAAAAGATCCTGATGAGGATTTGATCGCAATCACGGGCGAAATATCGGAAGGCCGTCCCGTTATGCTTTTGATCGATCCATTCTGGCTCCCGTGGAAAAAGGAAGCATACGGAGTGCACCATTTATTGCCGGGACATTCATGTCTTGCTGTCGGAATGGATAATGAAATAATTCATTGCATAGATACTGTACCAAAGATATTGGATGACGCCATTTTACCAATAAGTGATTTTAAGCAGGGCTGCAATGCATATATTACGTTTTGCTTTGACAATAGCATACCGTTGCGGTTGTTGCGTGACGATCTATTAGACATGATGATTGGCAACCTGAAATATTCTTCGTATTATACGGACTCTTTTCGTGCTATGAGGGAATTTGGCAGATGTGTGAATGAATTGCCCGATTATTCATTAGAGACGGCAGGCTATACGGAACATACCTTCTGGCTGGCTCCTATAATAAATAGCAGCGACAGGATTTTTAGATCATATGGCAAATTTTCAATGCTGGTAGAATTTCTTAATACACAATATCATATGGATATACCATCAACGGTGCCGGAGCTTATTGAACGTGGAGAACTGATATGGAATACGGTTTTGGGTCTTTTCACAAAAGCATTTTTTTCTCCCGGGAAAGCGAAAGCAATTTTAACCAGGACGTCAGCAAAAATTATCGAAGCAGCAGACACTGCGGAAGAGATATGCAATGAATTACAGAAATTTAGAAATAATGATTATACCTCCATGTCAGCAGCGCATGAAAAAAACAGTCCCCAAAAGGGCAGGAGTATAAAAGATGTAACCTTCATCAATTTAACGGACCATTTTAATAATAAAGGCTTCGGCAGAGGAATTTCACCGGATAACAGAGCGGACCTGAACGGGTTCGGATATTACCTTCTATCAGACGGCATCCCTGATGATATATGGGCGGTACAGGAAATAAAATATCAGCTTCCTGATTTATTTACTGATGATAATGACAATATATCCTGCGACAATCAAGTCGTTGATATCCGGCCGGGACGCTACAATGGCATTTCTATACTTGGATGCGCAGAGGCAAGAAATCAAGGGGGCTTTTTGAATATATTTTATTCAGACGGGAGCAGTGATGAAATAATTGTAAAATTCACAGATTGGTGCGCCAAACCGCTTTTTGGAGAAACGGTAGCATGGACTGGTTTACGGGTATGCAAATACGAAGGGAAAGCAACAGTCTGCGAAGAAAAAGCTAATTTATTGATTCAGCAGTATGAGATCAATCACAACAAAACAGTTGTAAAAATAGTATTGCCGGACTGCTGGAATCTTCATATTTTTGCAATATCGCTGTTCAGATATTGATTCGAGATCTATACTTATGGTTCTTTACATATGTCTTTATGCCAATAAATAAAAATGTATCTATGATGAATTATGTCGAAATATACAAAATTTATATATAGAATGTTAACTATTGACTTTTTTAAAGATTATAAATATAATATTTAAAACGACATTAATGTAATTAATGGGAAATGGTGTATATTTATGAGGGGATCCGAACATTTGTCAAGTATAATAAAGTTATTCTGTTTCCCCTATGCAGGCGGTTCAGCATCCGTATACGGTAAACTGAAACAGTATTTGGATAAAAATATTGAAATCGTACCTATTGAGTATACCGGAAGAGGAAAAAGGATAAATGAGAAGTTCTATACCGATATTTCCGGTGCAATCGACGATATTTATGAAGTGATCCGCAAACATATTAATGGTCATGAGTTTGCATTTTTAGGTCACAGCATGGGATGCGTCATTGCTTATGAAATTTGCAAAAGAGTAAGGGAGGATTGCGGAAGGGAACCGGCGCACATTTTTGTATCGGGAAGATATCCGCCGCACGTCAGGAAGAAGAGTACCATTTTACATACTCTCCCAAACGACAGGTTTAAAAATGAAATTATGAAAATAGGAGGTACTCCGAAAGAAATATTTGAAAATGAAGAATTGTCACAAATTTTTATTCCCATACTGAAGGCTGATTATAGGTTGGTAGAGCTTTATGAATTTCAGGATGAGAATGTAAGATTCAACTCCGGGATCACCGTATTAAGCGGTAAGGATGACAAAATAGTTGAAAAGGATGAATTATATGAATGGCAAAAGTATTCATTCTATGCAATAGATTTATATGAATTTGACGGCGGACATTTTTTTATCAACAACTATGTTAAGGAAATAGCGGAGATCATTAATCATTCACTAGACGTTCGTTCTATACCGGTATAATCTAAAACGCCTGTTTATGGAAGGAAATGAACATGCTCGATAGTGGAATGTCGACGACCGTTTTTTTAGTTTCGGGTGCATTTATACTTGTAACAATATTTCATCTCTTCATACTTCTTAAAGAGATCGTGACGAAGCAGCGCAGTTTTCGAACGAAAGGGATAAAAGATGCTGGTACTGTTCTATTTTCTTTCGCACTTATCGGCGCGATTTTTTATTGCCTCTACAAGGCTCCGTTTGCGTTGTTTTACGGAACAACATGGGAAATGATTGATGAATTCGGACCTTCACTACTTATTAAAGTAGCTGTTTGCATGGTTTTTGTCATCCCATTATTTTATCTGTATTTTATTCTTTCACACTTCTTTGTTAAGAAAAATGGCAAGCCCTATTTTTTGATTATTATACTCAGCATATTGAGTGCGTTAGGGAACTCGATGATTATTGTAATAATAAATCAGGCGCTAAACAGGGTAATGGGAGATGAAAGCCGCAGGGCCGGGATAGAAAGCGGATTATACCTATACTTCCTGCTGGGTATTGCGCTTTTTACAGTAAGCGCAATGATCGTCAGAAAAAAGTTAATTGTCATTACAAGCCAGATGGTTTACGAAAAGCGGGTAGAGATTATCGACAGGTTAATGAACGCTCCCTATGAAAAATTTGAAGCGATGGAAGACGGCAAGATACATGCCGCCCTTAATAATGACACCGAAGCAGTCAGCGGGTTTGTTAATGCATTAGTCAATGGATTGACCGGAGTTATTACATTAATTACATGCTTCATCTATTTGGGAACAATCAACCTGTTAGGAATGCTTTTCTCAATTTTAATGATATGCGTTGCCGTAGGACTATTCCTTTCTGTCAGTGACAAAGCGGAAAAGAAGTTTGAAGAGAACAGAGATATACAAAATCATTTTTTCAGGTTTATTAATGATATGGTAAAAGGCTTTAAAGAGCTGTACATAAATAAAAAGAAGTGCCGTGAATTCACGGATGATATTCAAAAAAGCTGCCTGGATTACCGGGATTCACGCGTCGAAGGGGAGTTCAGCTTTGTCGGAGTCTCAATATTGGGGGAAATACTTTATATCCTGGTAGTCGGTATTGTCGTGTTTATTTTCCCGTTGATATTTCCGAATCTGGAGAACACCAGACTAAACAACTATGTTCTTGTATATTTATACATGGGCGGGATCGTAAATCAGGAAATTTACCTGGTGCCGGGAATCATGCGGGTGCTGGTCAGCTGGAGAAGGATAAATCAATTTATAAATGAGCTTTCATCCCAGAATCCTGCAAACCGCCATACTTCTGCTCCTTTAAACAACAAGGCTGCTTTGGATATAAGCTTGAAAGACGTCAGGTTCCAATACAAAAATGAAACCGGAGAAAACTTCTCTGTAGGTCCTCTCAATTGCAACTTCAAATCAGGAGAAATTGTTTTCATATCCGGTGGAAACGGGAGCGGCAAATCAACTCTGGTCAAGCTGCTGACAGGTCTTTACAGACCTGATGAAGGCAATATTACCATAAATGGACTTCCTGTTGATACAGAAACTCTCGGGAGCTGCTTCTCAACTGTTTTCAGTGATTTTTTTCTTTTTGACAAAATGTATGGCATCGACTATGAAAGGAAAACTGCGGAAATCAGTCACTACCTGGATGTGCTGCGTATCCGGGATAAAGTCCGGATATGCGACGGAGTATTCAGCACAGTTAAGCTTTCTACCGGACAGAGGAAAAGGCTGGCTCTTTTGATCAGTTATCTGGAGGACCGCCCTGCTTATGTTTTTGATGAATGGGCGGCAGATCAGGATCCGGAATACAGGAACTTCTTTTACAGGGCATTGCTGCCCGAACTGAAGGCAAGAGGCAAGGCGGTTGTTGCCATAACGCATGACGACCGCTATTTCAGTGAAGCGGATATACATATAAAGATGGAAACAGGTCAGATCATCAGCTGTGTAAGGAATCACGCACAAGCTGTGACTGCATGAATAAAAAGACGGGAAAGCAGCTTAGATCAATAAAAAGTGGGGTTCATGGAATGATAAAGAGGTTTTTTACAGTTTGCCTGCTATCCATATTTCTGCTCCAATCAGGATGCAGCAGTGTGATATCCGTTCCTTCCGCACCGGTCGGCAGCTACAGCGTCGATGGGGTAAGCATTACGGATAAAGGTAATTACTTTAGTGTTGTACTTGATTTTACCACCGGTCTGACACACAGGCAGGTCGGAGAAGCTTATGCAAAGGGAATACTGCAGTTGGTGCCCGACTATGAAGCACTTGTTGATTCATACATTGCTGAAAATATTATTCATTCCGATTACAAACCCGCTTTTAACCGTATAGAGGACATTAAACCCGGTATAAATGATGATTTTATAGAAGAGATCGATGCAATGGCGTCAGTTTTGTCCGGTGGCGGGAATGATTTGAGAAGAGATGGAAAAGTGTCGCGAAATGAATTTTATCTCTTTAACCTGTTCACAGATGTAGTTCGTGGTACCCAATGCAGTTATATCTCGGTTTTCGGAACGCGTTCCGCAACGAAAAAAACGATCACGGGAAGGAACCTGGATTGGTACGGAGGCAGCAGGAACCAGCTTCCAAGGCTCCAGGCAGTAATTACCCACCTTTATCCTGACAAAAAGGTATGTTCTATCGGTTACATGGGTTTTATGGGAGTTATTACAGGTTTTAATGACAGCAGGATTTTCGCGGGTATCCTTGATTCAGGTACAAATGCGGCATATACATCCGAAGGAAGGCGCTCCTATGTTTTTGATCTGAGATATGCGCTGGAGAATATGAGAACGATGGATGATGCGGCGGAATTTATGAGAGATCCCTCAAAGCTTTATACATATAACCATATCATCGGGTTTTCCGATCCGGACAGGAGCATTATTCTGGAAAATAATTTCAGCGGGAGCGGATCGGACGGGAACAGAGTAAAACGCGCAATAAGAGAGAGCGATTCCGGGCTGAACAAAAATATAACCTGGGGGATCAGTAATGCCGCAGCTGCAGTAAATTCCTTTGTGCTTTACGGTAATCATGATAATCATACACCCAATAAATATAATACGAAAAGGTGGTCAAATATTAAAACACAATTGCAGAATGAAGGCTCAGAGGTATCCTCCGAGAAAATGAAGAGGATCATTTCCTATAACCGCGGCAAACCGGGCAACTTTTCCGAGAGCGGCGATATTTATAATAAAATGACTTTGCAAATGATCGTATTTCAGCCGGATACCCTGTCGCTTGAGATTTATTTTCGTCCGAAGGGTAACAGGATCAACCCGGTTCAACCTGTTTTTGAAAAGATTGAGGTTTTTGAGTAATAAACGATGAGATAGAATGGGGGAAGCGAAAAATGTCCCAATATGCTACTCTTGTTGATTTGATCAAGGCGAGAAAAGAAGAGGAACAAAAAGGAATAACATTCATTCTCGGCGATAAGGAAGAGCGCTATGTATCATATAAGCAGCTGTACCTGACGTCTTTACGGCTTCTGTATACTCTCCGGCAATCAGGCTACAGGCAGGGAGACGAGGTCCTGTTTCAAATCGAGGATAACGAGCGCTTTGTTTATTCCTTCTGGGCATGCATTCTTGGCGGTATGATACCTGTACCCGTATCTACAGGCAATAACGATGAACACAAGCTGAAGCTGTTTAAAATATGGGGTAAACTGAAGAATCCAAGAGTGATCATATCAGCCGAGTTCCTGAACAAAATGGAAGCATTCGCCGAAAAAAACGGATTAAGCGCTCAAATGGAGGCTGTCAGGAACAGCGCGACGTTTATTGAGGATGCCATTCAGACAGAGATGTATGGGGATATTTGCCGCCCCGACCCGGAAGATATTGTACTGATCCAATTTTCATCGGGCTCCACAGGCGACCCGAAAGGTGTGATCATTACACATGGAAATGTTCTGACAGATTTGAACGCAGTGATCCGGTGGGAGCATATCGGCATGAACGACGCCGGACTTAACTGGATGCCTCTTACGCATGACATGGGGTTGATCGGCACGCACATAAAAGGGATCATGGCATGCATAAACCAATTCAATATCCAGACACAGCTGTTTATAAGGCATCCCTCCCTATGGATCGAAAAAGCCAGCGAGCATAAGGCTACCTTGCTGTACTCGCCTAATTTCGGATATAAACATTTTCTGAAGTTCTATAATCCTGAAGCAATGAAGGAATGGGATTTGTCAAGCGTACGTCTGATTTTCAACGGGGCTGAGCCGATATCTCTCGACCTCTGCAATGAATTTCTGGACAAGATGGCTGTCTATGGTCTAAAGAGGAATGCCATGCATCCCGTATACGGCCTGGCGGAAGGTACCATTGCCGTTGCCTTCCCGAATGACGGCGAAGAATTATTGTTCCACACGCTTGACAGAAACCATCTTAGGATCGGAGAAACAGTAGTCGACTTATCGAATGAAAATAAGAATTCCATTGTTTTTTTGGACGAGGGTTATCCGATTTACAATAGCTTTGTCCGCATCTGTGATGAAGAAAATCATGATATAGGCGAAAACAGGGTGGGCTGCATTCAGATATCGGGAGGAAATGTCACTTCGGGATACTATAATGACATTCAGGCTACAAAAGAGGCTATAACACCCGATGGATGGCTGAAAACCGGCGACCTTGGCTTCATGAGGAACAGAAGGCTTACCATCACCGGGCGTTCAAAGGATGTTATTTTTGCAGCCGGGCAGAATTTTTATTCCCATGATATCGAGCGCGTCTGTGAATCGGTTGATGGCATGGAACTTGGCAAAATAGCGGCAGCGGGAGTATTCAATGACCGCCTGGGATGTGATGAACTGATTCTTTTCGTCATGTACAGGCAAAAGCTTGAATCCTTTATTCCTGTTGCAGCAAGCCTGCGGAATGCGATCAGCCGGAAAATGGGTATTGAGGCCACGGAGATCATACCGGTAAAAAATATCCCCAAAACAACGAGTGGAAAGCTTCAACGGTATAAATTGCGTGAGGAATACATAAATGGGGAGTATGACTTCATCAAGCAGCAAATGCATGCTTTACTGGAAGAAGATTTTAAAAGAAGGGAAATTGTTCCGCCTGCTAATCCCATCCAGGAAGAGCTGGTTAAAATATGGTCGGAGGTTCTGAACATTGAGCGGATAGGTATCCGGGACAATTTCTTTGATTTGGGAGGGGATTCCTTACGGATTACCCAAATCGCTTCCAGAATTAGAGATCGTTTTCAAGTCGATTTGAATCAGGCAGCGCTTTTTGAAAATACTGATATACAAAAGCTTGCAGAGGTGGTGGAAAATGCGGCTTGCAAGCGGAAAGACACGTCTGGTGAGATCCGTACGGCAGCGTGTTTAAGTGAAAGGGCTCCCCTTTCCTTTGCGCAGCAAAGGCTATGGTTTCTTGACCGCCTGCATTTGCAAAGCCCCCAGTATAATCTGTATACGGGGTTTATTTTGAAAGGCATCCTGAATAGGGAGGTACTGCAAAAGAGCCTTAATAGTATCATGAAGCGGCATAAAATATTGCAGTCCTATTTTATTGAAGAAAACGGTAAACCTGTGCAGATGCTGGACCAGGAAGCTATAATGCCACTGAAGTATGTCGACTTGAGGAACATACCGGAAGCGGACAGGAGGACAAAAGCCGAGGATCTGGCAAAAATGGAAGCGGGAAAGTCCTTTGACCTTGAAAAGCCTCCGCTTATCAGAGGCAGGCTGATCTGCACCGGTGATGCGGAGCATATGCTGATTTTAGCGGTACATCACATCGTTTTTGACGGATGGTCTTTCGGAATACTCCTGCATGATCTGAATCTATTTTATGAAGCGCTTCTGAATGGAGAGGAGCAAACGCTGTCTGAGCCGGATATACAATATGCTGATTTTTCCAGGTGGCAGAATGAAAATGAATGGCCAGGATATTTGAACGGGCAGCTTGCATATTGGAGGAAGCAGCTTGAAGGCCGCTTGCCCGTATTGGATTTGCCGCTCGACAATCCAAGGCCTCCGGTCCAAACCTACAATGGAGCAAGGTTTACATGCGGCATTCCGGCGGAACTGGTGAATAAGCTGCAGAAATATGCAAGGAAAGAGAATGCAACATTGTTCATGGTGCTGCTGGCGGCATTTAAAACTCTTCTATGCAGGTATTCAGGCCAATCGGACATCATTGTAGGCTCGCCCATAGCTAATAGAAACCGGAAAGATATTGAGGGCTTGATTGGATTTTTCACCAACAATATTATCCTGCGCACCCGCTTTTCAAATAAGATCGTGTTTAGCGAGCTTTTAGCAAAGGTGAGGCAGGTAACCGTCGAAGCCTATACGAATCAGGATGTTCCGTTTGAAAAGCTTGTCGGGGAGCTGCATGCGGAACGGGATATGAGCAGGAATCCATTGTTTCAGGTACTGTTCGGAATGCAGAATGCGCCTGTACCGAAAATGGAATTTTCCGAACTGAATGTCTCAATACTGGAACTGGATGCAGGATATTCAAGGTTTGACCTGTCTGTTGATATCCGTGATGCCGGAGATAGATTATTCGCTGATTTCGAGTACAATACTGATCTCTTTAGTGAAGACACAATTTCAAGAATGGCAGGCCATTACCGGCAGTTGCTTTCGTGTATTGCATATAATCCTAATTTGCCGTTGGACAGCTATGAAATAATGACGGCGGGGGAAAAGAAAACTATACTTTATAAATGGAATGATACAAAGAAAGATATAAATGCCTGTTCCAACTGGACCGAGCTTTTTGAAAGGCAAGCGGCGGCATCGCCGGATGCTGTTGCAGCGGTTTGCGGGAAACAGCAGGTAACTTACTCCGAGCTGGATGAACGCTCCAATCGCCTGGCTCATTACCTGCATTCGGCCGGGGTGGGACCGGAGACCGTTGTAGGAGTTTATACCGACCGTTCTATTGATATGCTTGCAGTGCTTATTGGGATACATAAAACAGGAGCTGCCTATTTGCCGATGGATCCCATTTTCCCAAAGGAGCGCCTTGCCTATATCATTGAAGATGCAAATGTTGGTTTGATCTTATCGGAAAAGAAGCTGTCCGGTACTCTTCCCCGCCATAATGCCAGGGTTGTCAGCCTGGATTCCGAGTGGGACATTATTTCCGGATATAGCGCCGCCAGAATTGATGTTAATAAAAATTCCCGCGATCTTGCCTATGTGATATATACCTCGGGTTCTACAGGCAAGCCGAAGGGTGTTCTGATCGAGCAGCATTCATTGATAAATTTTCTGTTATCTATGGCTGAAAAGACCGGCGTAAAAAAGAAGGATTCTTTGCTGGCTGTTACGACATTATCCTTTGATATTGCAGGTCTGGAGCTTTATATGCCTCTGATTTGCGGCGCCCGGGTCGTGATCGCCCAAAGGGATGATGTTTCTGACGGCAGCAGACTGGAACGGCTGCTGCATGAGCAGGGTATTTCCATAATGCAGGCGACGCCTGCAACATGGAGGCTTCTCATAGAGTCGGGATGGACCGGCTGCAGCGGCCTGAAGGTATTATGCGGCGGTGAAGCACTGTCCCAGGATCTTGCCGGTCAGCTTTTGGACAGATGTTCTGCTCTGTTTAACGTATACGGTCCGACGGAAACTACAATATGGTCGACGATAGAACGCGTAGAATCCGGGAGCGGAATGGTATCCATCGGCAGGCCGATTGCAAATACGCAGGTGTATGTGGTGGATGATTCCATGAACCCCGTCCCCGCAGGAGTACCCGGTGAACTGCTTATTGGCGGTGACGGGCTGGCGCGGGGATATATGAACCTGCCCGATCTGACCGGCGAGAAATTTATTCCTGACCGGTTTGGTAAAAAACACGGTGCGCTGCTCTACAGAACGGGGGACACCGTCAGGTTCATACAGGATGGAAAGCTTGAATTTATGGGCCGTAAGGACAATCAGGTAAAAATCAGGGGATATAGGATCGAGCTTGGGGAAATCGAAAATTTGATAAATCAGGAGCCGTCCGTAAAGGAAAGCGTTGTTGCCGCAAGGGAGCTTATTCCGGGAGAAAAGGCCCTGGTAGCGTATATCATACCCTCTAGGGAAAAAGGTGGGGATATCAGCATCGAACACATGCGTAAAAACCTGGCGGACAAGCTGCCGGCTTATATGATACCATCCTCCTATATGGTAATGGATTTCTTCCCAATGACGCCAAATGGCAAAATTGACAGAAAAGCTTTACCTTTACCTCAAAGCGCAAGTATAAAGCTGGGTGTAAATTATATAGCACCGTCAAGTGAAATAGAAAAGCAGCTTGTTTCAATTTGGAAGGAAGTCTTGAAAACAGATGCAGTCGGCTTGAACCAAAATTTCTTTGATTCGGGAGGGCATTCGCTGTTGTTGGCCCAGGTGAGGAGCAGGATCGGGAGTGCCTTAAAAAAGGATGTCTCTATGATGGACCTGTTCAAATACCCCACAATAGCTGCGTTATCAGGTTTTCTCTCGGAGGACGGCAAGCTTGCGGCAGGGACGGGATCCGCTGCAATGACTGGGGCTGGACACGCTGATACGCAAGAAGGTGGGAAAATGTGCGAAAAAGTAGCAGTGATAGGGCTCAGCGGCAGATTCCCGGGTGCGGATGATATAGAGCAATTCTGGAATAATCTTTGCAGCGGAGTTGAGTCCATATCACGGTTTTCAGATGAGCAGGTATCAGGAGAAGGCATTGATGCGGATATGCTGAGGAAACCCGGCTATGTAAAGGCGTGGGGAGCACTTGACGGTATAGACAGATTTGATGCCGGATTCTTTGAGTACAACCCAAGGGAGGCGGAAATCCTTGATCCGCAGCAAAGGGTATTTCTGGAGGAATCATGGAAGGCTCTGGAGAATGCAGGTTATGATGTGGAGAAATTTAACGGCCTGGTGGGAGTATTTGCAAGCGTAGGCATGAATACCTACGCACAAAGGCTGAAGGACAGTTATGCTTCAAATGGCCTGGCAAGCGATTATCAGATCATGGTCGGCAATGATAAGGATTTTCTTGCGACACGCATTGCCTATAAGCTAAACCTTGAAGGTCCCGGCATTACTGTTCAGACAGCATGCTCTTCATCACTGGTAGCCGTTCATCTGGCATGCCGGAGCCTGATCAGCAGGGAATGCGATATGGCACTGGCAGGCGGCGTTAGCATCAGACTGCCGCAACAAGCCGGATATCTGTATCAGGAAGGAATGATCCTGTCCCCTGACGGCCATTGCAGAGCTTTTGACGAGCAGGCGCAGGGTACTGTGGGAGGCAACGGCGCAGGCGTTGTAGTATTAAAACGCCTTGACGACGCCATTTCGGACGGAGATGATATAAGCGCCGTCATTCTCGGAACAGCGGTCAATAATGACGGAGCAATGAAAGTGGGATATACGGCGCCGCGTATCGGCGGGCAGGCAAAGGCGGTCGCGAAAGCGCAGGCAAAGGCAGGAGTTGAGCCCGAATCAATAACATACATTGAAGCGCATGGGACAGGAACTCCTCTTGGTGATCCGATAGAGATAGAGGCGCTGACGCAAGTCTTCAGGGAAAAGACAGAGAAAAAGGAGTACTGTGCGATCGGTTCGGTGAAAACGAATATAGGGCATCTGGATGCGGCGGCGGGCGTAACGGGGCTGATCAAAACCGTGTTATCGCTGCGTAACAGGATGATACCTCCGAGCTTGAATTTTACAAAACCCAATCCAAAAATAAAATTCAGTGAAAGCCCGTTTTACGTAAACCGCTCGCTGACCGGCTGGAGTAATGCATCAGGTCCGCTCAGAGCAGGGGTGAGTTCCTTCGGGATCGGAGGGACAAACGCACATGCCGTACTGGAAGAAGGACCGGCAATAAAAAGTGATGAAAATACAGGCAGGCCTTTATTATTCATATTATCAGCCAAAAGCAAAAAAGCCCTGGAGAGCATGACGGCAAATTTCATCCGCTTTTTGGAAAACAACAGCGCCGTTAACCTTGCGGACGTTGCATATACGCTGCAGCTCGGGCGCAAGGAGTTTGAATACAGGAGGTTCTTCGTAAGCGCGACCGTTCAGGAAGCTTTGGAGGCACTGAGAAATAACGCCGGTCAGCAAAAATATGACGGTCGGCAAAATAACAAAGGGGGGTCCGGGGATTATCCATTGGAGCAGATCGGACAAATGTGGCTGAACGGCGACAGCATAGATTGGGTAAAGCTTTATAAAGGACAGAAGAGAAAACGTATTCCCCTTCCGGTATATCCCTTTGAAGGTCAATCCTATTGGGCAAAAAAAGCCATGCCTGTAAAGATGGAGCAGCCTGCGGCAATGATAACCGGAAGGGCTGACATTTCCGGGTGGTTTTATACGCCGGTATGGAAGCAGTCAGTTGAGAGCAGCGGCAGTCCCGACCCGGGAAGCTTCAGAAAAGGAGTCATTCTTATTTTGATGGATCGCTGCGGTTTTTCTGAGGCTTTTTCCGTCCATTTGAAGCAAAGGTACATAAATACGGTTGTAGCTACAACATATGAAGAATATAGACAGGCAGATCAGCATCGCTATCTTTTTAATCCGGCGGATCCTGCGCATTATGACCGGTTAATCGGCGATCTGGCGAAAAAAGGGGAAACGCCTGAGATGATTGTAAATATGCTTGGAATAGATACAGATACACATGAAGTGAGTGCACAAGATGGTTTATATTTTGGAGAGAGGTTGTTTTTCAGTATGATGTATCTGGCGCAAGCCGCAGGCAGGAATGCCATGAATACGCCGATACAGCTTAAAGTGCTGGCAAACCGCTCTCAAAAGATATTGAGCGGCGAGACGATCTCTCCTGAAAAAGCGCTTCATCTCGGGGCTTGCAGAGTTATACCCAGAGAGTATCCGAATATCAGGTGCTGCAGCATTGATTGCGTATTGCCGGAAACAGGAGGCATACAGGAGCAGGAACTGTATGATCTGCTTGCGGACGAAATTTGCTTCATGCCCTGTGAAGGGCTGATCGCATATCGAGGAATGGAAAGGTGGAAACAGGAGTACGAAAGATTTAGTCCCAATGAGAAAAACCGCCGGACCGTCAAGCTTAAGAATAACGGCGTGTATATCATAACAGGGGGTTTGGGCGGGATCGGGCTTGAAACGGCCGGTTACATTGCAAATAAAACGCATACAGCGATAATTCTGCTGGGGCGGTCCTGGTTTCCTGACGCCTCGCAGTGGGAACAATGGCTGGAAACGCACAGCAAAAAGGATGTGATATCGCGCAGGATAAAGCGGCTGAAAGAGATACAGAAAACCGGTGCTGAGCTGTTTATATGCCGTGCGGATGTTTCCGACCGCGATCAGCTGAGGAATATCCGTGACGAAGTGATAAAGAGGTATGGGAAAATAGATGGGATCATACATGCCGCAGGCATTCCCGGAGGCGGTATGATTCAGCTTAAAAAGAAGGAAGATGCAAAGAAGGTCCTGACGCCAAAAGTAAAGGGGACACTGGCCTTATTTGATACATTCGTGGATTGCCGCCTTGATTTCATGGTATTTTACTCATCGCTTAACGCCGTTACAGGCGGCTTCGGGCAGATTGATTACAGCGCTGCGAATGCATTTCTTGATGCTTTTGCCCTAGTACACGACAGCCATAAAGGCACCAGGTTCATATCGATTGATTGGGACAGATGGGCGGGAATCGGTATGGCATCCGGGATACTGCCGGGCATGGACGATAAAACAGAGGATGTGCATCCGCTTTTAGGCAGATGTTTGAATGAACGTGAGGATACCGTCATTTTCTTAATAGAAATAAGCCCCGAAAAGAACTGGGTGTTATCAGAGCATCTGGTGCTCGGCATACCTACGGTTGCCGGTACGACTTATCTTGAAATGGCCAGAGCTGCTTTGGAGGAGTTGACCGGAAGCAGTAAAGCTGAAATTACCGATGTGTTGTTTTTATATCCGCTGGCGGTTAAACCGGGAGAAAAACGGAATGTCTTCACCTTCATGATGAAAAATGGGAACGCCTACGATTTCAGGATTATCAGCAAGGCCGGCGGCGAAGATAATGAAAATGCAAACTGGCTGGAGCATATACGAGGGAAGATTGCGCCATTTGATAATGAAAGAGGCGGTGTCTTCACTCTCCAGGATCTAAAAGAGAAGTATGGCGCTGAAACGATATATTCTGACGGCGGACAGTATAAGCTTTCCGAAGAATTTATCAGCTTCGGCGGCAGGTGGAGGTCGCTCAGAAGCTTTACATGCAGTAATGACGGCGGATTGGTTGTAGTCCGGCTGGAGGATGAATTCATAAAAGATCTTGAAAGCTGCCCTCTCCATCCGGCGCTGCTGGATATCGCTACCGGCGCTGTCAGGTTTGCGGCGGGAGGCAATTATCTGCCGTTCTCATACGGAAATTTAAAAATATATGAGCTGCTGCCGGGCACGATTTACTGTCATATAAAATTTGCGGACAGAAGCGGTTTATCCGGGGAGATCATAACATGCGACATCGATATCATAGGAGAAAACGGAGCGCGGTTGCTGGAGATTAAAGATTTCTCCATGAAACTGGTTAGTGAGGCGTCTGCAGATAATTTCAGAAGACGGACCCGTTCCGATTCAAAACAGGTTGAGGCTGACTCCGTAATGAAGCTTGCCGAGCAGATTCCGCAAGGAATGAAGAGATCAGTGCAGGAAGGCATTAGCGCATCAGAAGGAACGGAAGCTTTGCACCGCATCATCAACGGATGCTTCAGGCCTCAGATCATCGTCTCTGCCAGAGACATGCGTGATGCCATGGAGAATGCGGATTACATAAGCCGGTCCGGTCTGAAGGATGCGTTTATCGAGGCTGCAGTTTCAAATGACAGGCATCCGAGACCTGAATTGGAAAATGATTATGCGCCTCCCAGGAATGAGACGGAAAAGAAACTGGCTGAACTATGGCAGGATGTTCTTGGTATAGATAAGGTTGGCATTCATGATGAGTTTTTTGCTCTCGGCGGAGATTCATTATTGCTGATACAGTTCCATACGAAGCTAAAAGAAGCCGTTACAAGTGAAATTGCGGTCGTGGACCTGTATAAATACAACACGATCGCACTGCTTGCAAAACGGATCAAAAATGAATGTGAGGAAGAAGAACAGCCGGCCTTTGAGAAAGTAAACAGCAGGGTCAACAGGCAGCTGGAGCTGATGAAAAAAAGAAGACGGCAGATGTCAGGAGATAAAGGAGCGGGTTCAGATGAATCATATTGACGAAAACAATCCGGTTGGCTCGATTGCCATTATAGGAATGACTGGCAGATTCCCCGGCGCAAAGGACATGGAAGGCTTCTGGGAGAATCTGTGCAACGGCGTCGAATCAGTGAGGTTCTTCGGGAGGGAAGAGCTTGTAAGGATGGGGATAAGCGAGCAATTGCTAGACAACCCGCGGTTTGTACCAGCCGATGCCATCCTTGATGGAATGGATGAGTTTGACGCATCATTTTTCGACTACTCGGCAAGAGAGGCTGAGATCATGGATCCCCAGCACAGATTATTCCTGGAAAGCGCGTGGGAGGTGCTTGAAAGCGCCGGATACAATTCGGAGCTTTATGATGGCAGAGTTGCTGTTTACGGGAGCGCGAATCTAAGCGGATATATGATACGCAATCTATACTCTAATCCCGGTCTGGTGGATACCGTAGGTTCTTTTAAGATTATGCTTGCGAACGGCCAGGACTTTTTAGCGACCAAGGTGTCTTACAAAATGAACCTGATGGGGCCGAGCGTCAATGTAAATACACTGTGTTCATCCTCTGTCGTTGCCGTGCATTATGCCTGCCAGAACCTGATGAGCTATGGGTGTGATCTGGCTCTTGCCGGAGGGGTGAGCTTCCAGGTATCAAGAAGCGATGCCTTCTTCTATCAGGAAGGTGGGATAGGCTCTTCCGACGGGCATTGCCACGCCTTTGATTCAAAAGCGAGCGGAACAGTCAGCGGAAGCGGCCTTGCCGTTGTTGTGCTGAAGCGGCTGGAGGATGCCGTAGCAGATGGCGATCATATTCTTGCTGTTATCCGCGGAATCGGGATCAACAACGACGGGTCGTCCAAAAACAGCTATACCGCTCCAAACGCAGACGGGCAGGCAGAGTGCATCGCAGAGGCGATTGCGATGTCGGGTGTTAATCCGGAAACGATTACATATATCGATGCGCACGGAACGGGAACAGACCTTGGCGATCCTATTGAAATAGCGGCTCTGACAAAAGCGTTCCGCGCGTATACAAGAAAAAGACAGTTCTGTGCGATCGGATCCGTTAAAACGAATATAGGGCATCTCGTAAACGCGGGAGGCCTTGCAAGCCTTGTAAAGACAGTCTTGTCGCTTCAGCATGGAGTTTTGCCTTCAAGCCTCAATTTCGCGGAACCAAATCCAAAAATCGATTTCGAAAACAGTCCATTCTATGTAAATACAAGGCTGACAAAATGGGAAGCGGACGGATACCCACGGAGGGCGGGCGTCAGTTCTTTCGGGATCGGCGGAACGAACACGCATGTCATACTTGAGGAAGCCCCTGAACAGGATGCGCCGGAAGCTTCAAAACGTCCGTTCCACCTGATAATGCTGTCTGCAAAGACTGGTACCGCACTTGAGAAGATGACGGGAAACCTTTTGGAATTTGTCAGGATGAATCCTCAAATGAACATTGCCGATCTGGCGTTTACGCTTCAAGTAGGAAGAAGAAATTTCAACCACCGGAGATTTCTTGTTTGCAGCGATGCAAATGATCTTCGGGAGAAATTGGAAAGCATGTCCGGACAATATGTATTCTCACGCTTTCAGAAACCCAAAGAGCTGAGTGTTGCTTTCATTTTTCCGGCAAACGCCTGTCATGTCAATATGGGGCCAGAGCTGTACAGGACGGAAAGCGGGTTCAGGAGCGCTGTGGACAAATGCGCCAATATTCTCCGGAATCTGACCGGCCTGGATATCCGCAAGGTGCTTTATCCTGCCGAAGAGGATAAGGAGCAGGCAGTTAAGCAGCTGCAAAACAGGAATGTCGGAAGGGGCGTCCTGTTTACTGTGGAGTATGCCCTGGCAAGGCTTTGGATGAGCTGGGGCATAGAACCGCAAAATATGCTGGGCGGGGATGCGGGCGAATACGTAGCGGCCTGTCTGGCAGGAGTTTTAGATATTGAAGATGCGCTGAAATTAGCTGTTTCAAAAGACGGGGAACTGCCTGAATGTGTATCGGGCCTGAATTTCGGGAGAATGAAGCTTCCCTTTGTCTCATCGGTTACCGGCAGACCGGTTTCGGACCCTGAGGCCGGGAACGCACAATATTGGATACGCCAGAGAATAGCTGCACGCTTTATGGATGGCATGCAGGAATTACTGAAGGCTCCGGATCAGATTATTATTGAAATGGGCCCAGGGATCAAATTTACGGCGGATACACCGGGATATTGGCGAACAGATGATGATAATGCTATGTTAAGCTGCATGCCGGGAAGCGGAGAAGATACCTCTGAAGCCGAAACGATACTGAACTGTGCCGGCAAGCTGTGGCTGGCAGGCGGGAAACCGGACTGGCGGAGGCTTTATCCGGATGAGAAGCGCCGCCGCATACCATTGCCTACATATCCGTTTGAAAGGCAGCGTTACTGGATCGAACCGGGCACAAGGGGAGATCAGAAGCCGGGCATGATCATTGAGAGGAAAGAAGAAATAACGAATGAAATTATCCATTCCGGGATAAAGGAAGGCACAATTACCTTAACGGTCGATCTGGATGCAGACCATTCGGGAGAAGATCCAGGCAATCGTAAAAATCAGCTTGATGAACTGCTTGCATTCCGGAGGCGTCTTGAGGAGCTGGGCAGGGAGTTTCCGGGCATTTATCCGGGGTTGAAGGTATCCGGGATAGGGTTGAAGACCGGCAGCCAATATGGGTCTCATGAATCGGCAGATAATGGTAAGCTGAAAAAGAGGCCGCGGCCGGATTTGGAAACAGCCTATGCCGCACCGCGAAATGAACTGGAACGTGCAATTATTGAGAAATGGCAAGAAGTGCTTGGCTTTGATACCATCGGCGTAAATGACGACTTTTTTGAACTGGGAGGTCATTCTCTGATTGCAGCAGCGGTGGCTACCGAGCTAAGTAAAAAATTTCAGGTACAGATACCGATGAGAACACTTTTTGAGACAACCACCGCAGCAGGGATCGCCAAACTGATTGAGACATGGAAGTGGGCTGCGGAAAGCCTCGGTGAATCGGCGGCAAGCCATAATGGATCGGCTGCCGGCCAGGATTACGATGGAGGGACGATTTAAACATCCGGTATTTGCATAAACAATCGGGCCTGTTTCAGAAATCCGGCTCAGAAGGGCCGGGGCCGTAAAGGTATGTATGGGAAATGGTGAGGTGATGCATTTGTCGACGATCAATTTTTTATCACGTCTGAGAGAATTGGGCGTTAAGCTCCGGCTGGAAAACGGCGCACTCAGATATCAGGCTCCAAAGGGCGCTGTTTCCTCTGAGTTGCTCGGTGAAATCGCAGATAGAAAGAACGAACTGATTACTTTTTTAAAACAGATAAATATGGGGATGAATGCCGATAAGGAGCCTATACCCAGGATCCCCGGCGATTGCAGGAATGATTTGCCGCTTTCGTTTTCGCAGCAATCCATGTGGTTTTTTGACAGGCTGACCGGTGGCAATCCGGTGTTCAATATTTGCAACGCAGTACGGATGCGCGGCAGCCTGAAGAAGGATATGCTTGAAAAAGCGTTGAGTGAACTTGCAGCCCGGCACGAATCCTTGAGGACGACCTTTAAAAGCGTGGAAGGAAAACCTGTGCAGGTGATCCATGCGGCTTCCGGAATCGTGCTTCCGGAAATTGATCTGAGGTCCGTCCCTGAAAATGAATTGGAAAATTATTTGTCGCTTGCCGTAAAAGAAGAGGCAAGACGTATTTTTAACCTTGAAAAAGGCCCATTGTACCGGTTTTGCCTTTTCATAACGGGTGGAAGCGAATATGTGCTTTGTATGACGATACACCACATTATTTCGGATGCTTGGTCGAATGCAATTTTTACAGCGGAATTATTCAAGCTTTATGAGTCTTATATCAAGGGTGTAAATGCAAACCTGCCTGAGCTGCAGGTACAATATGCAGACTATGCCATGTGGGAAAGAGAAAGGCTTAAGGGGGAAGAGCTGGAAAACCTGTCGGGTTATTGGAGAAAACAGCTTGCAAATGCTGCAACATTGCAGCTTCCCACCGATTTTCCAAGGCCCAGGAGCCAGAATTATGAAGGGGGCTTTCAGGAATTCACCGTACCTTCCTGCATATGCGAAAGGTTAAAAGCGATCTGTAAAAAGGAAGGCACAACAATGTTTATGATCATCCTTTCTGCATTTCAGACGCTTCTGCAACGCTATTCGGGACAGACAGACATACTGACCGGAACGGTGGTTGCAAACCGGAACAGGAAGGAAGCTGAGAACCTCGTCGGTTATTTTATGAATACTCTTGTGCTGCGCACGAGCTTTGAAGGCGACCTCTCCTTTATTGACGTATTGCGCCGGGTGAAGCAAATGACGCTGGATGCCTATACATACCAGGAATTGCCTTTCGATAAGCTGCTTGAGGAGCTGAAGCCGGAAAGGGACGTCAGCAGGACACCTTTGTTTCAGGTGATGTTCATACTGCATAATACACAGAAGACAGAGCTTGAGCTTCCGGGCCTGAAAATGGACCGGATGGATACGCAAAGCGGAATGGCGCCATTTGACCTGAGGCTTCAGCTGACTGAAACCGATGAAGGTCTTAAAGGGGGCTTTGACTACAGCGCGGTGCTTTTCAAACCTTCTACCATAAAAAGAACGGGCGATCACCTGCTGAATATTCTTGAGTATGTGTCGGCTGCGCCGGAAGGGAAGATCTCGACTGTTCCCATGCTGACGGAGCGTGAAGAGAAGCAGATACGATATGAATTCAATAACACCGATGCATATTATCCGAAGGAGAAGACGGTATACCAATTCTTCGAGGAACAGGCAGACCGGGTTCCCGATTATACTGCGGCGGTGTTTGGGGATAAAATGATATCCTACAGGGAGCTGAATGAAAAGTCCAATCAACTCGCGAGGATCCTGCGTGAAAAGGGTGTGAAGCAGGGAAGCATTGCTGCTGTTATGCTGGAGCGCTCCCTGGAGATGATCATAGGGATTATGGCCGCGGAAAAGGCCGGAGGGGCTTATTTGCCTATCGACCCGCACTACCCCGAAGACAGGATAAATTATATGCTTAAGGACAGCAACGCAGCGCTTCTTTTATTGAATGAACGTTCAAGTATGGTAAAAACGGAAGGTAATATCCATAAAATTTTATTGGATGATGAAGGCCTATATCAGGGCGACTGCTCAAATCTGCCGGATAAAGCCGACCCCGACAGCATCGCCTACCTGATCTATACCTCCGGTTCCACCGGCAGGCCGAAGGGGACGATGATCAGGCATCATTCACTTGTAAACCGGTTGAACTGGATGCAGAAGAAGTACCCTATAGACTGCAGCGATACTATTCTGCAAAAAACCCCCTTTACATTTGATGTTTCGGTATGGGAGATGTTCTGGTGGGCCATGCAGGGAGCCAAGGTCTGCTTCCTGGAGCCAGGAGGTGAGAAGGATCCCGGAAGGATCGCAAATGCTGTTGAAGAACATGCAATCACTGTCATGCATTTTGTTCCTTCCATGCTGACTGCATTTCTCGAATATTTAAAGGATACGGGCAACATTGAAAAAGTAGCCTGCCTGAAACAGGTCTTTTCCAGCGGCGAAGCATTGTCGGCAACGCAGGTCGGCCTTTTCAGGAGCCTCCTTAAAAAGAACGGCGCCAGATTGGCAAATTTGTATGGTCCGACTGAAGCAACGATAGATGTTTCGTACTTTGACTGCGACATGGAAGACGACCCGGCAAGCATACCAATTGGCAAGCCGGTCGATAATACCAGACTGTACGTCATGGACGGCAAAATGCAATTGCAGCCGATCGGCGTACCTGGAGAATTATGCATTGCAGGCGTATGCCTGGCAAGCGGGTACCTGAACCGTCCGGATCTGACCGGGGAGAAGTTTGTCAGAGATCCGTTTCACCGTGAGGAAAAATTATACCGTACAGGCGACCTTGCCAGGTGGAGGGATGACGGCAACATCGAATACCTTGGCAGGCTGGACTTCCAGGTAAAAATACGAGGGCTGAGGATCGAACCTGGCGAAATTGAAAAAGTTATCCTCTCGCATCCCTCCGTCAGGGAATGCATTGTTTCCGTATGGGAAAAAAGGCCGGGAGATTTGCACCTGGTTGCATATATAGTGTGTGAAAAAGAGAAAAATGCGGAGCCTTCGGAGCTTCAGAGCTTTCTGGAGAAAACGCTGCCAGAGTACATGGTCCCGAGGATTTTTGTTTTTCTGGAAGCCATACCTCTTTCGGCAAATGGAAAGGCGGACAGGAAAGCGCTGCCCAAACCCGTATTGGAGAAGAAAGAGGATTATGTGGCTCCGCGCAATGATGTGGAAAACCTGATTGCAAATATCTGGAAGGAAGAACTTGGACTTGACGGCATAGGTATAAACGAGAACTTTTTTGAGGCGGGAGGGCATTCTCTTCTTCTGGCACGCGTTCATAGCCGTTTAAACAAGCATTTTGGAAAAGAGTTCCCCCTTGTAGACCTGTTTACACATTCTACGATCCGCTCACTTGCCGGTTATATAACGGGTGACAGCGCCGGACCCGCGTTTTTGAAAAATGTGGAGAGGTTGCAAAAACAAAAGGAAGCCAGGCTTTTGAGGAGAGAAATGCACAGGAGATGATGTCGATGGATGGTTTATATGCAAAGGAAGCACTGGACGGTGTTGCCGTAATAGGTATGGCAGGACGTTTTCCGGGCGCCCGGAATGTGCATGAGTTTTGGGAAAATATCAAGAACGGTGTGGAATCCGTCACATATTTTACTAAAGAAGAGGCTCTGGCATGCGGAGCGGATGAACAGCTCGTCAATGATCCGGATTATGTATTCGCAGGCGGCATAGTGGATAATATCGAAATGTTTGACGCCGGCTTTTTCGGCTTTAATCCGAGAGAGGCTGAGAATATGGATCCGCAGCAAAGACTCTTTCTGGAGTGCTGTTATGAAGCCCTGGAGGATGCGGGCTATGCCCGCAATGATTATGAGTACCCGGTAGGCGTATACGCAGGAAGCAACATGAGCTATTACTTTTTGTATCACCTTATGAATAAAATCGGCGTAAAGGACGATCTGGCGATAGCTGTCGGAAATGACAAGGATTATCTGGCAACGCGGGCGTCGTATGAGTTCAACCTGAAGGGGCCCGGTGTTAACGTACAGACAGCCTGTTCCACATCAGCGACTGCTGTAGCGATGGCATTTGAAGGCTTGCTGAACTATCACTGCGACATGGCTCTTGCAGGAGGTTCGGGGCTTAAGCTTCCGCAAAAGCTCGGGTACCTGTATCAAACCGGATTTATAGGCTCTCCCGACGGCCATACAAGGCCGTTTGACGAAAAAGCATGCGGCACTGTCTTTACAAGCGCCGCGGGGGTCATATTGCTGAAGCGCCTTGAGGATGCGGTGAGGGACGGCGACCATGTTTACGCGGTCATAAAGGGTATGGCCGTAAATAATGACGGTTCCGATAAAGTAGGTTTTACGGCGCCAAGCAGGGAAGGGCAGGCAGAGGTGATCGCGGCGGCTCAAAATCTGGCCGGTGTAAATCCTGAGGATATAGGCTATATTGAAACCCATGGTACGGGAACATCCCTGGGGGATCCTATTGAAATATCGGCGCTTACGAATGTTTTCGGGCAAAGTACCCGAAAGAAATCCTTTTGCGCCATCGGCTCGGTGAAAGGCAATATAGGACATGCCATATCGGGAGCGGGCATTTCCGGAATCATCAAAACCGTATTGGCACTGAAAAACAGGCAGTTGCCTCCTAATATCCATTTTGAAGTTCCAAATTCAAAAATCGATTTTGAGAATAGCCCCTTCTATGTAAACACACGGCTGTGTGACTGGAAAAGTGAAGGAAAGCCAAGGATTGCGGGAGTAAGCTCTTTTGGCTTCGGAGGGACGAATGTCCATATGGTGATTGAGGAAGCGCCTAAAGCAGAATCGCTGCCTGAAACTGGATCACTGCCTGACAAAAAACGATGGAGGCTGATGACGATCTCCGCAAGGACGCCCGGCGCGCTGGAGAATATGGAGAAAAACCTCGCTGCATATTTCAGGAACAACCCGGGAATCCATTTTGGAGACGCGGTATACACGCTTAATGTCGGAAGAAGGGAGTTTGAATACCGGCGTGCGATCGTATGCTCCGGCCTGGAAGAGGCGGCAGATCTTCTTGAAATGGGCAATGGCAAAGGGCTTAATGACTTTTCCGGCGTCGCGCAAAGCGGAGAGATTGATAATAACTGCGCCAGCGGGATCATTAAGTCGGGTGATACGGATACAAAGGTAACACTGATAGGGCTTGCAAAGCTTTGGGTGAACGGTGCGCCGATCGATTGGCAGTCCTTCTATGAAAATGAAAGGAGAAGGCGCATTCCGCTGCCCACCTATCCCTTCGAAAGGAAACGGTACTGGGTGGAGCAATACAATATAAAAGGCAAATCTTCCGAAAGCGGCAAGACGGCCAATACAAGTGCACGTGCAGATTTCAGCGATTGGGCTTATTTTCCGTCCTGGAAAAGGGCCGTATCCATATCGCCTGACAGTAAAAGGCTTGTCAGCGGCGATACCTGGTTGTTATTTACCGATGAAACAGGTCTGGGAGATAAAATAAAGATCTATTTGGAGAATAAGGGCATTGAGGTAATGGAGGTCTCAAAAGGGGGCACATTTGGTAAAATCAATGAAATGTCATACCGGATCCATGCTCCGGATAAGCAGGATTATAACCTTTTGATAAAGGATATCATGGATTCGGGAAGAAAGCCCAGGGTCATACTACATTTATGGGGTGTAACCGGGAGTCCTGAATGTACTTCCAGGGTTGAATTGCCGGAATACTGCCTGAAAAACGGATTTTACAGTATCCTGTATCTTGCACAGGCACTTGGTGTAAATGGGCCGGAGGATAAAATCAGAATTGCGGCTATTACGGATAATATGCATTACATATCAGGCGAAAGAGAGCCGCAGCCGGAAAAATCAACAGTCATAGGTCCGTGTAAAGTGATACCGAGAGAGTATACGGGCATTTCATGCCAGAGCATCGACATCATCTTGCCTGAATCAGGAAGCTCGACAGAGAAGAAGCTGATTGAAGCAATAATTTCGGAAGTCACTGCAAAGGCGCCTGAATTCATAGTAGCTCTTCGGGACGGGCACAGATGGCTGCAGGCTTATGAAAGCTTCAGATTGGAAGAAGTTGAGGGCGCAAGCATGGCCAGGGACGGGGGCACCTATCTCATAACGGGCGGCCTTGGCGGTCTGGGACTGGCTATTGCCAGGTACATGTCAAAAAAAGCAAGGATTAATTTAATTCTGACAAGAAGGTCGGCTTTCCCTGAAAGGGAGAAGTGGATGGATTGGCTTGCAGCGCATGGCGAAAGTGATAAAACCTCAATTAAAATAAAGCAACTGATGGAAGTGGAAAAGAACGGATCCCGGGTGATGATCGCCAATATCAACGCCTCGGACCGGGAGCGGATGAAGCAGTGCGTATCTCAGGCAGAATCGGTATTCGGAGCGGTCAACGGTGTGATACATGCTGCAGGCATAGCGGACAACGGGCTTATCGCAGGCAAAAAAACGGAAACGGCTGCAAAAGTCCTGGAGCCAAAAGTGAAAGGCACACTGGTGCTTGATGAAATATTCAGGGACCGGGACCTGGATTACTTTGTTTTGTTCTCCTCAAGCAGTGCGGTTCTGGGAAATGCAGGTTTCATTGATTATTGCGCCGCAAATTCATTTCTTGATGCTTACGCACAATTTAAAAGCAGCAGCGCAAAGAATTATACCGTGGCAATCAATTGGGATGAGTGGGATGAAGTGGGCATGGCCGCCGAAAACAAGACAATTGACCGTGTGCGAAGCAAGGTAACTTTAAAGGAGGGTCTGGTACTGTTGGAAAGGATCGTCACAGCAAAGCCTTCTCCACAGGTTATTGTGTCTCCGGGTGATTTTATCGGAATGCTTAAAAATATCAATGACTTCATGCTGGCTTCAATTGAAGGCACTGTATTTAAAGAGAAAAGCCTGCAGACCGAAAACAACAGGCCTGACCTGCGGACAGCTTATAAAGCGCCCTGCGGCAAGACAGAAGAGTGTATTGCCGAAATCTGGCAGGAGCTTCTGGGGATCTGTCCGGTTGGCATTAATGATGACTTTTTTGATCTGGGCGGAGATTCCCTTCTTGCTACGACGCTGGTTTCGGAACTCGCGAAAAAATTCCATAAAACCGTTACACTGCAGAACCTTTTTGAAAGGTCTACGGTTGCGCAATTGGCAGAAATTTTCAAGCCGGAGGATGAAACCGGAACAGAGGATAATTATGAGGAAGGACAGCTTTAATAATAAATTAACACAAGTTTACGGGAGGTTTGTTTATGAAAAGGGTAGTTCTGATTTTTCCAGGCCAGGGCTCACAATATGTGGGAATGGCAAAAAGCCTTTGCGGGTCATTCAGGGAAGCAAAGGAAGCATTTCAAGAGGCGGGCGATACGCTGGGCTTTGATATCGAAAAGCTTTGCAATGAAGGCAGTATGGAGGAACTGACACGGACGGAAAACACCCAGCCTGCTGTTTTAACGGCAAGCGTGGCAGCTTACAGAGTATATATGAAGGAAATAGGCATTGAGCCGGTGTATGCTGCAGGGCACAGTTTAGGTGAAATTTCAGCTCTATGCTGCGCAGGAGGCATACGATTTGCCGATGCGGTCAGCATAGTAAGGCAACGCGGGATATTTATGCAGGAGGCCGTTCCCGCCGGGGTTGGAGGTATGGCGGCCATAAGCGGCGCAGGTCAGGATGCCATTGAGGCGGAATGCAGAAAAGCATCTGTTAATGGGAAGCTGGCAGCGATCTCAAACTATAATTCTCCGGAGCAGATTGTTATTTCAGGGAATATCGAAGCGGTAAACGAAGCCGCTGACAGGCTGAAAGCAGCAGGCGCCAGAGTAATCCCGCTGAAGGTGAGCGCGCCGTTCCATACGCCGCTTATGAGGCCGGCGGCGGACAAACTTGGGAAAGTACTGGAGCAATACAGCTATGGAGAGCTGCGGTATAAAGTAATATCAAATGTAACGGCACAGCCATATCCGGGTAGGGAAAGCATCATTGAATACCTGACCGGGCAAATGATCCGGCCTGTCAGATGGCAATCTTCCATGGAGTTTGTCTGGAAGCATGGAGTGGATTTGGCTGTTGAACTTGGACCGCAGACTGTTCTGAAAAATCTGATGAAGAAAAATGTTCCGGAACTGATGACTTGTTCTATTGGCCAGGAGCCTGACATACAAGCTTTAAAAAGTCAACTGGCTTTAAGCGGGCAGGAAGCAGGCAACGGCATTGATTTTATTACACGGTGCATCGCGATTGCGGTGTGCACTAAAAACAGCAATTGGGACGAACAGGAATATCAGAGGGGCGTTGTAGAGCCATACAGGGAAGTAAAAAGCATGAAGGAAAAAATCATGAAAGAGGGCAGGAATCCTTCTCCGGAGGAAATCAAAAAATCGCTCGACATGCTGAAGAGCGTGTTTATTACTAAGAAATCACCTGTAGAGGAGCAGGCGGAAAGATTTAATGAATTATTCGAAAAGACAGGCACAAGGCATCTGTTTCCGGACTTTAAAATGCCTTTATAAAAACTGTGCCTTAACTTTTGCAGCCGCAGTATTCAGGGGGAAGCCATATGTTTGGAAATCAAGAGGTTAAACCTGTGGAACAGTCTATTGATGAATTTGTAGCCGGGCTGGAAGATAAAAAAATTAAATTATGGGCAGAAGGTGATTCACTTCGGTATAAAGCACCGGCAGGAGTAATAACAAAAGAGGTGTTAAAAAGCCTGAGTGACAAAAAGGCTGCAATATTGGACTACTTAAAGTATAAAGACGCCGGCGGGATCTTTTCTATTCCGATCAGCAAGGCGGGAGAAAAGGAATGCTACCCTTTGTCTGCCGCCCAGATGAGGATGTTTTTGCTCAATCGGCTTGATGACAGCAGTACCGCTTACAACCTGACGCAGGTCCTTAAAATAAAGGGAGAGATTGATAAGGAACGTCTTCATGCAGTTTTAAGACAGCTTGCAGCCAGACATGAAGCCCTCAGGACCTCTTTTGAAATGGCGGATGGGAGGCCTGTACAGAGGATACATGATGATGTGGATTTTGAAGTGGATTATCAGGAGGCTGATGCTGCAGATGAGAATATTGCAGGAATAATAAAGGACTTTATAAAACCGTATGACCTGTCAAAAGCGCCTTTGTTCAGGTTTAAGCTGGTAAAGCTTATTGGTACCGACGGTAAGCCGTCATACATCCTGATCCAGGATATGCATCATATTATATCCGATGGTGTTTCAGAAGGTTTATTGGTCCGGGAGGTAAATGGATTATTTTCAGGAAAACGCTTGCCTGATCAGAGGATACAATACAAGGATTATGCAGAGTGGCACGAAAAGCTCTTAAAAAGCAGCGGGATTCAACGTCAGAAGCAGTACTGGCTTGAAAGGCTGAAGCCCGAAATCCCTCTGCTCAATTTGCCGACTGATCACGCCAGGCCGCCTATATTCAGCTTTGAGGGGAGCTCTTTAAAATTCCGTATTGGAAGAGGCATGGTTTGCAAGCTGCATAACCTTGCGCGTGAAAACAGGGTGACGCTATTTACTCTGCTGCTTGCGGCATATGCCATTTTGCTTGAGCGTTATACCGGCCAGGATGATATCATGATCGGGACGCCTGTTGCGGGAAGAAGACATGCCGATATTCTCAATACCATCGGCGTTTTTATCAATACGCTGGCACTGAGGATTTCATACGCACCTGAAAGCAGTTTTGCAGAATTCCTGAAAAGTCTTGGACAGGATGTTTTGCAGGCCTTCGACAATCAGGATTATCCTTTTGCAAATCTTGTTGATGATATTGTTGTAAAGCGGGATATGAGCAGGAATCCGGTTTTTGATACCATGTTTATACTGCAGAATATGGATGTTGACGAAATCAAGGTCGAAGGTCTGGAGATATCCGGCTATGAATTTGATAAGGGTATGGCGCAGTTCGATATTACACTTATAGCAACTGAGATAAAAGATGAAATAGAAATCGAATTGAATTATTGCACGAGCCTGTTCTCAGAGGACACCATCCGCAGATTCGGCGCGCACTATATCAACATATTGGCTTATATGTCGGAGCACCCCGAAGTAAGGCTCCGGGAAATTGATATGTTATCGGATGCGGAGAAGCATCAGCTTTTATATGAGTTTAACAACACGACTGTTCCTTATCCTAAAGAAAAATTGGTCCACAGTCTTTTCGAAGAACAGGTCAGGAGGACGCCCGGAAATGTGGCGCTTGTATTAAGAGACAGACAGGTTACTTATAAGAAATTGAACGATATGGCAAATTGCATAGCAAACAAATTACGTGAAAAAGGTGCTGACAGAAATAGCATTGTAGGGATACTGGCAAACCGTTCGTTTGAAATGCTGGCAGGCATAATTGGCATACTGAAGTCAGGCGGCGCATATTTGCCGATCGATCCCGGATATCCTGAGGACAGGATCAATTATATGATAGAAGACAGCGAGACCCGTGTATTGCTGACGATGAGCCATTTAAAGTGCAAGATCGGATTTGACGGAGAAACCGTTTTTCTTGATGAGCTGGATTACGCCGATTCTCCGGCAGTTGACCCGGAAATCATAAACAGACCGGAAGATCTTGCGTATATGATCTATACGTCGGGTTCTACAGGAAAGCCTAAAGCAGTTATGATAAGCCACCGGGCGCTGAATAATTTTATCAGGGGCATGACGGATAAAATTGAGTTCAGGCAGGAGAAGTCCATCCTGGCACTAACAACGGTTTGCTTTGATATATTTGCACTGGAGACACACCTGCCGTTAACATGCGGAATGAAAGTCGTTATTGCGGATGAGAATCAGCAGATGGATTCAAAACTTCTTTATGATCTTATTACCGAGCATAATATTGATATGCTTCAGATGACGCCTTCCAGGATGAAGCTGCTTTTAAGCAATAAAAACAGTGCAAATTGTTTAAACAAGGTAACCGATATCATCGTCGGGGGAGAGATGCTGTCCGACAACCTGCTCAAGGAGATAAGCAGCATAACGAAGGCCAGGATATTCAATGCCTACGGGCCTACGGAAACGACTGTGTGGTCCGCATTAAAAGAATTGTCGGGATCAGAACAGGTCAATATAGGAAGACCGATAGCAAATACGCAGATATATATATTGGGCAGCACAAACAGGCTGCAGCCGGTCAATGTAACCGGCGAGCTGTGCATAGGAGGAGATGGCCTTGCCAGGGGGTATTGGAAAAGAGAAGATCTGACAAAAGAAAAATTTATCACCAACCCCCATACGAACAGCCGAATTTATAAGACCGGCGACCTGGCGTGCTGGACGGCGGATGGAGAGCTGAAGCTAGCGGGCAGGATGGATCATCAGGTAAAAATAAGAGGCTACAGGGTGGAGCTTGAGGAAATCGAAAAACAGCTGATGGGTTATACCGGCATGGAGGATTGTGTCGTAACTGCCCGTGAGGACAGCTTGGGGAATAAATATATCGCGGCGTATTATGTTTCTGCCGGGGAGCAAAATGTAGGGCAGATGCGTGCATTCCTTTCCGGAACGCTGCCCGAATATATGGTGCCGGGGACGTATACCAGGCTTGAACAGTTTCCGAGAACAGCAAACGGTAAAATAGACAGAAAGTCATTGCCGGAGCCTGTGTTGGTGCGCCAGTCTCTAGGTAACGAATTTATTGAGGCAAAAACAAGAAGTGAAAAAGTGTTGGAGGATATCTGGAAATCACTTTTGGGCACAGATCAGATCGGCATCCATGATAATTTTTTTGATGCAGGCGGCAATTCGCTTTTACTGGTACAAATGCATGCAAAAATCGAAGAAAAGTTTCCGGGGAAAATATCCGTTGCCAGAATCTTTGCTTACCCGACCATTTCAAAATTAGCCGGCTTTCTGGATGAAGATTGTACCTTATCCATGGATGAGCGGAAAGCAGCTTCAACTGCTTTACAGGATGCGATGGAATCAGGTGCTTGCGGGAAAGCACCCGTGAAGGATATTGCAATCATAGGCATGCACGGAGTATTTGCCGGAGCCGAAGACTTTGATGAATATTGGGAAGCTTTGAGGACCGGAAAGGATTGCACCAGAGAAATACCTGCAAATAGAAGGACGGATCTGGAAAATATTCTAGCATCGGCCGGAGCTGCGGATCAAAAAAGGAATCCGGAATACATGCGGTGTGGGTATATGAAGGAAATCGACAAATTTGATTACAGCTTTTTTAATATATCTCCGCGGGAAGCAAGCTTTATGGATCCCAATCAGCGGCTTTTTCTGCAAACAGCGTGGAAAGCGGCGGAGGACTCCGGATATGGGGGAGGACTGCTAAGAGGGAGTAAAACAGGCGTATATGTCGGATATAGCAGTGATTTCGGAAAAGAATACAAGGATATCATCCGGCTGACCGGAGAGGATCCTGCAGCTCAGCTGGTACCCGGAAATATCAAATCAATTATCGCAGGCAGGATCGCATATCTGATGGATCTGAAAGGCCCGTGCATTACGGTCGATACAGCCTGCTCATCCGCCCTTGCCGCCGTTCATCTGGCCTGCAGCGGAATCAGAAACGGAGAATGCACAATGGCGCTGGCCGGGAGTGTAAAAATAAGCCTTACGCCGTTTGACACGGACAGGGAAAGCAGAACAGGCGCAGGGCTTTCGAACGGAAAGGCAAGGGTATTTGATGAAGCTTCGGACGGCACAGGCTTTGGAGAAGGTGTTGCGGCGGTTTTACTCAAGCCGCTTGACGAAGCTGTTCACGATCGCGATCATATATATGCGGTCATAAAAGGTAGCGCAATGAATCAGGACGGCGCCTCCGTCGGGTTAACGGCGCCGAACTCCGCCGCCCAGGAAGAGCTTATATTGCAGGCATGGGATAATGCAGGGGTGGATCCCCTTACCATTTCCTATATTGAGGCAAACGGAACGGGAACTAAATTAGGGGATTCTATCGAAATCGAAGCTATTACCGGAGCATTCAGAAAATATACAAACAGAAAACAATTTTGTGCGATCGGTTCAGTGAAAGGCAATATGGGGCATCTGGATCATACGGCAGGTATGGCCAGGCTTATTAAAGCGGTGCTGTCATTGAAAAACAGCATGATACCGCCCACTCTGCATTTTGAAAATCCAAATACGATGATTGATTTTACAGGTTCACCGGTATATGTAAACGACAAACCGGAAAAATGGGAGACGGCGGGATTCCCGAAGAGGTGCGGAGTCAGCGCTTTCGGCTTAAGCGGGACGAACTGCCATATTATACTGGAAGAGCCGCCATTGGGAATGCCTGCGCGGGAAGATAAAGCAAGCCCGGAAGTCAATATTCTGTCGATGTCTGCAAAAAGTAAAGCGACGCTTAAGGAAATCGTCCGGCAGTATAAAGCATTTCTCGGGAAGAATGAAAAGATTGATTTAAGGGATGTTTGCCATACGGCTAACACCGGAAGGGGACATTACAATTTCAGGTTGGCTGTTATGTTTAAAAGAAGGGACGACCTTACGGACAAAATTGAAACGCTTATCAGCTCCGATCTGGATATTCGCAATCATAACAGCATACATACCGGAGAATTTAAGATAATATCAGGACAGCATTGCATGGGTAAAATGGGAGAACTGACACAGGAGGATGTAAAAAAGCTAAATCAGGAAGTGAATATTATTTTAAAAAGGATGGAAGAAGAGCCGGACAATGAAGTTTTACATGGAGCTTTGTGCGGTTTGTATGTAAAGGGAGCGGATATTGACTGGAATAAGCTCTATACCGGTAAAGGATCAAAACGGGTAAGTCTGCCGACCTACCCGTTTGAAAGAAAAAGATGCTGGATTGAGCCTGTAATAGATGAAAGCGGATACCGGCCAAACGAATTGAACTGCTCTGCAAATCGCTCCCGCATAATGAATGTAAGGCTTGAGGGGAGAGATGACGGACGCTACACGGTAACGGAAATGAAAATAAGCTCAATATGGGGAGAATTATTGGGGCTTGATGTAATCAATATACGGGATGACTTTTTCATGCTAGGCGGCAACTCACTCATAGCGCTTAGGTTTGAAGCGGAAATGGAAAAGAAACAGCTTAAGGTTGATCATTCTATGGTTTATACTTATCCGACAATTATAGGATTGGCGGAATACCTGGATAAAAATGATAAACATCCTGATACAGATAGCGGACAAATGATTAACAGCACTGCTGCAATGATTGCGGGAGCAAATATGGATTGCCGCGAGAAAGGGATTGAACTTGAAAATATCGAGCCATTCAACGATATTATCTATAAAGGATGCTTTTACAGCGCTTACCTTCCGGTAGTAAACCTGTATGGAATACCGGTGCTTGCTGTTTTAGTAAATGAAGTCAGTACGTATAAATTACTGGATGATGGAAAAACCAAAATACTTAATATTGATTATCTGCCAGGCAAGCCTTTCTATGCCTTGTCCGAAAGTATGGGCATCAAGGCATACGTCAGGCATAAGTCCGGCGATATCATCAATGATACATTAACAGCGCTTCGAGGTAACAGGCCGGTTATAGTATGTGTCGATCTGTATCATGTATCAATTAGACCGGATATGTATAACAAGACGCATGAACCGCATTGTTTATTGATTTATGGTTTTGAAGAAACCGGGCAAGTATTCCGTATTCTTGAACACCGCCATTCAGGAAGCCTGGTGTATGAAAAGCGTACGTTAAGATATGCGGATCTGGAAAAGTCATATGCAGGATACCTTGATCATTTCAATAAATTGGATATAATAAAAAGCAACCTTTATAATCTGGAATATATAAATGATAAGGAAGCCCCGTCATTCTTTGAGTTTGACAGGATCGGACAGAATAATACCGTTACCGACATGGATGTTTTAGGGGTTTTCTCTGTGAACCTTAAGTGTCAGGAGAAAAAAGTCCAGGAAGGATTGGAATGCTTGAAAGCCTTTTCACCGGAGTTTGCAAAAGTAATTTTGGATGAGCAAAAGGCCGTTAAAAATGCAGAAAATATCATCGTCTTTCTTAGCGAGGTGATACTTTCAAAACAGGCCGAGTACTATAGAAATTCAAAGCTGTTGGAGCACCGGCCTGAATTGCATGAAGCACTTAATCAAAGTCTTGTATATTGGAATTTCATCAGGGCGAATATTGGTAAAATGCACTATACATCGAAGTATAGAAGGGGAAATATGGAGGATTGTGCTGAAAAGTTGAATTCGATATATCAGCTTGAAAAAAGTTACTATGAAAATCTGTATTCTATATTGAATAGTAAATGACAAATTATAGGGGATGATGTGTTGAGCAGCGTATATGAAAAAATAGTGGAAATAGTAAAAAGGCATCTGTATGAAATAGCGCCGGAAATGGAAGTGACACTTGAAAGCAGGTTAATAGACTTAGGAATTAATTCAATAGGGTTTATAAAAATAATCGTTGAAGTTGAAAATGAATATGATTTTGAATTCAATGACCTGGATTTGGATTTTAAAAAGTATGTTACGATCAAAGATTTTTGTGATTATATATTAAAAAAATACATTCAATTAATATAGGTCAAAATAAAAAATAAACTGTAGCAAATATATCGATCCTAGGATATAATGTAAGTGGTGTTTATAAATAATGTTGAATGATGGCTGCAGGAGAGTTCCGCAAGTAGCGGGAGCCGAAGAAGTAAGCTGTACGGGATAGTCAGCCCGGCGGTGAAACTTTCAGGAAAAAGGGCTGCAGTCGGACAATACTCTGAAAAGCTGATCAACAGCACCGAAGGAGCAAGATTGCCGGAGTGATTTGCAGGAAAGCGAATACTTCGGCCATGGAATCTCTCAGGTTCATAAACAGAGGAAGATGACAAGTGTTATTTGTCGTTTTCCTCTGTTTTTTATTTAGGGAACATGTCCAAAGGCATGCGTCCCGAAATCGAGCGGGGCCCGACGCCCCCGGGACTTCAATCAGATGATTTATGCTATATTGCTGCAATATATTTTTGATAAAGGAAGGATGTTGAGATGATGGATATGGATAATCATGGTCAGGTCAAAAAAACCCCTCTTTATGAAGCACATGTAGCTGCGGGAGGAAAGCTTATTGATTTTCATGGCTGGATGCTGCCTGTACAGTACAGCGGCGGTATACTGCAGGAGCATGAAAGCGTGCGGACAAAAGCAGGGCTGTTTGATGTATCACACATGGGAGAAATTGAGGTCAGCGGTCCTGATTCTTTTAGTTTTCTCCAATCACTGCTGGTAAACGATATCGTCGCCAAGCCAGGGAAGGCAGTATATTCGCCCATGTGCTACCCGGATGGGGGAACGGTGGACGACCTTATTGTCTATAAGCTATCGGACGAGAATTATTTGCTGGTGGTAAATGCTTCGAATTCGGATAAGGATTTCCAGTGGATCAAGGATAATAAAAAAGGAAAGGTATCCGTTATCAATCATTCCGATGAGTACTCCCAGCTGGCTCTTCAGGGTCCCAAGGCAAAGGATATACTCCAGCGGCTTGTTTCGATGGACCTTGATAACCTGCGCACCTTCCAGTTTGTTAACAATGCTGCGGCAGGGGGAATCAGTATGATCCTTTCAAGGACCGGCTATACAGGGGAAGACGGGTTTGAACTGTATTGCCGTCCCGACGAGGTAAATAAACTTTGGGATTTGCTGCTGGAAAAGGGCAGACCATACGGCCTGGTCCCGGTAGGACTTGGAGCAAGAGATACGCTGCGGCTTGAAGCAGATTTGCCTCTATACGGGCAGGAACTGTCGGAAACCATCTCACCTGTTATGGCTGGACTAAAACGTTTCATTAAGCCTGACAAAGGCGATTTTATCGGGAAAGGGCCGATCGTTGATCAATTAAATGGAAATATAAAGCAAAAGCTGGCGGGATTTGAAATGACAGACCGGGCTTTACCAAGAACGGGCTACGAAGTCTATTGCGGTACGGAGAAGGCAGGCTATGTCACAAGCGGAGGCTTTTTCCCGACATTAAAGAAAAATATGGGGCTGGCGTTGCTGGATGTGGACTGTGCGAATGAGGGCAATATGATCAAAGTGAAAGTGAGAGAAGGTCTGTATGCTGCAAAAATAGTCAAGCTTCCTTTTTATAAAAGGTAGTTTGAAAGCAGGGGGTTTAGCCAGGTGACTTAAAGTGAGCAGGCAGGTAACAATATTATAAATTGAAATATGAATTAATAAAAATAGGAGGTTTTTATGAAGACTTATCAGGGAATGAAGTATTCGAAGGAACACGAATGGGTCAGGGAGGAAAAGGGTCTGTTGTATATAGGGATCACAAATTATGCCCAGCTTGCGCTGGGAGATATCGTATTTGTTGAGCTCCCCAAAGAAGGCAAGAAGCTTCAGGCCGGGAATGTACTGGGTGTTGTGGAGTCTGTCAAGGCTGCATCCGACGTTTACTCGCCGGTATCGGGAACGGTAGCAAAAATAAATAAAGCTTTGATCGATTCTCCCGAATTGCTGAACGCTGAACCTTACGAGAACTGGATGGCTGCTGTCCAGCCTAATGACCTTTCTGAACTGGAAAAACTGATGGACGAGGTACAGTATGGGGAATTCTGTACAAAGGGGGCATAAGATTATGAGCACGTCCCGATATATACCCAACACGGATGAGGATCGGGGGCAAATGCTATCGTCGCTGGGGATGAAAAGCATCGATGAGCTTTTTGCCGATGTGCCCTCTGATCTTAAGCTTAAAAGAATGCTGAACCTGCCGGAAAGCATGTCCGAAATGGAGCTGACTGCCCATATGAAAGCAATTGCGGGCAAAAATGATGACACATCCGAATGTACATGCTTTTTGGGAGCAGGTGCGTATGATCATTTCATCCCTTCCATTGTGAAACATATTATTTCGCGGTCTGAATTTTATACATCCTACACGCCTTATCAGCCTGAAATCAGCCAGGGTATGCTGCAAGCCATTTTCGAGTATCAGACGATGATATGCCAGATGACCGGTATGGACGTATCCAATGCTTCCATGTACGATGGGGCAACCGCGCTTGCTGAGGCCGCTTTTATGGCGGTACGTTCAACCGGAAGGAATATGGTGGCGGTCTCCGCCGCAGTTCATCCGGAATACAGAGAGGTCCTCAAAACATACTCCGGATTTTATGGAGTAGAGGTAGTAGAAGTAGGGCTTTCAGGCGGAAAAACGGATATTGTAAAAATGGAAGAAAATGCAGATGACCGCTGTGCTGCCGTTATTGTCCAGAGCCCCAACTTTTTCGGCGCAATTGAAGACTTGAACGGTGCGGCAGGACTGGCTGCAAAAGCCGGAGCCCTATCCATCGCCTGTGTAGACCCCATTTCGCTTGCATTACTGCAAACACCCGGCGAATGCGGTATTGATATTGCAATTGGCGACGGGCAGTCGCTCGGTAACCCTCTGAGCTTCGGCGGACCGTATCTCGGTTTTCTGACAGCAAAGAAAGATCTGGTCAGAAAAATGCCGGGCAGGATCGTTGGACAGACGACGGATCATGAAGGCAGAAGAGGCTTTGTGCTCACACTGCAAGCCAGGGAACAGCATATCAGAAGAGAAAAGGCTGTCTCCAACATTTGTTCCAACCAGGCACTCAATGCACTTGCAGCGGCTGCTTACATGACGGCAATGGGCAGGGAGGGAATAAAAGAAGCGGCAAACCTGTGCCTGCAAAAATCGCATTATGCGTATGATGAACTGATTGCCACAGGAAAATTTGAGAAAGTGAATGATGCGCCATTTATCAGGGAATTTGCCGTAAGGTCTCTGGTTGAACCGGTTGGCAGCATCAATGACCGTCTTCTCAAAAATAGGATCATTGGCGGCCTTGAACTTGAAAAATATTATGCGGATATGAAAAATTGCTGGTTAACAGCAGTGACGGAAAAGCGAACGAAGCAGGAAATCGATCTGTTTGTCAGGATTGCGGCAGGGGGTGAAAAGTGAGATGAAGGATATGAACAAAAATAACATGGAGTTGGTATTTGAAATAAGTAAAACAGGAAGAAAAGCATATAGCCTGCCTGCATGCGATGTACCGCAGAGGGCGGCGGGAGACCTGCTGCCGTCTGGACTGCTGAGGAAGGCCGATGCTCCGCTTCCGGAGGTCAGTGAAGGCGATGCAATAAGGCATTTCACACTTCTCTCAAAGCGCAACCATGGAGTTGATTCAGGCTTCTACCCGCTTGGTTCATGCACCATGAAATACAACCCCAAGATCAATGAAGATATAGCGGCAATGGAGAGTTTTACCGGCGTGCATCCTTATCAGAAGGACGATACGGTACAGGGCTGCCTGCAGATATTATTCGAGATGGATAAGATGCTTTCTGAAATTACCGGTATGGACCGCTTTACTCTTCAGCCTGCTGCCGGCGCACATGGCGAGCTGACAGGCCTGATGATCATCAAAGCCTATCATCGGAGCAGGGGAGATACGGCCAGGACGAAGATCATCGTGCCGGATTCCGCACATGGTACGAATCCGGCCTCAGCTGCACTTGCAGGTTTTGATGTCGTAGAGGTCAAATCGAATGCCAGAGGCGGCGTGGACATCGATGCATTGAAACAGGCCGCAGGCGGCGATACAGCAGGCCTTATGCTGACGAACCCCAATACACTGGGTCTATTCGACGAAAACATTGAAGAAATAGCTGCAATCATTCATAAGGCAGGCGGTCTGCTTTATTATGACGGCGCCAACGCCAACGCGATACTGGGTATTTGCAGGCCTGGGGATATGGGCTTTGACGTGATGCATATCAATCTTCACAAGACATTCAGCACACCCCACGGAGGCGGCGGCCCCGGTTCAGGCCCAGTCGGTGTAAAGAAGGCTCTGACGCCGTTTTTACCGTCACCGCTGGTGGAATTGGACGGCGGAAAATACAAGCTGGATCATGACCGCCCGCAGATGATCGGTCGTGTCAAGTCCTTCTACGGCAATTTCGGAGTCATACTGAAGGCATATGCATTCATCAGGACAATGGGTCCCGACGGGCTGAAGTGCGTTTCGGAAACAGCCGTGCTTAATGCAAATTATGTAATGAATCGGATCAAGGGACATTTCAACATACCCTATGACCGCATATGTATGCATGAATTTGTATTATCCGGTGAATCACAGGCGGAAAAAGGCGTACGCACGCTCGATATGGCAAAGAGGCTTCTTGATTTCGGATATCATCCGCCAACGATCTATTTCCCATTGATCGTACATGAGGCAATGATGATCGAGCCGACTGAAACGGAGAGTATGGAAACGCTGGATCAGTTTGCAGAAACGCTGATCCGTATTGCAGAAGAAGCGGAAGATGATCCGGACGTTGTTCGGAATGCACCGTACAACACGGTTGTCACAAGGCTTGATGAAGTTAAAGCCGCAAGAACGCCTATACTCAAATGGGATGGGAAAGAATAAGTTATAACCGAATGACGTTTGCAGAATTATAATATGCTCTGCATCATAATGCTTTGAAGCGGAGCGGGGGATGGCGAACCGGATCAACAGAATATTTACCAAAAGCTAAAGCTATACAAATTCGCTGCAGGGAAACTATTGCTAAAAAGGAAGCTGTCCCCCCCCTGATCCAGCGTTGAACGGATGTTACTTTAACATGCTATACATGCAGGTTTCAGGTGGATTGCGAAATAACATGCGGCCATAGACGATGCACCAATCCGGAGATGTTTTGAAAAAATCTTGAAATTTGGAGCTTAGGCAAAATTGTCTAAAGGTAAAACAGTAAAAGAATTGGCTAACGGTAAATATATAAACATATGGATATTAAGACTCCTGTTCGTATAAGCGGGAGTTCTTATTTTATAGCAGAAGAATATTATTCACAGCATTCGTCAAATAGTATATAATACACGTATTAAAGGCGCTTGAATTGAGGTAACAGACTAGATGAATGAAGAAATTTACAAAACGGTCGGGGAAAATTCCCCTGTGAGCAGAGGGGATCTAAATGCATACTCTCCGTTGGTACTGGCGTATGTAGGTGATGCGGTCCATGAGCTTTACATCCGGACTTTGCTGCTTAGCCAGGGAAACGCCCCGGTCCATAAACTGCATAAACGATCCATAGCTTATGTGAAAGCAAAAGCACAGTCGGATACGATCCACAGGATGATGGAAATGCTTACGCAGGAAGAACAGGATGTTGTGCGGAGAGGAAGAAATGCGAAATCCGGGACGATACCCAAAAACGCGGATGTTACGGATTATAAATATGCGACGGGCTTTGAGACGCTGCTTGGGTACTTATATATAAAAGGGGATTACGGGCGTCTGCTGGAACTGTTGAAATCATCGACGGAACAAGCTGAGAAGGATACGGATTTAAAAAGAAGTTAGAATAAAAATCGGTATGAGATGTACAGCGTGAGATTATGGCGTGAAAGGTACGAAGAGTATGCGCCTGAAGAAGGACAGGAAAAGCGAAAATTTAACAGATAGGCAGAAAGGGATAAAAGCATGAGTGAAAAAAGCAGTTTCGGCAAAAACAGCCGGAACGAAGGATACAGGCCGAACAGGCAATATAGCAAATCTCAGGATGGAGAAAGCAGGCCGGCGGATTTCCGTGGCAAAAGAAGCAGACAGCAGGACGAGAGAAACTACACTGGCGCCGGTACGCAGGATAATCACGGCTTTCGCAGGGGCAAGACGAAGGATAGCGAAGTGTATGGCGGTGAAAAGACGAGAGACAAAGAAAGCTATGGTAAAGGAAGATCCAAATATGGCGATAGCTTCGGTATGGGCAAACCTTTACACGGCGATGGCCTTGCAAGGAGCAAGCCAAAATCCGGTGAAGGGTATGCCGGAGGCAGGCAGCAAGACAACAATGATTTCAGTAAAGCCAGAAAGCAGCAGGATATAGATTATTCGCGAAAAGGGAAAATTGATCCCGGAAAAGATTTCAATAGGGATGTGATTGATCGAAACAATATAGATTTTGAAACAGAAAATCAAAACAAGGAGTTACAGGGCGATCTGGACAAGCTTGAGGGTAGGAACTCCGTGCTTGAGGCACTGAAGGCCGGACGCAGCATCAACAGAATTTTTGTGGCAAAGGGCGATCGGGACGGTTCCATAGGCCAGATCATAGCCATTGCCAGGCAAAATCACATACTGATCCAGGAAATTGACAGAACTAAACTGGATAACATGTCCGTGACCCATTCGCATCAGGGAGTCATTGCGCTTTCAGCCGCAAAGGATTATATCGAAGTGGATGATATTCTGGAAATGGCCGTTGCCAGCGGCAGGCCGCCATTCATTATTATTCTCGATGAAATTACCGATGCATATAATCTTGGCTCCATACTGAGGACTGCCAATGCAGCAGGCGTCCATGGCGTCATCATTCCAAAACGCAGGGCAATAGGGCTGACGTCAGCCGTTTCAAAAGCATCCGCAGGCGCGATTGAATATGTGCCGGTTGCGCGCGTCACTAACATTGTACAGACAATAGAAAATCTCAAAAAGCAGAATATATGGGTCATTGGAACAGATGCAACAGGAGAGGAATCCTACTTTGACCGGGACCTGACCGGACCGATCGCGCTTGTCGTCGGCAGCGAAGGTGAGGGGATGGGGAAGTTGGTGCGGGAGAGCTGTGATTTTGTGGTCAACATCCCGATGATGGGGCAAATTTCCTCCTTGAATGCAGCCGTTGCCGGAGCAATTGTCACCTTCGAGATATTTAGGCAAAGGAGCAGAAAACTGCCCTGATGGAGTATCTTCAATTTTATCATTGTATATGATGCAAATTGTTTTTTATTGCAATTTCGCGGCAATAAGTTACTAAAGAAAATGAAACTGCCGATAATTATATAGAGAAGTTTGTACAATATCAAGCCAGACCTTGCTGAAAAAGCTTGAGGAACTTTGAAGGGGGAACTTCTAGCTTGACATAAAAGGGTACGTTACGTATAATTAGGTAGAGTAAACCAATTATTTCTGTCTATTTTACACTAATTAATGCATTAATATGAGGGGGCATTTTATTGAAGCAGTATGCTCACGCCGAGGCACAGCCAAGTCATAACCTGTTAGTGGATGATGAAATCATAAGAGATGCAAAAGCAGGCGATGAAAAAGCCCTCGAGTTTTTGATCAGCAAGTATAAGAGCTTTGTTCGTGCAAAAGCAAGATCCTATTTTCTTATCGGTGCGGACAGGGAAGACATCATCCAGGAAGGCATGATAGGACTTTATAAAGCTATCCGGGACTTCAGGGGGGACAAGCTGTCTTCCTTCAGGGCGTTTGCCGAGCTTTGCATTACGCGTCAGATCATAACGGCCATTAAAACCGCAACCAGACAAAAGCATATTCCGCTCAATTCCTACGTTTCCCTCAACAAACCGATCTTTGACGAGGAATCCGACCGCACGCTTCTTGACGTAATAAGCGAAGAGAGTGTCAGCGACCCTGAAACGATGATGATCAACCGGGAGGAATTCGCAGGGATCGAAGTGAAAATGGGGGAAATCCTCAGCAACCTGGAATGGGAAGTGCTGTCAAAGTACCTTCAGGGCAGGTCTTATCAGGAAATATCCGTTGAACTGGGCAGGCATGTCAAATCCATAGACAATGCGCTTCAGCGAGTAAAACGCAAACTGGAGAAGTATATGGAGGACGGCAAACTCTAGTTTAGCGTATATCAGCGAAATCTGGGCATTGTTACCGGGGCATGCCGACACGGTGAAGCATAGATGAAAATACAGCATTTACATACTAGACATTGCTTGGCGTATGTGTTATAATTCTATTCGCCCGTTGAACTTGGGTATTATGACTTGCGGGTGTAGTTCAGTGGTAGAACATCAGCTTCCCAAGCTGATTGTGAGGGTTCGATTCCCTTCACCCGCTCCACAAATGCCCTCATAGCTCAGTTGGCAGAGCGCATCCATGGTAAGGATGAGGTCATCAGTTCGACTCTGATTGAGGGCTCCAACAAAATTAAGAGGACTTCCAAAAGGGAGTCCTCTTAATTTTGTTGGAGCCTTTGGGTCTAAGTGAACGATGACTTCATCTTTTATAAAAATTATGCGCTCTGCCGGCAGAGCATGCAAAGCAAAAAGCAAGCCCTGCAAGGAAACCAAGTGTCGAGGAGCGGAGCATCCATGGTAAGGGTGAGGTTATAGTTCGACCCTGATTGAGGGCTCCAGTGAAATCAAGGCTTCTAGGGTTTAGACCCAGGGAGTTTTTTCGTATTTACATTAACCTTACACTAACCCGAAAAAATTGTGTTTTTCATAGTGCTATTTCGCTTGCTGGAGTTTTTTCTTTCAAATAGATTGTTAATTTTTGCCATTGTGTCTTTCTTCATGTCAGGAATAACATGGGAATATGTGTCCAGGGTCATGACTATAGTAGAATGTCCAATGTATGCAGGATTCTTACATGTGTGGTTGTTTTTATCCCAATGTCTTGGAAAAACGTATGCAAAATTATGCAAAGTCACATGGGGATACCCCCGATTAGGAAAATTTGTCTCAGGGAGGTAGACATTACGTAAATATAATTATCGCCCTTGCTAGGGCTTCCTGAAAACAAATAAATATTCGTGAGCTATTAATAGGAAATTCTGCTCAATGCTTCGAGAGTACCAAAATTTATCGGACTTACAATTGTGCTGCTCTTTTATGATAATTTCCTTTAGAGCAAAGCCATAGTTTATAAAAGTATCCATGACACGAAATCCGAGTGGAATAATATGCTTCTTTCTCCTGGTATCGCCCATAAGTATCGCACAATATTTATCATTTTTTAACACTCTAAAGCATTCAGTAGCAACGCGCTTCATACTAACCAAAAAATCATCAATATCCAAATGGGACAAGTCGCCATCAATACTTTCGCTATACCGAATAATATTGCTATAAGGTGGATGAGTGCATATTAAGTCTATACTGTTATTTTTTATAAAAGCGAGATTGCAAGCATTGCCTTGCTTGATTAGTAACTCTAAATTATCCTCTGTTAGAGTATTTGTATTTATACGCGACAATTCAAGGGCTTGATGGTTAATATCAATGCCTATTCCCTTCCTTTTTAAAAGGGCGGCTTCTATTAAAGTAGTTCCACTTCCGAGAAATTGGTCAAGCACAATATCTCCTTCTTTTGAATACCTCAAAATTATATTTCTTGGTATATAAGGCGACCAATTACCCCTGTAGCTTCCATTATGTGTAGACCATTTTCCTCTTTCGGGAAAGCTCCATAATGAAGTAGATTCAATTTTATATGTTACCAGGACAAGTCTTAGGGAAATTATTCACTAAAATTAGTAGCTATATATATGCTTGATCATCAATTCACTTTAATCTTTGCATAGCACACTGTATTTGCTATCATAACAATTACAGCATACTACCATTGGCCTATCAACCCTAAAGGAATAATTATCAATAAATATATCTCCATTCTCACATATAAGACTGTGACAATCATCGCAGATAATATTTTCAGCTTCCTCGCACAGCTCAATTGTCAGCTTTTCAAGAAGCTGGTTTAGCAAAATATGACTTTCTCGATCTGTATTTACGTTTGATTCAGTAAACTTCACCGGAGGGTTCTTCTGTAAAATTCTTTTGTAATATAGTAGAGCTTCGTTTATTAGTACGAGTTCATCATGATCGAATTCCATCTCAAGTCACCTTCTTCAAAATTAAAATCTTTAAAATTTATAATCTCTTTGATATAATACTTTTACCGCTACCACGTTATAGCGGTATTGGAATATCTAATAGATATAACTTGTCGAAAGTTATGAGGTAAAAAATATGAATGTTTCTATACGCGAATATTACAATAATTACAAAACTCTTTACCATAGCCCTTCCCAGCTAATCAGGAATATCACAGAGAGCTGGTTTAGCGACAATATGTATTGTCCCTTTTGCTTGACTCCCTCAATTGAAGCCTTTAGTAACAACCATGCTGTCTCTGATTATTATTGTAGCATTTGCAGTGAGGAGTTTCAATTAAAATCAAAAAAAAATAAGTTTGGGAATATAATTACGGATGGAGAATACAATAAAATGATTGAAGCAATATATTCTCAAAGTACACCAAACTTCTTTTTTTTAAACTACTCTGCAAATATAGAGTATATAAATAATTTGATATTAGTGCCTAAAGAGTTTATTGTACCTAGTGTTATACATAAAAGAAAACCATTGTCTATTCATGCTATGCGTTCTGGATGGACAGGGTGCAATATTGCTATTGGGTCAATACCAGATAAAGGTAAGATATATACAATTAAGGATTCTAAGCCAATTGAAAAAAGCCTTGTAAAGAGTAATATAATATCCATTGATTTTTTGAGAAAAATTAAAGATGTAGATTCAAGGGGATGGTTAAATGATATTCTTTTTATAGTGTCAGAAATAAAGCCAGAATTTTTTACACTTGATGATGTTTATAAATTTGTACCGATTTTAAAAAAGTTGCATCCGACCAATAATAATATCGAAGCAAAAATCCGCCAGCAACTTCAGGTGTTAAGAGATAATACTGTTATAGAGTTTATTGAAAGAGGATTATATAAAAAAATTGTTAGTTGATTGAATCATATTCAACGGTACGAATACAAATTTTACAATTAATGTACTTAACTCGCAGAATGAAATAGATGGCGGCTTTGAAGAAATTAGGAGTTTATCTTTGGTTGGAACCAAAAACTTCATATCAGATGATTTCCTTGCAAGGTAAGCGTCTAATTACCTGGTGCATTGACCTGCCCCTCGGCCTTTTTGCAAAATGCTATTGCGTCCTCTGACCAGGGAAGAAAATCTTCAAGAAATTCCGGATGTTCTTCAAACTGAACACCAGGCATTGTTTTGAATATAAACCACAAATAATTATAAGGATTGAGTCCGTTTGCCTTGGCGGTTTCAATTATGCTATAGGCTGCAGCACTGGCATCCGCACCTTTCGGGCTCCCGCTGAAAAGCCAGTTCCTGCGTCCCACTGTAAATGGCCGTATGCTGTTTTCCGCCAGATTATTCGAGATCGAGCAGTTCCCGTCTTCCAGATAAGCCATCAGACCTTCCTTCTGGTTGACTGCATATTTCATGGCATCATGAAGCTTGCCCTTGGGAAGGCATTCTCCGATGTTCTTTTCTACCCATGACCAAAAAGCCTCGAGAACAGGCAGCTCCAGTTCAAGCCGCTTATATTTCCTTTCATCCGGGGATAGCAGCTCCAGTTCCGTTTCTATTTCAAACAGCTTGTTGCAGTATCGGATCCCTTCCCCTGGAAGGGTTGCCTCCGGGCTTTTTATGTCCTTCGGAAGGGCATCCACAAAATATCGTCGGAGATGTGACCAACATAAACACCGGGTAATTTCAGGAACCTTGTTGTAACCAGAATATGCATCCGTGTGAAGATATCCTTTAAATCCTTTGAGAAACTCCTGCGGATGTCTTCCATTCCTTGTCTGCTGATACTCAAATATCCGTATCGGTTTCTTCGAGTCCTTGTATGTCCCATATACCCACATGTATGAATCCGTTGTATTCTTGCGCCCTTCCTCGTTCATTACCTGGATTTTTGTTTCATCTGCGTGTATATATTTTTCCTGTAGAAGCTTCTGATGAAGGAGGTTTACGATCGGTGCCAGCCAGTCCCTTGCTGCAACCATTATCCAATTGGACATCGTTGCCCTGCCAAGCCTTATGCCAAGGTTCTCCCAGTCCTTCTCCTGCCTGTAAAGGGGAAGTGCATTTACAAACTTTTGATAAATTACATGTGCAACTGATGAGGCTGATGCCATGGAGTGCATCACTACAGGATAGGGCATGGGCGATTTTTCAAAATATGGCCTGTCCGTATTTTTACAACTGCGGCATTCATATGACTGTCTATAGTAATCTATTACTCTTACCTTTGCAGGAATATATTCAACTTCAGTCCGTATGAACTCTTCGCCAACCTCAACCAGGGCAGTATCACACTGGGGGCAGTTAAGATCCAATGGGTCAAGCTTGCAGATGATCTTGTCATGTGGAAGATCCTTTAAAAGTTCCATCCTCTGACCTTTGAACTTTTTGCGTCTGTATCCTTCAATCTCTTGAAGCGTGGGCTCCGGAACTTTGGGGTCTGTTTCGGTTTCAGCCTCATCAAACAGGTTTGCCTGTCCGAAGATCATTGATGTTTTTTCACTGCTTCTGCCAAAAAGTTTTCGGGTCAGAAATTCAACTGATTCATGGAGTCTTTTGTTCTCCTGTTCCAGTTGGATAACCTTGTCTTCCAGTTGTTTGACATAAGCCTGTGAATGCATTTTGAACGGATCTCATTTCTGATTTTGATACCATAATTATATCACAAGAGCGGATGAAAAACAACCTGTAATCCTTTATTTGTGCGGATTACAACCGATTTTGGCTATATTGTTTTTGATGCTTTTATCTTTTTTACAGCCTTGGGCTGATTTATTGACAGCCCTTCCAAAAGCCATCTGAATTCCTGCCACGAGATGTCCTTAATTTCAGATGTGTCTCTCGGCCATTGAAAACTTCCGCCTTCCAAGCGCTTGTATAAAAGGACAAATCCATCACCTTCCCAGTAAAGGGCCTTAAGCCGGTCCCTCCTATGCCCGCAGAAGAGAAACAGGCTGTTTTGAAACGGATCAAGCTTGAAATTCTGATGAACCATTGCTGCCAACCCATCGATCGATTTTCTCATATCTGTATAGCCGCAGGCGATATATATGGATTCTGCCTTTGATATATCACCTAACATATGGCTTTAAGAGCTTTCAGGGTATTTTCAATGGTACTGACGGATGCACTGTTTTGTATTTCAACAGTTATGCCGTTATATTTGAGAACAACTGCAGATGATTGAGCCGCAGGCACATTAAGCTGAGCGAAGACCGGTTGCACTTTTCCGTTAGGTGTTATTGTCTCCCCGCTCGAACTGCAGGCTGCTATACGCAGTTTCCTGAGCCAGTAGTAGTAGCTTTTGATACCGACATTTCGTTCTTCGCACCAGGCATTGACTGTTTTTCCGCTGCTTCTGCATTCTTTGATCAGCTCAGACCAGTAGCCCATTCGATATTCTGCAGTTACTCTTTGCACATCCATGAGTATCCTCCAAATTACTCCTTGGAGTTTTTAAACCATAGTCGAAAAACTCCTTAGATTTTTTAGAGTATTGTCTCATAC